>NZ_LVJR01000012.1 GCF_001617365.1 Rhodanobacter sp. FW104-R8
CGACTGGGAGGCGCCGCTGAGCGGACAGCTGTCGCGCCCGCCGATGGTCCCCGCCGCCGACGTGTACGACCTGCGGCGGCCCGCGTCCACCGCCGCCCCGACGACGGCCGTCTCCGCGACGTCGCTGGCCGCCGCGCTGGCGCCGGCGCTGGACGCGCCGCGCCCCGGCAGCAACAGCTTCGCGGTGGCCGGCACGCTCACCGGCAACGGTGCCGCGCTGCTGGCGAACGACATGCACCTGGGACTGCGCGTGCCGAACATCTGGTTCCGCACCCGCCTGCGCTACCCCGACCCCGCCGCGCCAGGCGGCCGGCGCGACGTCAACGGCGTCAGCCTGCCCGGCACGCCGGCGATCATCGTCGGCTCCAACGGCCAGATCGCCTGGGGCTTCACCAACAGCTACGGCGACTGGCAGGACTGGGTGCGCGTGCGGCGCGATCCTGCCGACGCTTCCCGCTACAAGGTGCCGGAGGGCTGGGCCACGATCGACGCCCACGAAGAGCACCTCCAGGTCAAGGGCCGCCCCGACGCCATCCTCAAGGTCGAGGACACCCGCTGGGGCCCGATCATGGGGGAAGATACCGACGGCACGCCGCTGGCGCTGGCCTGGATCGGCGGCCGGCCGCACGGCTACAACCTCGAGCTGATGCAGCTGGAGCACGCCACCGACGTGGCCGGCGCGCTGGATCTGGCGCCGCGGCTCGGCATGCCGCCGCAGAACCTGCTGGTCGCCGACCGTGCCGGGCACATCGGCTGGACCATCGCCGGCAACAGCATCCCGTTGCGTGCCGGCATCGACCCGCTGCTGCCCTCGGACTGGTCCGCGCCCGGCAGCGGCTGGCAGGGCTGGGCCGCGCCCGCACAGTACCCGCGCCTCGAGAATCCCGCCGATGGCCGGCTGTGGACGGCGAACAACCGCACTGTCGACGGCGATGCGCTGGCCTTGCTCGGCAATGGCGGCCACGATCTCGGCGCCCGCGCGCAGCAGATCCGCGACGACCTGCGTACCCGCGCCAGCTTCACGCCAGGCAGCCTGCTCGACATCCAGCTCGACGACCGCGCCGTGTTCCTCACTCCCTGGCAGCGCCTGCTGCAGGACACCCTGGCTGACGGCACCGACCCGTCGCTGCGGCAGTTGCGCCAGCTCACCGCGCACTGGCGCGAACGCGCCGCCGTCGACAGCGTGGACTACCGGCTGGTGCGCGCGTTCCGCGACCGGGTCGGCGAAGCCGTGCTGACCCCGTTCGCGGCACGGGTGCAGCAACGCTACCCCGACTTCAGCTGGCCCGGCGAGAACAGCGCCGAGGCGGCCGTGTGGGCGCTGGTGCGTGCCCAGCCCGCGCACCTGCTCGCCCCGAAATACCCCGACTGGCACGCCCTGCTCGTCGACGCCGCCCGCCATGTGGCAAACGAACTCGGGAGGCGACCCGGCGGCCTCGCCGCGCGCAGCTGGGGCGAGCGCAACCGCGCCGGCATCCGCCACCCGCTGTCCGCGGCCCTGCCGTCCTGGCTGGACCGCTTCATCGACATGCCCGATCAGCCGATCCCCGGCGACAACAACATGCCGCACGTCGCCGCGCCCGGCTTCGGCGCCTCCGAGCACCTGGACGTGGCGCCCGGCCACGAGGCCGACGGCATCCTCAACATGCCCGGCGGCCAGAGCGACCACCCATTGTCGCCGTACTTCGGCGCGGGCCATGACGACTGGTTCAAAGGGCGGCCAACGCCGCTGCTGCCGGGACCGGACCAGCACACCCTGGTCCTCGAACCGCGGCATTGATTCGCTGCCGCACAGCACGTAAACGTAATGCACATCGCACTTTGCATGGCATCGTCATGAAATCGCCGGTGCCTACCGGGATGCTGCAACTGTCCTGCGCCTGAGCTGCGGCCGGGTGAATGGGGACTTCCCGGCAAGGGAATGCGCAGTTCCGTGCGGGGGTGCGATGCATCATGACGCAGGCCTCCGTGATGCCGGCCTTCCGGTATCGCGCCTTCATCAGCCACAGCCACCAGGACAAGTCCCGGGCCGGCTGGCTGCACAAGCCCCTGGAAGCCTGCGCGATCCCGAAACGGCCGGTCGGCCAGACCACCACCGCCGGCGTCATCCCCGGCCGTCTCGCACCGATCTTCCGCGACCGCGACGAACTGGCCAGCGCGACCGATCTCGGCCGCAAGGTCGATGGAGGGCTGGCGCAGTCGGCGAACCTGATCGTGATCTGCTCGCCGCGCTCGGCAACCTCGCCCTGGGTCAATGCGGAAGTGCTGGCGTTCAAGCGGATGGGGCACGCCGATCGTATCTTCTTCCTGGTCGTCGACGGCGAGCCCGACGCCAGCGACCTGCCCGGCCGCGCCGCCGAAGAACGCTTCGCGCCGGCATTGTCTTTCCGGCTGGATGCGGACGGCCAGCCCACCACCGGGCGCACCGAACCGATCGCCGCCGACGCACGCGCCGGCACCGGGAATCACGCGGTTCGCGCCGGTGCCCGCGTTGGAGCCGGAAACCTGGAACGAGACGGCGGGAAATCGCCGCTGCCTTCGTCCCCGCACTCGGCCGCCAGCTCAGCCGACGCAGGGACGAAGGCACGGCTCGGGTTCAACCCCTTTCCCGGACAGGTCACGCGTCCCTGCACGCCACGCAAGGCAAGCGCGCCGGGCAGCGATTCGTTGCGGTATACGCGGGTCGGGGCGCCCGGCCGCCCATGCGGCATTCGACCGCACGAACCCCGTGGGCATGTCTGACCGAAGTCAAAGGCACTGCCTTTGTGCGCGCGCATGATCCGCACCGTCCACACGGCGGATTCATTCCATGATCAGCTGCGATACCGTCATCATCGGCGCGGGCCCGGTCGGCCTGTTCCAGGTTTTCGAGCTGGGCCTGCTGGGGCTGGATGCGCACGTGGTCGATGCCGTGCCGCATGCCGGCGGGCAATGCATGGAGCTGTACCCGGACAAGCCGATCTACGACATCCCGGCGGTGCCAGTGTGCAGCGGGCGCGAGCTGATCGAGCGCCTGCAGCAGCAGATCCGCCCGTTCGCGCCGCAGTTCCACCTGGGCCACACCGTCACCTCGCTGGAGCGCCTGGCGAACGGCCGCTTCAGCCTGCGCACTAGCGGGGGGCTGGTGTTCGATGCCGGCGCGGTGGTCATCGCCGGCGGCCTGGGCGCGTTCGCGCCGCGCACGCTCGACCTGCCGGAAGCCGCGCCGCTGGTGGGCCGCACGCTGCACTACAAGGTGGCGCAGCCGGCGCTGCTCGACGGCGAGGACATCGTGATCGCCGGCGGCGGCGATGCGGCGCTGGACTGGGCGCTGGCCCTGGTCGACCGGGCGCGCAGCCTGGTGCTGGTGCACCGCTCGTCCAGTTTCCGCGCGGCGCCGGCCAGCGTGGCGCGCATGCAGGCGCTGTGCGACGAGGGCCGCATGCAGCTGTGCGAAGGCGACATCGTGGGCCTGGAGACGGCCGATGGGGCGCTTGCGCAGGTGCGCGTGCGCACGCGCAGCGGCATGGTCCAGCGCATCGGGGCTGCGCACCTGCTGGTGTTCTGGGGCCTGCATCCCGCGCTGGGGCCGATCGCCGACTGGGGGCTGGCCCTGGAACGCCAGCAGCTGGTGGTGGACCCGTCGACGTTCCAGACCTCCGCGCCCGGCGTCTTCGCCGTGGGCGACATCAATACCTACCCGGGCAAGAAGAAGCTGATCCTCTCCGGCTTCCACGAGACGGCGCTGTGCGCGTTCGCCGCGCATGCGCACCTGCATCCCGGCGACAAGGCGAACCTGCAGTACACGACCACCAGCCCGGCGCTGCAGCGGCGCCTGGGCGTGCGCGACGACGCCGCGCATCCGCCGCCACGGGTGGCCGTTGCGGCGGCCTGAACCCGCGCCTCGCCTTCGTCACGCCCACACGCTCACCGCCACGGGAGGCACCCCATGCATCGCTCCTCCGATCCCGGCGACCTGCGCTCACCCGAGCGTCGCCGCTGGCTGCAGCAGACCGGCCGGCTTGCCGTGGCCGGCGGCCTGCTGGCCAGCGGCGGCTGGGCGGTGCTCAAGCGCAGGCAGAACCTGTGGCAGGTGCGCCGCGAACGCACGCTGATGCAGACCTCGGTGGCGGTCACCTGCCTGTGCGACGACGTGCAGGCAGCGGGCGCGGCGATCGAGGCGGCCTTTGCGCGCATGGCCGCGACGGCCGCCGAGCTGACCCGCTTCGACCCGGCCAGCCCGCTGTCGCGGCTGAACCGCGACGGCCGGCTGGCGCTGGTGCCGTCGAACCTGCAGGCGGTGCTGCGCGAGGCGCTGTCGCTGTCGGCGCTCACCGGGGGCGCGTTCGACGTCACCGTGCTGCCGGTGCTGCGCTATTTTGAGACGCTGCGCGGGGCATCCGGCATCGACGCACCCGCACGCCGCACGGTCGAGCACCGCGAACAGCTGGTGGGCTGGCGCGACCTCGCGCTGGACGCGCGCGGCGCGCGGCTGCTGCGGCCGGGCATGGCGGTCACCCTGGACGGCATCGCCAAGGGCCACGTGGTCGACCAGGGCATCGCGGCGCTGCGCGCGGCGGGCATCGAGTACGGCCTGATCGACGCCGGCGGCGACATCCAGGCGATCTGCGGCAACGATCCCGAGCGGCACTGGAGCGTCGGCATCGTCGATCCGCGCGACACGGGCCGGGTGGCGGCGGTGGTGCAGGTGCGCAACGCGGCGCTGTCGACCTCCGGCAACTACCGCGTGTTCTTCTCCACCGACCGGCGCCTGTTCCACATCGTCAACCCACGCACCGGCTGGTCGCCGCAAGGTTATTCCAGCATGACCGTGGTGGCACGGCGCTCGGTGCTGGCCGACGGCATGAGCACGGCGGCGTTCTCGCTGGAGCTGCCGCAGCTGTCCGCGCTGATGGCGGCGCAGGACCACCAGTGGCTGGCGTTCTCGCGCGACGGCGAGCAACGCTGGCGCTCGCGCGAACTGCCGCTGATCGCAGGCACGGCGGAGCTGGCCTGATGCGCGACGCACGCCCCCGCTCCCTCATCGCAAGGCTGCTGCTCGCGCTGCTGTTGCTGGCGCCCGCCTCGGCGGCGCTGGCCGGCATCGACGCCCGCTTCCCGCAGCTGCACCAGGTGTTCCCCGACGCCGACCGCTTCGGTGACGTCGAGGGTACCCCGCCCGCGGCGGCCGTGTACCGCGGCGACAAGGTGGTCGGCTACGTGTTCGAGACGGTGATGGTGGCGCCGGTGCCGGCCTACTCCGGCGCGCCGATCAACATGCTGGTGTCGATCGGCGCCGACGGCACCATCCGCGACGCCCGCGTGCTGGAGCAGCACGAGCCGATCCTGCTGGTCGGCATCCCGGTGCAGAAGCTGTACGACTTCGTGGCCCGCTACGTCGGCCACCGCGTGGACGACCGCATCGTGGTCGGCGGCGGCGGCAGCGGCAGCGTGCGCATCGACGCCATCAGCAGCGCCACGGTGACCTCGATGGTGGCCAACGAGACGATCATGAACTCGGCGCTGAAGGTGGCCGCCTCGCGCCGGCTGATCGCCGGCTCAGCCGACGCCGGCGCGGCCGCCGCGCAGGTCCGCAGCGACTACTTCGTTCCGGCCGACTGGCAGGCGCTGACCGGCAACGGCGCGATCGGCCACCTGCAGCTGGCGCGGCAGGCGATCACCGACGCCTTCAAGGGCCAGCCGGAAAGCGGCCTGGTCGACGACCCCACCGCGCCGGCGCCCGGCCACGGCGCGGACAGCTTCATCGACCTGTACTTCGCCGACGTCACCCCGCCCACGGTGGGCCGCAACCTGCTCGGCGACGTGGCCCACGCCGACCTGATGAAGCAGCTCAAGCCCGGCGATTCGGCGGTCGCGGTGATGGCCAACGGCATCTACTCGTTCAAGGGCGTGGGCTACGTGCGCGGCGGCATCTTCGACCGCGTGCACCTGCTGCAGGACGGCAAGCTGGTGCTGTTCAAGGACACCGACCTGGTGTCGATGAACGACACCCCGCTGCGCGGCAAGCCGGCCTTCGCCGAGCAGGCGATCTTCATCGTGCGCCATAGCGTCAGCGGCTTCGATGCGACCCGGCCGTGGACGCTGCAGCTGATGGTGAACCGCCAGGTCGGCCCGCTGCAGAGCATCTACCACACCTTCACCCGCAACTACCGCATGCCGACGGCCTACACCACGCGGCCGGACGCCACCGCCGAGGAACCGGCCGACGCGCTGCCGGCCAACGCGCCGCTGTGGCAGAAGATCTGGTACGGCCGCCGCATCGACATCGCGCTGCTGCTGGCCGGGCTCACCGTGCTCACGCTGATCCTGATGTTCCAGGACTGGATCGTGACACGCCCGCACCTGCTCGAACGCCTGCGCGTGGGCTTCCTCGTCTACACGCTGGTGTTCATCGGCTGGTACGGGCTGGCGCAGCTGTCGGTGGTGAACATCCTCACCTTCATCCAGGCGGTGCTGCACGGCTTCCACTGGTCCACGTTCCTGATGGACCCGCTGGTGTTCATCCTGTGGGTGTTCGTGGCCGCCACCCTGCTGCTGCTCGGGCGCGGCATCTACTGCGGCTGGCTGTGCCCGTTCGGCGCGCTGCAGGTGCTGGTGAACAAGCTGGCGCGCCGGCTGCGCGTGCCGCAGTTCGAGGTGCCCCAGTACCTGCACGAGCGGCTGTGGGCGATCAAGTACATCATCCTGCTGGTGCTGTTCGGGATGTCGCTGCAGTCGCTCAACATGGCCGAGCACTACGCCGAGGTCGAGCCGTTCAAGACCGCGATCAACCTGCACTTCGCCCGCTCCTGGAGCTACGTGCTCTACGCGGTGGCGCTGGTGGCGGTGTCGGCGTTCAACAACAAGTTCTACTGCCGCTACGTGTGCCCGCTGGGCGCCGGGCTGGCGGTGTCCGGCCGCTTCCACCTGTTCGAGTGGCTGCGCCGCCGGCGCGAGTGCGGCCGCCCCTGCCAGATCTGCGCCAACGAGTGCGAGGTGAAGGCGATCAACGCCATCGGCCAGATCAACTTCAACGAATGCCACTACTGCCTGGATTGCCAGGTCACCTACGCCAACGACCAGAAATGCCCACCGCTGGTGGAGCGCCGCAAGAAGCGCGAGCGCGCCGCGCGGCCGCTGCCCACCCCGGTACTGACGATCACCCCGGCGGCGACGCCGGAAACCCGCGAGCCGGCGAAGCTCGCCGACTGACCCACCACCTGTCCGAAGGGATGGAATGCCATGCACGACGAATCGAGCAACAAATCCGGCCAGTCCGGCCAGTCCGTGGAACCGGGCAACCCAGCGCGCCGCAACTTCATGAAGACCAGCGCGCTGGCCAGCCTCGCCGGCGCGGCGGGACTGGCGCTGGCGGGCTGCGGCCGCAAGGGTGACCAGGTCGGCACGGCCGGACCGGCCAAGGCGGCCGCGGCCGCCGGCGAACTCTCCGACCACGTGCCGCCCGGCCAGCTCGACGAGTACTACGGCTTCTGGAGCGGCGGTCAGTCCGGCGAGGTGCGCATCGTCGGCGTGCCCTCGATGCGCGAGCTGATGCGCATCCCGGTATTCAACCCCGACTTCACCATCGGCTGGGGCGTCACCAACGAGAGCAAGCGCGTGCTCGGGCCGAACTTCCCGCCCGGCGGCGACTGCCACCACCCGCACATGAGCCAGACTGACGGCCACTACGACGGCCGCTACATCTTCATCAACGACAAGGCGCACACCCGCGTGGCGCGCATCCGCTGCGACGTGATGCGCACCGACCGCATCACCGACGTGCCCAACGTGCAGGCGATCCACGGCCTGCGCGTGCAGCGCGCGCCGCGCACCGGCTACGTGTTCGCCAACGGCGAGTTCCTGATCCCGGCGCCGAACGACGGCCGCGACCTCGACGATCCGAAGAAGTACCAGACCATGTTCAGCGCCCTCGACGGTGACACCATGGAGGTCGCCTGGCAGGTGCTGGTGGACGGCAACCTGGACAACACCGAGGCCGACTACGCCGGCAAGTACGCCATTTCCACCTGCTACAACAGCGAGGGCGGCATGGACCTGCCCAGCACGATGCAGGCCGAGCGCGACTGGGTGGTGGTGTTCGACATCGCGCGCATCGAGGCGGCGGTGAAGAAGGGCGACTTCAAGACCATCGGAAGCTCGAAGGTGCCGGTGCTGGACGGCCGCCACGGCTCGTCGTTCACCCTTTACATCCCGATCCCGAAGAACCCGCACGGCATCAACGCCAGCCCCGACGGCAAGTACGTGGTGGCCAACGGCAAGCTCTCGCCCACCGTCACCGTGATGGAGTGGAGCCGCATCGACGACTGGTTCGCCGGCAAGCTCAAGGATCCGCGCGACACCGTGGTGGCCGAGCCCGAACTGGGCCTGGGCCCCTTGCACACCGCCTACGACGGCCGCGGCAACGGCTACACCACGCTGTTCATCGACAGCCAGATCGCCAAGTGGAACATCGAGGACGCGATCGCCGCCCACGGCGGCAAGAAGGTCAACTACCTGCGCCAGAAGATCGACGTGGCCTACCAGCCCGGCCACTGCCACAGCTCGATGGGCGAGACGCGCGACGCCGACGGCAAGTGGCTGGTGTCGCTGAACAAGTTCTCCAAGGACCGCTTCCTGCCCACTGGCCCGCTGCATCCGGACAACGACCAGCTGATCGACATCTCCGGCGAGACCATGAAGCTGGTCGCCGACGGCCCGGTCTACGCCGAGCCGCACGACGTGATCCTGCTGCACCGCCGGCTGCTGATCGACAAAGTCAAGAAGAGCTGGGAGCGCGACGACCCTTTCTTCGCCGAGACGGTGGCCATGGCCAAGCGCCACGACATCAACGTGCTGGCCGACAGCAAGGTCATCCGCGAGGGCCGCAAGGTGTTCGTGTACATGACCTCGGCCGCGCCGATCTTCGGCCTGGGCAGCTTCAAGGTGAAGAAGGGCGACGAGGTGACGGTGGTGGTGACCAACATCGACGCGGTGGAGGACGTCAGCCACGGCTTCTGCATCACCAACTACGGCATCAACATGGAGATCAGCCCCGGCGCCACCGCCTCGGCCACCTTCACCGCCGACAAGGCGGGGGTGTTCTGGTACTACTGCACGTTCTTCTGCCATGCGATGCACATGGAGATGAGCGGGCGGATGCTGGTCGAGGCCTGAGCCGCGCCGTGCCGCCGCGCAGCGCGCGCGGCGGCACGGCCGGATCTTCCGCTTCCATGGACATGCCCCGCCTCCTCGCCGTCCTGGCGCTGGCGCTGCCGCTGGCGGCGCCGGCACATGCGCGCGAGCCACTGGAGCAGGCCGTGGCCGCGGCGGCGCCGGGTGCCACCGTCCGCGTGCCGGCCGGCGTGCACGCGGTGCATCTGCGGCTGGACAAGCCCATCACCCTGGTCGGCGAGCCCGGCGCCATCCTGGACGGCGGCGGCTCGGGCGACGTGGTGCGCATCGGCGCCGCGCGGGTCGCCGTGCGCGGGCTGACCCTCCGCCGCAGCGGCAGCGACCTCACCGCGATGAACGCGGGCATCTTCGTCGAACGCCAGGCGCGCGAGGTCACGCTCGAGGGCAACCGCATCGAGGAAAGCCTGTTCGGCGTCTACCTCGACGGCGCGGCCGACGTGCGGGTGGCGCACAACGTGATCCGCGGCATGCGCTCGCTGCGCGTGGCCGACCGCGGCGACGGCATCCACCTGTGGAACGACACCGGCTGCACCATCGAGGGCAACGACGTGGCCGGCTCGCGCGACGGCATCTACGTCTACGTCAGCCCGCACAACACCATCGCGCGCAACGTGGTGCACGACGTGCGCTACGGCATCCACTACATGTATTCCCAGCACAACCTGCTGCTGGGCAACGTCAGTCGCGGCAACCTCGCCGGCTACGCGCTGATGTCGTCCGACCACCTGCGGGTGATCGGCAACACCGCCGAGCACGAGGATTCCTACGGCTTCCTGCTCAACTACATCTCGCACAGTGAAATCGCCGGCAACCAGATACGCCACGTCGACGGCCTGCGCGACACGCAGGGCGGGCTGATCGACGGCACCGAGGGCAAGGGGCTGTTCGTCTACCTGTCGCAGTTCAACACCCTCCACGACAACCTCGTGGCCGACTCGCAGATCGGCATCCACGTGACCGCGGGCTCGGAGAACAACCGCCTCTGGGGCAACCGCTTCGTGGACAACCGCATCCAGGTGAAGTACGTGCAGAACCTCGCCCAGGAGTGGTCGGCGGACGGCCGCGGCAATTTCTGGAGCGACTACCTCGGCTGGGACCTGGACGCCGACGGCATCGGCGACGTCCCGTTCCGCCCCAACGACGGCGTCGACGTGCTGCTGTGGAAATACCCCACCGCGCGCAACCTGATGTCCAGCCCCGCCGTGCTGCTGATGCGCTACGTGCAGCGCGCGTTCCCGGTGTTCACGCCGCCGTCGGTGCAGGACAGCCATCCGCTGATGAAAGCCCCCACCTCCTTCCGGCCCGACCATGAACCACGCGATTGAATTCGAGGCGCTGGCCAAGCGCTACGGCACGCTCGCCGCGCTCGACGGCGTCAGCGCCTGCGTGCCGCGCGGCCAGGTGATCGGCCTGCTCGGCCACAACGGCGCCGGCAAGTCGACCCTGATCAAGCTGATCCTCGGCCTGATCGCACCCAGCAGCGGCCGCCTCGACGTGCTCGGCCAGTCGCCGTGGCGCGCGCACGCGCTGCGCCGGCGCATCGGCTACCTGCCCGAGAGCGCCACCTTCTACGCCAGCCTGAGCGGGCGCGAGCTGCTCGACTACCTGGCCCGGCTGAAGCAGGCGCCGCGCGGCCAGGCGCAGGCGCTGCTGGAACGCGTCGGCCTGGCGCACGCCGCCGACCGGCGCATCGGCACCTACTCCAAGGGCATGCGCCAGCGCCTCGGCCTGGCGCAGGCCCTGCTGGGCTCGCCGGAACTGGTGCTGCTGGACGAACCGACCACCGGCCTCGACCCGCAGGCCACCCGCGAGCTGTACCGCATCGTCGGCGAGCTGCGTGCGGACGGGCGCTGCGTGCTGATCTCCTCGCACCTGCTGGCCGAACTGGAACCGCACATCGACGGCGCGCTGATCCTGCGCCAGGGCCGGCTGCTCGCCGCCGGCAGCCTCAACGCGCTGGGCGAGCAGGCCGCGCTGCCCGCCCGCCTGCTGCTGCGCCCGCACCAGCACGCCGTCGACGGGCTGCTGATCCGGCTGGACGCGCGCGGCCTGCCCGCGCAGCTGCGGCCCGACGGCCGGCTGGAACTGCAGGTGCCGCGCGCCGGCAAGCTGCCCATGCTGCGCGAACTGCTCGCCGACCCCGCCGTGGTCGACCTCGACGTGCGCGAGCCCACGCTGGCGCAGCTCTACGACTGGCTCGGCGCCGGCCAGCGGCCCGCCGCCGCGGAGGCCTGCGCATGAACACCATCCTCATCGTTGCCGGAAAGGAGTTCCGCGACGACTTCCGCAACCGCTGGACGGTGGCGCTCACCATACTGTTCGCGCTGCTGGCGCTGGGCATCGCCTGGTTCGGCAGCGCCGCCGCCGGCCAAGTCGGGTTCACCTCGTTCGACGCCACGCTGGCCAGCCTGACCACGCTGGGCGCCTTCGTGATCCCGCTGATCGGCCTGCTGATCGCCTACGACGCCATCGTCGGCGAACGCGACGACGGCACCCTGCTGCTGATGCTCAGCTACCCGCTGGCGCGCGGCCAGCTGGTCGCCGGCAAGTTCCTCGGCCACTGCGGCGCGCTGGCCGCCGCCACGCTGGCCGGCTTCGGCCTGGCGGTGGCGATCATGCAGCTGATGCAGCCGCCCGCGCAGACGCTGCAGGCGTGGCTGCACATCGGCCGCTTCATCCTCAGCGCCTCGCTGCTGGGCGCCTGCTTCGTCGGACTGGCCTGCCTGATCAGCGTGCAGACCGTCGACAAGTCCCGCGCCGCCGGCCTGGCACTGATCGGCTGGCTGGTCAGCGTGGTGCTGTTCGACCTCGCGCTGTTGGCGCTGCTGGTGGTCAGCGGCGGCAACCCGGTGGAGCGCGCGGTGTATCCGTACCTGCTGCTGCTCAACCCGGTCGACGTGTTCCGGCTGGTCAACCTCACCGCGCTGGGCGACGGCGCCGGCAACGACCTGCTGACCGGCATGACCGCCCACCACGCCTATCCGCCGCTGCTGCTGTGCCTGGTGATGCTGGCCTGGGCGGTGGCGCCGTTCGCGTGGGCGATGCTCGCGTTCCGGCGCAAGGAAGTCTGAGGAGAACCGCATGCGAACCCGCCCCGCGTCCCGCTCCGGCCGACTGGCCGCACTGGCCGTCGCGCTGGCCCTGCTTGCCGGCTGCGGCGGCGGCCGCGCTCCCGCGCAGCACGCGGTCGACACCCACCCGGACGACGCCTGCGCCGTCTGCGGCATGTACCTGGACGGCTCGCCCGGCCCGCGGGCGGAAGCCTGGGTGGCCGGCCGCGCCAGGCCGCTGGTGTTCGACTCCACCCGCGATTTCTTCGCCTACGTGCTGCAGCCGGAGAACCAGTCCGCGCTGCTGGAGCTGTACGTGCAGGACAGCGCCCACCTCGACTGGCAGCAGCCCAGCCACGCCGCGGTCAGCTTCATCGACGCGCGTCGCGCTTTCTACGCGGCCTGGCAGCCGCTGCCTGGCTCGATGGGGCCGACCCTGGCGCCGTTCGCCACCCGTGCCGCGGCGGAAGCCTTCGTGCACGAACACGGCGGCGCCGTGCTCGGTTTCGACGAGGTCACGCCCGCGCTGGTGGCTGCACTGGATTACCAGTGCCCCACCCGGGCCGCCACAGGCGCCCGCGGCCCGCTGCAGTGCCTGGCCACACCCGCGCCAGCCGCGGGCCCGCTGGCCAGTTCGCAGCCACCGCTTCCGCCGACGTTGCACGCGCGGCCGGCCCACCCACTTCCATAACCGGGAATCCACCACATGTTCGGACTCGACAGTTTTTCGCACTGGATCGTGCTGCTCGTGCTGGCGCTGCTGGTCTTCGGCACCGGCAAGCTGCGCAACGCCGGCCGCGACCTCGGCAGCGCCATCGCCGACTTTCGCAAGGGACTCCGGGATACTCCGCCGGACGAAGCCGCGCCACGGGCGATCCCGTCGGAGGCCGGCGACGAACGGCGGCCCTGACGCCAAGCACTCCGCCGCCGGCCGAAAGGTCAGGCCGCGGCCAGCAGCCGTTCGCAGATGGCGTGGTACAGCTGCGGCAGGCGCTCCAGCTCGTCCAGCGACACGCATTCATCGACCTTGTGGATCGTCGCATTGACCGGTCCCAGCTCGATCACCTCGGCGCCGAGCGGCGCGATGAAGCGGCCGTCCGACGTGCCGCCGCCGGTGCTCTGCTCCGGCTCGATGCCGCACAGCTCGCGGCAGACCGCCAGCACGGTTTCGCGCAGCATGCCGCCGGGCGGGGTGAGGAAGGGTTCGCCGGAGAGGTTCCAGTCCAGCGCATAGTCCAGGCCGTGCCGTTGCAGGATCGCCTCGGTGCGCGCGCGCAATTCGTCCGCCGTGCTCGCGGTGCAGTAGCGGAAGTTGACCAGCGCGCTGAGTTCGCCCGGGATCACGTTGTTGGCGCCGGTGCCCGCGTTGAGGTTGGAGACCTGGAACGAGGTGGGCGGGAAATCCGCGTTGCCCGCGTCCCAGCGCTCGGCGGCGAGTTCCGCCAGCGCGGGGGCAAAGGCATGGATCGGGTTCAGCGCCTTCTCGGGATACGCCACGTGGCCCTGCACCCCGCGCACGACGAGCGTGCCGGACAGCGAGCCGCGCCGGCCCACGCGGATCAGGTCGCCCAGCCGTTCCTTCGCCGACGGCTCGCCCACCACGCACCAGTCGATGCGCTCGCCGCCGGCACGGAAGCGTTCGGCCACCTTGCGCACGCCGTCGAGGTTGGTCGGGCCTTCCTCGTCGCTGGTCAGCAGCAGGCCGACCCGGCCGCGATGGTCGGGATGCGCCGCCACGAACCGCTCCAGCGCCACCACCATCGCCGCCACCGAGCCCTTCATGTCGGCGGCGCCGCGGCCGTACAGGTGAGGAGTGCGGCCACGGATGGCGGCTTTTTGATGCTCGCGGTCAGGACGAACGCAAAAGCCATCGCCATCGCGGATGGTCGGCTCGAACGGCGGGCTCTGCCATGCCGCTTCCGGGCCGCTCGGCACCACGTCGGTATGGCCGAGGAAGATCAGTGTGGGGCCGTCCGTGCCGTGCGTGGCCCACAGGTTGTCCACGTCGCCGTAGCGCAGATGCTCGACGCGGAAACCGGCATGTTGCAGGCGCCCGCCGATCAGCGGCAGGCAGCCGGCATCCTCGGGCGTCACCGAGCGGCGGCGGATCAGGTCACGGGCAAGGTCGAGAACTTCACTCATCGAGGCGTGCTCACGGCTTGCCGAACAGCTTCTTGAAGCCGTTGTCGGTGAAGCCCACGCTGACGCTGCCGTCCTCCTTGAGCACCACCGGGCGGCGGATCAGCGCGGGATGTTCCTTCAGCAGCAAGGTCCACTCCGGGTCGCTGCCGGGGTTCTTGCGCTGCGGCAGCAGGTTGCGCCAGGTGGTGGACGACTTGTTGACCAGCTTCTCCCAGCCGCCGAGCTGCGCCGCCCAGTCCTTCAGCGTCGCCGCCGGCACCGGGGTGGCGCGGTAGTCCACGAACGTGTACGGCACCTGGAAGCGGTCCAGCCAGTTGCGCGCCTTGCGGCAGGTGTCGCAGGTGGGCAGGCCATGGATCGTGGTCATGCTGGTTCGCCTCGCCGGGCATCATCGACGCGACGCATCAGGTTTTCAGCGATGGCGTTGCATGCGAACGGGTTGAACTGAAGGAACGGCAACCGCGGTATGAAGGTGATTTCGTCGCCGAATTCGCAAGGCTTGCGAAGGCGCAGCGTCAATCGCTTCGGATTGGTGAACTGGCTCATGCTCACGTTCATCACGTTCGCCAACGGTACCCGCTGCTCCACGGAGCCCTTGCGCACCAGCAGGTAGCTGCCGCCATCGCGCACTTCATCGGCAAGATTCCATACCAGCTTGCGGAACAGGAAGTAGCCGAAGGCCATCATGAGCAGCGGCTGGAGCACAAACATCGGCTGTTTCCAGTCACCGCTGACCGCGCCGACGAGCAGGAACAGCGTGAGGAACACGAACCAGAACACGGGGAATACGACCTTGACGAAAAAAGTGCCCCCGTACGAAATCTTCTCCATCCCCGCCTCCCCCGTGGTCCTGTTGCCTCACTCGCCGCTCCGCAGCAAGTCGTTGATCGAAGTCTTGCCGCGGGTCTTCTCGTCGACCTGCTTGACGATGATCGCCGCGTACAGGCTGTGGCTGCCGTCCTTCGACGGCAGGCTGCCGGCCACCACCACGCTGCCGGCGGGCACGCGGCCGTAGCTGGTTTCACCCGTGGCGCGGTTGTAGATGCGGGTGGACTGGCCGAGGAACACGCCCATGCCGATCACGCTGCCCTTCTCCACCACCACGCCCTCGACCACTTCGGAGCGCGCGCCGATGAAGCAGCCGTCCTCGATGATGGTGGGGTTGGCCTGCAGCGGCTCCAGCACGCCGCCGATGCCGACGCCGCCGGACAGGTGCACGCCCGCGCCGATCTGCGCACAGGAACCGACCGTGGCCCAGGTGTCGACCATGCTGCCGGCGCCCACGTAGGCGCCGATGTTGACGTAACTGGGCATCAGCACCGCGTCCTTCGCGATATGCGCGCCGCGGCGCACCAGCGCGCCGGGCACCACGCGCGCGCCGAGCCGCTGCAGTTCCTCATCGTTGCCGTGGGCGAAGCGCAGCGGCACCTTGTCGAACGCCTGCGCCGGGCCGCCGTCGACCACGCGGTTGTCGTTGATGCGGAAGTACAGCAGCACCGCCTTCTTGATCCATTGGTTCACCGTCCAGCCGCCGCGGCCGTCCGGTTCGGCGACGCGGCGCTCGCCGGATTCGAGCAGGTCGAGGACCTGGCCGATGGCCGGCCGCAGGTGGGTTTCGATCTCGGCCTGGGTGAGCGCGTTGCGGCGCTCGAAGGCGTCGTCGATCAGGGTTTCGATGGCTTGCATGGGGCTCGTTCGCTTGGAGACGGCCGTCGAGCGCGACGGCCGTCGGGGGTACATGCCGCGGCGGTGGCGGCCACGGTCGGGTTCGGCCATCCACGATGGCAGGCCTCCATTCTTTCACAGCCGGCCCGGAAGCCGCGACCCAGGCGCGGCCAGCCGGGTACGGAACGTGGCCTTTCACCGCTCCAAGACGACAGCTGTGCCCATCATGCGCCGCGGCCCGCCATGCGGCGCCCCTCCGCCCACCCGCCCCGGAGAATCGAGACATGCGCGAGCAGATCAACGAGGGTTCCATGGTTTTCGTCGCCGACGGCTGCGAAGGCATCGGCTCCGTCCGCGAGATCCGGCACGGGCTGCCCGAGCTGCTGGTCTACATCGAGAACGCCGGCGACTTCGTGGTGCCGATGTCGGCCGTCAAGGCCGTCCACTCCGGCAAGGTCATCCTCGATTTCGACCATCTCGACCTTCGCCTGCGCAACGCCATCCGCCACGCGCGCGATTCGGAAGACCCGAACTACCTGTCGCCCGCTTCGACGGAGGACGAGTAGGCCCCCATCCACCGGCCCGTTGCGGGTGGGAGGCACCGGTTTGCCGATACGATGGCCCCGGCTCAGGCGACGGTTGCCCGCGAGGCATGAACGACAAAGACAAGGAAAGACTGGACCGGCGACTCGACCGTCTGGAACGGGAGCTGCCGAAGGGTGTCGGCCGGTGGGTTCGCCGGCTGCGCTCGCCCTCGGCGCGCTGGGTGCGCCTCCCCGTGGGGCTGCTGCTCGTGGTGGGCGGGGTTTTCAGCATCCTGCCGATCCTCGGCCTGTGGATGCTGCCGCTCGGCCTGTTGCTGCTGGCCCAGGACCTTCCTTTCCTGCGCCGCCCGATGGGGCGGGCCCTGGTCTGGACGGAACGGCGCTGGCTGCGCTGGAAACGCCGGCGTCAGCGCGCAAACAGGTAGTCGCCGGCGTGCTTCGTCCCAACGGGCTACGGCATCATTGTTGCCTCGGAGTCGCGTCACCGCAACGTAACGGACAGGGATGCGCCGGGGCGAATCGGTGACGAGCAAGGGAGAGGAGGTGGCGGCCATGACGGGCGGTACGCCGCGTTCAACCCAGCCCACCTCGGGCAGCCCCGCGGAGCGCCGGACGCCTGGAACGCCGATCCGGACGATGGCGTGCCCCGGCTTCACAGGTCAGTTCGGAGTCAGCAGCCGCAAGAAGCAGAAACGGCGCCAAGCCCGAAAGCCGCGCCGTTGCTGGACTCAAGGTGGTGGGCGGTACAAGGATCGAACTTGTGACCCCTACCATGTCAAGGTAGTGCTCTACCGCTGAGCTAACCGCCCGTATCGCGCAAACCAGCTACGCGAGCCGCGCAGTATACGGGAGCTGCCGGCACCGGACAATATCCCGCAGGCGGCCCCGTTGCCGACTCAGCGCAGGGCCTGTTCGCGCAACTGGTGGATCTGGTCGCGCAGACGGGCGGCGTCCTCGAACTCGAGGTTCTGCGCGTGCTTGTACATCTGCGCCTCGAGTTTCCTGATCGTACCGGCCGCCTGCTGGGGACTGAGTCCGGCGTACTCGGCGGCAGGCTCGGCCACCGCGGCACGACCGCGCGTCGAGGATTTGCCGCCACGGCGATTGCCCGCCTCGCTGCGCGCGCCTTCCATGATATCGGCGATGCGCCGCACCACGGTCTTGGGCGTGATGCCGTTGGCCTCGTTCCAGGCCATCTGCTTCTCGCGGCGGCGGGCGGTCTCGTCCATCGCCGCCCGCATCGAGCGGGTCACCTCGTCGGCATAGAGGATCGCCTTGCCGCGCACGTTGCGGGCGGCGCGGCCGATGGTCTGGATCAGCGAGCCGGTGGAGCGCAGGAAGCCCTCCTTGTCGGCGTCGAGGATCGCCACCAGCGACACCTCGGGCATGTCCAGCCCTTCGCGCAGCAGGTTGATGCCGACCAGCACGTCGAACTCGCCCAGGCGCAGGTCGCGGATGATCTCGCTGCGCTCCACCGTCTCGATGTCCGAGTGCAGGTAGCGCACCTTCACGTCGTGCTCGGCCAGATACTCGGTGAGGTTCTCGGCCATCCGCTTGGTCAGCGTGGTGACCAGCACGCGGTCGCCGATCGCCACGCGCTTGTGCACCTCGCTGAGCAGGTCGTCGACCTGGGTGCGCACCGGGCGCACCTCCACTTCCGGATCGACCAGGCCGGTCGGGCGCACCACCAGTTCGGTCACCGCGTCGCCGGACTTGCGCAACTCGTAGTCGCGCGGGGTGGCGGAGACGTAGATCGCCCGCGGCACGCGCTCTTCCCACTCCTCGAAGCGCAGCGGCCGGTTGTCCATCGCCGACGGCAGCCGGAAACCGAACTCCACCAGGGTCTCCTTGCGCGAGCGGTCGCCCTTGTACATCGCGCCCAGCTGCGGCACGGTGACGTGCGATTCGTCCACCACCAGCAGGCCGTCGGCCGGCAGGTAGTCGAACAGCGTGGGCGGCGGCTCGCCCGGCGCACGCCGGGTCAGGTGGCGCGAGTAGTTCTCGATGCCCTGGCAGTAGCCCACCTCGGCCATCATCTCCAGGTCGAAGCGGGTGCGCTGGTCCAGCCGCTGCGCCTCGACCAGCTTGTTCTCGCGGTACAGCAGCTCCAGCCGTTCCTTCAGCTCGACCTTGATCGTCTCGATCGCGTTGAGCACGCTTTCGCGCGTGCTGGCGTAGTGCGTGCGCGGGTAGACCGTATAGCGTTGCACCTTGCGGATCGTCTCGCCGGTGAGCGGATCGAACAGCACCATGTTCTCCACTTCGCCGTCGAACAGCTCGATGCGCAGCGCCTCGGTCTCCGACTCGGCGGGGAACACGTCGATGATCTCGCCGCGCACGCGGTAGGTGCCGCGACGCAGTTCCAGCTCGTTGCGGGTGTATTGCAGTTCGGTGAGCTGGTGGATCAGCTTGCGCTGGTCGATGCGCTCGCCCTTGGCCAGGATCAGCCGCAGCGACAGGTAGTCCTCCGGATTGCCGAGGCCGTAGATCGCCGACACCGTGGCGACGATGATCGAATCCCGCCGCGACAACAGCGCTTTGGTCGCCGACAGGCGCATCTGCTCGATGTGCTCGTTGATCGAGGAGTCCTTCTCGATGAAGGTGTCCGACGCCACCACGTAGGCTTCCGGCTGGTAGTAGTCGTAGTAGCTGACGAAGTACTCCACCGCGTTGTGCGGGAAGAACTCGCGGAACTCGCCGTACAACTGCGCTGCCAGCGTCTTGTTCGGCGCCATCACGATGGTCGGACGCTGGATGCGCTCGATCACGTTCGCGATGGTGTAGGTCTTGCCCGAGCCGGTCACGCCGAGCAGGGTCTGCGCGGCCAGGCCGGCCTCGAAGCCCTCGGCCAGCCGTGCGATCGCCTGCGGCTGGTCGCCGGCGGGTTGGTAGGGAGCGGCGAGTTGGAAGCGGTCGGTCATCGGCTACAGGTGTGGGCGCGGCAGGTCATTTTAAATCGGGCCTGCTGACAGGAACCGTCAGCAGGGGCCGACAGCCGCATCGGCACCGGGCTGCTGGCCGCATGGCGCCAGCGCCCTAGCATGGAACCTCCCGGACCCGCAGGAAGCGACGCCGTGACGACCTCCAGGCATTCGGCACCTTGCCCGCTGCAACATGGCATGACCCTGATCGAGCAGATCATGGTGCTCCTGATCATCGCTGCCGTCACCAGCATGTCCATACCGGTAATGGCGAAGCTGCTTGGCCGCAACCATCTGCAGGTTGCCCAGGCGGATTTCATCGCAGCGCTGCGACACGCCCGCGAAACCGCCATCATGAGCGGCAGGCGCACGCTGTTCTGCCCGTCGCGCGACGGCAGCAGCTGCAGCAACGACGCGCGCTGGGAAGACGGCTGGCTGCTTGCCCACGACGCCGACCACAACGACCAACCCGACAACCGGCCGCTTCGCGTCGGATCCGGCTACCGTGACAAGCTGATCATCCGGAGCAGCAGCGCCCGGCCCATCGTGCGTTTCCATCCCGACGGCACCGCTCATGGCAGCAACCTCACCCTGCTGTTCTGCCAGCGATCCGGTGCGGAACGGGTACTCAGCGTGGTGGTCTCCAACGCCGGCCGCGTCCGCGGCGCGCCGGGCAGCACGGCGCAGGCCGCCAGCTGCAAGGAATAGGCGGCGCGAAAACACGAAAGCCGGCAGCATGCCGGCTTTCGTGGAGTATGTCTGGCGCCCGAAGTTGGACTCGAACCAACGACCCCCTGATTAACAGTCAAGTGCTCTAACCGGCTGAGCTATTCGGGCGGGAGCTGCGTAGTTTGTCGGGGCCGCGATGAGCTGTCAAGCCGGCGGACGCGGGCAGCGCCCATCGATTCAGCCGGTCAGTATCCGGTAGCACGGCACGTACGCCGCGCCGCCGGGCAGCTTCATCCGATGCTGCTCGACGAAGGCCTGCAGCAGCTTGTCCAGCGCGTGCATGATGTCCGCATCGCCGTCGATCTCGAACGGACCATCCTGCTCGATCGCCTTCACGCCCTCCTCCTTCACGTTGCCGGCGACGATGCCGGAGAACGCCCGGCGCAGGTCCGCCGCCAGCTCGTGCCGCGGGCGCCCGTGGTGCAGCTGCAGTGCGCGCATCGCCTCGTGGGTGGGGCGGAACGGCTGCTGGAATTCCAGCGGAATCTGCAGCGCCCAGTTGAAGAAGAACGCGTCCTTGGTGTCGAGCCGGTTGTGGCGTACCTTTTCCAGACCCTTGAGCATCGTGCGCGCCACCGTCTCCGGATCGTCCACGATGATCTGGTAGTGCCGGGCCACTTCGTCGCCCAGGGTCAGGCGCAGGAAACGATCGATCTGCTCGAAATAGGCAGCCGACTGGCGCGGCCCGGTGAAGATCAGCGGGAAAGGCGTGCTGGCGTTGTCCGGGTGCAGCAGGATGCCGAGCAGGTAGAGGATCTCCTCGGCCGTGCCGACGCCGCCGGGGAACACGATGATGCCGTGGCCCAGGCGCACGAACGCCTCCAGCCGCTTCTCGATGTCCGGCATGATCACCAGGTGGTTGACGATCGGGTTCGGCGATTCCGCCGCGATGATGCCCGGTTCGGTGATGCCGATGTAACGGTTGTGCCGCCGCCGCTGCTTGGCGTGCGAGATGGTCGCGCCCTTCATCGGCCCCTTCATCGCGCCGGGGCCGCAACCGGTGCAGATGTCCAGTCCGCGCAGGCCGAGCTGGTAGCCGACCAGCTTGGTGTAGTCGTACTCCTCGCGCGAAATCGAATGGCCGCCCCAGCACACCACCAGGTTCGGATCGACCTGCGGTTTCAGGATGCGCGCGTTGCGCAGGATCTCGAACACGCCCTGGGTCAGCGCGGCCGAGCCGTCGAGATCGAAGCCGATCTGTTCCAGCTGGGTCGACACGTAGACGATGTCGCGCACCACCGCCACCAGCAGCTCGTTGATGCCGCGGATGATCTGGCCGTCCACGAAGGCCTGCCCCGGCGCGTTGGTCAGTTCGATCTTCATGCCGCGGTCCTGCTGCAGCACCTGGATGTCGAAATCCGGGTACTGCTCCAACATCGCCCGCGGGTCATCGCTGACGTTGCCCGAGGTCAGCACCGCCAGCGCGCAGCGCCGCAGCAGCGCATGCAGGCCCGAGCCGCTGGCGCCGCGCAGGCGCGCCACTTCGTTGCGGGACAGGACGTCCAGCCCGCCGATCGGCGAGATGCGGGCGCTGACGGTCTTGGTTGTGCCGGAAGGGTCGGCGTAATGGGTGTTCATCGAATCTCCATGGTCCTACGACAGGCACTGCCTTCATGCAGGGCAGACCGCCTAGCTTCAAGGCATACGCGGGACAGGGTCAAGTACCGGCCAACAAAAAGCCGGCACCCTCGCGGGCGCCGGCCAGTATTACCGAACAACGGATGACTCAGAACGTGTAACGCAGGGTGGCCAGGATCGACCAGCGCTGGGTCGGGCCGTTCAACTCGTCGGCGCGCGGCAGCGGCAGCGGGCTGTAGTTGCCGTTGCTGTCCTTGTAAGCCGCCTTGCTGATGTCGTAGATGTACTTGCCATCGGCCCCTACGCCGGCGAAATCGGCGAGGTTGCGAACCAGCGGGAAGCTGGCGCGGTGGTCGACGCCCCACTTCTTGTTGAGCATGTTGCCGACGTTGTAGATATCCAGCCGGATGACGCCCTTGTTGCCCTTGAACAGGCCCGGGATCTCCTGGCTGAAGCTCAGGTCGATCTGGTTGATCCAGGGAGCACGGGCGCCGTTGCGGCTGGCAATCTCGCCCTTGTGGTCACGCAGATACTTGTTGCTGTCGATGTACGCCCAGAACGAATCCTTCTGTGCCTGCGTGGTGCCCGGCGCGAAGTTGATGTCGCCCTTGTTCGGGATGTAGGCCAGGTCGGAGGTGAAACCGTCGCCGTTGGCGTCGTTGCCGAAGCGCCAGCTGTACGGAGTGCCCGAGTGGCCGTCATAGAACATGGTGGCGCTGGTGGCGTAGTCGCCGAAGAAGCGGTGCTGCCAGGTCAGCGAAGCGATCACGCGCTTCGGGATCGAGTAGCTGGATGTGCTTGCCTTGTTGGCGTTCGGGTTCACCCAGACGTTGTTGCTGAAGCTCGAACGGGCCACGCTCGAGGTACCCGGGTTCACCTCCGTGGCGCGGCTCCAGGTGAAGCCGACCATGCCGGACCACTCGTCCGCGAACGGCTTCTTCAGGGAGAGGCTGAGGCTGTCGGCGCTGCCCCGAGCGCTGTTGGCCAGGTTGATCACCGCATCGCCGAACGCCTGGTTGGAATTCGCACGCGCGGTATTGCCGCTGCTGCCGCCCGTCGGATTCTTGTAGTAGGTGAACCGGCCATCCGGCAGCACGCCGGTGGGTGCGCCGATATTGAGGTTCTGGTACCAGATCGCGTTGCGGTTCTTGATGTGCTCGTAATCCGCGGTGAACACCAGGCCCCACCACGGCAGCTCGCGATCGAAGCCGAGCGACATTTTCCAAACGCTCGGAAGCTGGAAGTTGTCGCTGACCGTGCTGACCGCCATCTGCGCGCCCTTGGCGCCGGGAACCGGCGCCGAGCCGCCATTCTGCCCGTTCGGGTTGGCGCTGAACGGCGGCAGGCCGGTCGCGGTATTGCACGCGCTCTGCGTCGGACCGCAGTTGTACTGCACCTGGGTCACGCCGGAGTTCTGGTAGATGTTGCCCAGCCACACGCTCGGCGGGTTGGAGATGAACAGGCCGGCACCGCCGCGCAGTTGGGTCAGGCGCTCGGTGTCGAAGGTGTAGTTGAACGACATCCGCGGCTGTACCTGGCGGTTGCCATTGATCGTGCTGGTATTGGTACGACCGAAACCACCCTTGGCCGAAACGCAGTTGGCCGCCACCACGGCTACCCCGGGAGCAGCCGCATAGCACGGGTTGTACAGCGGCCGGTCACTGGTCAGCGGAATATCGACGCGGAAACCGTACTGCACCGACAGGTTGTGGTTCACCTGCCAGGTGTCCTGCAGGAAGATGCCGTATTCCTTCAACTCGAAGTTGGCGGCGACGTCGCTCAGGCCGAGGCCTGCGGCCGGTGCGTTGTAACGGTACTGGTAATACTTGCCGGCATTGAAATCGGCCAGCGTGTTGAACTGGTAGCTGCCGAACGCGTTCTGCAGGAACAGGTTGTAGTACTGGCCGCGCTGGAAATCGAAACCACCCTTGACCGTGTGGTCGCCCAGATAGAGCGTGCCGGCCCACGCCGCATTCAGCGTCTTCACGTGCAGCACGTTGGCCTGGCTGGAGTATTCGGTACCGAACTCCACGCCCGGCGAGCTGCTGGAGCTGTAGCAACCGTTGACGCTGTTCAGGCACACCGAGACGTCCGGCTGGGCGACGCCGTTGTACGGGCCGCGGTTCTGCTGGAAGTCGGCGTAGGAAAGAGTGGTGTCGGTGGAGAAGACATCCGACCAGTCGTCATAGAAGTGCAGCGCGTAGCTCTTGTTGTCGACGTTGGTCTTGTACCAGCCGCTGGACAGCACCAGGATGTTGTTGTTGCCGGTGATGATCGGCTTGTTTTCCTTGGTCTGGCTGTAGGTGAAGCTGGCGCGGTGGTTGTTGGTGATGTTCCAGTCGATCTTGGCCAGGTAACGCTTGTCCTGCAGATCGGTGTTGCCGCCGCCGAGACCACCGACGTCAAAGCCCTTGGCCTTGGCTGCAGCGGTGATGGCGTCGACATTCTGCTGGGTCAGGCCGCGGATCTCGGTGGTCGCGCCGGAGCCCTGCACGCCGTACTGGGAGGACGGGCCGATCTGCTTGCTCTTCTCGTACGAGGCAAAGAAGAACAGCTTGTCCTTGATGATCGGGCCGCCGACGGTGCCGCCGGCGGTCCAGGTGCGGCGGAAGCCGCCATACGGCTTGTCGTTATAGTCGGCGATCATCTTGTCGCGATTCTGGAACGCGTAGTACGCCGAACCATGGAAATCGTTGGTACCGCTCTTGGTCACTGCGTTGACGATCGCGCCGACGCCGCGACGCGTGGCCACGTCGTAGTTGGCGGTCGAGATGTTGTATTCCTGGATCGTGTCCTGCGAAATCGGCGTGCCCAGCGTCGGCAGGCCGTTCGCGTTCAGCCCGAACGGATCATTGGCGCTGACCGAATCCACCGTGATGTTGTTGTAGCGGCTGTTCTGGCCGATCGCGGAGATCTCGCCGCGGTCGCGGTCGGAGATCACGATGCGCGGATCGAGGCGCACGATGTTCTGGATCGAGCGGCCCGGGGTCGGCGTCGCCTCGATTTCACGCTGCGAGATGTTGGTCGAGATGCCCTTGTTGTCCGGGGTAAAGGTTTGTGCCAATGCGTTGGCCGAGACGATGACTCCGGCAAGGTTCTGGACCTGCTTGGCCTGTTCCGCACCCATGGTCAGGTTGACCGGGGTTTCCTGGGCCAGCTGCAGGTACACCTGCCCATGCTCCGCCTGCGCCAGGCCGGCCTTGGATGCCGTGACGTCGAACGGACCGCCCACGCGCAGACCCTGTGCGGCATAACGGCCGCTGGCATCGGTGGTGGTGATCTTGGTGGTGCCCGACGGCTCGTGCACGATCTGCACGGTGGCGCCCGCCACCGGCTGGCCGCTCGCGTCCAGCACGCGGCCGCTGATCGAAGAGGAGGTGTCCTGCGCGATGGCAGGCACCGACGACGCCAGCAGCGAAGCGATGGCAAACGGCAGGAGTTTGGCGCGAATTCGGCTATTCATTCTGTCGACTCTCAGGCTCGAAACGAAAGTATTTGCGTCTCGGGATGCAAACGGTGCCTGGCCCGGAGCATGCCAAGCGCACTATTGACCCGTGTTTGTTTGATACCCTGGTATGGCAGGCCCCCGATGCACCAACAGAGTGGATTCGGGACGCTTCGGCCAGCAAGATTTTGCGTCGGCCGGTTGTTTAAGCGAACTTTAACGGCATTGTATGACACTTTTGTAACATTTACACGTCACCAGCCATACATGACCAGATTGCACAAAACTTGTTTGTTACTTTTAAATCAAGCATATACATCAATCGCAGTCATCATGTGACGCTGCGGCGGCGGCCGTGGGGCAACATCGACTCAACCTGTCTTGCCGAGATAGCGCGCACGCTTGGCGGGTTTCAGGTTCGCCAGGTCGAGCATCACCAGGCCATCCACGCAACCGGAGAAATCCGGATCCTCGCCGAAACCCAAGAACTGCACGCCGGCGGGCTCGACCAGGTCCACATACTGGCGGTACAGCACCGGAATGCTGACGCCCAGTGCATCCAGGTGGTGCTTGAGCTTGCCCAGCCCGGCGACGGCATCCAGGCCCTCCAGTGCCGCATGCACGCCCTGCACCACTTCGGGCGAGACCACGAACGGCTGCCGCGCCGCGGCCAGGCCCGGTGCACCGAAATAATATTGATGCGCGGCGGCGATCCATTCGCGCGCCTCGCGCGGCAGGCTCACCGACATGCTGACCGGTCCGAACAGGTAGCGCAGCTCGGGATGCCGCTGCAGGTACAGGCCGATGCCCTGCCACAGCTGGTCCAGCGCGCGCGAACGCCAGTAGGCCGGCGCGATGAAGCTGCGGCCCAGTTCCAGTCCCTGCGCCAGCCGCGATTCCAGCGCCGGTGAATAGGAGAACAGGCTGGAGGTGTACAGGCCGGCCATGCCGCGTTCGGCAAGCAACCGGCTGCCATGGCCGAAGCGGTAGGCGCCGACGATGCGCGATGCCTGCGGGTCCCACAGCACCAGATGCTCGTAGTGGGGGTCGTAGGCGTCCAGGTCGCATCGCGTACCGGTGCCTTCGCCCACCTTGCGGAAGGTCAGTTCGCGCAGCCGGCCGATCTCGCGCATCACCGCGCCGCCTGCAGCGCCCATGTACAACCAGGCCTGCTTGCCGTCGGCAAGATCGGCCAGTTTCTCGCCGCGCGCCAGTTCCGCCGCCACCTGCGCCGCCGGTTCCGGCAACGCCAGCGGCGCCTGGCCACCGAAGATCAGGCCCCGATGCTGGCCGACCCGGTAGACGTGCCGACGCATCAGTTTCGCCACCCGCTCCGGTGAACCGCCGCTGCGCCGGGCAAGCTCCTCGGCATCGATCAGCGCGCCGATGCTGAAGCCGATCCTGCGCTTGCCGGGCGCCACCGCCTCGCGCGGCAGCATCGCCGTGCTCAACGGCTTGGCGAGCATCGACAGGCCGTAGAACATCGCCGAATTGCGCGCCGAAATGTGCACGGGCAACACCGGCACCTTGCTGCGCAGCGACAGCCGCGCGAACCCCTCCGACCAGCGGCCGTCGCGCACGCCGCCGGCGCGCACGCGCGAGACCTCGCCGGCAGGGAACACGATCAGCGCCTCGCCCCGCTCCAGCGCGCGGTAGATACCACGCAAGCGGGAGGCAGCTCCCTTGCCGAACACGTCCACCGGCAGCAGCAGCTTGCCCAGTTGCGGCACGGTCGCCAGCCAGTCATTGCCCAGGATGCGCACGTCGCGGCGTACCGAACCGATCAGCTGCAGCATCGCCAGTGCGTCCTGCATGCCCAGCGGGTGATTGGCCACCACCAGGAGGGGGCCCTCGGCCGGAATGTTCTCGAGATCGCCGGGATTGACGTGATGGCTGGTGCCGAGCACCTCCAGCACGCGATCGACGAAATCGAAACCCTCGGCGCTGCCGGCCCGATCCAGCACGCGGTTGAAGCCGTCCTCGTCGGCCAGCCGCCCCAGCATGCCGGCCACGGGTCGGCGGAGGCGCGGGAACTGCGCCAGCCAAGGCAATCGTTCGGTCAGGGACTGTTCGATACTCAGCATGTCTGCGTCCTCGGATTCCCCCTCCATCCTGGCGCCCGATTATGACAGCAGCACGATGACCCGAAGCGATGCCTGCGACATGACGGCAAGCTCGCCGTTTCAAACATTCATGTGCAGGAACGCCGCCACGCCGGCCATGAACATCTGTACCGACAACGCGATCAGCAGCATGCCCATCACGCGCTCCAACGCGGTCAGCACGCTCTCGCCCAGCCAGCGGAAAAGATAGGTGGCGCTGAGCAGGATCAGCGAGCTGGCCAGCCACGCCAGCAGCAGCGCGATCGTCCAGTCGGCGGTGCGGCCGGGCTGGGTATTGGTCAGCAGCAGCAACGCCGCCATCGCCGAGGGGCCGGCCACGCCGGGAATCGCCATCGGCACGATGAACGGCTCGCCGCCGCCGGACTTGCCGAAGATGCCGCCGCCGTCGGCTGGCGGGAATACCATGCGGATGCCGATCAGGAACAGCACGATGCCGCCGGCGATGCTGATCGACTCCTGCTTCAGCTGCAGCAGCTTGAGGATGTGCTGGCCGCCGAACAGGAACACCAGCAGCACGCCCAGCGCGATCAGCAACTCGCGCACCATGACATGGCGCCGGCGCTTCGGCGGCACGTTCTTCAGCAGGCTCAGGAACAGCGGGATGTTGCCCAGCGGGTCCATGATCAGGAACAGCAGGATGCCCGCCGACAATGTGGTCATCTGCGTTTCCATCTCGACTCCATCCTCGTTGGGCGGCACGCCATCATGCCGCGGAGTGACAACCGGTCAGTCGTTCCGCAGGTCCAGCATCGTGCCGCGCGCTGCCGCGCCCTGCGCGCCAAGCAGATACACCGCCGCCGCGGCCGCGACATCCGGCAGCGGGCGTTGCAGGATGTCCTCGCCGAAATAGGCCAGCTGCCGCAATGCCGTGCGCATCGGCGCCGGCAGCATGGCATGGACGCGCAACGGGCCGCTGTCGTTTTCCTCGTGCAGGATCGCCACGAAGCGCTCCAGCGCCGCCTTCGACACGCCGTAGCCGCCCCAGTGCGCGCGCTGCAGCAGCTCGGGGTCGTCCAGCACGAACACCACGGCGCTGTCCTGGGCCTGCGTCAGCAGCGGCAGGCAGGCCTGGGTCAGTGCGAACGGGGCGTTGACGTTGACGTGCATCGCACGCAGCCAGGCATCCGGCTTGTGCATGGCGATCGGGGTAAGCCCGCCGAAGCTGGCGGCCGCATGCACGATGCCGTCGAGCCGGCCGAAGTCGCGCTCCAGGCCTTCGGCCAGGGCAGCGTATTCGCGCGGCGTGGCCACCTCCATGTCCAGCGGATGGATCACCGGCTCGGCCAGGCCCTCGGCCAGCATGGCGTCGTACAGTTGCTCCAGCTGTCGCTTGCGCCTGCCGGTGATCACCACCGTGGCCCCGGCGCGCGACGCTGCGCGCGCCACCGCGCCGCCGAGCCCGCCGTAGGCCCCGGTCACCAGCACCACGCGATCGGCCAGGGTGTCGGCGGCCGGTTGCCAGCCGGCCGGCAACCGGGCAACCGGCAGCGCCGTCAAGGCGCCACCCCGGCCACGTCGCTGGCCATGCGGGACAATTCGCCGGAGGACTTCAGGTCCTCGATGATGTCGCAGCCGCCGATCAGCTCGCCCTGGATGAACAGCTGCGGGAACGTGGGCCAGTTGGAAAAGTGCGGCAACGCCGCGCGGATCTGCGGATCGGCCAGCACGTTCACCGCGTGGAACGCGGCACCGGCGTCGGCCAGTGCTTGCGCGGCCCGGCTGGAGAACCCGCACATCGGGAACTCCGGCGTGCCCTTCATGAAAAGCACGATGGGATGCTCGGCCAGCGTCGCCCTGATTTGCTCGTTGATATCCATGGCTCGGTGTTTCATCTTTACAATGCAGGCAGACCGGTATTGTATCAGTCACCCGTCGGCTGCCGTCCGCTGCGCCGATCTTTTCTCCCCCAGCCACATCTCAAGGAGCCTCATCATGGCGATCGAACTTCCTCCGCTGCCGTACGAAAAGAACGCACTGGAGCCGCACATCTCCGCCGAAACGCTGGAATACCACTACGGCAAGCACCACCAGGCCTACGTGACCAACCTCAACAAGCTGATCGATGGCACCGAGTTCGCCAGCGCCCCGCTCGAGGAGATCATCCGGAAATCCTCCGGCGGCGTGTTCAACAACGCCGCGCAGATCTGGAACCACACGTTCTACTGGAATTCGATGAGCCCGAAGGGCGGCGGCGCCCCGACCGGCAAGCTGGGCGACGCGATCAACAAGGCGTTCGGCTCGTTCGACAAGTTCAAGGAGGAGTTCAGCAAGTCCGCCGCCGGCAACTTCGGCTCCGGCTGGACCTGGCTGGTGCAGCGCCCGGACGGTTCGCTCGGCATCGTCAACACCTCCAACGCCGCCACTCCGATCACCGGCAGCGACAAGCCGCTGTTCACCACCGACGTGTGGGAGCATGCGTACTACATCGACTACCGCAACGCCCGCCCGAAGTACGTGGAGGCGTTCTGGAACCTGGTGAACTGGGAATTCGCGGCCGGCAACCTGGCCTGATTCCCCGACACCCATGCGATAAAAACGGAGCCGGCGACGGCTCCGTTTTTTTATCGGGCAACCCCATCCACGATGTAAAAGCCCGTAGGATCCAGCACCTGCAGCACCGGCGCCACCTGTGCCTCGCGCCCGAGCGCCGCGGCAATCCCGCCCAGCCGCGCGGCCAGCTGCCCCGCATCCGGCGCGCACACCGTGGCATGGCCCACCTTGCGGCCGGGCCGGGCCTGCTTGCCGTAGTCGTGCCAGTGCGCGTCGACGACCCGCAGCACCGCGGACGCATCGGGCAGCTCGCCGATCCAGTTGAACATCGCCGACGGGCCGCGCGCGCCGGTGTCGCCCAGCGGCAGGCCGAGCACCGCACGCACGTGGTTCTCGAACTGGCTGGCGTGCGCGCCCTCGATGGTCCAGTGGCCGGAGTTGTGCACCCGCGGCGCCATCTCGTTGCCGAGCAGGTCGCCGTCCTTGACGAACAGTTCCAGCGCGAACACGCCTACGTAGTCCAGCCGCTCGGCCAGCGTCCGCGCCAGCGTGGTGGCGCGCTGCTGCAACCGCTCGATGTCCGGCGCCGGCGCAAGGCTCATCGACAGCACGCCATCGACGTGCCAGTTGCGGGTCAGCGGCCAGGTGCGGAAGTCGCCGTCGCGGCCACGCACGGCGACCACCGACAACTCGCGCTCGAACGGCACGAACGCCTCCAGGATCAGGCCATGCCGCGACGCCTGCGCGCCGAGCGCAGCCCATGCCGCATCGGCATCGGCCAGGTCGCGCAGCCGGAACTGGCCCTTGCCGTCATAGCCGAGCCGGCGCGTCTTCAGGATGGCCGGCGCACCGACCACGGCCAGCGCCTGGTCCAGCTGTTCGCGGGTATCCACCGTCATGAAATCAGGCGTGGACAGGCCGCACTCGCGGAACAGCGTCTTCTCGGCCAGCCGGTCCTGCGCCACCGCCAGTGCCTGCGGCGCGGGGAAGACCGTCACCCGTTCGGCCAGCCAGCGAGCCGTCTCGGCCGGCACATTCTCGAAATCGAAGGTGACCACGTCGACCCCGCCCGCAAACGCCTCCAGGGCGGCGTAGTCGGTCCAGTCGGCCACCACCAATGGCGCGACCTGGCCGGCGCAGGCGTCGGCCGCGCTGTCCACCACCAGGGTGTTCACGCCCAGCGGCGCCCCCGCCAGCGCCAGCATGCGCGCCAGCTGGCCGCCACCGAGTACGCCCAGTACGGGCTGCCGCCGTTCGCTCATTGACGCGGGTCCGGCTGCTCGATCACGGCCTGGGTCTGCCGCGCGCGCCAGTGATCCAGCGCCGTGGCCAATGCCGGATCGTGCAATGCCAGCACCGCCACGGCCAGCAGGCCGGCATTCACCGCACCGGCGCGGCCGATCGCCAGGGTACCGACCGGAATGCCGGCCGGCATCTGCGCGATCGACAGCAGCGAGTCCATCCCGTTCAGCGCCTTCGACTGCACCGGCACGCCGAACACCGGCAGGCGGGTCTTGGCCGCCAGCATGCCGGGCAGATGGGCGGCGCCGCCGGCGCCAGCGACGATCACCTGGATGCCGCGTGCATGGGCCTGTTCGGCGTAGCTGAACAGCAGGTCCGGCGTACGGTGCGCGGACACCACCCTCACCTCGTGAACCACGCCCAGTTCGGTCAGCACGTTCGCCGCGTGCTGCATGGTTTCCCAATCCGACCGCGAACCCATCACGACGCCAACGCGCGGCAGTCTGCTTGTTCCTGTCATGGCCGGGCCATCCAAAAGCGGTTATTGTACGGGCTTTCACCAGTCCGGCACACCCAAGCGATCCACCATGGACAAGCGCCTGCTCGACATCCTGTGCTGCCCCGTCAGCAAAATGCCGCTGCGCCCGCTGGGCAAGCGCGAGCTCGATGCGCTGAACGACGCGATAGCCACCGGCAAGGTCGACACCGTCGCGGGCGCACCGGTGCGCGAGCGGGTCGGCGAGGCCCTGATCACCACCGATCGCAAGGTGATCTACCGGGTCGAGGACGGCATCCCGGTGATGCTGCCCGAGGAAGGCATCGGCACCCTCCAACTGAGCGGATTTCCCGCGGCGTAGCGTCGCGCCGACGGCCGCCGGGGAATGACACGCATACCCGCTTTGGCTTATCGTCGGTACCTGCCCAGCCCGTGCCGGATTCGGCTGTGCACCGCAATGTTTCAGGGGGTTGGCGATGAACGAAGCCAGTGATCCATCCAAAGTCATCAACTTGAGCCAGCGCCTGGACCCCGCCAGCGAACGCGTCGGCGAGTTGCTCAACGCCGTGCGCAACATCGCCGGCAAGCGGCTGCAGCAGTGGATCGGCAATGCCTTCGAGCACGTCGACGACGCACTGTTCGACCTGGCCGAGAAGGCCGAGAACAACGCCGCGCAGATGCACTACTTCGACGGCATGCGCGAAGTGCGCAAGCGTCGCTCCGCGGTGGAGCGCAGCTTCCTGGGCCGGGTCAACCGCGACCTCGGCGAGCTGGCGCATCCGCAACAGCGCCCGTTCGGCGCAGGCATGTCGACATCGTCGGGCACGGTCGAACTGACGCTGGTGGCCGACAACGAGCTGGAGGAATCGCTGGCGATCACCAGCATGACCAGCAAGCACGAGTCGCGGCTATCGCGCGATCTGTTCGCGGTCAACCAGCGGCTGTCGGTGATCTGCGGCGGCCACAAGATCGAGGATTCCGGCAACCCGGTGGCACCGGCGGGGCTGACCCAGGCTTTCCGCCACGCGCTGCACGAACTCAGCGCGGACATGCGGGTCAAGCTGATCATCTACAAACTGTTCGACCGTTACGTGCTGTCGTCGCTGGAAGACCTCTACCAGGACATCAACACCGAACTGGCGCGCGCCGGCGTGTTGCCGCAGCTGCGTCAGGAGGCCTCGCGCAGCAACGCAAAGGCCGCCGCCGGCACCGATCCGGCCCACGCCGCGGCCGGCGAAGAGGCCAACGAGATCCCCAGCGACCTGCTGCAGACCCTGCACGCGCTGTTCAGCGCGCGCCGCGGCCCCGCGGCCGCCGGCGTGCACTCGATACCGACCGGCCCGCTGCCCTCGGCAAACGAATTGCTCGGCGCCCTCAGCGTGCTGCAGAGCCAGATCGCCAGCGCCGGTCCGCTGCCCTACGCGGAACCCGGCGACGCTGCCGAGCTGAGCCGCGAGGTGATGCAGCTGAAGGGCCAGCTGCTGGCCCAGATCGGCGCGCTGCGCGGCGAGAAGCCCGGCCACGTCGCCAGCATCGACGAGGACACCATCGACCTGGTCGGCATGCTGTTCGAGTTCATTCTGGAGGACCGCAACCTGCCCGTCGCCATGCAGGTCATGCTGGCGCGGCTGCAGATCCCCTACCTCAAGGCCGCGATCCTCGACCGCAAGCTGTTCGCGCACCGCCAGCACCCGGCCCGCCGGTTGCTGGACGGCCTGGCCGAGCAGGCCAAGGGCTGGTCCGAGGAGTCCGATCGCGACCACCGCCTGCACGAGAAGGTCAAGTCGATCGTCGACCAGCTGCTGCACGAATTCGACGATGACATGGGCATCTTCGAGCGCCTGCTGGTCGACTTGCAGCAGTTCCAGGACCTCAACAAGCGCCGCTCCGAACTGGCCGAGCAGCGCGTCGCCGAATCCACCCGCGGCCGCGAGAAACTGGAACAGGCGCGCCGCCGGGCCGCCCGCGAGATCCTCGACCGCATCGGCGGGCACAAGCTGCCGCCACTGCTGCACGGCGTGCTGGCACGGGCCTGGGCCAACCACCTGGTGCTGACCCTGCTGCGCCAGGGCGAGGGCTCGCCCGAGTTCAGGGGCGCGCTGCGCTTCGTCGACGAATTCATCGCCAGCACCCGGCCTGCAACCACCCAGGAAAGCCGGCAGGCGCTGCGGCAGATGCTGCCCGGGATCGAGCGCGCGCTGCGCCACGGCCTGGCCAACGTGGCCTTCCAGGAACAGGACATCGAGCGCCTGCTCGGCCAACTGCACGCGTACTACCGCCAGCAGCTCGGCGAGGCGCCGGCGACGATCGAGGCAACCCATGCCGAAGATGCCGCCGCCATGCTGTCCATCCCCGACAGCATCCAGCCGGTCATCAGCCAGGATGCCCCGGCGGACGACGCTATCGACGAGGAAGTCGTCGAAGTGCCGCTGGACAGCCCCGAGTGGCACCAGGTACAGGCGTTGCAACCGGGCTCCTGGCTGGAATTCTGCATGCCCGACGAGGCGATGACCCGGGCCAAGCTGTCGTGGATCAGCCCGATGAGCGGTCGCTACCTGTTCGTCAACCGGCGCGGCCTGAAGGTGGCCGACCACTCGCCGCGGGAACTGACCGTGCTGCTCACCGACGGCCGCGCCCGCGTACTCGCCGGCAATGCCCTGTTCGACCGGGCGATGACCGCTATCGTCGGCAAGCTGAGCCAGTCCGACGCGGCGGCGCCCGCAGGCGACGCCGCCGAATGAGCCATGCCCCGTCGTTCGCGCTGCCGGATGCCGCGCAGATCGCCGCCGATGTCGAGCGCGCGCTCACCGAAGATCTCGGCCGGGGCGACGCCACCGCCGGCCTGCTGCCGGCCGGCGCCCGCGCGCATGCCGCACTGACCTGCCGCGACACGGCGGTGATCGCCGGCACGGCCTGGTTCGACGCCTGCTTCCGCCGGCTCGATCCGGCCGTGCATCTCGACTGGCAGGTGCGCGACGGCGAACGCGCCGCGCCCGGCTCGGTGATCTGCCGCCTGTCCGGCCATGCCCGCTCGCTGGTCACCGCGGAACGCTCGGCACTGAATTTCCTGCAGTTGCTGTCGGCCACCGCCACGGTGACCGCCGCGTACGTCGCCGCCGTCGCCGGCACCGCCGTACGCGTGCTGGATACCCGCAAGACCATTCCCGGCCTGCGCCTAGCGCAGAAGTACGCGGTGCGCTGCGGCGGCGGCCACAACCAGCGCATGGGCCTGTACGACGCGATCCTGGTCAAGGAAAACCACATCGCCGCCGCCGGCGGCATCGCCGCGGCGGTACAGGCCGCACGCCGGCTTCACCCGGAACTGCCGCTCGAGGTCGAGGTGGAGGACCTGGACGAATTGGAGCAAGCGCTGCAGGCCGGCGTGGACCGCATCATGCTGGACAATTTCGAGCTGGCGACGATGGTCGAGGCGGTGCGGCGCACGGCCGGACGCGTGCCGCTGGAGGCCTCCGGCAACGTCGACCTGCACACGATCGGCGAATTCGCCCGTACCGGCGTCGACTTCATTTCGGTCGGCGCACTGACCAAGCACGTGCGGGCGGTGGACTTGTCGCTGCGCCTGCAACTGGACTGAGCCGCGGCTTGCGCCCGGCCAACCGCGCCCGCACACTGCGGGCATGAGCGATCTCTCCAGTCTCCTGCTGTTGCTGGTGCTCGGTGCCGTCGTGGCACTGTGGCTGAGGCTCAGCGCCGCGCGCGAGCGGGCCGTGCAGGAAGCGCGGCGGCAGTGCCAGCAGCACGGCCTGCAACTGCTCGACGAGACCGTCGGCCTGCGCGGCCTGCGCCTGCGCCGGATCAACGGCCGACGCCGGGTCGAGCGATGCTACGGCTTCGAGGTCAGCATCGACGGCCACGACCGCGAGCCGGGGCGGTTGTGGATGGCCGACGACACGCTGAGCAGCCTCAGCCTGCCCACGATCGAACTGCTGCCGCACGAGGAGGCCGCGGTGCGCCCCCTCACGCCGGCCAGCAACGTGGTGCCGCTGCGCCCGCGTGCCCGCACGGACCACCGCCTGAACTGACCGCCAGACTGGCACGCCGTACCACTGGCGCGCGGGCTACGCCTACTTGACCACCCGCAGATGCGGCGCGCTGCGTTTCGGCTTGTCGCTGCCGGCGTCGTCGCCGGGCACCGGCGGAGTGTCGTCGGGATCGGGGGCGGACGGCGGCGTATCGCCACCTTCCTCTTCGGCGGGAAACATCATGCCCTGGCCGTTCTCCTGCGCATACAGCGCCAGCACGGCGCGCACCGGGATCTGGATCGCCTGGCTGACGCCGGAAAAGCGCGCCTGGAAACTGATCCACTCGTTGCCGAGGTCGAGGTTGGCCACCGCGCGCGTGGCCAGGTTGAGCACCACCTGGCCGTTCTTGACCACCTGAGGCGGCACCCGCACGCCGGCGAAACCGGCGTCGACCAGCACGTACGGGGTCAGGTCGTTGTCGCTGATCCAGTCGTAGATCGCCCGCAGCAGGTACGGGCGGTTGGAACTCATCGGCGCAACTTCATTCTTGCTCATGGATCTGCCGCATCGCCTTTTCCTGGTCGGTCATGCTGCGCGCAAAACCCTGACTGTGGAACAAACGCTCGCCGTAGTCGACGATCGGCTTGCCTTCGCGCCCCAGTTCCACGCCCAGCCAGGGCAGCCGCCAGATCACCGGGGCCACCAGGCAGTCGGCCAGGCTCATCTCGGGATTGAGGAAGAACCGGGCCGCCTTGAACAGCGGCACGGCGGACAGCAGGTGCTCGCGCAGGCGCTTGCGCGCGGCATCCGCCGGCCGGCCGCCGGCGCGGACGATGTCCACCTCGGTGAGCCAGTCCTTCTCGATGCGCACCGCGGCCACCCGCAGGCGCGCGCGCGATTGCGGGTCGATCGGCATCAGCGGCGGGTGCGGATAGCGTTCGTCGAGGTATTCGCAGACCACCGAGGTGTCGAACAGGGTCAGGTCGCGGTCCACCAGGGTCGGCGTGCTGGCGTAGGGGTTGAGGTCGACCAGATCCTCCGGCGGCCTGGCCGGATCCACCAGCACCCGTTCGTAACTGACCCCCTTGGCGGCCAGCACCAGCCGCGCGCGATGGCATTGCACATCGTCGGCCGTGGTGTAGAGCGTCAATACAGTACGCGAGCGAGCGCTTGGGACCATGCGCGATTCCCCATCGTTGATACGACCGCGGCGGCTCGTGGCCGCCGCGGTCGGTTGGTGCCATCCGTACTCAGTGGACGTCTTTCCAGTATTCCTTCTTCAGCAAGGCAGCCAGGAAGGTGAAGAACGCCAGGAACAGCAGCACCCAGATGCCGTAATGGTGGCGCTGCAGCGCGGCCGGTTCGGAAGCGTACTCCAGGAAAGTGGTCAGGTCGCGGGTGGCCTGCTGGAACTGCGCCGGGGTCAGCTTGCCCGGCTGCGACAGCACCAGCTTCTCCACCGCCGGATCCTCGCCCGCCTTGGCCGGCTTCATCTCCGCCGTCTGCAGGCCCTGCAGCTCCCACAGCGGGAACGGCATCGACGCGTTCGGGAACACCGTGTTGTTCCAGCCCACCGGGCGGCTCGGGTCCAGGTAGAACGAATTGAGGTAGGCGTTGACCCAGTCGGCGCCCTTGGAGCGCACTTCCAGCGACAGGTCCGGCGGAGCCTTGCCGAACCACTTCGCGGCCGCATCCTCCGGCATGTGCGAGACCACGGTCTCGCCGAACTTGGCGCCGGTGAAGTTGAGGTTCTGCATCACCTCCTGCTCGGACAGGCCCAGGTCCGTGGCGATCCGCTCGTAACGCATGTACTTCAGCGAGTGGCAGCCGACGCAGTAGTTGAAGAACAGCTTGGCGCCGCGTTGCAGCGAAGCCTGGTCCTGCACGTTGGTGCCGGCACTGGGCAGGGCGCCGCCTTCCGACGCCTGCACCGGCACGCTGCCGACGACCAGGCCAAGCGCCAACACCACCGGGAAGATGTATCGCTTCATTAGCAGCTGCCGCTTAGTCATGCGTCGTCACCCGTTCCGGAACCGGCTTGGTCTTTTCCCAGCCGTAGTATGTGTAGGCCCAAAGGAATACGAAGAACCCGAAGTAGACCAGCGTCATCAGGCGGCCGAACAGGTTCTCCCAGAACGTCACGTCCACGTTGCCGAACCAGGCCGGGATCACTTCGGCGGTGACGCCCGCGCCGACCGCGCCCAGCATGATGTACGCCACCACGAACAGCCCCAGCGCCACCTTGAAGCCGGTGCCGCGGTAGCGGATCGACTTCACCTGGCCGCGGTCGAGCCACGGCAGCAGGAACAGCAGCGCGATCGCGCCGAACATGCCCAGCACGCCCCACACCGCGGTGCCGAACAGCGACGGGATCATGCGCAGGATCGCGTAGAACGGGGTGAAGTACCACACCGGCTTGATGTGCGAAGGCGTCGCCAGGTTGTTCGCCGGGATGAAGTTGTCGTGCTCCAGGAACCAGCCGCCGAAGGTCGGCGCGAAGAAGATGATGAAGGCGGCGATCAGCAGGAAGAAGCCCACGCCGACCAGGTCCTTCACCGTGTAGTACGGGTGGAACGGGATGCCGTCGGTCGGCTTCAGCGCATCCCAGCGATTGCCCTTGGGACCCTTCTTGATCTCCACGCCATCGGGGTTGTTCGAACCCACCTCGTGCAGCGCGGCCAGGTGCAGCACCACCAGCAGCAGCAGCACGATCGGCAGCGCGACCACGTGCAGCGCGAAGAAGCGGTTGAGCGTGGCGTCGGCCGGCAGGAAGTCGCCCATGATCCACTCGACCAGGTCGCCGCCGATGTAGGGAATGGTGCCGAACAGCGAGATGATCACCTTGGCGCCCCAGAACGACATGTTGCCCCACGGCAGCACGTAGCCCATGAACGCCTCGGCCATCAGCGCCAGGAAGATCAGCATGCCGAGCAGCCACACCAGCTCGCGCGGCTTCTTGTACGAGCCGTACATGATGCCGCGGAACATGTGCAGGAACACCACCACGAAGAACAACGATGCGCCGGTGGAGTGCATGTAGCGGATCAGCCAGCCCCACTCCACGTCACGCATGATGTACTCGACCGAGGCGAAGGCTCCCGCCGCGCTCGGGTTGTAGTTCATGGTGAGGAAGATGCCGGTGACGATCTGGTTGACCAGCACCAGCAGCGCCAGCGAGCCGAAGTAGTACCAGAGGTTGAAGTTCTTCGGCGCGTAGTACTCGGTCATGTGCTTGCGGTACATCGGCATCATGCCGGGCGCGCGCTCGTTGACCCAATCGCCGATGCTCGTGAATACGTTGGCCATTAGCCAGCCTCCTTCGGATCCACGCCAATCTGGATGGTGCTGTCGTCGATGAAGTGGTACGGCGGCACCGGCAGGTTCTTCGGCGCCGGCACGCCGGCGTAGACGCGACCAGCCAGGTCGTAGCGCGACTTGTGGCAGGGGCAGTAGAAGCCACCCTTCCACTCCGGGTCGAACGGCTCGGGCTTGATCTCGGGCACGAAGTCGGGCACGCAGCCCAGGTGCGTGCAGATGCCGATCACCACCAACCATTCCGGCTTGATCGAGCGCCCCTCGTTCTGTGCGTATTTCGGCTGCTGGTCCGCGGAGACGCCGTTGGACTTGGGGTCCACCAGGCGCGAATCGACCTGCGGCAGCGTGGCCAGCTGCGCCGCCGTGCGGTTGAGCACGAACACCGGCAGGCTGCGCCACGAGACGATGAGCAATTGCCCCGCCTCGATCTTGGCCAGGGACTGGGTAACCGGAGCACCAGCGGCCTTGGCACGCGCGCTGGGTTCCCACGACTTGATGAAGGGCACGGCTGCCGACACGATTCCGATGCCACCAACCACTGCGGTGGTCGCTGTCAGGAAACGGCGGCGGCCGTGATCGACGACTTCGTTCGCCATCAGGCTCTCCGGATTACTTGCTTGCCATTGAGACACAGGCTTTTGGTGCCTGCAAAAATCGCGTTAGTGTAGCGTCAGCCCCTGCCCCGTACAATCAACCGCATCGCGACGGGCCCGGCCCGCCGCCACATTCGCCACGACCCGCCGGACCCCCATTCACGACATGAGACATGCCGCCGGCACCCTCCTCTTCATCGCCCGCTTCGCCATCCTCGGCCTGGCGATGGCGTTCGTGGTCGGCCTGTTCTGGCCCGGCAGCGGCGAGCGCCTGCGCGCGCGCTTCGGCCTGACGGCGCCGGCGCCGGCCAGCCAGCCCCATGCCGCCGGCGGCCCCGTATCCTACGCCGACGCCGTGGCGGCCGCGGCACCCTCGGTGGTCAACATCTACGCCAACAAGATCGTCACCGAGCAGGCCGTCCGGATGTACGACAACCCGGTGCTGCAGCAGCTGTTCGGCGGCCAGCCCACCACGTTCCAGCACCGCGAGCAGACCCTCGGCTCCGGCGTCATCGTCAGCGCCCGGGGCCAGGGCTACGTGCTGACCAACAACCACGTGATCGCGCACGCCGCCGACATCCAGGTGCTGCTGTACGACGGCCGCATCGCCAAGGCCAGCCTGGTCGGCGCGGACGAGGAATCCGACCTGGCGGTGCTGAAGATCGACGCCAGCAACCTGCCGGTGATCCACATCGCCGGGCAGCCGCTGCGCCCCGGCGACGTGGTGCTGGCGATCGGCAACCCGCTCGGCCTCAACCAGACCGTCACCATGGGCATCGTCAGCGCGATCGGCCGCCAGTTGAACGGCTCCAGCGCCGAGGACTTCATCCAGACCGACGCCGCCATCAACCTGGGCAATTCCGGCGGCGCCCTGGTCAACGCCGAGGGCGAACTGGTCGGCATCAACACCTTGCTGATCGGCAAGGCCGCCGGCGCCGAAGGCATCGGCTTCGCGATCCCGGTCACCACCGCCAAGAAGGTGCTGGACCAGATCATCGCCACCGGCCACGTGGTGCGCGGCTGGCTCGGCGCCGACTACGCGTTCGTGCCGGTGGCCGCCGACAGCGGCCTGCCCGCGGCGGCGCGCGGCGCGCTGGTCACGGCGGTCTACCCCGGCAGCCCGGCGGCATTGGCCGGCATCCGGCCGCGCGACATCCTGCTGCGCCTCGGCAGCGACGACATCCTCGACCCGGCCGACCTGCGCCGGCACGAGGCCGCGCTCAAGCCCGGCAGCAAGGTGGCGATCTCGGGGCTGCGCAACGGCAGTCCGTTCCACGTCGAAGCTACCCTGGTCCAGCGCCCGGCGATGAGTGCCGACGGCATGCCGGACGGCTGACGGATCAACCCGGCCCGCGCGCGGCCAGCGGCGGATGGATCACCGCGCCGTAGCGCTTGCGCAGGGTGTCCACCCGCTCCACGTAGACCCGGGTCTCGGCATAGGGCGGCACGCCCCGGTAGCGCTGCACCGCGCCGGCGCCGGCGTTGTAGGCGGCGGCGGCCAGCCGTTCGTTGCCGTCGAAATTGCGCAGCAACAGGCCCAGGTAGCGCGCACCGCCGCGGATGTTCTGCTCGCTGTTGAACGCATCCAGCACGCCCATGTCGCTGGCCGTGCCGGGCATCAGCTGCATCAGCCCCTGCGCGCCCTTGAGCGACAGCGCGCGCGGGTTGAACGCGCTCTCGGCGTGGATGATCGCGCGCAGGAACGCCTCGTCGACGCCGTACTCGATGCTGGCGGCGCGGATGGTATCGGCGTACGCGGTGAGGTTGAGCGGCACGCTGCCCCAGTGGATCGGCGAATGCAGGTTGCACGCGACGCAGGTGGCGATGTAGGTGAACAGCATGGTCACCGCGCGGCCCTTGCCGCCGGCCGGCGGCAGGTTGGTGTATTCCACGCTGCCGTCCGCGCGCACGATGCGGTAGACCGCGCCGCGCAGGACCCTGTCGGCCGCCGCGGTCGCCACCGGTGCCGCCGTCGCCGCAGCGGCCTGCGATTCGCGATAATTCCACTGGCCCGGCTTGCCGGCAGTCGCCGCGGGAAGCCTCGCGCCGGTCATGGCCAAGCCCTGTACGGCCGCCAGCGAGGTCTGCTCCGCCGGCACTCCGCCGATGCGCTGGGCGCTGGTTTCGACCGTCCCACGCACGCCGGTCAGCGAGGCCGCTCCGGTGCCATCCGCCGCAAGGCCGCGCGCCGTGGTCACGGCCGAACCGGCCACCTTGCCCAGCGATGCCCGCGGCGGCACCCGGCGGCGTGGCGCAGGCGCGGCGTAGCTGCTGATCGCCTTGCAGCCCTGGTAGCCGGCTTTGCTGCTGCTGAACACCGCCTCGCCGCTGGAGCCGGTGCACTGGTACAGCGTGGCCGCCCCCGCCGGCGACCACCACAGCAACGCGCAGCCGAACGCGACCCCGCAAAGGATCGAACGTAATGGGAAGCCCCCGGCAGGCCGATCGGCGCTTCCCCCATGGCTTGCGACGCCGAACATGGATGCAGTGTGCCGCCGGCGGGCGCCAGCGCCAAGTACGAACCGGCGATTCCGTGCGCCATGCGACGTTCCGGGCGGCCACCACCGGAATCGGCGCCGCGATCGCCCTGTCCCCGCAAGTGATTGATCCGCCATGCCGAATTACTGGCGACGCCGCGTGCACGGGGGTAAACTGCATGGTCCATCGGGTTGCGCGTCCGACTTCACGAACCACGGTACCCCACGCCAATGAGCGGCAAGCCAGCTCTCCATAAACTTTTCATCAAGACCCACGGCTGCCAGATGAACGAGTACGACTCGGCCAAGATGGCCGACGTGCTGAAGGCCTCGCATGGGCTGGAGCTGACTCAGGACGAGTCCGAGGCGGACGTGATCCTGATCAATACCTGCTCGATCCGCGAAAAGGCGCAGGAAAAGGTCTTCAGCCAGCTCGGCCGCTGGAAGCAGCACAAGCAGGGCGGCAAGCCGGTGCTGATCGGGGTCGGCGGCTGCGTGGCCTCGCAGGAAGGCGCGGCGATCGTCAAGCGCGCACCCTACGTGGACCTGGTGTTCGGCCCGCAGACCCTGCACCGCCTGCCCGAACTGATCGAGAAGCAGCGCGAGACCGGCAAGCCGCAGGTGGACATCTCCTTCCCCGAGATCGAGAAGTTCGACCGCCTGCCCGAGCCGCGCGCCGAGGGCCCCACCGCCTTCGTCTCGATCATGGAAGGCTGCTCCAAGTACTGCAGCTACTGCGTGGTGCCGTACACCCGCGGCGAGGAGATCAGCCGTCCGTTCGACGACGTGCTGGTGGAAGTGGCCCAACTCGCCGCGCAGGGCGTGCGCGAGGTGAACCTGCTCGGCCAGAACGTCAACGCGTACCGCGGCCCCACCCACGACGACGCCGACTCGCACCTCGGTGCGAGTCGTGACGGTGGTTATGCCGACCTCGCGGTGCTGATCCACGCGATCGCGCAGATCGACGGCATCGGCCGCATCCGCTTCACCACCTCGCACCCGCTGGAGTTCTCCGACTCGCTGATCGAGGCCTACGCCAACGTGCCGCAGCTGGCCAACTACCTGCACCTGCCGGTGCAGGCCGGCTCCGACCGCATCCTCGGCGCGATGAAGCGCGGCTACACCGCGCTGGAATTCAAGCAGAAGATCCGCAAGCTGCGCGCGGTGCGGCCGGACATCTGCGTCTCGTCCGACTTCATCGTGGGCTTCCCCGGCGAGACCGACGAGGATTTCGAGAAGACCATGAAGCTGATCGACGACGTCGGCTTCGACCAGAGTTTCTCCTTCATCTTCTCCGCGCGCCCCGGCACGCCGGCGGCCAACCTTGCCGACGACACGCCGATGGCGGTGAAGCACCAGCGCCTCGAACGCCTGCAGGCTGCGATCAACGCGAACGCGCGGAAGATCAACCAGGCGATGGTCGGCACCGTGCAGCGCGTGCTGGTGGAAAAACCCAGCGCGCGCAACCCGGACGAACTCAGCGGCCGCACCGAGAACATGCGCTACGTGAACTTCGCCGGCCACCCGCGCCTGATCGGCCGGTTCGTCGACGTGGTGATCACCGACGCGATGAGCAACTCGCTGCGCGGGCGGGTGCGGCTGGCGGCTGAAGACGCCACTTGACGGCGACGCGCTGCCCGGCTCTTTCGCGATCGTGAGCAACCCCCTCCCGACCTCCCCCTGCGAGCAGGGGGAGGAGCATGGCAATAGGAGGCTTTACTCCCTCCCCTGCTCGCAGGGGAGGGCTGGGGAGGGGTTGCTCCTCGCCATCAATCCAGCCGCTTGCGAAAGCGCAATATGGCCAGCGCCATCATCAGCACGGTGAATGCAGCCAATGCCAGCACCTCGCCCCACATCTCCCACAGGCCGGCGCCGCGCAGCATCACGCCGCGGATCAGGCGCAGGAAATGGGTCAGCGGCAGCACCTCGGCGAACCACTGCACCGGCTTCGGCATGCCGGCGAACGGGAACATGAAGCCGGACAGCAGGATCGACGGCAGGAACACGAAGAACGTCATCTGCATCGCCTGGAACTGCGACTGCGCACGGGTGGAGATCAGCAGGCCCAGGGTGAGGTTGGCGAGGATCAGCAGCCCCGATGCCAGATACACGTCGAGCAGGCTGCCGCGAATGGGCACGTCGAACAGCCAGACGCCCAGCGCGAGCACCACGCTGGTCTGCACCAGGCCGATCGCCACATAGGGCAGCACCTTGCCGACCATCAGCTCGGTGCTGCTCAGCGGCGTGGCGATCAGCAGCTCCATGTTGCCGCGCTCGCGCTCGCGCACGACCGCGATGGCGGTGAACAGCACCATGGTCATGGTCAGGATCACCCCGATCAGGCCGGGCACGATGTTGAGCGCCGAACGCCGCTGCGGATTGTAGAAACCGACCACGCTGATCCGCCCGCCCACCGGCGTGCTGGCCAGCGGCGCGCGCATGTCCGGCGCGGCGCTGTCCAGCGGGGTCTGCGCGAGCTGCGCGGCAGCGGCCTGCACCGCCGTGTCGCTGCCGTCGACCAGCACCTGGGCCACCTCGCGGCCGTCGATGCGGCGTCGCTCGAAATCCGGCGGCACCACGATGCCGATGCCAATCCGGCCGCGCTGGATCATCGCCATCAGTTCCTGCGGCGTATCCGCCCTCGCCACCGGCGCGACCACGCCGGTGGCCAGCATGTCCAGCACCAGCGCCCGCGAGCCGGCGGTGTTGGCCTGGTCGGCGATGCCGGCGTCGAGCCCGCGCAGGTTGGTGTTGATCGCGTAGCCGAACAGCACCAGCTGGATCGCCGGTATGCCCACCACCATGGCCAGCGTGACGCGGTCGCGGCGCAGCTGGCGCAGCTCCTTGACCACGATCGCCCATAGCCGGCGCCAGTTCATGCGGCGCGCTCGCGGTCGGCACCGCCCTTGCGCGTGGCGGCGACGAACACGTCCTCGAGGTTCGGCGACGCGGGGACGACCCTGGCCTGCTGCGCCGACGCGGCCAGCGCCTGCTCCATTCGCCGGGCGACAGCATCGCTGCCGTCGGCGGCCAGCACGCGCAGGGTATTGCCGACCTGGGCCACGCCGAGCACGCCTGGCACATCGACCAGCGCGCGCTGGGCCCACCGCGGATCGGCCGCCTCGACGGCGAAGGTGCGCCCTTCCAGCTGCGCGGTCAGCTCGAGCGGCGTGCCGTCCGCCACCAGCACGCCGCGGTCGAGGATGGCCAGCCGATGGCAGCGCTCGGCCTCGTCCATCAGGTGGGTGGAGACCAGCAGCGTGGTGCCGGCATCGGCCAGCTCGAGCAGTTTCTCCCAGAAATCGCGGCGTGATTCCGGGTCGACCGCGCTGGTCGGCTCGTCGAGGAACAGCAGTTGCGGCTCGTGGATCACCGCACAGGCCAGCGCCAGGCGCTGCTTCTGGCCGCCGCTCATGGTGCCGGCCAGTTGCTGCTGGCGGTCGCCGAAATGGTATTGCGCGACCAGCTCGTCGATGCGGCGTTTCGTCCCCGCCTTCGGCACGCCCTGGATCGCGGCGAGGAACTCCAGGTTCTCGCGCACGCTGAGGTCCTCGAACAGCGAGAATTTCTGGGTCATGTAGCCGATGTGCGGGCGCAACGCGTCGGCCTGCGCCGGGATGCGCAGGCCGAGCACCTCGATCTCGCCGTCGCTTGGGGTGAGCAGCCCGCACAGCATGCGGATGGTGGTGGACTTGCCCGAGCCGTTCGGGCCGAGGAAGCCGTACACGCGCTTCATCGGCACCTCCAGGTCGACATGATCCACCGCCACCAGCTGGCCGAAGCGCCTGGTCAGCCCGCGCGCGCGGATCGCCACGCCGTCGGCGCCGGCGGTCACCTCGCGGCCCCGCGGAACTCGGCGTGCACCGGCAGGCCGGCGGGCAGTTCCGCCGCGTCCGCGCCCAGCGCGACTTCGGCGAGGTAGCTCAGCCGCGCCGCGTCGTCGCCGATCAGCGCGTAGTACGGAGTGAAGTCCGGCTCGCTGCGGATCATCCGCACCTTGCCGGCATACGGCGTTCCGCGGCCGGCCACGAACACCCGCACCGGATCGCCGACGCGCACGCCGGCGCGCTGCTGCACCGGCACGTAGATGCGCGCGTACGGCGCGTCGCCCGCCAGCAGGATCGCCAGCGGCGCGCCGACCGGCGCCTGGTCGCCGAGCTTGTACGGCAGGCTGTCGATGCGCCCGGCGCGCGGCGCCACGACGGCCAGCTTGCCCAGCAGCACCTGCTGCGCACCGACTTGTGCGTCGGCCGCCGCCAGCGCGGCCCGGGCCTGCGCGATCTGCTCCGGACGGGTGCCGTGCAGCAGTTCGTCCAGCGCGGCCTGTGCCGCCGCCGCCTGGCCATCGGCATTGCCGGCCGTGGCGCGGGCGCGGTCGAGGTCGGCGGCGGCCACGTAGCCGTTGCCCTTGAGCGGGGCCAGCCGCGCGTAGTAGGCCCGCGCCTCGCGCGCCTGCGCCTGCGCGGCCGCGAGGTTCGCGCGCGCCTTGTCGATGTCCTCGCGGCGCGGCCCGGTTTCGAGTTCGGCCAGCAGCTCGCGCTGCTGCCGCGCCTGTGCCTGCGCCGCGGCGAGTTCGGCGCGGGTGTGCGCGGGATCGAGCTGCAGCAGCGACTGGCCGATGGCGACCCGTTCGCCCTCGCGCACGTCGATCGCCACGACGCGCTCGGCCGCCGGGGCCGGCAGGGTGATGCGGTCGAACTCGAGCGTGCCCAGCGCCTGCGGCGGCGCCGGTCTGCAGGCGACGAGAACGAAAAGGACGGACAGCGCCGCCAGCGATCGGCGAAACATGCGTGCGGCATTCATGCATTTCCTCCCGGCCCCGCGGCGCCCACGCCGTGGGCAAGCAGCGCCAGCGTATGTCCAATCATCACTTCCGGCCCCAGCCCCTCGGCGCCGAACACGCGCCGCCAGATCGGCGCGCCGGCGGCGGGAAACAGGGTCAGCCCGACCAGCGAGACGACCAGCAGGCGCGGATCCAGCGCCGCGTTCAGCCGTCCATTCGCCTGCGCCGCGGCGAAGCGCCGAGCCAGCAGCTGCGGCACGCCCGGCACCGCCTGGGTGAACAGCACCTCGCGCAATGCGCCGCCTTCGCACAGCACCTCGCGCACCCACAGCGCCGGCAGCCAGGGGTGGCGTTGCACCGCCTCGCCGATGCCGCGGGCGAAGGTGCCGATCAGTTCGGACGGATCGTCGCCGGCGCGCTCCAGCCGGGCGCGCAGCGGCGCCAGCGTGGGCAGCAGGCGTTCGTCGACCAACGCCTGTACCAGCCGCTCCTTGTCGCCGAAGTAGTAATGCAGCAGCGCCGGCGTGACGCCTGCCGCGGTGGCGATCGCCCGCAACGAGGTCGCGCCGATCCCCACCCGGGCGAACTGCGCGATCGCGGCGTCCAGCAGGTGCTGGCGCAAGTCCCGGTCGTCGCCGCCGGGTCGCCCGGCGCGGCGGCCGGCCTTGGAGCGTTTGTTCGGAGTGGTCATGCCCATAAATTAATTCATCATTTAATTATTTGCAAACCGCTTGTCGGGCGGGCCTTCGCCATGGCCCTGTCGGCGCCGACGCGCTACTCTCGCGCCCCTATGAGCGAACTCAACCAGCGCGATTTCACCCTCGATCCCGAAGACAACGCACGCCTCGCCAACCTGTGCGGCCCGTTCGACGAGCACTTGCGCCAGGTCGAGCTGCGCCTTGGCGTGGAGATCAACCATCGCGGCGGCATCTTCCAGGTAATCGGCGAAGACGCTCCCGCGCGGGCCGCCGAAAAGGTGCTGCGCGCGCTGTACGCCGCCACCGGGGACGAGGCGCTGACCGGCGCGAGGATCAACCTGCAGCTCGCCGAATCCGGCATCGACGCGATCACCGAGGCGGCCGCCGAAGGCGCCCAGGAAGTGGTGATCAAGGTCAAGCGCGGCGTGATCAAGGGCCGCGGCCCCAACCAGGCGCGCTACCTGCACGCGATCGCCGGCCACGACATCAACTTCGGCGTGGGCCCGGCCGGCACCGGCAAGACCTACCTGGCGGTGGCCAGCGCGGTCGAGGCGCTGGAGGCGAACCGGGTGCAGCGGCTGATCCTGGTGCGCCCCGCGGTCGAGGCCGGCGAGAAGCTGGGCTTCCTGCCCGGCGATCTCAGCCAGAAGGTCGATCCCTACCTGCGCCCGCTGTACGACGCGCTGTACGAGATGCTCGGCTTCGAGAAGGTGGCCAAGCTGATCGAGCGCAACGTGATCGAGATCGCCCCGCTGGCCTACATGCGCGGGCGCACCTTGAACGATTCCTACGTGATCCTCGACGAGGCGCAGAACACCACGGTCGAGCAGATGAAGATGTTCCTCACCCGCATCGGCTTCGGCACGGTGGCGGTGATCACCGGCGACGTCACCCAGGTCGACCTGCCCCGCAATACGCGCTCGGGCCTGCGCCAGGCGATCGAGGTGCTGCGCGGCGTGGGCGGCATCAGCTTCACCTTCTTCACCTCGCGCGACGTGGTGCGCCACCCGCTGGTGGCGAAGATCGTGCGCGCCTACGAGGCGTTCGAGCAGAAGGACGAGGGCGGCGAATGAGTGCGGCGCTGACGCTCGCCGTGGGCTACGCCGTGCCGCGCGCCGGGGTGCCCGCGCCGGCCAGCTTCCGCCGCTGGGTCGAGGCGGCGCTGCGCGGGGCGAAGCGGCGCAAGCGCACCGAACTGGCGATCCGCATCGTCGATGCCGACGAAGGCCGCACGCTCAACCGCAACTACCGCGGCAGGGACTACGCCACCAACGTGCTGTCGTTCCCCGCCGAACTGCCGCCCGGGGTGGCGCTGCCGCTGATCGGCGACCTGGCGATCTGCGCCCCGGTGGTGGTGCGCGAAGCCGCCGAACAGGGCAAATCGCCGCGCGACCACTGGGCCCACCTCACCGTCCATGGCGTGCTGCACCTGCTCGGCCACGACCACATCGAGGAGGCCGAGGCCGAGGCGATGGAGGCGCTGGAAACCCGCATCCTCGCTGGCCTGGGCATCGCCGACCCGTACCGGTAAGGAGGCTTGTGCCCTGAACCGTCACGGGTTTTCCGCTAGAATCGGCCTTCCGCCCGGTTTCGGGCAGACACCCAACGAGTAATGAGCGACGACCCTGGCAGTACCAGCGGCCCGGCCCACCGAACCTGGTGGGATCGACTGGGCCACATGTTTTCCGGCGAGCCGCGCAACCGCGACGAACTGATCGAGGAATTGCGTTCCGCCCAGACCAACGGACTGCTGTCCGTGGACACCCTCACCATGGTCGAGGGGGCCATCAAGGTCACCGAACTGAGCGTGGACGACGTGATGGTCCCGCGCATGCAGATCGTGATGCTGGCCGCCGAGTCGCCGCTGCCCGACATCCTCGCCGCCGTGGTCGAATCCGGCCACTCGCGCTTCCCGGTGCACGGCGAGGACAAGGACGAGATCCTCGGCATCCTGCTGGCCAAGGACCTGCTGAAGTACTTCGGCGCCGCCGAGCATTTCGACATCCGCGCGATCCTGCGTCCGGCCGTGCTGATTCCCGAGTCGATGCGCCTGAACGTGCTGCTGGAGGAATTCCGCCTCAGCCGCAACCACATGGCGCTGGTGGTCAACGAGTACGGCGGCGTCGCCGGCCTGGTCACCATCGAGGACGTGCTCGAGCAGATCGTCGGCGAGATCGACGACGAGCACGACGACGAGGTGGAGCCCGAGCTGATGCACGAGCAGCCCGGCGGCGACTGGCTGGTCAGCGCGCTGACCCCGATCGAGGATTTCAACGAACAGACCGGCGCCGATTTCCCCGACGAGGAATACGACACCGTCGGCGGCATGGTCACCGCCGAGTTCGGCCACCTGCCCGAAGTCGGCGAAGAGGTCGGCATCGGCGACTACCTGTTCCACGTCACCGAAGCCGACGATCGCCGCGTGCAGGCATTCCGCGTGGTGAAGCGGTAGGAGCGCGCCAAAGTGCGCGAATGCTCTTCGCCCCGACCGACCTTGGAGCCATCGCGCACTTCGGTGCGCTCCTACACGATGGGCCGCATGAACCTGATCAGCCGCAACCTCCTGCTGCTCGCGCTGTTGGCATTGGCCGCGCTCCCGCCCGCACGCGCCAGCGTCGCCAACGCACCCGGCGCCAACCTCGAGGTGTCGCTGGTCACCTACGGCCCCGGCGAAACCTACTGGGAGCGCTTCGGCCACGACGCGATCGAGCTGCGCGACACGGTCTCGGGCGAGGCGGCCAACTTCAACTACGGCGTGTTCGATTTCAGCGAGAAGAACTTCCTGCTGAACTTCGCCCGCGGCCGCATGCACTACCTGATGGATGCGGCGCCCAGCGATCTCGACGAGCGCTACTACGTCGAGGCCGGCCGCTCGATCACGCGCCAGCGGCTGGCACTGAACGCCGAGCAGGCTGCAGCGCTGCGCGACTTCCTGCTGTGGAACCTGCGCCCGGAAAACGCCGGCTACGACTACGACTACTACGTCGACAACTGCACCACCCGCGTGCGCGACGCGCTGGACAAGGCGCTCGGGGGCGCGCTGGAAACCCGCCTGAAGGCGCGCGCCGGCGGCATGACCTACCGCCAGCAGACCGTACGGCTGATGAGCGCGCAGCCCTGGCTGATGCTGGTGCTCGACCTTGGCCTGGGACCGTATGCCGACCAGCCGCTGAGCGGCTGGCAGGAAAGCTTCCTGCCCGAGGTGCTGCAGGCGCAGTTGCGCGAAGTGCATGTCGCCGACGGCCACGGCGCCCTGCGCCCGCTGGTGCAGGACGAACAGCTCGTCTCGCCGAACCGGCTGGACGTGCCGCCGCCGGCTGCACCCGACCTGCGCCTGCCGCTGGCCCTGGCCGGCCTGCTGCTGGCCGCGCTGCTCGTGCTCGCCCGCCGTGCGTGGCCCACCGGCTACGCCCTGCTCGGCACGCTGTACCTGCTCGCCGCCGGCGTCACCGGCCTGCTGCTGCTGGCCCTGTGGACGCTGACCACCCACCATTCGGCGTGGGCCAACGCGAACCTGCTGCTGTTCAATCCACTGGCCTTCCTGCTGCTGCCGACGCTGTGGCGCTCGCGCCGCGGCCTCGCCGCCTCGCGCTTCATCGACGGCGTGATCGCGCTGCAGCTGTTCGCCTGCATGGCCGCCGTGCTGCTGCACCTGCTGCCCGGCACCGTGCAGCAGAACCAGCCGTGGCTGCTGTTCGCCCTGCCGTGCTGGCTGGCGCTGGCCTGGAGCCTACGCCGGTACCGGTAGGTGCGGTCGCGCAAGGACCCCGCTGCCGCGCCGGCTCAATTGCCCCGCCTGCGGGCGCGGGGCATCATGCGCGCATGAACCTGATCACGCCGCCGACCGCGACACCGACCGCCGATCAGCCGATGGTGGTCAACTGCATCGCCTACAGGAACGACGGCACGCGGATCGGCGACGTCACCATCGACGCGATCAGCGACGTGCTGGCCGAACCGGATACCTTCGTCTGGGTCGGCCTGTACGAGCCGGACGAGGCGTTGCTGGAAAAGATCCAGAACGAGTTCGGCCTGCACGACCTGGCGATCGAGGACGCGCACGCCGCGCACCAGCGCACCAAGCTGGAGGCCTACGGCGACTCGCTGTTCCTGGTGGTGCAGACCGCGCAGCTGATCAACGGCGAACTGGCGTTCGGCGAAACGCACATCTTCTTCGGCCCGCGCTACCTGGTCACCGTGCGCCACGGCGCCTCGCAGTCCTACGCGCCGGCGCGGCGCACCTGCGAACACGCGCCGGAACTGCTGGCGAACGGCCCGAGCTATGCGCTGTACGGTGTACTCGATTTCATCGTCGACAACCTGCTGCCGATCGTGCGCGACTTTCGCGAGGAAGTGCAGCAGCTCGAACACGACATCTTCGGCGAGACGTTCAAGAGCAGTACGGTGCGCCGGCTGTACGACATGCAGCGCGACCTGATGACGCTGCGCCTGGCGGTGGCGCCGCTGCAGGACATCATCAACCAGCTGATCCGGCTGCACCCGAACCTGATCCCCGAGGTGCTGCACGCGTACTTCCGCGACGTCTACGACCATGCCTTCCGCGTCAACGAGGCGATCGGCGCCATGCGCGAGATGCTCACCGCCGCGATCAACGTCAACCTCTCGCTGGTGAGCCTGCGCCAGAACGAGGTGATGAAGAAACTCGCCGGCTGGGCCGCCATGCTCGCCGCACCGACCCTGCTCACCAGTTGGTACGGCATGAACTTCGCCAACATGCCCGAACTCCACCAGTCCTGGGCCTATCCCGCCATCATCGTGGTGGTGGCCGGCGTCGTCAGCGGCATCTACCTCGGCCTCAAGCGCGCCAGGTGGCTGTAGCCGGCGGCGGGCGGTTGTCGCTGCCATGCGGAACGTTCAAGATGTCCGCCGGCCTTCACCCGCACGCGATCACCGATGAACGATTCCGCAAGCCGCATCCCCGCCGACGCCAACGCCCCGGTGGAAACCCTGCATGAAGGCCGCTGGCTGAGCCTGCGCAAGCGTGGCCGCTGGGAGTACGCCGAGCGCAACAACCCCGGCGGCGCGGCGATCATCCTGGCGGTGACGCCCGAGGACAGGGTGCTGTTCGTCGAGCAGTACCGCGTGTCGATCCTGCAGAACACCATCGAGATGCCGGCCGGACTGGTCGGCGACGAACGGGGGCGCGAGGGCGAGGACGCGCTGCTCGCCGCCCGGCGCGAGCTGGAGGAGGAAACCGGCTACCGCTGCCAGCGGGTGGAGTTCATCCATCGCGGGCCGTCCTCGTCCGGCATGAGCACCGAGATGATCACCTTCGTGCGCGCCTGGGACCTGGAAAAAGTCGGCCCGGGCGGCGGCGACGAAACCGAGAACATCGTGGTGCACGAGGTACCGCGCCGCGAAGCCGGCAGCTGGCTGTTCGCCCGCGCCGCCGAAGGCTATTCGATCGACCCGAAACTGTTCGCCGGGCTGTGGTTCATCGAGCACGGCCGGCGCTGACGCCTGGGCGCAAGGGCACCGGCACGCCATAAGAAAAGGCTCCCCGCGGAGCCTTTTCCCGGGTGGCCCCGCGCCTTTACCAGGCGCGCACGTCGACGATGCTGGCGGTGTAGCTGCTCATGCTGGACTCGTAGCGGAACAGGCGGCCCAGGTCGAAATTCACCGTGCCGCCGGGAGCGATGTTGGAGGTGCCGGCCGGCCAGCCCTGCTTGCTCTGCAACACCTTGCCGTCGGCATCCTTGATCTCGATGCGGACCTGCGCGGCCGAGGGGGCGGCACAGTTGTTGACCAGCTCGCCGCGCAGGCTGAGGCGCGAAGCGGCGACACCGGGCCTGAAATCCTTGATGGCGAAATCGGTGGGCGAGCAGGCCGCGTGGGCGGCCAGCGGAGCGAACAGCAACACGGCGGAAGCGGCGAATGCTTTCATGGGAATTCCATTGGCAGTGGGGAGTGAGGGAAACCGGGAAGCGCGAATGATCGGCCCCTCCATGTCGGCGCCCGCGCGGGAATCTTTAGCCCGGCGCGGGACGCCCCGGGGTCGCGAACAGGCTCTAAAGGTTCCGCCCGCGGTGCCGATGATCCCGATGTCCGCGCTGAAAGCGTTTACCGGGATGGCCGATACCCATGAAAACACTCATCGTCTCCGCCGTATTGCTGCTCGCTCCGCTGGCCGCCCACGCCGACTGCAACCCCAGGGATTTCGCCATCAAGGATTTCCACCCGGGGTTCAACAGCATGGGCTCCACCATGCGGATCAGCCTGCGCGGCGAGCTGGTCAACAACTGTGCCGCCCCCTCGGCCGCGCAGGTCCGCGTCGACGTCAAGGATGCCGACGGCAAGGTGTTGCAGAGCAAGCAGGGGTGGCCGGCCGGCACCTCCAACATCGCCCCCGGCAGCGCGGTGAATTTCGACCTGGGCCGCCTGTTCCGCTACGAGTCCGGCATGAGCAGCTTCACCGTCAGCATCGTCGAGGTGCGCACCTGGTAACCGGCGATCGTCGACCGCAGATGGCAAGAAGGCTCCGCAGGGAGCCTTTTTGCCGCTTGTCCTTCGGTTCCGTTAGTGCAGCACGAACAGCTTGTCGAAACCGGCCACGCGCAGGGTGCTGCGCAGTTCGCCGGCAGCGTTGACGATGCGGATATCGGCACGATCGGCGCCGGCGTGCTCGCGCAGCAGCAGCAGCATGCCGAGCGCCGAGCTGTCCATGCGGGTAACTTCGCCGAGGTCGACGACATAGCTGCGCGCGGCCCTGCCGCTGCCCAGGCAGGCGTCGTGGAAGTCGCGATGGATGCTGAAATCGAAACGCTCGCCCAGCTGCAGGGTGAGGCAATCGTGTTCGCTGTCGTGGTGGACAATCATGGTGCCATCCTCAGAAGAGTTCGATCTCGCCGGCGTCCATCGAGTTCTGCAGGGCCGGGCCGCGCGAACGCAGGCGCGCCTTCTCGCGCTGGATCGCCAGCCGGCTGCGCACCCGCTGCGCGCGTTCGTCCAGTGCCCCGGCCTCCAGCGGCGCGCAGGCCAGCTCCTCGATGTCGCGGGTACACTCGGTGGTGACTTCCTGCAGCTCGGTCAGGCGGGTGCGGGTCTGGCTGATCAGCTGGCTGAGGATGTCCTCGAACTGCAGCGAGCGGATCGTGGTGGAGACGTCGCTGCCGAGTCCGCGGTTGATCTCGACCACCTGGTCGGCCACCGCGCTGGTACGCGCGTCGCTCTCGGTGACGTGGGCCATCATCGCGTCGATGCCGCCCTTGGCCGAGAGCGCCACGTTCAGGTCCTGCGACGCCATCGCGCCGATCAGGCCGCGCAACTGCTCCATCGCGGCGCGGGCGCGTTCGACATGGCTGCCGATCTGCTCGTTGAGCTGGTTGGAATTGCTGGCCAGGTTGCGGATTTCGCCGGCCACCACCGCGAAGCCGCGGCCGGATTCGCCGGCGCGCGCCGCCTCGATCGCGGCGTTCAACGCCAGCAGGTTGGTCTCCTCGGCGATGGTGTTGACGTTCCTCAGCAGGCCGAACACCGCGTCCATCTCCTTCGCCATGCCGTCGATGCGGTAGACGATGCGCAGGCTCTCGCGCGACATCTGCACGATCATGCCGACGAAGTGTTCCAGCAGGTCGCCGGTGCGGGCGGCGAAATCCTGCACGCTGACGCCGCCGTCCTGCACGTCGATGATCTGCTTGAGCAGCGACTGCTGCAGCGCGGTCTTGCTGGACAGCCCGTCGAAACCCCCGCCCAGCTCGGACACCGCGTCGCGCAGCAGGTCCAGGCCCTGGTGCAGTTCGCGGGTGGCATGGCCGAGTTCGTCGACCAGCGCACCGCGCACATCCTCCAGCGCCTCGCGCACCGGTCCGCTGTTGGTGGTCGCGGCTGCCGGTGCCGCCAGCTCTCCCCGGGGACGCGCTTCGGCGGTCCACACCGCGGCCAGGGCGATCACCAGCACCGGCGCCAGCCATGCCGGGTGCCATGCCAGCGCCAGCAGCAGGGCCGCTGCGCTGGCCATCCAGCCATAGACCGGACGCTGGGCAAAAAGGGCGGGAGTGAATGACATGATCCGGGATCCGCAGGTCAGGCGCTGATGGCGCCGGTATGGGTTTGACGCGCCAGCGCAAGCAGGCGCGCCGCGATGTGGTCCAGCGGCAGCATCTCGCGCGCCGCGTCGAGCTTCCAGGCGGCGCCGGGCATGCCCCACACCACCGAACTGGCCTCGTCCTGCACCAGGGTGGCGGCGCCGGCCTGGCGCAGTTCGAGCAGGCCGCGCGCGCCGTCGTCGCCCATGCCGGTGAGCAGCGTGGCGATGGTGGCGGCGCCGGCGCTGGCCGCCAGCGAGCGGAACAGCACGTCGACGCTGGGCCGGTGCCGGTTCACCGGCGGCCCGTCGTGCAGCCGGCACACGTACTTCGCGCCGTCCCACATCACCAGCAGATGGTGGCTGCCCGGCGCGATATAGGCATGCCCCGACTGGATCGGCTGGCCGTCGTGCGCCTCGCACACGCGCATCGCCGAACAGCGGTCCATGCGCGCGGCGAACGGGCCGCTGAAGGCGGCGGGAATGTGCTGGGTCACCAGGATCGGCGGCGCATCCGGCGGCATCGCCTCGAGTACCACGCGCACCGCCTCGGTGCCGCCCGTGGAGGCACCGATCGCGATGATCGGACTGCCGCCGCGGCTGCCCGCTGACTGCGCCCGCGGCAGCACCGCATCGGCCGACAGGCGCGGCGCCACGTCCAGCTTGCGCACCGTGGTGCGCGCGCGCGGCTTCGCCTTCGCGGCCAGCTTCACCTTGGCGCAGATCTCCTGCGCGCTCGCACCGAAGCTGTTGGCCAGGTCGCTGCCGGGCTTGGCCAGGAAATCCACCGCGCCCAGTTCCAGCGCACGCAGCGTGACCTCGGCGCCCTGCGTGGTCAGCGACGAGACCATCACCACCGGCATCGGCCGCAGCCGCATCAGGTTTTCCAGGAAGGTCAGGCCGTCCATCCGCGGCATCTCGACGTCCAGGGTCAGCACGTCCGGGGCGAGTTGCTTGATTTTCTCGCGGGCGATCAAGGGATCCGCCGCCGTACCCACCACCTCGATCTCCGGATCGCAGGCAAGCATCGCCGACATCAGCTTGCGCACCAATGCGGAATCGTCGACGACCAGAACACGCACTCTTTCCATTGCCTACCCTGCCATGCAGCCGCGGCCCCGTCGCCAGCGACGGCGGCCCGGTCGATCGTCACGCCGGACATCCCGACGCTAGAACAGCTCGACCTCACCCTTTATCGGATCGTTTGCCAAACGCTTGAGGTAACCGCGCTCTTCGGCCACCAGCGCCACGTCGTCGCTACGGCGCAGCAGGCGCACGCGGACCCGGCCGCTGTGCGGGAAGAACTGCACCTGCCGGGGATAGACGTCGCCCAGGTCCGCCGCCACCAGCTGCAGCTTCTCGGTCTCGATGTAGCGATGCACGAAATCGATGTTGCGCTGGCCCACGTCGCTGAGCCGGGCCAGCACGCGGCCACCGCCGAACACCTTGACCCTCAGGTCGGCGCGCCGGCCGCCCGCCTTCAGGATCGCGTTGATCAGCTGCTCCATCGCATCGCTGCCGTAACGCGCGGCACGCCCGACGGTCGACGACCAGTCGTCGCGCTCGCCCATCGGCTCGGGCAGCATGAAGTGGTTCATGCCGCCGATGCCGCGGCCCGCATCGTGGATGCAGGCCGCCACGCAGGAGCCGAGCACGGTGCTGACCGTCTCTTCCTGCGCGCTCACGTAGAACTCGCCCGGCAGTACCTTCACGGTCATGCAGCCCTGCGCCGGATCCCAGAACCGCCGCAGGTGCTCGAAGCCCGGCGGTGCCGCGGAAAGCGCCGGCGCCACCCGACGGTCGGCCTTCAGTACCGGCATCAGCCGCGCTTCCGGTAGACGGTGCGGCCGATCAGTTCGAAGTCGTCGTTGACGCCGTGCAGCGATTCGGAATGGCCAAGGAACAGATGGCCGCCCGCCGGCAGCAGCCCGGCGTAGCGGCGAAACAGGCGCTGCTTGGTCGGCTGGTCGAAATAGATCACCACGTTGCGGCAGAAGATCGCGTCGAACGGCCCGCGCATCGGCCATTCGTGCAGCAGGTTCAGCGGCTGCACGGCCACCAGCTCGCGCAGCCGCGGGTGCACGCAGGCGAAGCCTTCGTACTCGCCCGAACCGCGCAGCATCCAGCGGCGCCGGCGCCCGTCGCTGATGCCCGTCAACCGCTCCAGCGGGTACACGCCGTTGCGCGCGGTTTCCAGCGCCTGCGGCGAAAGGTCGGTGGCGAGGATCTTCGCATCCAGGCCCGCGGCATCGTGACGCTCCAGCGCCTCGGCCAGCACCATCGCCAGCGCGTAGGGTTCCTCGCCGGTGGCACAGCCGGCCGACCAGATCCGCAGCCGGTCGCCGCTGCGGCGCTTCTGCTGCAGCCAGCGGGGCAGCAGTTCGTCGGCCAGCAGGTCGTAGTGGTGCGCCTCGCGGAAGAACGCGGTCACGTTCGTGCTGATCGCGCTGGCCAGATCGCCCAGCTCGCTTTGCGGATCGTGCCGCAGCAGGTCGCAGTAGGCGCCGAAATGGCGCAGCCTGAGCGCCCGCAGGCGCCGTGCCAGCCGGCCCTGCACCAGCTGGCGCTTGTGGTCGCCCAGCGAGATGCCGCAATGCTCGCGCACGAAATCGCGCAGGAACCTGAACTCGGCATCCCCGAGCAAGGGGGCACCGCCGTCCGCCATGGCGACGGCGCCATCGATCGCGCCGGCGAGCGCCTTCATGCTCAGAACTCCTTCCAGGCCCCGACGGCAGCAGCGTCCGCCTCGGCGACGGCGCGCCCCGGCGGCGCCTTGCGCACCGCGGCGAACACCGCCTCGGTGGCCACGGCCACGTTCTTCGCGCGCGACGGCGACGGAACCGGTTCCACAGGCGCCACGTCGTCGGCCAGATGGAAGAAGCCCACCTGGCTGGTGAGATCGCCGGCCTGTTCCTGCATGGCTCGGGCGGCGGCCGAGGCTTCCTCGACCAGCGCCGCGTTCTGCTGGGTCATCTCGTCCATCTGCATCACGGCGTTGTTGACCTGATCGATGCCGGCCGACTGCTCCTGGCTGGCCGCGGCGATCTCGGCCACGATGTCGGTGACTTTCTTCACGCTGTCCACGATTTCGGCCAGCGCCTTGCCGGACTGGTTGACCAGCTCCGAACCGCTGCGCACCTTCTCCTCGCTGTCGGCGATCAGGCCCTTGATCTCCTTAGCCGCGCCGGCGCTGCGCTGGGCCAGGCTGCGCACCTCGGTGGCCACCACGGCGAAGCCGCGGCCCTGCTCGCCGGCACGCGCCGCCTCCACCGCCGCGTTCAGCGCCAGCAGGTTGGTCTGGAAGGCGATTTCCTGGATCAGGCCCACGATGTCGCCGATCTTGCGGCTGGAGGCGTCGATCTCGGCCATCGCTGCGATCGCCTTGCCCGCCACTTCGCCGCCGCGCTCGGCCTGCTCGCGGGCGCCGCGCGCCAGCTGGTTGGCGTGGCTGGCGTTCTCCGCGTTCTGCTTCACGGTGGAGGTCATCTCCTCCATCGAGGAAGCGGTCTCTTCCAGGCTGGATGCCTGCTCCTGGGTGCGCTGGCTGAGGTCGTCGTTGCCGCGCGCGATCTGCTGCGCCGCGCTGCTGACCGCATCGGAGCCGTGGCGCACTTCGCTGACGATCGCGCTGAGGCGCTCGTCCATCGTGCGGAAGGCGTCGAGCAGGCGGCCCAGCTCGTCCATGCGGCCCACCTCGATATGGTGGCCGAGCTTGCCGCCGGCGATGTCGTGGGCCACCTGCACGGCATGGTTGAGCGTGCGCACGATCTTGCGGATCACCAGCGTGGCGATCAGCAGCGCGAAGACCGCGCCCAGCAGCAGGGCGATGATGCTGACCGCGCGGATCAGCCGGAAGCGGCTGCTCTGCGCCTGGAACAGCGCCAGCGCGTCGGCGTCCTGCGCCGCAACCAGGTCGGCCATGCGCGCCTGGCGGTCCATCAGCAGCGGACGCACCTGCAGCTCGAGCAGGTCGCTGGCGCCGGCGTCGCCCTGCTTGAGGGCATCGGCCATGTCCTTCAGCGCGCCCGCGTAGTCGTCGTCGGTGGCGTGGTAGGCCTTGACCTTCTCGGCGACCTTGGCGCTGCGCGGGATCGCGTTCAGCTGCTTGCTGATCGCCGCGATCTCCTGCTGGTACTTGTCCACCTGGGCCAGCTTCTGCTTGACCTGGTCGGCCTTGCCGACGTTCGCGGCCGCCTCGCCCAGTTCCACGAACGCCATCAGCGAGCGCACGCGGATCGTGTTGGCCAGGTCGCTGGGCACCATCGCCTCGTCGTACATGTGGCGCATGCCCTCGTTCTGCAGCTGCATCGAGCCCAGGCCGATGACGGCGCCGCCGATCAGCATGAACACGAGCATTCCGAGTACGAGGCGCAGGCGGCCGCGAACGGTGAGGGCGGGGATCTTGAACTTGAACGAGGGCATCTTCATGGGTGGTTCCTGTCAGGCCACGGCTTGTACGTCGGCGGCCGCGGGCAAGGCGGCTTCCAGCATCTGCGCGTCCTGCGGCTGCAACAATCTGTCCACGTCAAGGAGCAGCACCATCCGCTCGGCGACCGAGGTCAGCCCCTTGAGATATTCGGTGTCCACGGCAGTGCCCATGTCGGGCACCGGCCGCACGTCGCCGGCGGCCACGTCGAGCACGTCGGAGACGGCGTCCACCACCACGCCGAAATGGCGCCCGGCGACGGTAACGATCACGGTCACGGTGTTGGCGTCGTAGTCCTTGCGCACCAGGCCGAAGCGCAGGCGCAGGTCGAGCACCGGCACGATCGCGCCGCGCAGGTTGAGCACGCCGAGCACGTAGTGCGGCGCCTGCGGGATGCGCGTCACCGGCGTCCAGCCGCGGATCTCGCGTACCGCGAGGATGTCGATCCCGTACTCCTCGTGCGCGAGGCTCACCGTGAGGTATTGCATCGGCACCGCCGTCTCGGCGGCGGATGCGGCTGCAGTGTTGGCTGACTGGCTCATGTGCGTTCCGCGGGGACACGCTGTCCCCCTTGCCCTGGAATGGCTATCGGCCGCCGTGCGGGTTTCTTGAATGCCGATGCCGTGTTGCCGCGCGCGGATGACACGCGTGCGGTGCGGCTCAGGCCACCTTGCGGCGGCTCTGCATGCGGACCATGCCGGCGACGTCGACGATCAGCGCCACCGAGCCGTCGGCCAGGATGGTGGCGCCGGAAACGCCGCTGACGCGCCGGTAGTTCGCCTCCAGCGACTTCACCACCGCCTGCTGCTGGCCGATCAGGCCGTCGACGAACAGGCCCACGCGGGCACCCTCGCCTTCCACCACGATCAGCAGGCCTTCGTCGATCGCCCGCACCGCGTCCGGGCAGCCGAACAGTTCGTGCAGGCGGATCACCGGCAGGTAGTCGCCGCGGAAGCGGAACAGCTCGCCGCCGCCGACGACGGTCCTGATCGCCTCGCGCTGCAACTGGATCGACTCGACGATCGACACCAGCGGCACGATGTAGCGCTCCTCGCCCACCGCGGCGGTGAGGCCGTCGATGATGGCCAGCGTGAGCGGCAGGGTGATGGTGAACACGCTGCCCTTGCCCGATGTGCTGCGGATGGTCACCGAGCCGCCGAGGTCAGCCACGTTGCGGCGGACCACGTCCATGCCGACGCCACGGCCGGACAGGTCGGTGGTGACCGCGGCGGTGGAGAAGCCCGGCTGGAAGATCAGGTCGGCCACCGCCTCGTCGCCGAGTCCCTCGCCGCTGGCGATCAGGCCGCGCTGCACCGCCTTCGCCACGATCGCCTCGCGGTTGAGGCCGGCGCCGTCGTCGCTCACCTCGACCACGATGTTGCCGCCGCGGTGCGAGGCTTCCAGCCGCAGCGTGCCGGTGTCGCCCTTGCCCGCGGCACGGCGCTGCGCGGGCAGCTCCAGGCCGTGGTCGATGGCGTTGCGCACCAGGTGCACCAGCGGATCGCCGATCTTCTCCAGCACCGTCTTGTCCAGCTCGGTGTGCTCGCCGACCAGCTCCAGCCGCACCTGCTTGCCGAGTTTCTGGCTGATGTCGCGCACCATCCGCGGGAAGCGGTTGAACACCGAGGCGATCGGCAGCATGCGGATGCCCATCACGCTTTCCTGCAGCTCGCGCGTGTGCCGCGCCAGCTGCGCCAGCCCCTGTTCGAGCAGGGCCAGCCGCGAGGCGTCGACGCCGTCGCGGAAGGTGTCGAGCATGGACTGGGTGATCACCAGCTCGCCGACCAGGTTGATCAGGCCGTCGATCTTGTCGATCGCCACGCGCACCGTGCTGGATTCGGCGCTGGTCTCGCGCTGCGCGCGGGCGGCGGCGACATCGGCCACCGGTGCCGCCGCGGGTGCGGCGGATGCCGCGGCGGCGGCGGCCACCACGTGCTTCGGTTCGATCGCCAGCTCGCATTCGCCCTCGACCCAGTCGAACACCGCGGCGATGTCCGCGCGTTTCGCCGGCCCGGCCAGTTCGATGGTCCAGCCGAGATGGCACTCGGCCGGATCGAGCCGGTCCAGCGCCGGCAGGCGGTCCAGCTCGGCCGTCACCGCCAGTTCGCCCAGTCCGGCCAGCTCGCGGATCAGCCGCAGCGGATCGTTGCCGCCGGCCAGCATGCCCGGGTGCGGGCGGAAGCGGATCGTCCAGGCGTCGGCCTGGTCCACTTCGCGCCGCGCCTGCACACCGCCCGCCGCCGCGCCGCGGCCCATCGCCGCGGCCAGCTCGCCGCGCAGGCCTTCGGCCACCGCGTCGTTGAGCGGCTCGCCGGCCCGCGCCCGGGCGAACATCCCGCGCAGGCAGTCCACCGTGCGCAGCAGCAGTTCGACGATGCCGCCGTCGATGGCGCGCTTGCCGCCGCGGACCTCGTCCAGCAGCGACTCCGCCTCGTGGGTGAACGAGGACATCTCCGGAAAGCCGAAGGTGGCCGCACCGCCCTTGATCGAATGCGCCGCGCGGAAGATGGTGTGCACCAGCTCCGCGTCGCCGCCGTCGTCCAGCGCGAGCAGCGACGACTCCATCGTGTCGAGCCCTTCCAGGCTCTCCTCGATGAACACCTGTTGGAACTGCGCCAGCGCGGCGTTGACCATGATCCTGCTCTCCGCGCTCAGCCCAGCACGCGCTTGACGGTGGCCAGCAGCTGCTCCGGGTCGAACGGCTTGACCAGCCAGCCGGTGGCGCCGGCCGCCTTGCCTTCCATTTTCTTGTCGGTGTGCGACTCGGTGGTCAGCATCAGGATCGGCACGCCCTTGTAGCTGTCCATCGCGCGCATCTCGCGCACCATCGCGATGCCGTCCAGTACCGGCATGTTGACGTCGGCCAGCACCAGGTCGAACGAACCGCCGCGCGCCACGTCCAGCGCCAGCTGGCCGTTCTCGGCTTCGGTCACCTCGTGGCCGGCGCCGCGCAGGGTGAATGCCACCATGCCGCGCATCGAGGCCGAATCGTCCACCGCAAGAATCTTTGCCATGCTGCCACCTCGTTCAGGCCGGCCTCGCGGCCGGCAGTTCCAGTATCCGGGCCAGCCCGAGCAGACCGGCCGCTTCGTTCAATGCTTCGCTCGCGCCGCGCCACGCCAGGGTGCCGCCGCGTTCGCCCAGTTCGCGCCGCAGCAGCACCAGCAACTGCAGGGCGGCGGTGTCGACACGCTCCACCTGCTGTCCGTCGAGCACGATGGCGCCGCGCTCCAGCACGCCCATCAGCTGCGCCTTCAGTGCCGCCTGGGCCGCGATGCGGCAATCCGGCGGCAGCGCCACCACGGCCGCGCCGGCATCCGCCTGTGCCGCGGTCTTCGCGCCCGCCTGGGGTTCCCCGGTATCCTTCGCCGCCCGCTTGCCGGCCATGTCGCCACTCCGCTCGCGCCATCTGCGCTGACGGTGTGTTTATCGACCGCGGGCACGATCGCTTTAGCGCCAGCGCGGGCTCCTCAAGTTTGCCCGCACGCGGCCGATGCCCTCCGGGACGATCCCATCCGCGCAGCTGCGCTTTCGTGCAGGAACCCTCTTGATCATCCAGCCGACCAGCCTTGCCGCCCTGACCTGGGCCGGTGCCGCCTCCGGCAGCGCGGCGCAGAGCTGGCGCATCGGCAGCGTGCTGTCGGCGCGGCCGCTGGGCGTGAGTGCGCTCGGCCTGCAGGTGCTGCAGATCGGGGCGCTGACGGTGGAGGCGGACGTATCCGGCGGCCAGTTGCCCGCGCAGTTCCAGGTGCGCGTGCTCAGCCTGGGGGCGCAACCGCAGCTCGAAATGCTCGCGCACCCGGCCGACCCGGCCCTCCAGCGCGCCCTGCGCGAACGCCTGCCGCAGCAGAACGGCTATGCGCCGCTGCTGTCGACGCTCGACGCGCTGGCCCAGCGGCCGGTGCTGCGCCAGTTGCCGCCGGACCTGCGCGCGGCGCTGGCGCTGCTCGAACAGTCCCTGCGCACGCCGGCGGAGATCACCCGCGGCGAGGGACTGCGCGAGGCGATCAACCGCAGCGGCCTGTTTTTCGAATCCCGGCTGGCGCTTCCCCACGGCAACCTGGCGGCCCTGGCCGCGGACGACTGGAAAGGCGCGCTGCTGCGCCTGGCCGGCCTGCTCGACCGGCGCGCCGCCACGCCGCCAGCGCCCGGCCGCGGCGATGCGGCGCCGCCGCTACTGCAGCGCGGCCTGCAGGCCCAGCCGCGAGCGCCGTTGCCGCCGCTGCTCGCCGGCGAGGACGTGGAGCAGTTGCTGGACCGCCTGCACGGCGACGTGAAGGCCGCACTCGCACGGGTGGAAGTGGCCCAGCTGGAGGCCGGCGCCAGCCCGCTGCCGGCGTGGATGATCGAGATCCCGCTGCAGGGTGACGGCGGCCGCGACGTGCTGCAGTTGCACCTGGAATTCGTCGCCGACGCCGCCGACGGCGGCCACGGCTGGACGCTGGGCTTTGCGCTGGATCTGCCGACGCTGGGTCCGCTGCAGGGCGAATTGCATCTGCGCGAACCGCGCTTGTCGGTGCGGTTGTGGGCGGCGCAGGCGGAAACCGCGCAGCGGCTGGAGCGCCAGTTCACCGCGCTGCGGCAGCGGCTGGCCGCATGCGGCGTGCTGCTCGACCAGCTGAGCTGCCAGGTCGGCCTGCCGCAGCCGCCGGGCCGGCACAGCGCCGTGCTGCTGCAGGCCACCGCATGAACACGCCGCCGGTTCCTCGCCGGGTCGGCCTGCGGCTGGCCAGCGGCGACGGCGAGATGAAGGCGATGCCGCCCGAATCGCTGGAGGCCCTGCGCGCACGCGCGCAGTCGCTGGGCCTGCCGTTGCACCACGATCCGCAGATCGCCGCCCTGCTGGCGGCATTGCGGTTGCGCGACGACGTGCCGGCGTTGCTCTACGCCGCCGCCGCGTCGGTGCTGGCCGCCGTCTACGACGCGGCGGAAGAGTAGCCGCCGGGCCGGATCGCGCGGGCGTGCCTCGTCACGGGCCGGACGGCCGGACCTGCAGGATCAGCCTCGCCTCGTCGCGCGACAGGCCGCAGCGGGCGACCAGCTGTTCGGCATCGGCGCCTTCGCGCGCCAGCTGCTGGGCCAGTTCCCAGGATTGCCGGGCCGGCGGCGGTTGCTGGCCGATCAGGCCGACCTGCCGTTCCAGCCGTCCCAGTGCCGCCACCAGCATGGAGGTCGGCACATCGGCCGCGGCACGGGCCGCGTCGCCCCACAGCGCATCGACGCGTTGCTGCAGCCGGCGCGACTGGCGCCACAGGCGGAACAGCAGGAACGATTGCGCCAGCGCCAGCAGCAGCAATATGGCCACGCCCGCTTCAAGCCACATGGCCATCCTCCCCGTCCAGCCGGCACAGCCGGCGCACGTCGAGCAGGGCCACGAACCCGCCCTGCCAGGCCAGCACGCCGCTCACCGGATCGTCGCGGCGGTCGGCCCGCCCCGGCGGCGGCGGGGCGATCTCCCGGCCGTCGCTGCCGAGCAGCTCGCCGACCGCATCCACCCGTAGGCCGACCTGCTGGCCGGCATGCGCCAGCATCACGATGCGCACCGTCAGCGGATCCGCCGGCGGCGACGGCGACAGGCCAAGCCGGCGGCGTCCGTCCATCACCGGCACGATGCGTCCGCGCAGGTGGCGCACGCCGAGCAGGTCGCCGGCGGCGCCGGGCACGGGGGTCAGGTCGCCGTCGCGGATGACCTCGCTGACGTCGGCCAACGGCGCGGCGTACAGCTGCGCGCCGATGCGGAACGACAGCCAGTGCTGCTCGTGCGACGCGGAAGTGGGGACGGTGGCGTTCATGCGATTGCTCCGCGAGCCGGCGGCCCGCTCATCGAACCGACGGCTGGGTCGACCTGGCGCGGCGGGCCAGGTCAGGGATGTCCTGGCCGCCGGCCTTCGCCGCGCGTCCGGCGCCGGCGGAAACCTCGGCGGTCGGGGCGGCCGACCGGTCGCCTTCGCGCGCCGGCGGCGCCTCGGGCGAGCCGAACACGCGCACGGTGGGCAGCACGTCGGGAACCGGCGCGGGCACCAGCCCGGAAACCTGGTCGACATGCCCGGCGTCGCTCTGCCCGCGTTGCGCGGCCTGGCCATTGCCCATCACTACCACCAGCACCCGGCGGTTCTGGTTGCGTCCCTCCGCGGTGGCGTTGTCGGCGATCGGGCGCACTTCGCCCCAGCCGATGATGCCGAGCCGGTCCGGGGCGATCCCGTTGGTGGCGAACAGGCGCGCCACGCTGGCCGCCCGCGCCGCGGAGAGTTCCCAGTTCGACGGGTACAGCGAGGTGTTGATCGGCACGTCGTCGGTGAAGCCCTCGACCCGCAGCTGGTTGGCGAAGCGCGCCAGGATCGCGGCGAGGTCGCGCAGCACCGCATTGGCCGGGTCCGACAGCTGCGCCACGCCGCTGGGGAACAGGATGTCGGTGCGGATCTCCACTTCCAGCCAGTCCGGCTTGTGTCGCACCACCACCAGCTTGCGGTCGATCAGCGGCTGCAGCGCCTTGCGCACCTGGTCCTCGATGCGGCCCAGCTCTTCCTGCGGCCTGGACCGGTGGGCCGCCTCGCGCCCGCTGCCGCCGCTCGCCGGCACCGGATGCGGCGGGATCGGCACCGCGATCGGCACGATCGACGAGCCCGACTGGCCGGCCGGGGCGGCGATCGCCGGCGCCACGTTGTGCGGGCGGATACGGGTCGGCGGCAGCGGCGCGATCGCGTGGCTGGAGCCGTTGAACGCCTCGATCAGCGATTCGGACATCACCCGGAACTTGCCTTCGTTGACCACCGAGACCGCGTACATCACCACGAAAAACGCCAGCAGCAGGGTCATCAGGTCGGCATACGGAATCGCCCATGCCTCGTGGTTCTGGTGTTCCTCGTGCCGGTGCCTCCTCATGGGACATAACCCTGCAGGCGCGCTTCGATCTGCCGCGGGTTGTCGCCCTGGGCGATCGACACCAGGCCCTCGATCAGGATCTCGCGCATCTGCGTCTGCTTGCTGATCAGGCCCTTCAGCCGCGCCGCCATCGGCAGCATGAACAGGTTGGCCAGCGCCACGCCGTAGATGGTGGCCACGAAGGCCGCGGCGATGCCGTGGCCGAGCTTGCTCGGGTCGGCCAGGTTCTGCATCACCGCCATCAGGCCCATCACCGCGCCGATGATGCCCAGCGTGGGCGAGTAGATGCCCGCCATCTCGTATACCTTGGCGCCGGCCAGGTCGATCGCCTCGCGCGTTTCCAGGTCCACCTCCAGCACGCTGCGGATCGCCTCCGGCTCGCCGCCGTCGACCAGCAGCTGCAGCCCCTTGCTGACGAACGGGTCGGGCTCCGCCTCGATCTGCGGCTCCAGCCCGAGCAGGCCCTGCCGGCGCGAGATCTCGCTCCAGCCGACGATGCGGCTGATCAGGTCGTCCGGCCGGTGCAGCGGCGGCCGGTAGACCATCGCCATCATCTTGAGCGCGTGCCTGAGCACCTTGCCCTGGGTCTGCACCAGCAGCGCGGACAGCGTGCCGAGGAAGACGATCACGAACGCCGCGGCGTTCCACAACGCGCCGATGTTGGAGCCCTTGAGAACGGTACCGACGATGATGACCAGGAAGGCCAGGATCGTGCCGACGATGCTTACCAGATCCATGGAGGTCAGCCGGTCGCTTGCAGTAGGGGGGAAGATTGCCCGGCGCCGTCGGCCAGGGCGGCCAGGTCCATCACCAGCGCCAGCCGGCCGTCGCCGGTCACGGTGGCGCCGGCAACGCCCGGCACGCCGTCGAACAGGTGCCCGAGCGGCTTGACGATGACATCCTCGCGGCCGAGCACCTCGTGCACCAGGCAGCCCAGCCGCTGGTGGCCGATGTGCAGCACCGCCACGTGCCGGCCCGCGGCCGACGCCGTACCGGCCCACTCGACCAGGTCGGCCAGCGGCAGGGCACGGCCGCGATGGCGGGCCACCAGCCGGCCGTCGAGCAGGCAGTCCTGGCCGTCGGCAAGCTCGAACACCTCCTCCACGTTGCCCAGCGGCAACGCCAGCAGGCGGGTCCCGACGCGCACCATCAGCACACGCAGCACCGCCAGGGTAAGCGGCACGGCCAGTTCCAGTTCGCTGCCGTGGCCGAGCTTCGAGCGTACCTGCAGGGTACCGCCGAGTTCGGCCACGCGCGTCTTCACCACGTCCATGCCGACGCCGCGGCCGGAGATGTCCGAGACCGTCGCGGCGGTGCTGAAGCCCGGGCGGAAAATCAGCTCGTAGCACTCGCCCTCGGTGAGCCGCGCGGCCTGCACGGCATCGATCACGCCCTTCTCCACCGCCTTGCGGCGCAGGATTTCCGGATCCATGCCGCGGCCGTCGTCGCTCACCGCGATCACGATGCGTTCGCCGCGCTGGCTGGCCGACAGGCACACCCGGCCCTTGCGCGGCTTGCCGTTTTGCACGCGCAGGTCCGGCATCTCCACGCCGTGGTCGAGCGCATTGCGCAGCAGATGGATCAGCGGGTCGGCGAGTGCCTCGACTAGGCTGCGGTCGAGGTCGGTGCCCTCGCCTTCCAGCACCAGCTCCACCTCCTTGCCGAGCTGGCGGGCCAGGTCGCGCACGATCCGCGGGAAGCGCTGGAACAGGCGGCCCACCGGCTGCATGCGCATGCCCATCACGGCGGCCTGCAACTCGTCGGTGATCCGGTCCAGTTCGCCGGCGGCGGCGGCCAGCGCCTCGTCGCCATGGCGCGCGGCCAGGCTGAGCAGGCGGTTGCGCGCCAGCACCAGTTCGCCGGCGTGGTTGACCAGCACGTCGAGGCGGCTGGTGTCGACCCGCACGGTGTTCTCCGCCGGCGCCGCATGACGCGCGGCCGCCGGCGCGGGCGCGACGACGGGCGCAACGGCGGCTGCCGGCATGGCTGCCGCGGCTGCCGCGGCAGGTTGGCCCTGCTGGCCGTGCAGCGCGTCCAGCAGGGCCTCGAATTCGTCATCGTCGATCGTCGCGGCCAGCCTGGGCGCAGCCGGCGGCACGGCCGGCACGACGGTACCGGGCGCAGCGCTGCCGTACATGCTGTCGAGCAGGGCCTCGAACTCGCTGTCGTCGATCGCGCCGCCCGCGCCTGCCGGCGCTGCGGCGGCCGGCGGCGCGGCAACGGGTACGGCGTGCGGCAGCAGGGATTGCAGCAACGCCGGCGGCGGCATCGCCAGCGGTGCGGCGGCGCCCACTGCCGCCATCATGTCGTCGAGCAGGTCGAGCGTCTCCAGCAGCGCGTCCATGTGCCCGGCGCCGAGCACCACGCTGCCGTTGCGGGCCTCGTTGAGCAGGTCCTCGGCGTGGTGGCACAGCAGCACCATCGGCTCCAGCGCCAGGAACCCGGCGCCGCCCTTGACCGTGTGGAAGGCGCGGAACACGGCGTTCAGCAGTTCGCCGTCGCCGGGCGCCGCTTCCAGCCCGACCAGCTGCTCGCCCAGGCGCTGCAGCAGTTCGCCGGCCTCGACCAGGAAATCCTGGCGCAGCTCGTTGTCGAAGTCCGCGTTCATGGCGCCAGAGCCTGCTTGTGATCCCCAGGCGCCCCGCGCCAAGAGCTGTTTGCGCGCAGGCCAGGGAAGAACGAAGGTACGCGGGGAGGCGCCATGGATGGCGCCGGCTTTGAGGAGCGAGGAGTGGACGTCCGTCCACGGCCGAGAGATGACGCAGGCATGCGGGCAAACAGACCCGGCCCCGGAGTTGCCAGGTGCCGGGGTTGCCATCGAGTGGCCGCCATGCGGCAGCGCGCGGCTTTGCCCCCCGCTTTCGCAAGGGCAGGCTCTGCCGGCCAGGCAGGCACTGCGCCACGCACTACCACCTGGCGGCCACTCGATGACAACGCGGAGTGCTTGAGGAGCATAAGCAGGCTCTCAAAACCCGAATTCGCTGAGCAGGCGATCGGCGTCTTCCTGGCTGGATACCTTGACCGCGTCGGCCGGCGCCTCGCTGCCGGCCAGCGCGCCGGTGAGGCGCACCAGTTCCAGCAGCGACGATTCGACCGTGCCGATGAAGCTGGCGACCTTCTTGATGCGCTGCCCGGTCAGGTCCTGCCACGATTGCGCCAGCACCATGTCGGCCAGTCCGTCGCGGCAGCTGCCGGCAAAGGCCACCGCCTCGCGCGCCAGCACGGCGGCGGCGTCGTTGCCGCTGGTCCACTTGAGGACCTCGCCGGCGTTGTGCCCCAGCGACTCCGCCTGCGGCCGCATGCGCTCGGCGAAATCGAGGCTGCGGTGCGCGGCGTTCGCGCTCATCTCCAGGACGTCCTGCAGGTGCTGGCGCGCGTCGGCGACGATGCCGGGCACGCCTTCCTGGGCCAGCTCGCCGCCGAGCCGGCGCACCGCATCGTGCAGGTCGCGGGCCAGCTGACCGAGCGCGCGGAACAGGCGCTGCTCGCGCTGGCGCACCATCGCATCCAGCGCCTGCTCGAAGGCGGGACCCTCGGGACTGTTCAGCAGTTCGCGCAATTCGGCCGGCAGCGTCTCGTCGGCGGCGAGGGGCGGAATGATGTTCATGTTCATGCGCTGACTCCGCTGGCGGCGATCCGTTCGAAGATCTTGGTGAGCTTCTCCTGGAGCGTGATCGCGGTGAACGGCTTGACGATGTAGCCGTTCACGCCCGCCTGCGCCGCCGCGATGATCTGGTCGCGGTTGTTCTCCGCGGTCACCATCAGCACCGGCAGGCCCTTCAGCGAGGCCTCGGCGCGGATCGCGCGCAACAGGTCGATGCCGGTCATGTTCGGCATGTTCCAGTCGGTCACCACCAGGTCGAACGGCTGGCTGCGCAGCATCGCGATCGCGCCCTCGCCGTCGTCGGCTTCCTGGATCAGCGGGTTGCTGAAACCCAGCTCGACCAGCAGGTTGCGGACGATCCGCCGCATGGTGGAGAAATCGTCCACCACCAGGATTTTCATGTTCTTGTCCAAACGTCTTCTCCGCGTGCGATGCGGGCCGGCGTGCGGCCCCGGGGATTGATGGGGTGTGGCCTGCTCATCCGCGCCAGCCGGCGAGCCTCGCGCGGAGCCGGATCACGGCCTGCCCGTGGATCTGGCAGACCCGCGACTCGCTCACGCCGAGCACCGCGCCGATCTCCTTCAGGTTCAGCTCCTGCTCGTAATACAGCGACATGACCAGTTGCTCGCGCTCGGGGAGTTCGCCGATGGCCTCGACCAGCGCCTCGCGCATGCCATCGTTCTCGATGCTCTCGGGCGGGCCAAGGCCGTTCTCGTCGGCTACGTCCAGCACGCCGCTCTCCTCGCCGTCGTCGGAGGCGGTCAGGCTGAGCAGGCGCGAGCAGGCCGCATCGGCGAGCACCTGGTGGTACTCCTCCGCGCTGATCCCGAGCCGGCGGATCACCTCGGCGTCGTCCGCCTCGGCGCCGGTCTCGGTTTCGATCTGGCGGATCGTCTCGGCCACCTCGCGGGTCTTGCGGTGCACCGAACGCGGCGTCCAGTCGGTGCGGCGCAGTTCGTCCAGCATTGCGCCGCGGATGCGGATGCCCGCATACGTCTCGAAGCTGGCCCCGCGATCGAGGGCAAAGTGGCGTGCCGCCTCCAGCAAGCCGATCATTCCCGCCTGGATCAGGTCGCCCACGTCGACGCTGGCCGGCAACCGCCCCATCAGGTGATAGGCGATCCGCCTGACCAGCGGCGCGTGCCGACGTACCAGTTCGTCGGCACTCTCGCGGGAAAGTTGCAGATATTCCGAAGCCACGCTCATCTCGGCATCTCCCGCGCCGGTGTCTCCCGGCCACCAAAGAAGGCAATCCGGTCGAGGCCCGTACGTTCGGGTTCCGCCCACTTATCGACCGCACCGGCCAGTTTCTTGAATGCCAGCGCCGACTGGCTGGAAGGCCACAGGTCGACCACCGCGGATTGCCGCCGGATGGCCTGCCGCAGGCGTTCGTCGTGCGGCACCCATCCGCTGAAATCGATCACCACGTCGAGGAAGCGGTCGCTGACCCGCGCCAGCTTGTGGTGCAGCGCTCGCGCGTCGCCCTCGTTGCGCACCATGTTGGCGACCATGCGCAGGCGGCGCACGCCGAAATCGCGGCTGAGCACCTTGGCCAGCCCGTAGGCATCGGTCAGCGACGCGGGCTCGTCGCACACCACCAGGACCACCTCGGCGGCGGCGGCGGCGAACATGGTCACGTTGTCGGAGAGCCCCGCGGCGGTGTCCACCAGCAGGTACTCGGGCGGCCGCGCCAGCTCGTCGAACGCGCGGATGATCGCGGCGTGCTCGCCGTTGTCCAGCTGCGCCAGCCGGCGCGCGCCGGAACCGGCCGGCACCACCTGCAGGCCGCGCGGCGCGGGCAGCAGCAATTCCTCCAGCGTGCACTCGCCGTCGAGCAGGTGGCCGACATGGCGCGACGGGGTGAGGCCCAGCATCACGTCGACGTTCGCCAGCCCCATGTCGGCGTCCAGCAGGATCACCTCGTGGCCGGCGGCCGACAGCGCCACGCCCAGGTTCACCGCCACCGTGCTCTTGCCGACGCCGCCCTTGCCGCCGGCCACCGCGATCGTGCGGCACGCGCGGCGGGTCGCCGGCGCCGCGGTCGGCAGGCCGCCGGCCTGGTGGCTGCCGGCCGCTTCCGGCGCAGGCCGGCCGGCCATGGCCGACAGCATCCGCTGCAGCCCCGAAGCCTGGTCCATTGCAAGTACTCCGCTCATGCTTCGGCCACCGCAAGGCCGAAGCGCTCGGCCATCAGGCCGTCGTCGGGCGCCTCGCCCCTGAGCGACTGCGCGGCGCGGCACACCAGCACGCGCGCATCCGCCGTGGCGATGTCCTCGGGCACGCGCTGGCCGTCGGTGGTGTAGTCCAGCGACAGCCGGTGCCGGATCAGCACCGACAGCGCGCCGCCCAGGTTCGGCGCCTCGTCCAGCTTGGTCAGGATGCAGGCATGCGGCCGCAGCGGCAGGTAGGCGCGCACCGCGTCGTCCAGCGCCTGCGACTGCGCGTTGGCCGCCAGCACCAGGCAGGCGCGCAGCTCGCCGGCGTCGGCGAGGATCTCCAGTTGCTGCGCGAGCCGCGGATCGCTGCCGGCCACGCCCGCGGTATCGATCAGCACGGTGTGGCGGTCGCGCAGCATCTCCAGCACCTTGCGCAGGCTCGCCGCGTCGTAGGCCGGATAAACCCGCACGCCGAGCAGCCGGCCGTAATGCTCCAGCTGCGCGGCGGCGCCGATGCGGTAGTGGTCGGTGCTGACCAGCGCCACCTGGTCTGCGCCGTGCTGCATCACAGCGCGCGCGGCGAGCTTGGCGATGGTGGTGGTCTTGCCCACCCCGGTGGGCCCCACCAGCGCGGTGACGCCGCGCCGGTCGCCGCACAGGCTGCGCCCGCTCACCGCCAGGCTGCGGCTGAGCATGCCCAGCGGCAGGTAGCGCGCCTGCTCGGCGCTGATCTTCTCGGGCAGCTCGGCCACCAGTGCGCGCGCGACGTCGGATTCGATGCCCAGCCGCGTCATCTCGCGCAGCACGCGGGCGCGCAGCGGCTGGCGCCGTTCCATGTCGTTCCAGGCCAGGCTCGACAGCTGCACTTCCAGCATCGCGCGCAGGTCGCCCAGTTCGTTGCGCAGCTGCGCCGTGTCCTGCGCGGCACGTTCCATCAGCGGATGCATCGCCGGCGGGCTCTTCGCCGCGCGTGCGGCGACGGCCGGCCGCACCGTCGATGGACGCGGCAAGGACTCGGGCTCCGCTTCGTCCGGGGTGGCATGCGACGTCGGCGCCGCCACGGCATCGGCCGCGGCCGGCGACGGCGCGGTGGACGGCGTGCCATGCCTGGCCGCCTCGCGCACCAGCGCCTCGTCGTAGTCGATCGCGGCGATCACCTCGATGCCCTCCTCGAACCGGCGGGTGGACAGGATCACCGCTTCCGGGCCCTGCTCCTCGCGCACCTCGCGCATCGCCTGGCGCATGTCCGGCGCCACGAACCGTTTGATCTTCATTGCCTGCTCCGCAAACGGGATTCGAGATTCGGGATTGGGGATTCGTCAAAAGCGAAAACGCCGCAAGCTCGCCGCGCCGCCTGCTTTTTCGAATCCCCAATCCCGAATCCCGTCATCCCGGTTCTCATCGTCCCAGCGCCTGTACCAATCGCACCCGACGGTTGTCGGGCACTTCGTTGTAAGCCAGTACGTGCAGGTTTTGTGCCACGTGGCGGGTGAAGCGCGCGAGCCACGGCCGCAGCAGCGGCGCGACCAGCAGCACCGCCGGTTCCCCGCTCAATTCCTGGCGCCGCGCGGCGTCGGCCACGCTCTGCTGCAAACGGTCGGCCAGGCCCGGTTCCACCGCGGCGCCGGCCACGCCTCCGCCGCCGGAGAGCGAGCCCAGCAGGATCTGCTCGAGCTCCGGCGCCAGCGTGATCACCGGCACTTCGGTGCCCAGCCCGGTGATCTCCTGCACGATCTGCCGGCCCAGCGCGACGCGCACGGCAGCGGTCAGTACGCCGGGATCCTGACTTTGCCCGGCGTGCTCCGCCAAGGATTCGACGATGCTGCGCATGTTGCGGATCGGCACCCGCTCGGCGAGCAGGTTCTGCAGCACCTTCACCACTACGCCGAGTGCCAGGCGCTTGGGCACCAGGTCCTCGACCAGCTTCGGTGCGGTGGCGGCGAGCCGGTCCAGCAGCTGCTGCACGTCCTGGTGGCTGAGCAGCTCGTGCGCGTGGCCTTGCAGGATGTGCGACAGGTGCGTGGCGATCACCGTGGCCGGATCGACCACGGTATAGCCGTAGCTCTGCGCCAGCTCGCGCTGGCCGCTTTCGATCCACACCGCCTCCAGCCCGAACGCCGGGTCCTGCGTGGCGATGCCCTGCAACGTGCCGTGCACCTGGCCCGGGTTGATCGCCATCAGGCGCTCGTTGTGCACCTCGGCCTCGCCCATCGGCACGCCCATCAGGGTGATCCGGTAGGTGTTGGGACCCAGGTCGAGGTTGTCGCGGATGTGCACCGCCGGCACCAGGAAGCCCAGCTCCTGCGACAGCTTGCGGCGCACCGACTTGATCCGCCCCATCAGCTCGCCGCCCTGGTGCACGTCGACCAGCGGGATCAGCCGGTAGCCCACTTCCAGGCCCAGCGGATCGACGCTGGCCACATCTTCCCAGCCCAGCTCCACCCGCTCGGGCGCCACGGCGGCGGCCGGCTTTTCGGCGATCGACTCGGCCAGTTTGGCGCGGGTATCGCGCTCGCGCTTCAGCAGCAGCCACGCCGCGCCGCCGCAGCTGGCACCGAGCAGCAGGAACGCCACGTTCGGCATGCCGGGAATCAGCCCCATCACGGTCAGCACCGCCGCCGCCACGCCGAGCGCGCGCGGCTGGCCGAACACCTGGCCGATCACCTGCTTGCCCATGTCCTGCGACTTCGACACGCGGGTGACGATGATCGCCGCCGCCACCGACAGCATCAGCGCCGGCACCTGCGCCACCAGGCCGTCGCCGATGGTCAGCAGGGTGTAGGTCTTGGCCGCCTCGCCGGCCGACAGGCCGTGCTGCATCACGCCGACGAAGAAGCCGCCGACGATGTTGATGATGAGGATCAGGATGCCGGCGGTGGCATCGCCGCGCACGAACTTGGAGGCGCCGTCCATCGAGCCGTAGAAGTCCGCCTCCTCGCGCACTTCCTGGCGCCGCTCGCGCGCCTGCTCCTGGGTCAGCAGGCCGGCGTTGAGGTCGGCGTCGATCGCCATCTGCTTGCCGGGCATCGCATCCAGGGTGAACCGCGCGGTCACTTCCGACACGCGGGTGGCGCCCTTGGTGACCACCACGAAGTTGATGATGGTGATGATCGCGAACACCACCAGGCCGACCGCGAAGTTGCCGCCGATCACGAATTCGCCGAACGCCTCGATCACCTTGCCGGCGGCGCCGGGGCCGTCATGCCCGTGCAGCAGCACCACGCGGGTGGAGGCGATGTTCAACGCCAGCCGCAGCAGGGTCGCCATCAGCACCACGGTGGGAAACGCGGCGAACTCCAGCGGACGCATCACGTAGACCACCGCCAGCAGGATCACCAGCGACAGCGCGATGTTGAAGCTGAACAGCATGTCGAGCAGGAACGGCGGCAGCGGCAACATCAGCATCGCCAGCATCACCAGCATCATCACCGGAGCGCCGGCGCCACGTCGCGCCAGGTGTTTGAAGTTGCCCAGTACGTCTGCACCCGTCATGGATTTGACTCGTCGTTATTCGCGGTAGGGCCCCATGAGGTCGGGATCGACCTCGGGGGTGGGTGCCGGCGGCGGCGCTTCGCCCTGCGCCGCGGCCTGCTTCAGCTGGTAGACGTAGGCGAGGACCTGGGCCACCGCCACGTACAGCGCGGCGGGAATTTCCCGGCCCAGTTCAGTCGTGGCATACAAGGCGCGTGCCAACGGCGGCGCCTCGACCAGCGGGATGCGATGGGAGCCCGCCACCAGGCGGATCTGCTGGGCCAGCACGTCGACGCCCTTGGCGATCACCCGCGGCGCGCCCAGGCGGCCATCGTCGTAGCGCAGCGCCACCGCGAAGTGGGTCGGGTTGACCACCACCACGTCGGCCCTGGGCAGTTCCTCCATCATCCGCCGGCGCGCCTGCGCCTGCTGCACCTGGCGGATGCGCCCCTTCATCTCGGGGTTGCCCTCGCTCTCCTTCATCTCGTCGCGGATTTCCTGCCGGGTCATGCGCAGGTTTTTCGCGTGGTCGAATTTCTGGTAGAGGGCATCGATGCCGCCGATCAGCGCCAGCATCGAGCCGAACCACAGCGCGGCGCGGCCGAGCAGGCCGATCGATTGCGCGATGCCGGCCATCACCGGGCCTCGCCCGGTGGCCTGCAGCTCGCCCTGCCAGTGCCGCAGCAGCAGGGCCAGCACCGCACCGATGAACAGCAGCTTCAGCAGCGCCTTGCCCAGCTCGACCAGGCCGCGCATCGCGAAGATCCGGCCCAGCCCCTTGATCGGGTCGAGCCGGTCGAACTTCGGCTGCAACGCCTGCGCGCTGAAATTCAGCCCGCCCAGCAGCAGCGGCGCGGCGACGGCGGCCAGCAGCGTGGCCAGAGCCACCGGCGCGAACAGGCCCAGCGCCTCGCTCACCGCCGCGTGCAGCGCGCGGCCAGGCAAGGCGTCGGAAAGCAGCGCCTCGCGCGAGTAGCCGAGGCCCAGCGCGAAGATCCTCCGGGCATGCAGCAACGCGCTGTCGCCGCTGCTGATCAGCGCCGCCACGCCGGCCAGCACCACCACCGCTCCGGAGAGGTCGCGCGAGCGCGGGACCTCGCCCTTCTCGCGCGATTCGCGCAGCCGTTTTTCGGTAGGTTGTTCGGTTTTTTCCTGGTCGCTGTCGTCCGCCATCGCGGTCAGCTCCCCAGCAGGTTGCGCATCAGCGACCAGGCGTCATCCTGCAGCGCCGCGAACGCGCCCGGCAGGCTGCGCAGCGCCAGCCACAGGGCGATGAAGCCCAGCGACACGGTGATCGGAAAGCCCACCGCGAACAGGTTCATCGACGGCGCCGCGCGGCTGATCGCGGCAAAGCCGATGTTCACCACCAGCAGCGAGGTCATCGCCGGCAGCGCCACGCGCACCGCGCCGGAGAACAGCTCCGCCGCGAAGCCGACCACCGCGTGCAGGCCGTTCGCGTCGATCGCCGGCATGCCCGGCGGCAGGCTGCGGAAGCTGTCGGCGAGCAGCGCGATCAGGCGCAGATGGCCGTCCATCGCGAGGAACAGCAGGGTCACCAGCAACAGGTAGAACCCGCTCAGCACGTTCGCGCTGCCGCCGGCCTGCGGGTTGACCACCTCGGCGAAACCCAGGCTCATGCTCTGCCCCACCAGCTCGCCGCCGAACGCCACCGCCTCGAACACCAGCTTCAGCACGAAGCCCACCGCCGCGCCGATCAGCACCTGCCCGGCCATCGTCGCCACGCCGTCGCCGCTGAGCGGGTCGATCGTCGCCGGCGCCAGCGGTGCCAGCACCAGTGCCAGCACCACCACCACGCCGATGCGGATCCGCGCCGAAACCACCGTCGCGCTGAACACCGGCGCCACCAGGCACAGCCCGCTCACCCGGCCCAGCGCCCAGAACAGGCTGCCCAGCCACAGCGGCAGCTGCGCCAGGTCCAGCGCCGTCACCGGATCGCTCCCGGCAGGCTTTCGATCAGTTGCGTGGTGTAATGCACCAGCAGGCGCAGCATCCACGGCCCGGCGACCAGCGCCACCAGCGCCATCGCGATCAGCTTGGGGATGAAGCTGAGCGTCATCTCGTTGATCTGCGTGGCCGCCTGGATCACGCCCACCAGCAGGCCCACCGCCAGCGCGGTCAGCAGCAGCGGCGCGGCCACCAGCATCGCCACGTACAGCGCGTGCTGGCCGATCTCCATGATGGATTCGGGGGTCATGGGGCGGCTCCGCTTTGCTTTTCTGCGTCAAAGGCGAAGAGCTTTCGATCGCCTACGGCGACCGAGTCACTTTTCTCTTGCTTGGCCAAGAGAAAAGTAACCAAAAGAGAAGGCCACCCCGCTTGGCGCTTGCCGGGCATCCTGCCCGGCAAGTCCGTGAGTCGAGGCCGGGCTTTTCGACAGCACATCCATGTGCTGGCGA
>NZ_LVJR01000013.1 GCF_001617365.1 Rhodanobacter sp. FW104-R8
TGCTGACCCCCGTAGAGGCGGGCGCGGTGTCGAGGATGATGCATACCTTCGCGCGCAATTACGTGGGCTCGTTCAACGGCCGCCATGGCCGCACCGGTACTCTGTGGGAAGGACGCTACAAGGCTTGCCTGGTGGACTCGGAGCGCTACTTCCTGACGTGCAGCCGTTACATCGAGCTCAATCCGGTTCGCGCGTGGATGGTGGCCCAGCCGAACGAATACCCGTGGTCGAGCTACGGTGCCAACGCAGAGGGGCGGGTTCTACCCCGTTTTCGCGGACAGTTGAGTTAAGGCCGTAAAGGCCCGGTCCCGAACCTCGATTCTGCGTTGC
>NZ_LVJR01000014.1 GCF_001617365.1 Rhodanobacter sp. FW104-R8
TCCACCCCCCCGCCGATGGAAGCGGATGCGGACGCGACGCGCCCGGTCGAGGCCACCCACGGCAGCAGCATCGCCGGCAGGATCGGCAGGTACCACCACCAGGGGCGGGCATGCGCGAAGCTCTGCACTACACGCCCCAGCGTCTGGTGCAGGAAGATCGCACCCGCATACTGGGCGCCGCCCGCCCTGGCGGCGGGCAATGCCCAGGCCAGCGCCAGCAGCACGGCACCGAGCAGCGCACCGAGCAGCCGCAGCCAGGTCGCGAGCGGCCGCGCCTGCGGCAGCCACCACGGCGCCAGCAGCGCCGGCACGCCGCCCACCAGCAGGGCGACCGGGCCCTTGACCAGGACCCCCGCACCCAGCGCCACGGCCATCGCCGCGAGGGCAAGCGGCCAGCGCCGACCCGCCAGCGCAGGCGTGGCCCGCCACGCCGCCAGCGTGCACAACGTGAGCAGCATGTCGAACATCACCACGCCCGCGTACACCGCGCCCGCGGCGCAGCCCAGCCACAGCCACAGCGAGGCCTGCACGCCCGTCCGCTCGACGCCCAGCCGCCGGCCGAGCGAGGCGAGCAGCGGGAGGGTGGCCAGCGTCACGAACAGCTCCAGCAGGCGCGCCGCCCAGGCGTGCACGCCGGTCACCGACCACGTCAGGTTGATCAGCCAGAACAGCAGCGGCGCCTTGTCCGAATACGGCGCGCCGTCCAGCCACGGCACCAGCCACTGCCCGCTCAGGTGCATGTTCCACGCCACCGCGAGGTAGCGCGTCTCGTCGATCGGCACCGGGAACAGGAAGAACACCGGCGGCAGCAGCAGGATCAGTGCCGCGATCCCGTGCAGTCGCGGGTCCTCGCGGAACCTGCTGGTGATGCCCGTGTGCTGCACTGCTGTCATGCCGCCCCCTGTGGAAACTGCGTGGAAACCGTCGTCGGCGCTGGCGCCCGGACGCCGGCAAACCGGGCGACATTCTTGCGGGTGGAAGATTTCGTCCGTGTGAATTGGCGGCGGCGCGACGGCGCGACGGACGGGCGCCTCAGCCGCACTCGAGCACGCCGCAGATCGTTTCGAGGTCCGTGTCGGTCATCCACGGGCTGTTGCCGATGGTGAGGCTGCGCGCGGCGAAGTCGCGGGCATGCGGCACGTTCTGCGCGGGCACCATGCCGGCGAGGTAGGGGTAGTCGGGCAAGGCGTGGATGAACAGGCGGCTGACGCCGAGGCCGGAGCGCCACAGCTGCGCCAGCGCGGCGTCGCGGCGGCGCCGGTCGGGCAGCAGCAGCAGGAAGAACGGCCAGGTGCCGTGCGCGCCGGCGGGGTCGTCGAGCACGCTGACACCGGGGAGGCGGCGCAGCCGCGGCAGGTGGCGGCACGCCTGCGCCGACAGCTGCCCGAGGAAGGCCGGCAGGCGCACCACGGCATGCGCGCCCACCGCCTGGCGCCAGCGGCCCACCGCATGCAGCGGCAGCGGCAGCGCGAAGTCGTCGCCCACCGCGGCGACCTCGTCGCCGTGGCGCAGCGCGCGGCGCAGCGGATCGCCGTAGGCCAGGCGCAGGCCGCGCGGACGGTATAGCGCGGCATAGCCGACGAGTTCGAGGCTGCGGCGCAGTTCCCAGCTCAGGCTATGGGGCGCGATGCGCGCGGCGGTGCGCGCCAACCGTTCGCGCAGCGCCGGGTCGCGCGCCAGCAGCAGGCCGCCTTCGTAGATCGACAGGCCCTTGCCGGCGGCAAGACTGAAGAAGCCGACGTCGCCGGCCAGCCCCACGCTGGCCTCCGCGCGGCGTGCGCCCAGCGCCTGGGCGGCATCCTCGATCACCCAGGCGCCGACCTGGCGCGCGACGGCGAGCGCATCGGCGACATCGGCGACGCGACCGGCCAGGTGGGTGGGCACGATCGCCAGCGTGCGCTCGTCGCAGGCGGCGCGCAGCGCGGCCGGGTCCATGTCGTAGTGACCGGGACGCAGGTCGCACAGCTGCAGCTCCAGCCCGGCCTGGTGCACCGCCAGCGCCACCAGCGGGCAGGTGTAGGCGGGCACCACCACGCGACGGCGCTGCGGCTGCGCCTCGCGCAGCGTCGCCAGCGTGATCAGCAGTGCGGCGGTGCCGGAGCAGGCGAGCTGCAGCGGCGGCGTGCCGATCAGCGCGGCGACATCGTCGGCCAGCGTGGGCGCGCCCGGGCGCAGGTCGGCCAGCCGCAGCGGCAGGCCGGCGGTGGGCGGCAGTTCATGGCGGCGACGGGGCAGCATGCGCGCAGCGTACCGCGGCGGCTCAGGTGTCCGCGGCGGCCGGCCCGGGCGCGGCGGCGTGCTCGCTGTTTTCGGCGAAGCCGAGACAGACGATGCCGGCGATGATCGCGCTGGCGCCCGCCACGCGGACCAGGGTGAGCTGCTCGTCGAACAGCCACACCGACAGCAGCATCACCGACACCACTTCGAGGTGCGAAGCGGCGAACGCGGGGCCGATCGGCGCGTGCTTGAGCAGGGCCATCCAGGTGAAGAACGCGCCGACATAGCCCACGATGGCGCCGTAGACCCACGGCTGGCCGAACACGCGCAGCAGCCAGGCCACATTCACCTCCACCGGCAGCGCCTGGGTCCCGGCGTACTTGAAGCTGATCTGCGCCAGGCTGTCGAAACCCATCAGCAGCAGGAAGCCGAACAGGTAGAAGCGCCTCATCCGCCGAGCCCCACGATCGCCACGCCGAGGGTGACCAGCAGGATGCCGGCGATGCGCAGCCGGGTGAGCTTCTCGCCGAACAGGATGCGTCCGGCCACCATGATCGCCACGATGTTGATCGAGCCCAGCAGCACGCCCTCGGACAGCGGGACCAGCGACAGGAACGCGATCCACACCAGGAACTCGATCACGTAGCAGCCGACGCCCAGCCACAGCCACGGCCGCGCCGCCATGTGCTTCCAGCGCGCCAGCCCGTCGCCGGCGGTCTCGTCGCCGGCGGCGGCCTTGAACGCCAGCTGGCCGCCGCTGTCGAGCACGATGTTGAGCAGCCACAGACCCGCGACCAGGGGGGAGATGCTGTCGCCCGCCGGCATGTTCAGGCCGCGGCCGCGATGTGCGGTGCGTGGCCGGCGGCGACCACGCGCTCGAAGAACGCCGCCGAGCGGTCGATCAGGGTGCGCCGCTCGCGGTCGATGGTGATCATGTGGTAGCTGTCCTCGAGCAGCAGCAGCTCGGTCGGCGCGGCGACATGGCGCAGCACCAGTTCGGCATTCTTCGGGCTGGCCACGTCGTCGTCGCTGGCGTGGGCGACCAGGCACGGCGCGGTCACCTGCGGCAGCTGGCTGCGTACCGCGGCGGCGAGGCTGTACATCTCGGCCAGCGAGTACCACGGGTTGCCGGGCAGGCCGGCGGCGGCGCTGTCGCCGCCGAGCATGGCGGTGCTGACCTGCGCGCGCAGGCGCTCGTCGCGGATGCCGTAGGGCGGCTGCTCCATGAAGCTGCGGCCGCGGCCGATGCCGAGCTTCTTCAGCAACGGCAGCAGGAACGACAGCCGCGCCATCCGCGGAATGCTCCAGCCGTCGTAGCGGAAGGTGGCGCCGTACACGCCGACGCCGGCGACCTGCCCGGGGCGGTCGGCGGCCAGCTTCAGCGCCAGCAGCGCGCCCATCGACAGGCCGCCGACGAACAGGTGGTCGACCTTTTCGAGCAGCGCGTCGGCGGCCTGCTCCACGCTGGCGTACCAGTCGCGCCAGCCGGTGGCGAGCAGGTCCTCGACGTTGCCGCAGTGGCCGGCCAGCTGCATGCCGTGCACGGTGAAGCCGGCGCGGTTGAGGCCCTTGCCAAGCAGCTTCATTTCCATCGGCGTGCCGGTGAGGCCGTGGATCAGCAGCACGCCACTGCGGCCACCCTCGAAGAAGAAGTCAGTCTGCTGGATCACGCGTTTGCCTTGCGGGGATGGGTCGCGGCGATTTTCATGCATGGCATGGTCGCAGCCGGCGGTTTCCTCAGTCTTTCGCGGGCGGCGCGGCGGGCGGCGCCTTGCCGAAACGCACCATCACGCGCTGGCCGATGCGCAGGCCCCGGGTTTGACCGGGGTCGGGCTGGTCGAACGCCAGCACGCATTCCACCGTGCGGGCATTGGCGCGCACCTGCGGGTCGTTCTCCAGCGTGGCCGGGCCGTACACCTTGCCGACGCGCAGCACGTGCGCGCTCCAGGACGCGCCGGCGCGCCCACTGTCGGCGCTCACTTCCGCCGGCATGCCGGGCTGGATCGCGCCGACGAAGCTGTCGTTGAGTTCCGCGCGCACGATCCGCGGCTTCTGCGGCAGCAGGGTGAACACGGCGCCGGAGGCGGACGACACGCTGGCGCCGGGCTGCGCCGACACGCGCACCACCTCGGCGTCGAACGGGGCCAGCAGGCTGCGCTGCTTCAGCTCGTAGCGGGCCTCGTCCAGCTTCTGGCTGGCCATGTCCAGCGCCGCGCGGGCCGCCTGCTGCTCCGCGTCGAGTTGCGCGGCGGCCTCGCCGGCGTCGTCGGCGCTCTGGCCGTCGCCGGCACCGGCAGCCACGGCCGCGGCCAGCCGCTGCGCGCGCTGCTTCGCCGCCGCCTGCTTGATGCCGAGCAGTTTCAGCTGCGCCTGCGCCTGCTCCCGCTGCGCTTGCGCGGCATCCACCGCCAGCCGGGCCGGCTCGTCGTCCAGCGCGGCCAGCAGCTGGCCCTGCCGGACATGGTCGCCCTCGTGCACCGCGACCCTGGCGAGCACGCCCTCGCGCGGCATCGACAGGCTCAGCAACCCGCCTTCGACGTCGATGCGGCCGCGCGCCACCGCGGCATAGGCGGCGACCGGGCCGGCAGCGGGACCGGCCGGCGCGGCCGGCCGTGAACAGCCCGCGGCCAGCCAGGTGCTGCACAGCGCCAGCGAGCCGAGCCGTAGCCACCGGGAGACGGCAGAGCGTTGCGATGGATGGGACAGGAGCGGTTTCATGAAGGATTTCCGTGGCTGTCGGTGGCCGGCGCCTGGCTGCGCCGGTCGCTGAGTATGCGGCCGTCCTCCATCGCCAGCACGCGGTCGGCGTGGATGACCAGGCGCGGGTCGTGGCTGACGCACAGCACCGTGGTGCCGTGGTTGCGCGCGATGCGATGCAGGATGTCGATGATGACCTGGCCGTTGGCGGCGTCCAGCGCGCTGGTCGGCTCGTCGGCGAACAGCAGCTCCGGCCGCTTGGCCAGTGCGCGGGCGATCGCCACGCGCTGCTTCTCGCCGCCGGACAATTCGGACGGGCGCAGCCGCATGCGGTGCGCCAGGCCGACCTCCTCCAGCGATTGCTGCGCGCGGCAGCGCGCCTCCTCGCGCGACAGGCCCATGTGGTTCAGCGGCAGCTCGACCTGTTCGAACGCGGAGAGCGCGGGGAACAGGTTGAAGCCCTGGAACACGAAGCCGGTGTGCTGCAGGCGGAACCGCTCCAGCGCGCGCAGGTCGAGCTGGCCCAGTTCGCTGCCGAGCGCGCAGACGCGGCCGCCGTCGACCTTCTGCAGGCCGCTGAGGACCGCCAGCAGGGTGCTCTTGCCGCAGCCGGACGGGCCGGAGATCAGGGTTAGTTCGCCGGCCTCGATGTCCAGCGTGAGACCGTCCAGCACCTGCGTGCGCTGTTCGCCGGACACGAAGGCCTTGCTGACGTGTTCGGCACGCAGCGACGGCGGGCGGGCGGATTCAATGACGGTGGCGGCCTGCATCGCGGTTACCTCAGCAAGGTGGCGGGGTCGGCGCGGCGCAGGCTGCGCATCGCGGCCAGGCCGGAGACGGCGGCCAGGCCCATCACCAGGATGATGCAGGCCAGCGCCGCCGTCACGTTCAGCACCACCGGCACATCCTGGCTGCGCGCCAGCAGCATCAGCGCGATGCCGAGCACGCTGGCGCCGAGCAGCCCCAGCGCGCCGACCCAGAACGCCTGCTCCAGCACCACCTTGCGCAGGGCGCCCACGCCCACGCCGAGCGCATTGAGCGTGGCGTACTCGCGCACCGAGCCATTGACCGCGGCGATCAGGGTCTGGCTGGTGATCGCTGCGCCGACCAGGAACACGATGCCGGCCAGGAACAGCACGCCGGCGCCGGCGCCGGTGTCGAATAGCCAGTAGCGCACCGAGATGTTGGCGAAATCGCGGGCGCTCCATGCGGTGTACGGGCCAAAGGCGGTATCGCCGCGCAGGCGCGCGGCCACCGCTTCGGCCTGGGCCGGATCGCGCAGCTTCGCGACCAGGTAGGTCGGGCCATCGTCGCTCGGGTCGCTGTCCAGATGACGCGCGGTATCCAGCGAGCACAGCACGTTGACGCCGCCCAGCGCGCGCAGGCCGGTGCTGATGCCGACCACGCGCACCTGCCGGCCGTTGATGGTGGCGGTCTGGCCGATATCCACGCCGAGCTGGTCCATGGCGGAGCGGTCGACCACGATCGCGTCCGGCTCGGCCAGCCGCGCCCGCAGCGCGGGCGACAGCACCCTGGAATACATCAGGCCGTCGGCGCGGGTGTCGATGCCGGAGACGAACACCGACACGCCGCCGGTTTCATGCGCCCCGCGCCAGTCGCCGTCGACCCACAGGTACGGTTCGACCCGTTCCACGGCCGGATCCATCAGGACGCGCGACTGCAGGTCGGCATTGATCGCGCGGCCCAGGCTCACGCTTTGCGTGCCGGGAAAACCCACCCACACGTCGGCCGACGAGCCGGTGATGTACAGGCTGGTGCTGCCGAAGATGCCCAGCACCAGCGCGATCTGCAGCAGCTGCAGCAGGCCGGCGAAGCCGACCGCCAGGATCGCCGGCAGGAAGCGCCGCCATTCGTAGACCAGGGTCTTGCGCGCGAGGGCAACCATCAGCGGTCCGCCTGTCCCGCGGCGACCGGCGCGGGCGATGCATCCGGCGCCGGCGCGCCCGGCCGCGGCGCGCCGCCGAGCGCCTTGAACAGCGCCACGTAGGCCAGGCTGTGGCTGGCGCGCGCGTCGGCCAGTTCCAGCGCAGCCTGGTCCGCGGCGATCTGGCTCTCGACGCGATCGAGCGGGCTGCCCAGGCGCAGCCCGACGCGTTTCTGCACGGTCTGGTCGACGCGCTGCAGCGCCTGCCATGCGAGCTTGCTGTGCTGCTCGCGCTGCTCTTGCTGCTGCAGGCTGCCGAGCGCGGTCTCCACCTCGGCGACGCCCTGCAGCACGGCCTGCCGGTAGGCCAGCACGCTGGCCTTCAGCTCGTGGTCCCTGGCGTGCTTGGCCGCCACCCGCATGCCCCAGTCGAACAGCGGGATGTTGATCGCCGGGCCCACCGACGCGATGCCGTTGGGGGTGGTGGAAAAACGGTGGTTGTTGTTGATGTCGGTGGCCCAGACCATCGACGCGCCTAGGTCGATGCTGGGATACATATCGGCATGGGCCAACGCCAGCTCGCCGGCGGCGCGCAGCACGTCCGCCTCGGCGTGCGCGATCTCGGGCCGCGTGCGCAGCAGGTCGGCCGGGGTGCCGTCGATCCGCCAGCTGCCCACTTCGGGGGGCGAACCAGCCTGCAACCAGGCCGGATCGGGCTGGTTGCGGCCGAGCAGCACGGCCAGCCGTTGCGCGTTGGCGTCGATCGCCTGACGCGGCGCTGCCAACGCGGCCTGAGCCTGCGCGAAGGCGGCCTGGGCCTGGTCCACCGCGCCCGGCGAGGCCAGTTGCAGGCGCTCGCGCGTCTGCACCAGTTCCCATTCGTGCTGGCGGGCCTGGCTCACCTGCAGCAGCAGCTGTTCCTGCTGCTGGGCGGTGCGCAGGCCGATCCACTCGCGCACCACCTCGGCGACCAGGCTGACCCGCGCGGCCCGCAGATCGGCGAGGCTGGCATCCAGTTCGCCCTGCGACAGGCGCCGGGTGCCTTCGGCGCGGCCGAACAGCCCCAGTTCCCAGGTGGCGTCGAAGCCGGTGACGAAGTACGAGGCGCTGGCGTCGGGGTCGATCGCATCGTTGGTGCGCGCGACCAGGCTGGGCAGGTAGCGTGCGCCGGAATGCTTGCGCAGGATCCGCGCCGCGCGCATGCGCTCGACGGCCTGTGCCACGTCGAGGTTGTCGGCCAGCGCGCGATCGACCAGCGCATCGAGCCCCGGATCAGCGAAGGCGTGCCACCAGCCGTGCAGGTCGGTCGGCGGGGCCGGCTGCGAGGCCACCGCGTGCTGCCACTGCGCCGGCACCGGCGGCGCCAGCTTCGGCAGCGGTGCGGCGCAGCCGGCCAGCCCGCAGAGCAGCGCACCGAGCAGGCCGGTGCGCAAGCGGTTGCCGGAGATGGCCCTGCTCGATCGGGGTGACACGTCGGACGGATTCCATGACGACGCCTCGCGGAAGGCGTGTGTGTCGGTAGGTGGTGGGGATACTCGCGCGTATTGTCGTCGTGAAATCTTACTTCCTCCTGACGACGATGGGGTGGGGGTCGCGCGGGACGTGGTCATGATGGAGAGGCCAAGGCGGGCGGCGGGGGTGGAAAGTGTACGTCCACACGCAGGCCGCGTTCCTGTCCGTTTCGAAAGACGACCTCGGCATGATGGCGTCCGGCGATGCGCCGGACAATGGCCAGGCCGAGTCCGCTGCCCTGCTCCTGGCTGCCGCCGACACGGAAAAAACGCTCGCTCAGCCGCGGCAGCAGCTCCGTCGGCACGCCCGGCCCGTTGTCCTCCACGCTGAGGGTGGCGCCGCCGCCCTCCCGCGCCTGCAGCCGCACCGTGATGACGCTGCCGCGACCGGCATAGCGCACGGCGTTGTCGATCAGGTTGTCCAGCAGGTCCTGCAGGCCGGCCGCGTCGCCCAGGATGTACAGCGGCTCCTGGCGGCCCTCGTAGCCGAGGTCGACGCCGGCGCGGATCGCCTCGTACACGCGCTGCGACACCGCCTCGGGGATCAGCCTGGCGAGGTCGAGCAGCCGGTAATCGCCGGTATCCGCCGGAGCCGCCTGCGCACGGGTCAGCGCGAGCAGCTGCGAGGAGGTACGCGCGGCGCGCCGGGTCAGCCGCTGGATGTGGTCGAAAGCGTCGGACAGCGTCTCCGGCCGCGGATCGGCGAGCGCACGGTCGACGTGCAGGCTCAGCCCCGCCAGCGGGGTGCGCAGCTGGTGCGCGGCGTCGGCGATGAAGCGGTCGTGCAGGGCCAGCATGCCGCGCAGGCGGCCGAACAGCGCGTCGATGGTGCGGGTCAGCGGCTGGATCTCCTGCGGCACGTCGGGACCGTCGATCGGCGCCAGTTCGTCCGGGCGGGTGGCCAGCCGCGCGGTCAGCGGATCGAGCACGCGCAACCCGCGGCTGACCCCGAACCAGACCAGCGACAGTACGCAGGCGATCAGGAAGGTCTGCATGACCACCGCCAGCAGCAGGATCTCGCGGGCCTGCTCGTGGCGGTCGCGCAAGGTCTCGGCGACGACGATGGTGAGGCTGTCGCCGGGGTCGTCCGACGGCGTCACCCGGACATCCGCGGCACGCAGGGTGTGCCCGTCCAGGCGGGTGTCGTACAGGGTGGGCGTGGCGTCGGGCGCCGACGCGGCCACCGGTCGCGCCAGCCGGCCGTCGCCGGCCAGCAGGCCGTGCCGGGAACTGCTCACGCTGAAATAGCTGCGGCCGACCGGATCGTATTCGAGCAGGAAGCGCGCCTGCGGCGTCAGCCGGTCGGCTTGCGGGTCCTTGCCAAGCATCTTGGCCAGCGTCAGCGCGTCGCCGCCGAGGTCGCGGTCGTGCACCCGGTTGGCGTAGGTCAGCGCCACGCCATAGCTCAGCAGCGCATCCAGCAGCAGCAGCACCGCCATCGGGATCAGCAGGAACACCAGCAGCCGGCGGCGCAGGCTGGGGCGCGATGGCGACGACCGCTTCATGCCGACTCGCTTCCGCCTTCGGCAAGCTCTTCCAACAGGTAGCCCAGTCCGCGGATCGTGCGCACGCCGGTGCCGCTGCCGTCCAGCTTGCGGCGCAGGCGATGGATGGCGATGTCCAGCCCGTTGTCGGTCAGCTCCTGGTCCCAGTCGCACAGCGCCTCGACCAGTTGCGCGCGGCTGGTGACCCGGTCGGCGCGCAGCGCCAGCGCCTCCAGCAGGCCGAACTCGCGCGCGGTGAGCTCCAGCGGCGCCTGGTCGACCCAGGCACGATGTCCGGGCAGGTCGAGCCGCAGCCGGCCGAGCTGCAGTTCCGGCTTGCCCTGGCTGCTGGCCCGCCGCAACAGCGCGCGCACGCGCGCCTCGAACTCCGCCAGCTCGAACGGCTTGACCAGGTAGTCGTCGGCGCCCAGGTCGAGCACGCGGACACGATCGGGCAGGCCGTCGCGCGCCGTGATCACCAGCACCGGCAGGCCGGTGCCGCGGTTGCGCAGGCGCTGCAGCACCTCGCTGCCGTCGAGCACGGGCAGGCCGAGGTCCAGCACCAGCAGGTCGTAGCCGTGGTCGCGCAGGGCCGCATCGGCGAGGCTGCCGTTGACCACGTGGTCCACCGCATGGCCGCCATGCCGCAGCGAGGCACGGATGCCTTCGGCAATGGACATGTCGTCCTCGGCCAGCAGAATGCGCATGGAAACTCCGGGTTGCACGCGAATGTGCCGCATCATGGACCACCGGGTCGATGCTGTCTCGTGCGGCTCGGCGGCGTGGATGGGGGCGCGGCGGACCGGTTTCCAGTCTTCGGCCGCGTCCATTCAGACAACGCCGGCGGCCCGCAGTTCGCGGCGCGGCGCCCGCTCAGTCGGCCACGCGCACCTGCAAGGCGCTGAACGCGCCGCTGCGGGCCAGCGCGGTGATGGTATGCGGGCCGGGCTGCGGCAAGGTCAGGCTCCGTGCCGCCGCGCCGTCGCTGCTGCCCTGCAGGCGGCCGTCCAACAGCCACTGCACCTCGCCCTGGACGCCCAGGGCCTTCAGCGTCACGCGCAACGGATGGTCCGCCGCTTCGCCGCCGCGGAACACCGGCGCGATCACGCAGACGTCGTGACGTTCCCGCTCCTTCGTCACCGGGATCTCGAAGGTGGCGCCGGCCTTCGCCTCGATAGTTCTTCGCGTAGAGCATGATGATCCGATTTCGCCAGCAACACGCCGGGGCCATCGTGCGGCGGCGTCACGCCGACCTTCATGGTGTCGCCGGGCGTGGTAGCGCGCCTTGTCCAGCGCCAGCTTCACCTTGTCCGGGCGCGCCGCCTTGCCCAGGTTCTCGTCGTCCCGGCCGTAGCCGGCGATGAACGGGGACACCGCGGTGAGTTTCATGGACGGGGCATACACCTCGACCCGGCAGCTGCCCCACTGCACCGGGCATTCCACCTGGGCCGACTTGCCGGCGGCCGCGTCGACGCCCTTTTCGTCGATCAGCTGCAGGCGCTGGTTCGCGTTCGGCGGCCAGCCGCCGTTGCGCTCGTGCTACCGGTAGAAGTGGCGCGGTTCACGTTGCAGGCGGGCATCGGGCGCGCCGGTTGCGCGGCGCGGCAGTTACGCCTGCGTCGATGTCACTCCGGCGTCTGCCGGCCCAGCCAGTCGCCCAGCTGCATCAGCACCTGGCCGCGCCCCGGTTCGGCCTCGTTGAACAGCTCGTGGTACAGCGTCGAGAAGAAACGCGTGGTCAGCCGGCCCGTCGCGGCCGCCCGGCGGGCAAACTCGCGGCTGCCGGACGGGTCCACCAGCTCGTCGCTGTCCGCCACCAGCAGCAGGGTCGGTTGCGCCAGGCCGGCGGCGTCGGCGATGCACGTGGCGCCGGCACGGAAGATGAAATCGGCCAGCCGCGGCGTGATCCAGCCGTGCTGCAGCCGGTCGCCGCGGTAGTCGATCACCACCTGCCGGTCGTGCGACAGCTTGTCGACGGCCAGTCCGTTGCGCAGCGGCAGGCTCGGCGCGACGCGATTCAGCAGCCGCGCCAGGGCGATCATCCGCGGCGACTCCCAGCTGCGCAGCGCCGGCGAGGACAGCACCAGCGCCGGCGGCGCCACGCGGCCATCCAGCGCCGCGCGCAGGGCGACCAGCCCGCCCATGCTGTGGCCGAGCAGCAGCGGCGGATGCGGCAGGCCGTTGGCGTAGTCGTGGTAGGCGGTGGCGAGGTCTTCCAGCAGGTCGTCGCCGTGGCGCAGGCGGCCGCGGCGGCCCGGGGTCTGGCCATGGCCGCGCTGGTCGTAGCCGCGCACGGCATAGCCGCGCTGGTTGAACCACCGCGCCAGGCGCCGGTAGCGGCCGCTGTGTTCGCCCAGCCCGTGCACCAACAGCACCGCGCCGCGCGCCTGCGGCAGCGGCCAGTCGCGCAGGAACAGCCGCTGGCCGTCGGCCAGGTCGAGCCAGGACGTGGGTTCGGTGCCGTCCGCAGGACGGTTCTGCAGTGCCGCGTGCATGGGTGGTTCGCGTCCGTTTTGGGGTCCGGCGCCGCCGCGCGTGCCGTATGGGCAGGCGCGAATCCCGGTTGGCCGGGATTCGCGCCTGGGCCTCCATCAGTGTTCCGTGACCCGCATGTCCTTCGTCAGCAGGTCGAGCTTGCCCTTCATGTCGGCCTGGGGCTGGGTGCCCGCGGTGCCGTAGAAGGCGGTGTACAGCACCGTGGACGAACTGCCGCCCGCGGCGGCCGGGGCGACCACGGCGTTGATCATCATCAGGTCGTTCTCGTAGCGCGCCACGGCATTGTAGGGATACTGCCGCTCCGCCAGCTTGCGCCAGCGGCTGCTCAGGTCGTCGTCCAGCCCCGGCGGCGGCGCGACGTGGCGCTGGACGTTGACGTTGTTGTGGTCGTCGGAGGCCGAGTCCTTCCAGACGTTCACGTCACCCACGTCCCACACCGGCTTGCCGCCGTCCAGGAAGAAGCGGAAGCCCAGCCACAGCAGGTTGTCCGGCTTGACCTCCTGCAGGGTGGACGGATAGGAGAACGCCACCCGCGGCGAGCTGTAGCTGAAGCGGCGGTCGTACTCGGCGTCGATGCGGATGCCCTTCAGCGTGACCGGCTGCAGCGCCGGGTTGCCGAGGAAATCCTTCCACTGCGCGAGGGTGCCCTGGTAGGTGACGTAGACGAAGCTGCTGAGCTCGTCCAGGTCCAGCATGGTGTCGTGCTCGTGGGCGGGCGGCGTGAAGCGCACCAGCATCACGCTGCCGTCCGGCACCGGCAGCGAATACGCCACCACCAGCGCGTTGGCGTAGGGCAGCGGCCACACGGCGACGTGCCAGGGCCGCTGCCAGCGGTCGAGGCGGGTCGACTCGCGCACGGGCTTGCCCAGCGAGGTGAGCTTGACCTTTTCGCCGGCGACCGCGCGATGGAACATGCCGGTCCGTGCCAGCAGGTCCATGCGCGTCTTCGCGTCACCGTAGAACGTCGCCGCGGCCATCCCGTCGGGCCGGCGCAGGCGCACCAGCCCGTTGCGCGCGACTGCGCCGGTGGCCACGTAGCCGTTGCCGTCCAGCGCGAAATGCTGCGCCTGCTCGCCGACGCGCCGCCATTCGCCGTCGCTGCCGCGCACGATCAGCGAGGGAAAGCCATTCAGTTGCGTCTGCTGGTGCAGCAGGCGCGCCGAACCCGCGCCATTCGGAAACAGGTTGGCGGACTCCTTGGCGAGCAGCGCCTTCAGCTGCGCATCGCTGTTGGCGTCGATGCGCGACTGGAATTCGCGATAAAAGTCGTCCAGGCCGACCGGCAACGCGAACTGCGCCTTGAACTGGCTGTTCTCGACCGTGTCGAACAGGTCGATCTGGTAGGCGAGGCGCGAATCCATCACGGCCCGGCCGGACGGTGCGTCCAGCACTTCGCGGATCGGCAGCGCGTAGTTGAGGTTCTCGTTGGCCGACTTCATCAGCACCACGCCGATCAGCTTGCCGTCCTTGTCCAGCAGCGGCCCGCCGCTGTTGCCGGGCGAGGCGGCGGCGGAGAAGCGCATCCACTTCCAGGCGCCATTCAGCTGCTCCGGCGTGTCGGAGGTGTACAGGCCGTCGCGGATCACCACGCCGGTGCCCAGCGCGTTGCCCACCGCGTAGACCACCTGGTTGAGCGCCGGGCTGGCGTCGACCTCCAGCGCGGCGTCGCCCGCCGGCGGCTGCGCCAGCGTGAACACCACGAAATCCTTGCCCAGCGAGAACTTCTCGATCCTGCCGATCGGGTACACGCGGCCGGCGGCGTCGCGCAGCTCGGGCACCCCCCACAGGCTGCCCGTGCCGGCCAGCAGCACGTGGGCGGCGGTGACATAGCGGTTGTGGCCGATCGCGAACGCCGTGCCGATGGAATAATACTTGTCGGTACGCTCCTGGTAGGGCAGCAGGTCCAGCGGCAGCGGCCGCTCGTAGCTCAGCGGATCGCTGGTCGGCTTGGCCTGCACCACTTCGAAGGTGGCCGCCTGGATCTTCGGCAGCATCGCGGGATCGAGGCTGGCCGCGCGTGCCGCCGGCACTCCCGCCAGGCCCAGGCCGCACAGCAACATCAGCACGCCGAGCCGGCGGATCGCTCCCTCATACCATGTACGCATAGGTTTCCTTTGCCCCGGGGCGGCCGCCCACGGACTCCCCTCGGCATCCTCGCGGGCAGCGGCCGGCATGCATCTTGGCATGGCCGCACGCCGCTTGCATGGCGGGCGCGGGCCGCGGCGCGGGCATGGACGGGACACCCGCCATACCGGCCGCTGGCGCGACGGACACCGGCGCTTCCGGTTACAGCTCGGCGCGGAATTCCACGCCGATGATGCGCGGGTCGTTGACGAAGGCGGTGCGGTTGTTGAAGTCGATCGCGCCGGTGATCGCCCGCTTGTCGGTGATGTTGCGGCCGTACAGGGCGACCTCGCGGCGGCCGTAGTCCCAGTTGTAGCCGAGCCGCACGCCGCCTTCCAGCAACGGCTTGCCCTTGAACTCGGCCGAGTCGTACAGGAAGAAATTCACTTCGCTGCGGTAGTTCCAGTCGGTGTAGACGAAGAACTCGCCGCTGTCCCCGTACGGAATGCCGTAACGCGCGGTGAGCGTGCCGATCCACTTCGGCGCGTTCGGCAAGGTGTTGCCGTCGATCAGCGCATTGCCCGCGGCATTGCGCGGGTTGAGCACGGTGCAGCCGGAGCCGCACACGGCCACCGCCAGGCCCGGGTCCTTCAGCTGGGTGAAGTTGTAGCTGCCGCCGGCGGTGAGCACGAAGTTCGGCGTGAGGTAGGCCTCGAGGTCGAACTCGGCGCCGTAGCCTTCGGTCTTCTTCGCGTTGATCAGGCGGGTGATGTTGATGTCGCCGCCCACCGCGGTGAGCTGCTGGTTGTGCATGTTGTAGCTGTACACGTCCGCGTTGAAGCGCACGTGGTTGTCCATGCCGGTGGTCTTCACGCCCAGCTCGTAGCTGGTGATCGTCTCCGGCTTGGCTTGCGAGATGAAGTCGGAGAACAGCACGCGGCCCTGCACGCTGGGCGCGCGGAAGCCGTTGGCGACGCGCGCATACACGTTGACGTTCGGATTCAGCGTCCAGGTGCCGGTGAGGTCGCCGCTCCAGCGCGAGTCGTGCGGCTGGGCCGTCAAATGCAGCGGACCCGCACCGAACGGCGACAGATAGCGCGTCACCTGGAAGTCGCGTGAGTCGTGCGACCAGCGTGCGCCGGCGCGCAGCTCGAAGTCGTCGGCGAGCTGGTAGTTGGCCGAACCGAACACTGCCCATGCCTTGGTGCGCTGGGTCTGCCTCGCATAGCCGTCCAGGGCATGGTTGTTGAACGTGGCGTAGTCGAAGTTGCTGATCGCGATGTCTTCGTCGAACCAGTAGGCGCCGACCTGCCAGTTGAGCTTGTCGTGCTGGTTGCTGGCGAGGCGGAATTCCTGGGTGAGCTGGCGGTCGTGCGGCAGCGCGTCGGCGGTCTCGGCCGGGAACGGGATGAAACCCGGTCCCATCGGCGGGTGGAACACCGCGCCGTAGCCGCCGTCGACGTCGCCGAGGCTGTAGGTGGTGGCGCGCTCCAGCCCGGTGATCGAGGTGAAGGTGTAGTCGCCGACGTTCCACGCCAGGTGCAGGTTGCTGCCCCAGCTGAACAGGTGCTGCTTGTTGCGCCCGTCCTGCGCGACCTTGTAGCGGTCGAAACCGGGCACGAAGCTGGGGCTGCCCAGTTCGATCGCATTGGCGCGGTTGACCATCGCGCTGCCGTCCAGCCAGCGCGCGTGGCCGTTGATCAGCGCGCTGAAGCCACCGTTCTCGTACAGCGCCTGCAGCCGCACGGCGCGGTCGTTGTAGCCGCCCAGCACGTCCTTCTGGCCGGTGAAGGTGTTGTCGATCCAGCCGTCGCGGTGCTGCGCCAGCGCCGAAACGCGGCCGGACCAGTGCCCGCCGAGCGCGCCGCCGAGCGCGGCCTCGGCATTTGCGGTGCCCAGCGTGCCGTACGAGACGCGGGCGTAGCCGCTGGTCTCCTGGCTCGGGCGCACCGACTCGAACTTGATCACGCCGGCCGGCGAGTTGCGCCCGAACAGCGTGCCCTGCGGGCCGCGCAGCACCTCGACCTGGGCCAGGTCGAACAGCGGGAAGCCCTTCAGGATCGGGTTCTCCTGCACGATGTCGTCGTACACCATCGACACCGGCTGCGAGGCGTTGAGGTCGAAGTCGCTGTTGCCGAGGCCGCGGATGTAGAAGCGCGGGAACTCGCGGCCGTAGGACGTCTCGGCATACACGCTGGGTGCGCGCGAGGCCAGCTGCAGCACGGTGTCGCCGGACTGGCCGAACGCCTCCAGCTTGTCCGCCGTCAGCACGGTCAGCGCCATCGGCACCTTCTGCATGTTCTCCACCCGCTTCGAGGCGGTGACGTTCACGGTCTGCAGCTCGGTGGCCTTGGCAGCCTGCGGCTTGGCCGGGGCGGCCTGCTGCGCCGGCGCGGCGGCCGGCGCCAGCGCGGCGGCAAGGCAGGCAGCAAGTACGGCGTGACGCAGCGAGGTGACGGCGTGCATGGTCGGTCCTTTTGTCGAGGGAGGGGACGACCGCAGTGCGGCCCACTCCGACGCCGCGTCGTCAACGCATTGTCATACAGCCGACCCTTTTGTGAAAGCGAGCCGAAGCATCCCCAGGGAAGCTCTGATTTGGCCCGCCATTCCGGCAAAGGCAGGAATGGCGGGCAAAAAGCCGATTGGCCAGACCTTCCCTAGCGCTGCATGCCGGCGGGAAAGACCCCGGGCAGCCGCAGCTTCGCCTGCTGCTCGATCTGCGCCGAGGAATGGCCGAGCAGCAGGTGGCAGGCGCCGGCCGCGACGCGCCAGCCATGGTCGCGTTCGTCGTAGCGCGCAAAACGCACCGCCGGCAGGGCGAGACGGATCCGCTTCGTCTCGCCCGGCTGCAGCGCCACCTTCTGCCAGCCGACCAGCCGCGATGCCGCCTCGCCGGGGAGCCGCGCATAGAGCTGCGGCACGTCGGCGCCGGCGCGCCGGCCGGTGTTGGTGACCGTGAACGACGCCGTCACCGCGCCGGTCGCATCCGTCGCGACGGCCAGCGGGCCATAGCCGAACGTGGTGTAGCCGAGGCCGTAGCCGAACGGGAACAGCGGCTTCTCGCCACGGCGCTGGAACCAGCGGTAGCCGACGTCGGCGCCCTCGATGTCGTAGTCGACCGTATCGGCAGGCTTGCCCTGCGGCGGCAAGCCGATCTCGGCCAGGCCGGCACCGGCGATCGCCGGGCGCGGCAGCTGCGACTCGTCGCGCGGCCAGCTGAGCGGCAGCCGGCCGGAGGGATCGACTTCGCCGAACAGCAGCCGCGCGATCGCCTCGCCGCCGGCGTTGCCGGGATACCACGCCTCCAGCACCGCCGCGGTCTGCGCCAGCCACGGCATCGCCACCGGGCCGTTGTTCTCCAGCACCACCACGGTGCGCGGGTTGGCCTTGGCGACGGCGGCGACCAGCGCATCCTGGTTGCCGTCCAGCGCCATGCCAGGACGGTCGAACGACTCGGCCGCCCACTGCTGCACGAACACCACCGCCACCTCGGACGACGCCGCCAGCTCCGCCGCAGCCGCGATGTCGGCGCCGCTGGCGTAGCGGGCGTTCCCGCCCACGCGCCGGGCGATCGCCGCCAGCGGCGCGGACGGGTGGTACTTCACCGGGCCGGGCCAGGCGGTCGGCGCCAGGCCGACCACCGGGTTGCCGCCCGGCGCGGTCACCGCGGACGAACCGCCGCCGGCCAGCACGCCCTTGTCCGCGTGCGCGCCGATCACTGCCACCGACTTCAGCGTGCCCGCCAGCGGCAGCAACCCGCCCTCGTTGCGCAGCAGCACCGCGCCCGCTTCGGCGGCGTCCTGCGCCACCTTCGCGTCGGCGGCGTAGTCGATCGGCGCCGGCCCGGCCGGGTGGTCGATCGCGCCGACCGCGAACAGGCTACGCAGGATCCGCTGCACCATGTCGTCCAGCCGCGCCTGCGGCACCTCGCCCGCGGCGACCGCCTCGCGCAGCGGCCCGTCGAAGTAGACCTGCGGGTCGAACGTTTCGCCGGCCGATTCCTGGTCGAGCCCGGCCAGCGCCGACTTCGCCGCGCTGTGCACCGCGCCCCAGTCGGACATCACGAAGCCCTTGAAGCCCCAGTCGCGCTTGAGCACCTGGTCGAGCAGCCACTCGTTCTCGCAGGCATAGGTGCCGTTGACGCGGTTGTACGCGCACATCACCGAGCCCGGCTCGCCGATGCCCAGCGCGATCTCGAACGCGCGCAGGTCCGATTCGCGCGCGGCGACCGGGTCGAGCTTCGCGTTCATCGTGTTGCGGCCGGTTTCCAGGTCGTTGACGGCGTAGTGCTTGAGCGTGGACACCACGTGCTGCGACTGCACCCCGCGCACCGCATGGCCGGCCATGATGCCGGCCAGCAGCGGATCCTCGCCGGCGTACTCGAAATTGCGGCCGTTGCGCGGATCGCGCAGCAGGTTGACGCCGCCGGCCAGCAGCACGTTGAAGCCCTTGCGGTGCGCCTCGAGGCCGATCATCGCGCCGCCGGCCTCGGCCACGGCCGGGTCCCAGCTGGCCGCCGTCGCCAGGCCGGAGGGCAAGGCCGTGGCGCCATCGCTGCTGTGGGCATTGAGCGGGCGCGCCACGCCCAGTCCCGCGTCGGTTTCCTGCAGCGCCGGCAGGCCCAGCCGCGCCAGCGCCGGCACGAAGCCCGCCGAACCCAGCGCGCCGTCCGGCATCGGCCGGCCGTCGGAGCCGCTGCCGTAACGGGCGGTAATCAGCTGGAATTTCTCGTCCGGGGTCATCGCCTGCACCACCAGGGCGGCGCGCGCATCGGGCGACAGCGCGGCGTCCATCCACGGCCGCGCCGGCGGCGGTTCCCCGGCGGCGGCGCCGGCCACCACGGCGAGGGCGATGGCGCTGGCAAGCAGGTACGGCGAACGACGGGACATGGACGACCTCGAGATGGGAAAGGGGTGGCGTGGCGGTGACCCACAGGGTGCTAACGTAACGTTTTCATCGCAAGCCACTTGCGTCACGGTCCGGTGCTCCGCGCTTGCGTGCCGCGCCGATGGTACCCATCTCCGGGAGACCCATGTCATCCCCGCTCGCCGATTTCCATCCTGCCGTCGCCGCGTGGTTCCGCGGCGCCTTCGCCGCGCCCACCGCGGCGCAGGCGGCGGCGTGGCCGTCGATCCGCGCCGGCCAGCACACCCTGGTCGCCGCGCCGACCGGCTCGGGCAAGACGCTCACCGCCTTCCTCGCCGCGATCGACGCGCTGGTGCGCGAGGGCGTGGCGCATGGCGGCGTGCTGGCCGACGCCACCACGGTGGTCTACGTGTCGCCGCTGAAGGCCTTGTCGAACGACATCCACGTCAACCTGGAAGCGCCGCTGGAAGGCATCCGCGCCGAGCTGGAACAACTCGGCCTGCCCGACGTGGCGATCCGCACCGCGGTGCGCACCGGCGACACCCCGCAGGCGGAACGCAACCTGCTGCGCAAGCTGCCGCCGCACATCCTGGTGACCACGCCCGAATCGCTGTACGTGCTGCTGGGCTCGGCCTCCGGCCGCGCCATGTTGTCCGGCGTGCGCACGGTGATCGTCGACGAGATCCACGCCATCGCCGGCAGCAAGCGCGGCGCGCACCTGGCGCTGTCGCTGGAGCGGCTGGAGTCGCTGTGCCGGCGGCGCTTGCTGCGGATCGGCTTGTCGGCGACACAGAAGCCGATCGAGATGGTGGCTGATTTTCTCGTCGGCACCGGCGAGCACCCCGCTCTTGCCCCTCCCCCTGCCGGCAGGGGGAGGTTGGGAGGGGGTAAAGCTTTTGATCTTCTTGAAGCAAAGAGCACCCCTCCCCAACCCTCCCCTGCGAGCAGGGGAGGGAGCACAGCAACCATCATCGACGTGGGCCACAGCCGTCCGCGCGACCTCGCCATCGAAGTGCCGCCGGTGCCGCTGGAAGCGGTGATGTCGAACGATGGCTGGGCGCTGGTCTACGACCGCCTCGCCCAGCTGGTGCGCGCGCACCGCACCACCCTGGTCTTCGTCAACACGCGGCGCATGGCCGAGCGTGCGGCGCGGCACTTGTCCGAACGGCTGGGCAAGGAACACGTGGCGGCGCATCACGGCAGCCTGGCCAAGGAGCTGCGGCTGGACGCCGAGCAGCGGCTCAAGCGCGGCGAACTGCAGGTGCTGGTGGCCACCGCCTCGCTGGAGCTGGGCATCGACATCGGCGAGGTCGACCTGGTCTGCCAGCTCGGCTCGCCGCGCTCGATCGCCGCCTTCCTGCAGCGCGCCGGCCGCTCCGGCCACAGCATCGACGGCACGCCGAAGGCGCGGCTGTTCCCGGCTACCCGCGACGACCTGATCGAATGCACCGCCCTGCTCGACTGCGTGCGCCGCGGCGAGCTGGACGCGCTGGTGATGCCGCCGCAACCGCTCGACGTGCTGGCGCAGCAGATCGTCGCCGAAGTCGCCTGCGCCGAATGGGGCGAGGACGCGCTGTACGCGCTGGTGCGCCGCGCGCATCCGTACCGCGATCTCGCACGCGGCGAGTTCGACGCGGTGGTGCGCATGCTGGCCGAGGGCTTCACCACCCGCCAGGGGCCGCGCGCGGCGTATATCCACCGCGACGCGGTGAACCGGCAGCTGCGCCCGCGGCGCAGCGCGCGGCTCACCGCACTGACCTCCGGCGGCACCATTCCCGACACCGCCGACTACAAGGTGGTGCTGGAACCGCAGGCGATCATCGTGGGCACGGTGAACGAGGATTTCGCGGTCGAGAGCATGGCCGGCGACATCTTCCAGCTCGGCAACGCCAGCTACCGCATCCAGCGCGTCGAGCGCGACCGGCTGCGGGTGGAGGATGCGCACGGCGCGCCGCCGAGCATCCCGTTCTGGCTGGGCGAGGCGCCGGGGCGCAGCGACGAGCTGTCGCTCGGCGTGTCGCGTCTGCGCGAGGAAATTTCCGCACAGCTGGATGTCGGCGGCGTGCCCGCAGCGATGGCCTGGCTGTGCGAGCAGCTCGGCCTGGACGAAGCCGCCGCGCAGCAGCTGGTCGACTACCTCGCCCGCGCGCAGGCCGCGCTCGGCGTGCTGCCCAGCCAGCGCACGCTGGTGCTGGAGCGCTTCTTCGACGAATCCGGCGGCACCCAGCTGGTGATCCACACGCCGTGGGGCAGCCGCATCAACCGCGCCTGGGGGCTGGCGCTGCGCAAGCGCTTCTGCCGCCAGTTCAACTTCGAACTGCAGGCGGCGGCCACCGAGGACGCGATCGTGCTTTCGCTGTCCACCAGCCACAGCTTCCCGCTGGAGGAAGTGGCGCACTACCTGCACTCGAACACCGCCGAGCACGTGCTGATCCAGGCCCTGCTCGATGCGCCGCTGTTCCCCGCGCGCTGGCGCTGGAATGCGGTGACCGCGCTGGCGCTGCCGCGCTTCACCGGCGGCAAGAAGACCCCGCCGCCGCTGCAGCGGATGAAGAGCGAGGACCTGCTCGCCGCGGTGTTTCCCGACCAGGTCGCCTGCCTGGAAAACATCGTGGGCGAGCGCGAGGTGCCCGATCACCCGCTGGTCAACCAGACCCTGCACGACTGCCTGCGCGAGGCGATGGACGTGGACGGCCTGCTGGCCATCCTGCGCCGGCTCGAAGCCGGCGACATCGCCATCGTGGCGCGCGACCTCACCGCACCCAGCCCGCTCGCCGCCGAGGTGCTGAACGCCGCGCCTTACGCCTTCCTCGACGACGCGCCGCTGGAGGAGCGCCGCACCCAGGCCGTGCAGACGCGCCGCTGGAACAGCGCCGACGGCGCCGACGACCTCGGCCGGCTCGATCCCGACGCGATCGCCGGCGTGCGCGAGGAAGCGTGGCCGCGCGTACGCGACGCCGACGAGATGCACGAGGCGCTGACCCTGCTGGGCTGCGTCACGGCCGATGAAGTCGCCGCCAACCCCGGCTGGAACGAGTGGCTGCGCGCACTGGCGCGGGCCGCGCGCGCCACCTTGCTCACGGTAGGAGCGCACCCTGTGCGCGATGGCTCTTCGTCACCCGACGAAAGAGCATCGCGCACAGGGTGCGCTCCTACCGCGATCTGGACGTCGGCCGAGCAGTTGCCGCTGTGGCAGGCGCTGCATCCCGACGCCGCCATGCAGCCGCCGATCGATGCGCCGGCCGAGTACGCCGCGCAGTCGTGGACGCGCGAGGACGCGCTGCTGGAACTGGTGCGCCATCGCCTCGGTGGACTCGGTCCGGTCACCGTGGATGAACTGGCGCAACCCATCAACGTCGACGCCGGCGAAGCGGAGCAGGCACTGCTGCGGCTGCAATCCGAGGGCTACGTGATGCAGGGCCGCTTCACGGCCAATGCCGCCGACACCGAATGGTGCGAGCGCCACCTGCTGGCACGCATCCACCGCTACACCATCGGCCGGCTGCGCCGCGAGATCGAGCCGGTGAGCCGGCGTGCGCTGATGCGCTTCCTGTTCGACTGGCAGCACGTGTCGGCAGCCACCAGGCTGAGCGGGCCGGACGCGCTGGCCGCCACGCTGGCGCAGCTGGAAGGCTACGAGGCCGCGGCCGGCGCGTGGGAGACCGAGCTGCTGCCGGCGCGCATCGATGACTACTCGATCCACTGGCTGGACGAGTTGTGCCGCGCCGGCCGGATCGGCTGGGCCCGCCTGCGTACGGGCAGCGGTGGCGGCGGCGGTCCGGTGCGCAGCACGCCGATCGTGCTGTTGCCGCGACGCGAAATGGCCGTCTGGACGTCCGCCGCCGGCGAGCCGCAGGAGGCCCTGTTGTCGTCGCGCGCACAAGCCGTCGCCGATGCACTGCAGGAACATGGCGCGCTGTTCTTCGACGAACTGCTCGACCTCGCCCACCTGCTGCGCACCGAACTGGAGGACGCGCTGGGCGAACTGGTCGCCGTCGGACGGATCAGCGCCGACAGCTTCGCCGGCCTGCGCGCCCTGCTGCTGCCGGCGGCGAAGCGCGACGGCGGCCGGCATCGCCGGCTGCGCCGGCACCAGCTCAGCGGCATCGAGGATGCAGGGCGCTGGGCACTGGCGCGCACGGCGGCAACGGGTAACGGCAAGGCCGAACCCGACGCCATCGAACACATCGCGCGCACCCTACTGCGCCGCTACGGCGTGGTGTTCTGGAAACTGCTGGAGCGCGAGGCGCCGTGGCTGCCACCATGGCGCGAACTGCTGCGCGTGTACCACCGGCTGGAGGCGCGCGGCGAGATCCGCGGCGGGCGCTTCGTCGAAGGCCTGGTCGGCGAGCAGTTCGCGCTGCCCGAGGCGATCGCGCCGCTGCGCGCGGTGCGCTCGCGCGCGGACGACGGCGAGCTGGTCTGCCTCAGCGGCTGCGACCCACTGAACCTGGTCGGCACCGTGCTGGCCGGCGACAAAGTGCCGGCGCTGGCCGGCACGCGTGTGCTGTATCGCGATGGCGCGCCGATCGCCGCGCTGGTCGGCGGCAAGCCCGCCGCACTGATCGAGTTGTCGGCTGCCGACACCCAGCTGGCGAAGCACGCCTTGCTGCGCTACCCGCCGTCGCTGCCGGAAACCCGGGCCGCCGCACACTGACGCCATGGGCTGCCTGCCGATCCTGCTGCTGTTCCCGCTGGGCTTCGGCATCGGCTACCTGATCGATGGAGAAATCGGCGGCCTGTGGGGTGCAGGCATCGGCTTCGTGCTGGGGCTGCTGTCGATGGCGCTGTTCATCCTGGCACTGCGCCGGCGCCACTAGAGCTTGAGGTGGATGCCGCGCCAGTCCATCGCCCGCACGATCAGCCACCACAGCGCCACGAACGCCGCGGCGAATGCCAGCGACGGCAGGTATGGGCCGAACCGCGGCGTCATCCAGCCGGCGAACAGGTGCCGGTAGATCGGCGGCTGCCAGCCCAGCGCGGGCAGCAGGATCTGCATCAGTTCGGAACCGGCGTAGGCGGCGATCGCGTTGATGCCGAAGCGGCGTCCCCATGCCGGCCAGCCGCGCCGGTCGATCAGTGCGTGGAACGCCAGCAGCGCCAGCGTGGCCCAGCCCGTGGTCCACAGCACGAACGAGGGCGTCCACAGGTTCTTGTTGAACGGCAGCCACGGTGACCACGACGCGCCGAGCAGCAACGCCAGCAGGCCCGCGAGCAACAGGCGCCGCGTCTGCCCGGCACGCAGCCAGCAGCCGGCGCACAGGCCAAGCAGGCTGCTGGCGATCGCGCCCAGCGTGCTGAGCAGGCCTTCCGGATCGTGCACCTGCCCCGTGATCGCGTTGCGTTCCCATGCGTAGTGGCCGAACACCGCGCCATCGACGCGATCGGCGATGTTGATCCATTTCTCCAGCGTGCCACCGGAAAGCAGGATGACGGTATAGCCCACGAGCAGTGCCACGATGGCGACCCACCACACACGGCGCGGCGCGTAGATCGCCAACATCGCCACCGCGGCGAAACACGCGCCGATGCGTTGCAGCACGCCGGGCCAGCGCATGTCGCTCCCCGGCAGCCACCACGCCGCCAGCGCGTTGATCAGCACGCCCAATGCGAGAATGCGCAGCGCGCGCCACAGCGCCGCATTGCGCAGCGCGGACGGTGCCACGCCCTGCTCCAGCCGCGGAAGAATCGCCAGCGCCACCGACACGCCGAGCACGAACAGGAAGAATGGAAAGACCAGGTCGGTCGGCGTGCAGCCGTTCCACGACGCGTGCTCCAGCGGCCAGTAGACGTGGCTCCAGTCGCCGGGATCGTTGACCAGCAGCATCGCCGCCACGGTGCAGCCGCGCAGGGCGTCGAGCGAGGCGAGGCGCCCGTTCATGGCGCAGGCACCAGCGCCACCCGAGCCAGCGCGTACAGCGGCCCGTCGGTGGGCGCGGTGTAGACCAGGCACAGCACGCGCTCGCCCTGCTGCGCCGGCAGCGCGGCCTCCAGCGTGAAGTGGCGCGCGCTGCGGGCGGGATCGGGCAATGGCAGGCTGGCCAGTACCGGCCCGTCACACTGGTCGGCATGCACCACCAGTTCGCCGAACGGCGTGGCGTGCGGGCGTGACACCACCAGCCGCGCCTCGTGCGCCAGCGCGTAATTGCGCGGCAGGCGCACCGCATCGACACGGATCGCGGCGACCTCGTCCATCCGCGTGGCGGGGAACAGCTGGCAGCTGTCGAACACGTTAACCGCGTACACCGGCCCAGTGCTGGCGGCGTCGGGCAGCGGCTGCAGGCGCAAGCGGAAGTCGCTACCGGGACAGTTCGCCAGCAGGCTGCCGGGCAGGCTGAGCAGGCTGGCGCGATCGAGCGCGCGCGCGCGCGGGGCGGCCAGCGCACTGCCGTCTGCGGCGAAACTGGCGGCCCGCACGGTGACGGGCAGCTTCAGCACGAGCGGCGCGCCGTAGCGCGGCGAGGCCGCCGTGGGTGTGCTGCCATCCAGCGTGTAACGGATCGCGCCGAAGCCGGCCTGGTTGGCCAGCGTCACCGTGGCGCGGCCGGTGGCCAGCGCCACATTGCGATCCGTGGCGATCTCCACGGCGAAGGCGCTGTCGGCCACGTCGACGTGTTGCGCGCGGTAGCGCCCGAGCTGCGCCGGCAGGCGGGCGAGGAAGCCCGGCCAGTTGTTCGTGACGGCAGGCGACCAGGCCACTTCACTGAGCGCGTCCAGCCGCGGGAAGGCGGCGTGTTCCACGTGGGCAAACGTGGGCATGTGCTCGGTCCACAGGTTGGCCTGCACGCCCAGCACGTGCTTCGCCTGCGCCGCGTCCAGCACGGCGGGCACGGTCGGAAAGCCGTACACGTCCTTCAGTGACTCCACGCCGAGGCGGCCGGCGTAGTCGTCGGCCAGCGCGCCCTGCACGTGGTCGAAGTACAGGACCGGCGCGGGCGACAGCACCACGTCGTGGCCCAACAGCGCCGCCTTGATCGCGCCGTCGAGGCCGCGCCACGACATCACCGTGGCGTCGGCCGGCAGGTGGTCGCTGTCGAGGATCTCGTCCCAGCCGATCAGCTTGCGGCCGTGCCGGTCGAGGTACTGGCCGATGCGGTCGATGAACCAGCCCTGCAGCGCGTTTTCGTCCTTCAGCCCGAGCGCATGCAGCTTCGCCTGCACCGCGGGCGAGGCCTGCCACTGGTCCTTGATCGCCTCGTCGCCGCCGACGTGGATGTAGGTCGACGGGAACAGCGCCATCACCTCGTCGAGCACGTGCCCGATGAAGACGAAGGTGGCGTCGTCGACGTTGTACAGGTACGGGTTGATGCCCCAGTTCGCCGACACCGCCGGACGCTGGCCGGTGACGCCCAGCTGCGGATACGCGGCGACCGCCGCCTGGGCGTGGCCGGGCATGTCGATCTCCGGCACCACCGTGATGTGGCGCGCGCCAGCGTAGGCGACGATGCGGCGGATCTGCTCCTGGGTGTAGAAGCCGCCGTAGCGCTGCGGCTCGCCGTCATGCCCGGCATCCGGGGGCGTGCGCCACGCGCCGAGGCGGGTGAGCTCGGGGTAGCGCCTGATCTGGATGCGCCAGCCCTGGTCGTCGGTGAGGTGCCAGTGGAAGGTGTTGAGCTTGTGCTGGGCCATCTGGTCGAGCAGGCGCTCGATCTCTTCCTCCGTCTGGAAATGCCGCACGGAATCCAGCATCAGCCCGCGCCAGGCGAAACGCGGCTGGTCGCGGATGTGCAGCGCGGGTATCCGCACCGCGCCGTGCTCCGCATCGGGGGTGAGCAGCTGCCACAAGGTCACCGCGCCGTAGAACAGGCCGGCGTCGTCGCGTGCGCTGATGCGGATGCCGTCGGGCGTGACGTCCAGCGCGTAGCCTTCGCGGTCCGCCACCGGCGCGGCAGGGTCGAGCCGCAGCATGATCGCGTGCGCGGCGGCACCATCGCGCTGCAGCGGCAGGCGCAGGCCGCGCGTGCGCGCGACCAGGTCGGCGAGCCAGGCGCCGGTGCGCCGGGTCGGGGCGGTCTGGTCGCCGAGCACGACCGGCGTGCGCGCATCGACGGTGAAGGCGCCGGCGTCGGTCCGCAGCTGCGCCGGCAGCGGCAGCAGGGAGGGAACCGGCGGATCGGCGGCCCGGACGAGGCCGGCGAAGCCCAGTGCCAGGATCGCGCAGCCGAGCAGGATGAAACGGCGGGTCATCGGCGGTCTCCGTCGCAGCAGGTGCGTCACGCTAGCAAAAAAACGGGCCCGGCAAGGTTTGTCCGGGCCCGGTTGGGGAGGATGCGGAGCCGTCCGTGGCCCGCTTCGCGGTGGAACAGGCTCAGAGCTTGAAGCGCAGGCTCAGGTAGTACTGCCGGCCGTTGTCGTAGAACGCGTACGGCTGCTTCCCGTAGGTGGCGTTCTGCGTGTAGTACTTCAGCTTCGGATTGTTGAGGTTCATTGCGTCGAGCGACAGCGAGATGTGGTCGTTGAGCTGGTAGCCCAGCGACACCGCGAGATTGCCGATGCCCTGCTGGAAGTAGGTGTCGGTACGGCTCACTCCGGCATAGAACGCCGAACGGTAGGTGTAGCTGACGCGGGCGTTGAACTGCTTGTTCTCGAAGTAGCCCGACACGTTGTAGGTGTTCTTCGAGGTGCCCTGCAGCGGCTTGTTGCCGGTGGCATGGCCGTCGGCATAGGTGTAGTTGGCCTGCACGCCGAAGTTGTCGCCGATCGGCTGGATGTAGTTCAACTCCACGCCGCGGACCTGGCCGTTGACGTTGGTCGGCACGCTGATCAGGTAGTTCGAGAACACGTCGTGGCCGGCGGCCTGGCTGGCCGGCATGTCCTTGAAGCTGCGGGTCTGGTTGCCGAAGCTGACGTAGTCCTTCAGGTTCATCGCGTACACGCCGGCCGACAGCAGGCCGCGTGGCGCGAAGTACCATTCCGCCACCGCATCGAAGTTGCTCGACACCAGCGGCCTGAGCTGCGGGTTGCCGCCGCTGCCGGTGTGGGTGAGGTCGTCGGCCGAGACCGAGCCGGCCAGCGCCGAGTAGTCCGGGCGGGTCATCGTCTGCGACGCGGCGAAGCGCAGCAGCAGGTCGTCGGTGACGGCGAGCTTGAGGTTGGCGCTGGGCAGGAACTTGTCGTAGCTGTGCCGGTAGGTGTTCCAGTAGTAGTCGCCGAAGGCCGAGCCGGTGATCGGGCCGGTGGACGTGGTGGCTTCGCGGTCCGGCGCGGTGCTGCTGTAGCCGATGTCCTCCTTGGTCTTCACGTAGCGCACGCCGATATTGCCGCTGGCGATGCCGGACTCGAAGTTCAGCTGCAGGTAGGCGGCCGTGTCCTTTTCCCCGACCCGGTAGATGTCGTTGAAGTAGAAGCGCCCCACCGGATCGCGGTTGGCGAACTTCGCGTCGATCTGCGCCAGCTGGGCCGGCGTCCAGAACCAGATCGGGCCGGGGAAGCTGCCGCCCAGCGAGCCGTTGAAGCCGCCCGGATAGCTGCTGTAGGTGCCGGTCGGATAGGCGGCCGGGTTCTGCCAGTCGGAAGCCCAGTTCGGGCCCTGCGCCACTTCGAACGGATTGGCGCGGGTGTGCTTGGCGTAGCGGCCGCCGAACTGCAGCGAGGTGAACGCGTCGTTGTCGAAGCTGAGCTCGCCGTCGAACTGCGCCCAATCCTCCTTGTCCTTCACCTTGATGCCCTGGCCGCCGAAGATCCAGCCGGCCGACGGCAGGATGCCCGACGGCGAGCTGTTGTCGCCGCCCAGCGTCCAGTTGATCGGCTGGCCGATGCCGCGCATGCCCCAGCTGGCGCCGGCGCCGCTGGCGGTACCCAGCTCGATCACGTCCTGGGTCGGGCTGCTGCCGGTGCCGCGGGTGGTGCCGATCTGGCCCTTGAGGTCGAGGTGGTCGGTGACGCGCCAGTCGGCATCGAGGGTGAGGTACTTCGACTCCGACGACGCGCCGGGGCGGGAGATCTGGTCGTACACGCCGTAGGCGCCGGTGCCGCCGGCGATCGAGCCGCTGGTGACCACGTTGTTGTTGATCGCATTGGCGGTCAGCACGCCGCCGTTCGCCAGCGCGCTGCTGGCCCACATCATGTAGTTGCGGTTGTAGTTGTCGGCCTTGAGCTTGGAATAGAAGCCGCTGAGGTCGAGCGTGAGGTTGTCGGTCGGCTTGACCTGGAAGTCGATCACGCCGCCCTTGCGCTCGCGCTGCTGGGTGAACAGCACCGCGCCGATCTCGTTCGGGTAATAGGCGGTGTTGCCGCCGACCTTCGTGGGCAGGTAGCCGCCCACCACCTCCTGGCCGTTGCGCTGCAGGCTGCGCTTCTCGTAGAAGCCCTGCACCAGCACGCCGACGGTGTTGGCGTCGTTCTTCCAGTTGAACAGGCCGCTGAACTGCGGCTTGGTGTCGCCAGGCAGGTCCGAGTACACGCCGCCGATCGAGGCCTCGGCGGTGATCGGCTTGGCGAACTCCAGCGGCTTGCGGGTGATGATGTCCACCGAACCGGCGCTGCCGCCTTCGACGATGCTGGCCTCGGAGGTCTTGTGCACCACCACCTGGCTGACGATCTCCGACGGCAGCAAGGTGTAGCTCACGCTGCGGCCCACGGTCTGCACCTGGCTCAGCACGAACCAGTCGCCGGTGCCCACCGTATGGCCGTTGACCAGGGTCTGGGTGAGGCTGGGCGCGGTGCCGCGCAGGCTCACCCGGTCGCTCTCGTCGAAACCGCCTTCGCTGGCGCTCGACGAACTGATGTTGACGCCGGGCAGGCGCTGCAGCGTGTCGGCCACGTTCTTGGCCGGCAGCTTGCCGATGTCCTCGGCGGTGATGACCTCGACGTGCGAGGCCGCTTCCTTCTTCAGCGCCAGCGATTCGGCCTCGCTGTTGCGGATGCCGGTGACGATCACCGTGCTCAGGGTCCTGGCCTGTTTTTCCTTCGTGTGGTTCTGCCCGGACGGGTTGTCGGCATTCGCCTGGCTGTCCTGCGCATACAGCGCACCGGAAACGCACAGGCTGGCGATGATGCTCGCGGCTAGCAATGTCTTACGGTAGTTCATGATCTCCTCCCCTCAGAGGCTGGCTCGAATCAAGACCGGCATGACGACGGTCGCGGATGTGGTGCAAAGGCTGGCTCGGCGCCGTGCTGCCGGATGGCGGTCATCTCATCGCTCCGTCCCGTCCATCCAGAAACCAGCCTGCGGCGCCGATGACACCAAGCTGGCCGTGCTCGATCAGTCGTACTGGAACCTGTTGCAGATAGGCGCGCATCACGCCCTTGTTGAAATAGCGCTCGGCGAACGTGCTGGCGCGCAGGAACGGCTGGATCTGCGGCAGGATCCCGCCGGCCAGGTAGGCTCCGCCGCGGGCGCCGTACAGCAGCACCAGGTCGCCGACGAAGCTGCCGAGCAGGCCGCAGAAGACCTCCAGCGCCTCCACCGCGGCGGCGTCGTGGCCGGCCAGCGCGGCGGCGGTCACCTCGGCCGGCGTCAGCGCGCGGGCGCTGCCGGCACGCAGCTCGCACAGCGCGCGATAGAGCCTGAGCAGGCCCGGGCCGGACAGCGCGTCCTCGAACGACACGTGCGCGCGCTGGCGGCGGAACAGCCGCAGGATCTCGATCTCGCGCTCGCTGCCGGGCGCCAGCGACACCTGCCCCGCCTCGGTGGCCAGCACCTGCGCGCGCGGCTGGCCCGGCAGCAGCACCGCCGAACCCAGTCCGGTGCCCGGCCCCATCACCAGCACCGGCCCGGGTGACGGCGGCAGCGTGGCGTCGATGACCGGCTGTGTCTCGTCGGCGCCGATGAACTGGGTGGCGTAGGCCAGCGCCTCGAAATCGTTGATCACCATCAACCGCCGGATGCCGAGGCCGTCGCGGATCTCGCGGATCGACACCGGCCACGGCAGGTTCTCGTTGACGATCGCGTCGTCCAGCACGTAGCCGGCGCAGGCCACCGCGCAGTGGCGCAGCTGTCCGCGCAGCGCCGCGTGCGGCGTGCCGCCCAGCTGCTCGACGAAATCCTGCAGCATCGCGGCGAGGCCGGACCAGTCGGCGCAGCTGTAGCGGTGGTAATGCAGCACGCTGACCGGCCGCCGGCCGTCCGTCCGGCCCACGACCAGGCCGATGCGCGCATGCGTGCCGCCGACGTCGGCCGCCAGGAACGGCTGCCCCGGACCCGGCATGTCCGAGCCGGCCGGATGCGACGCTCCGGCAGGCGCCGCCGACTCCGCCGCATGACGCTGGTTCGCGACTTCCCCCACGCTGTTCTCCCGTGGCCGATGGTTACCCGATCCGGACGCGCCGGATCGGCGCGGGCCGGCCTGATTCGGGCGGAGTCTGTCGCTACGATGACAACGTTGTCAATCGGGTCAAAGCCGATTTTCGCAACATTCGATGCGGCACCGCGTCATGGCTGTCGCGGCACTCCTGAGCACGCACCTCAGGTGATCGGATTTTCGGCTTTATGTGACGCGATAACGCTGAAATCACCCGAAGCCCATGGCCTGCTGCATCGCCACATGAGCCATCGCAAATGGCCGTCCAGACGGCTCGGGCGCGGCGGCAACCGGAAGTCGTCCGTCGGCACGAATTGACAACGTTGCACTTTTCAGCGAATAAAGAGACATCCCGTCTGTCCCGGCCATCCGGCCGAAGCGACACGGCCGGGCTCCGGGGAGAACCAGATCATGGCGACAACGCAGGCGGCGATGCAGGCCGATCGCACCAACCTCGGGCCGATGCTGGTCATCGGCCTGCTGTTTTTCATCTTCGGCTTCGTCACCTGGCTCAACGGGCCGCTGATCGCCTTCGTCAAGCTGGCGTTCGATCTCGACGATGTGAATGCGTTCCTGGTGCCGATGGCGTTCTACCTGTCGTATTTCTTCCTGGCGCTGCCGTCGTCGTCGGTGCTCCGCCGCACCGGCATGAAGAAGGGCATGGCGCTCGGCCTGTTCGTGATGGCGGTCGGCGCGGTGCTGTTCGGCCAGTTCGCCACCATGCGGATGTATCCGGGCGCACTGACCGGGCTGTTCGTGATCGGCGCCGGGCTGTCGCTGCTGCAGACCGCGTCCAATCCCTACATCAGCATCCTCGGCCCGATCGACAGCGCGGCGCAACGCATCGCCTTCATGGGCATCTGCAACAAGCTGGCCGGCGCGATCGCGCCGTTCGTGTTCGGCGCGCTGGTGCTCAGCGGCATCGGCACGTTCGGCCAGCAGGTCGAGTCGGCGCCGACGCCGCAGGCACGCGAGGCCCTGCTCGACACGTTTGCCGGCAAGGTGCACCTGCCGTACATGGTGATGGCGGCGCTGCTGGTGGCGCTGGCGATCTGGATCGCACGCTCGCCGCTGCCGGAGATCAAGCCTGCCGGCGCCAACAGCGAGCAGGCGATCGGCCACCGGGACGGCAGCATCTTCAGCTTCCCGCACCTGTGGCTGGGCGTGCTGTGCCTGTTCCTCTACGTCGGCGTGGAGGTGATGGCCGGCGACGCGATCGGCACCTACGGCCAGGGTTTCGGCCTGCCGCCGGACGCCACCAAGCACTTCACCTCGTACACGCTGGTCGGGATGCTGGCCGGCTATCTGGCCGGCCTGGCGCTGATCCCGCGCTTCATCACGCAGCAACGCTACCTGGCGGTATCGGCGGTGCTGGGCGTGGCCTTCGCGATCGGCGCCTACCTCACCCACGGCTACCTCTCGGTGGCGTTCGTGGCAGCGCTGGGCTTCGCCAACGCGATGATGTGGCCGGCGATCTTCCCGCTGGCGATCAACGGGCTCGGCCGCCATACCGAGGCGGGCTCGGCGCTGCTGATCATGGGCATCGCCGGCGGGGCGGTGGTGCCGCAGCTGTTCGTGCACCTGAAGCAGCACATCGACTTCCAGCTCGCCTTCACCGCGCTGGTGGTGCCGTGCTACCTGTACATCCTGTACTACGGACTGGCCGGCCACCGCGTCGGCCAGCGCGCGGCGCAGTGAGCGCTGGTGAAAACGGGCTCTTAACCCGGCCATGGATGGCCGGACGCGAGGCGGGCACGCAAATACCGGAGTCGCGGTCGCGAGTACGGACCTGACGCCGGGCTTGCGACCGGGAAATCCACCGGAGGTGGATTTTTTCCACAGGCACCGAGCCGCGGATTCGCCACGGTTCGGGCCATACGCTAGGATGCATGCGCCGCCGCGTCCGTGCGCGGCCCCGTCGGCACCATGGCGCGACCGGCGTATCAGGCCCTTTCGATACACGAGGTTCAGCGGGTGCGCAGCGCCACCATCAAGGATGTCGCGGAACGTGCGGGCGTCTCACTGAAGACCGTTTCGCGCGTGATCAACAACGAGCCGTCGGTGCACCCGCGCACGCGTGCGAAGGTGCAGCGCGAGATCGACGCGCTCGGCTACCGGCCCGACCCTTCCGCGCGCAGCCTGCGCAGCACCCGCGCCTACGCGATCGGGCTGGTCTACGACAACCCGAACGCGCACTACGTGATCAACCTGCAGCACGGCGTGCTGGCGGCATGCCGCGCGAACGGCTTCGGCCTGCAGATCCACCCCTGCGACTCCTCCTCGCCGAAGCTGGCCGACGAGCTGCGCGACCTGGCGCAGCGTTCGCGCCTGGCCGGGCTGGTGCTGGCGCCGCCGATGTCCGAGCAGCCGGCGCTGATCGAGGCGCTGAGCCAGGCGCAGGTGCCGTTCATCCGCATCATCTCGGCGCGCCGGGATCCGCAGGACGGCCATCCGTGCGTGTACGTGGACGACCGCGATGCGGCCTACGCGATCACCGAACACCTGATCCAGCTCGGCCACCAGCGCATCGGCTTCCTGTGGGGCGGCCTCGGGCACCGCTCCAGCCAGGAGCGCTACCAGGGCTACGCCGATGCGCTGAAGGACTACGGCATCGCGCTCGACCGCAAGCTGATCGTGCCGGGCGACTACACCTTCGACGACGGCTTCCGCGGCGCGCGCAAACTGCTGGCGCTGAAGGACCGCCCCAGCGCGATCTTCGGCTCCAACGACGAGATCGCCGCCGGCGTGCTGGCCGCGGCGCATTCGGACGGCATCAACGTGCCGTACGAACTGTCGATCGCCGGCTTCGAGGACAGCCCGTTCTCCAAGCAGTCGTGGCCCGCGCTGACCACCGCGCGCCAGGCCACCGAGGAGATCGCGCGGCACGCCGCCCAGCGGCTGATCGGCGACCTGCAGCGCGTGGCCAACGGCGAGCCGGTCGGCAGCGTCAACGAAGGCTTCAGCCCCGAGCTGGTGGTGCGCGGCTCCACCGCGCCGCGGCACACCGCGCCCTCCGGACGCGGCGGCGGAAGGCGCAAACCGGCTACTTGACGTTGTCGGTCTGCCCGATGAAGCGGGCCACGTTGTCGTGCAGCAGCTTCAGCGACGCCTCGTGCGCGTACACCATGTGCCCGGACGGGTACCACGCATAGCTGATGTTGCGCTCCAGGCTGGCCGGGATCGGCAGGTGGTGCATCTCGTAGTCGGCGGCGAAGTACGGCGTGGCCAGGTCGTAGTAGCCGCCGTGCAGATAGACCTTGAGGTTGGGGTTGGTCTTCATCGCCATGGCCAGGTCCGGCATCACGTTGGTCGACGACTGCAGCGCCTCGCCATGCACGCCGGGCGCCTTGTGCGAGAAGTCCCAGTGGTCGATGTCGGCGAACAGCCGGTACTGCCGGCCCTGGCCGAACTTCAGGTCGCGCCGCACGTAGTCGTTGAAGGCGGCCACGTAGGCCGAACTGATCGCCGAGGACTGCGGGTCGTATTCGGAGCCCTTGCTCAGCGGGTCGATCGCCGGGCCGGAGAAGCGGCTGTCCAGCCGGCCGGTGGTGATGTCGCCGTCGGTCTGCAGCTCGTGCTCGAACATGCCGCCGGTCACGCGCAGGTCCGCCTTCAGCAGGTAGGCCACCGGCAGGCCGGTGTATTCGTGCAGCTTCTGCGCCACCGCCTGCCTGCGCGCGTCGTCGAGGCGCGAGCCGGCCATCAGCGCCTGCGCGTAGTCGCCCAGCGCGTACTGCTCCACCTCGCGCAGGAACGGCTCCAGCGCAGCCGGCTGCCGCGGCAGCTTGTGGTGGTAGAACGCGGTGGCGGCGAAGGTCGGCAGCGCCAGCTCGTACGGCAGGTCGATGCCGGGATTGAACTCCGGCCCATCGATGCTGGTGTCGAAGCTGAGGATCTGCGAGAGCAGGATCACCCCGTTGAGATCGACGCTGTCCTCGTTCTCCAGGATGTTGGCCAGCACCGCCGAGCGGGTGGTGCCGTAGCTTTCGCCGAACAGGTACTTCGGCGAATTCCAGCGGTCGTATTTCGACAGGAAGCGGGTGACGAACTGGGCGAACGCGTGGCCGTCGCCGTCCACGCCGTAAATCGCCTTCTTGCGATCTTTCATCTGCTCGTCGCGCTTGGCCTTGTCCGTCTCGGCAACGATCAGCCGGCTGAAGCCGGCGCCGGGGGCGTCGATGAACACCAGGTCGGAGGCATCGAGCAGGCTGTAGTCGTTGTTGACCAGTCCGTACGGCGCCGCCGGCGTGTGACTGTCGTCGCTGGTGACCACGCGCTTCGGCCCGAACGCGCCCATGTGCAGCCACACCGTGGCCGACCCGGGACCGCCGTTGTAGATGAAGGTGACCGGCCGCTTCGTCGCGCTCACCCCCTTCTTGAAATAGGCCACGTAGAACATGCTGACCTGGGGCTCGTCCTCCTTGTCACCCGTGCCGTGCAGCACCAGCGTGCCGGCCACCGCCTTGTAGTCGACGCGATGCCCTTCGACCGACACCGAACCCTCGCTGGCCGACGACTGCGGCTCGACCAGCGCCGCATCGGGCTTCTCCGGCTTGGCCTTGTCGTCCTTCTTGTCCGGGGCGGCGACCGCGACCGCGCTCAACAGCAGTGCGGACAGCGCTGCCGCGAAAGGGAGTTTGCGCATGGCCGGGGTTCCGATGGCTGGGACGCCACCGCCCCGAAGCTGCCAGCATAGGCAGCGTGCCATGGCGATTTCATAGCCCAGAAGTCACTGCTCAGCCGCTGGCGATCAGCCCGATCGCCAGCAGCGCCAGCGCCACGCCGGCGAGGTTGAGCCGGCTCAGCCGCTCGCGGAACAGCAGCAAACCGACCAGCGCGCCCAGCACCACCACGCCGAGGTTCATGCTGGCGAACACCAGCGCCGGGTGCTGCGGCAGCGCGCGGTGGCCGCGCAGGTAGAACAGGATGTTGCCGAAGTTGGCCAGGCCGAGCAGCAGGCCGGCCAGCGGGCTGCGCGCGGTGAAGCGGGTGTGCCCGCGCGCGCGCCGCCACAGCTGCAGCGCGAAAGCGACCAGCAGCGCCAGAGCGAACATCGCCTGCAGCGCGGCGCCCAGCGGCACGCCGGCCTGCGCCACACGCTTGAACAGGATATCGATCACGCCGAAACCGCCGAACACCAGCAGCGGATACAGCCAGCCGGCCGCGCCGCCCGCGCCTGCACCATGCCCGCCGCGCCAGACCATGCACAGCAGGGCGAGCAGGCCCAGCGCGATGCCGAGCGCCTTGAAGGCGGTCAGCTGCTCGCCGAACAGCGCGAACGCGGCGAGCAGCGAGAGCAGCAGGGACAGCCGCTGCGCCGCGTCGCTGCGCACGATGCCGGCATGGCGTACCGAGGCAGCCAGCGCCAGGAAGATCGTCGGCAGCAGCACGCCCAGCGCGGCCAGCGCCAGCCACGGCGAGCCCGGTTCGCGCAGCGTGGCCAACGACGGCTGCAGCAGCAACGCGGTGAGCGCGCCGGCCACCACGTAGTTCCAGGCGATCGCCTGGCCCACGTCGACCTCGAAACGGCGCGCCAGCTTCAGCAGCACCGAGACCAGCACGCTGCACGCCACGCTGAGCAGGACGTAGATCATCGGTCACTCCGACGACGGCAGACCGTCGGGTTGCCGCCGCATCGACGCCCGCTCACAACGCATCCAGCGGAATCTTCAGATAGCGCACGCCGTTGTCCTCGGGCGGCGGCGGCCGGCCGGCGCGCATGTTCACCTGCACCGCGGGCAGCAGCAGCGCCGGCACCTGCAGCGTGGCATCGCGCGCCTCGCGCAGGCGCACGAACGCGTCCTCGTCGATGCCGTCGCGCACGTGGATGTTGTCGCGGCGCTCGTCGCCCACGGTGGTCTCGTGCACGAACACGTCGCGGCCGGCGGGCTTGTAGTCGTGGCAGAGGAACACCCGGGTTTCCTGCGGCAGCGCGAACAGGTGCCGGATCGAGCGGTACAGCGTGCGCGCGTCGCCGCCGGGGAAGTCGCAGCGCGCAGTGCCGTAGTCGGGCATGAACAAGGTATCGCCGACGAAGGCCGCGTCGCCGACCAGGTGGGTCATGCACGCCGGCGTGTGACCCGGCGTGTGCAGCGCCACCGCCTCGATGCCGCCGACCATGTAGCGCTCGCCGTCCGTGAACAGGTGGTCGAACTGGCTGCCGTCGCACTTGAAGCCGGCGCCCGCATGGAACAGCCGGCCTAACGTGTCCTGCACCTCGCGGACGCGTTCGCCGATGCCCAGCCGGCCACCCAGCTGCTCCTGCACGTACGGCGCCGCCGACAGGTGGTCGGCATGCACGTGGGTATCGATCACCCAGTCCACGTCGAGTCCTCGCGCACGCACGAACGCGATCAGCGCATCCGCCGACGCGTGGCCGGTGCGGCCAGCGGCCGCGTCGTAGTCGAGCACGCTGTCGAACACGGCGGCCCTGCCGCTGGCCGGGTCCCAGGCCACGTAGCTGAAGGTATGGCTGGCTTCATCGAAGAAGGCCTGCACGGCGGGACGCGGCATCGTCATCTCCCTCCATGGCGCGGTGACTTGGGCGCGCGAGGCGCCGGGATGGGAGCCATGATTTCGTTTCCTGTGTGCACGGGCGTGGAGATTATCGCCGTTGTGCGACCGGCCGCCGCATCATGCCGGTTGCGTGGCCTGTTCCGCGGCGAGGCGCCGGGCGACGCGCGCGAAGCTCGCGGCGGTCGCGGCATTGGCCGGCGCGAAGAAGAATGCGGTGGCGCGGTCGACGTGGTCGCTGTCGCGGACCGGCAGGCGCATCGAGTGGATGCTGAGGTCGCCGAACGCGGGGTGGAAGAACGGCACCGTGATCGCGCTCAGCGGCGCGGTGTGGCAGCGCTGCCACAGCTCGACGAACTCCGTGCTGGCCGCGTTCAGCGCCTCGACCAGCTGCTGGAAGCGCGGGTCTTCCGGATGCGCGGCCTGGTTCATGCGGAACATGCCGAGCAGGTTCAGCGCGCCATTCTCGAAATCCGGGTACAGCCGCCGCCGCGCCGGGTTCATGAACGCGTTCCACAGGTGATTGTCGGCGAACGGCCCGCCGAACTCGCCGAAGTCGTACAGGCATTCGGCCATGCGGTTCCACGCCAGCACGTCGAATACCGTGTCCAGCACGAAGGCCGGCGCCTGGTACAGGTCCAGCACCTCCTGCATCACCGGCGGCAGGCCGAAGTGGTGCTCCGGCACGTCGGTGCGCGCCAGTCCCATCAGCGCGAACAGGTAGGCCTCGTCGGTCGGCGACAGCGCCAACGCGCGGGCGATCCGCGCCAGCGCCGCGGCCGACACGTTGATCGCGCGCCCCTGCTCCAGCCACGTGTACCAGGTGACGCCGACCTGGGCCAGCGCCGCCACCTCCTCGCGACGCAGACCCGGCGTGAGCCGGCGCGGCCCGCGCGGCAAGCCGGCCACCTCGGGCGTGAGTGCGGCGCGGCGTGCGCGCAGGAAGGCCTTCAGCTCGGCGCGTTGCATGGAGGTGCTCATGGACATGCCCGGGTGGTAGTGGGAGTACCAGCAGTGGGGACTGCCTTCCCATGCTAGCGGCAGCGATCTACCGTCGCCTGTCCCCCAAGTCATGCGCCCCGCGTGACCGTGACGCCGGCGATGCAGCCATGCCCGTCCGCGGCGCACCTCCCCAGCCGCCACAGCCCGTACTGCAACCGCCTGTCACAGCGCGCCGCGCGCAGACGTCCTTGCGTCAGCCCATGCAGGAGATCGACATGTCGTTACTCCCCGTACCCACCCCTGTCCACGCCTCGCGCGCCGATGCGCTCACCGATTTCGTGGTGCACGCCCAGTTGATGCTGGATCCGGCCACCCCGGAATCGGTACGCCGCGAAGCGGAACCTCGCCTGCTGGCGCAACTGACGACCTTGCAGGCGCTGGGCGTGTTCGAACTGTTCACCATCCGCGACCCGGCGTTGCGCGCGCTGGTGCACGACGAGCTGCAGGCGCACCGGATGCGTGCCGCCTGACATCTTGCTGGAGCAAATACATGCCAGAATATATTTGCCTTGACAAATATACCTGAGGCAATAGAATGCGCGGCCATGAACACCGAACCGCTCGCCTTCGCCACCCCCAGGGAAAGCCTCGGCGTCCTGCTCGGCCTCGTCCGCACGGAGATCGTGCGCGCGATGGAGGCCGAGCTGGCGGCCAAGCAGCTGGACCTGCGCTTCACCCAGTTCCTGATCCTCAAGCGGCTGGCCCGGCTCGGCCCGATGTCGGCCAGCGAGCTGGCCCGCTCGGTGGAACTGGACGGCGGCGCGATGACCCGCCAGCTCGACCAGCTCGAGCACAAGGGCTACCTGCGCCGCTGCCCGCATGAGCTGGACCGCCGCGCCCTGCGGATCGAGCTGACCGACGCCGGCAACGCGCTGTGGCAGGAGTTGACCGACTGCAACGACCGCGTGCTCACGGCAGCCCAGCGCTCGCTGGACGAGACCGAACAGGTGCAACTGCACGACTACCTGGAACGCGTGCTGCACGCGCTTCGCGACAAGAACTGACCCTTTCCCCCCCTGGACTCTTCCATGCGTCTGCATCGACTTGCGGCTGCGGCCGCCCTGACCCTCGCGCTGGCCGCTTGCGCCAGCGGTGGCGGCCTGCACCCGGACGGCAGCCCGATCGATCCGTCCACCCTGAACGCCGAACGCAGCCTGGCCGGGGTGAACGTGTCGCCCGCCGGCTGGCCGGCCGGCGACTGGTGGAGCGGGCTGGGCGACCCGCAGCTCGACGCGCTGATCGCCGAGGCCCTGCACGACAACCCCGGCCTGGGCGTGGCCGACGCGCGGGCCCGCGCCGCCGAGGCCGAAGCCGGCCTGGCCGACGCCGCACGCGGGCCGGTGGTGAACGCGGGCGCCAGCGTGGCCGGCGCGCGCCTCCCCACCACCGTGCTGCCGGCCAAGGCCGGCGGCGGCCATTTCGCCCTGGCCAAGTACGCCGATCTCAGCTTCAAGTGGGGCCTGGACCTGTGGGGCGGCAAGCGTGCCGCCTGGCAGGCCGCGCTGGGCGCCTCGCGTGCCGCCGAGGTGGATGCCCGCGCGGCGCGCATCGAGCTGTCCGGCAACGTGGCCCGCGCCTATGCCCAGCTCGGCTACGCGTTCACCCGGCAGGACCTGGCCGCCAGCGAACTGCGACGCGCGCAGCAGTCGCGCGAGCTGACCCGCCAGCGCGTCGCCGCCGGCATCGACAACCTGATCCAGCTGAAACAGGGCGATGCCGAAGTGGCCGGCGCCGAGCAGCAGGCGGCGCTGGCCAGCCGCGCGGTCGACGCCGCGCGCTCGGCGCTGGCGGTGCTGCTGGGCAAGGGCCCAGACCGCGGGCTGCAGATCGGCCGGCCCCGGCTGCTGCCGCCGGCCGCGCTGGCGGTGCCGGCCGACCTGCCGCTGGATCTGGTCGGCCACCGCGCCGACCTGGTCGCCGCACGCTGGCGGGTCGAGGCCGCCGGCAAGGACATCAAGGCGGCGAAGGCCGAATTCCTGCCCAACATCAGCATCGGCGCGATGGCCGGCGTGATCGCGATGGGCGGCGGCAACCCGTTCACCCTGCCCGCGCGCTTCTACCAGGTCGGGCCGTCGATCAGCCTGCCGATCTTCGACAGCGGCCGCCTGCGCGCGAACCTCGCCGGCAAGGACGCGCAGTACGACCTCGCCGTGGCGCAGTACAACCAGACCCTGGTGGGCGCGCTCAACCAGGTCGCCGACGAGCTGTCCGCGCTGCAGTCGCTGCAGCAGCAGATCGCCGCGCAGCAGCGCGCGCAGGATGCCGCGGCGCAGGCCTGGGAGCTGGCCGAGCAGCGCTACAAGGCCGGCATCGGCAGCTACCTGGAGTCGCTCAGCGTGCGCCAGCAACTGCTCGCCGCCGAGCAGGGCACCGCCGCGCTGGAAGCGCAGCAGGTCGATCTCTCGGTGCAGTTGATCCAGGCCCTCGGCGGCGGCTATCGCCCGAACGAGCAGGCCGACCGCGGCGCCTCCCCGGCGCAGGCCGACACCACCCCGTCTCCCCACCCTTCCCGTTCCTGAGGCATCCCATGTCCAGCCAGACCCTCCCCGATCCGAGCGGCGCCGCGAGCGCGGGCACGCCGGTCGTGCCGCCACCGAAGAAGAACCCGCGCGGCCTGCTGCTGCGCCTGCTCGGCGTCGTGGTGCTGCTCGCCGTCGCCGGATGGGCGGCGTGGTACTTCCTCGAAGGCCGCTGGTACGAGGGCACCGACGACGCCTACGTCAACGGCAACGTGGTGCAGATCACCCCGCAGGTGCCCGGCACCGTGGTCAGCATCGGCGCCGACGACGGCGACCTGGTGCACGCCGGCGACGTACTGGTGCAGCTCGACCCCAGCGACGCCGACGTGGCGCTGGCCGAGGCCAAGGCGAACCTGGCCAACACCGTGCGCAAGGTGCGCGGCCTGTACTCCAGCGTCAACGGGGCCCAGGCCGACGTGGCCGTGCGCCAGACCGCGGTGGACAAGGCGCGCGCCGACTACGACCGGCGCGTGGCGCTGGCGAAGTCCGGCGCGATCTCGGCCGAGGAACTGGCGCACGCCCGCGACGCGCTGACCAGCGCCGCGAGCAACCTGGTCACCGCGCAGCAGCAGTACCAGACCAGCAAGGTGCTGGTCGACGACACCGTGGTCGCCTCGCACCCGGACGTGCAGGCCGCCTCGGCCCGCCTGCGTGCCGCCTTCCTCGACGACGTGCGGGCCACCCTGGTCGCGCCGGTGGACGGCTATGTGGCCAAGCGCTCGGTGCAGGTCGGCCAGCGCGTGCAGCCCGGCGCCGCGCTGATGGCGGTGGTGCCGCTGCGCGGCGTGTGGGTGGACGCGAACTTCAAGGAGACCCAGCTCACCCGCATGCGCATCGGCCAGCCGGTGACGATCGAGGCCGACGTGTACGGCGGCGCGGTGGCCTACAAGGGCAAGGTGCAGAGCCTGGGCGTGGGCACCGGCAGCGCGTTCTCGCTGCTGCCGGCGCAGAACGCCACCGGCAACTGGATCAAGATCGTGCAGCGCATCCCGGTGCGCATCGTGTTCGACGACCCGGCCCAGCTGGACAAGCACCCGCTGCGCATCGGCATGTCGCTGAACGTGGACGTGAGCCTGCACGACCAGAACGGCCCGATGCTGTCGCAGCAATCGCCGACCCAACCCGCCTTCAGCACCGACGTATACAAGCAGCAGCTGGCCAAGGCCGACGCGGTGATCACGCAGATCGTCCACGCCAACATGGCCGGCGGCAAATAGCAGCGCAACAACTCCCTCCCCTGCTTGCGGGGGAGGGCTGGGGAGGGGTCGCTGTTGATCCTGAGCCAAGAGCCTTACCCCCTCCCGACCTCCCCCTGCCCTGCAGGGGGAGGAGTAAGGCAGACCCACTCACCGACCGATTCTGATGACCACCGAATTCCGCCCGCCCAACCTGGCCCTGAGCACGATCGGCCTGTCGCTGGCCACGTTCATGCAGGTGCTGGACACCACCATCGCCAACGTGTCGCTGCCGACCATCGCCGGCAACCTTGGCGTCAGCAACAACCAGAGCACCTGGGTGATCACCTCGTTCGCGGTGAGCATGGCGATCGCGCTGCCGCTGACCGGCTTCCTCAGCCGCCGCTTCGGCGAGGTGCGGCTGTTCACCGCCTGCACGCTGCTGTTCGCGCTGACCTCGTTCCTGTGCGGCGTGTCGCAGAGCATGGGCATGCTGATCCTGTTCCGCGCGCTGCAGGGCGCGGTGGCCGGGCCGATGTACCCGATCACGCAGAGCCTGCTGATCGGCATCTATCCGCCGGCCAAGCGCGGCATGGCGCTGGCGCTGCTGGCGATGGTGACGGTGGTGGCGCCGATCGCCGGCCCGATCCTCGGCGGCTGGATCACCGACAACTATTCGTGGCCTTGGATCTTCTTCATCAACGTGCCGATCGGCATCTTCGCCAGCATGGTGGTGGCGAACCAGCTGCGCGCGAAGGAGCAGAAGACCGAGCGGCCGAAGGTCGACTACGTCGGCCTGATCACCCTGATCATCGGCGTGGGCGCGCTGCAGATCGTGCTGGACAAGGGCAATGACGAGGACTGGTTCAACTCCACCTTCATCATCGTCACCAGCATCGTCTCGGCGATCGGCATCGCGGTGTTCCTGATCTGGGAGCTGACCGACAAGGATCCGATCGTCGACCTGAAACTGTTCCGCCACCGCAACTTCACCGCTGGCACGATCGCGCTGATCCTGGCCTACGCGGCGTTCTTCGCGATCGGCCTGCTGGTGCCGCTGTGGCTGCAGCGCAACCTCGGCTACACCTCGACCTGGGCCGGCTTCGCCACCGCGCCGATCGGCGTGCTGCCGGTGCTGCTGACCTTCTTCGTGGGCAAGTACGCCACCCACTTCGACCTGCGCACGCTGGCCTCGATCGCGTTCATCGTGATGGCCGGTACCTGCTTCATGCGTTCGGACTTCTTCATCGGCATCGACTTCTACCACGTGGCTGTCGTGCAGCTGTGGCAGGGCCTGGGCGTGGCGCTGTTCTTCATGCCGATCCTGACCATCCTGTTGTCGGACCTGCAGCAGAACGAGATCGCCGCCGGCTCCGGCCTGGCCACCTTCCTGCGCACGCTGGGCGGCAGCTTCTCCGCCTCGCTCACCACCTTGCTGTGGGAGCGCCGCGCAGTGGCCCACCACGAGCAGCTGACCGAACACATCACCGCCTACAGCCCGACCGCGCAGGCGGCGATGGGCCAGCTCGGCCACGGCGACAACCAGCTCGCCGGCGGCATCATCAACGACATGATCACCCAGCAGGCCTACCAGATCTCGTTCAACGAGGTGTTCCACGCGCTGGGCTGGATCTTCCTCGCGCTGGTGCTGGTGATCTGGCTGGCCAGGCCGCCGTTCACGCCGAAGGCGCGCACCGTTTCCGGCGGGCACTGACGCGGGCGGCCCCGTCGGGCCGCCCGCGCAGGTGCATGGCGAAAGCTTCAGATGTCGAAGGCGACGCCGACCAGGGCCATCGTCTCGCCGGTATTCGGGCGGTGCAGGCCGCCGTTGGAAACATGCCGGATCGCCACGCTGAAGTGTTTCGCCTGCCAGCCCAGCGTGCTGACGAACTGGTAGTGGCTGGAGAGCGCGTGGGTGATGTGGTTGGTGGCGGCGAGCTGCTCGCTGAAGAACAGCGGCTGGTACCAGTCGCCGGCATCGCCCAGGTGGAAGCGCGCGCCGGCGGCAAGCAGGGCGACCGAATCGCGCGTCGTGTAGCGGTCGCCATTGGCATTGGCCGCGAGGCGGCGGCCGTCGATCCAGCCCAGCGAGACATCCGGCGACCAGGTCAGGCGGGTGTTGCCGAACGGTTGCGGCGCGAAGATGGCCTCGACGAAGGCGGTGTTCGCGCCGTGGACGTCCATGTAGCTGCGGCCCGCCTGCACTTCGAACCGTGTGGCGGCGGCCGGCAGGGCGGCGGTGAGCAGCGCCAGGACGATGGCGCTGCGGGTCAGATGGCGTGGGGACATGCGGGGGACCTCGGGGAAGGTGGTTATTTATTACACCGCATAGTTTACGAAATAAAACCCGCCGCGAGGAGTACGTCCATGGGTCGATTTCGGCAACGGATTGTTGCGCTGGCGATGTAAAAACCCCGGCACGAGGGCCGGGGTCCGGATGTCACCGCAAGGGCGGGGAACTACTTGCCGCTGGCCGGCCGCAGGCCCGGGCTGTCCAGGTCCAGCGTGGTCGACTCCAGCAGCGTGGCCTGCGGATGCGCCTTGCGAATGTCCGCGGCGAACTGCGCGGCGTCGCCGACCACCACCACCGTGCCGGCGCCAGCCGCCAGATGCCTGCCCGCGTACTTCTCGACCTGCTTGGGCGTCACCGCCTGCACCTTGGCGATGTACCGGCCGATCTCGTCCAGCGGCACGCCGTACACCGCCAATTCGCCGACCTGTCCGGCCAGCCCCGCGGTAGTCTCCAGGCTGCGGCCGTAGCCGCCGATCAGGGTGGCCTTGCGCGCGGCCAGTTCCTCGGCGGAAACCCGCGTGTCGCCCAGCCGCTTGAACTCGCCCAGCATCAGCTCGACCACCGGCGCCGCGGACGGGTTCTTGGTCTGCGCCGAAGCCAGCCACAGGCCGGCGTCGCGCAGCGGCTCCAGCCGGCTGCCGGCACCGTAGGAGAGGCCGCGCTTGATGCGGATCTCCTCGTTCAAGCGCGCCGAGTACGAGCCGCCGAGCACCGCGTTGGCGACCGTGCCCACGTAGTAGTCGCCATCGCCGCGCGGCGGCGCGGCATGCGCCGCGACCACGCCGGCCTGGCCGGCGCCATGCTGGTCGATCAGCAGCACCGCCGGCAGTTGGCTGGCGGCCTTGCCCGCCGGCCTGGCCGGCAGCGGCGTGGCCGGCTTCGGCCAATCGCCGAAGCTGGCCTGCGCCAGCTGCTGCGCCTGCGCCGGGGTGACGTCGCCGGCGAGGATCAGGATCGCGTTGTCCGGCCGGTACAGCGCTGCGTGCAGCCGCTGCACGTCGGCGCGGCCGATCCGCGCCAGCGAGGCCGGCGTGCCGGCACGCGAATGGCCATACGCGCCGTCGCCGAACACGCCGCGGCTGGCCGCCAGCGAGGCCAGCGCGGTCGGTCGGCTGAGGCTGAGGCGCAGGTCGTCGATCGCCTGCGCCTGCGCCCGCTTCAGCTCGGCCGCGCTGAAGTCCGGCCGGCGCACCACCTCGGCCAGCAACTCCAGTGCCTGCGGGAGTTTCGGCGTGGTCACGGTGATGCCCACCGCGCTCTGGTCCCAGCCGGCGGCGGCATCCAGCGAACCGCCCAGCGCCTCGGCGGCGGCGGCGATCTGCGGCGCGCTCCTGCCGGCGGCGCCCTTGGTCAGCAGGTTCGCGGTGAGGTCGGCCAGGCCGGCCAGCGGCGGGGGATCCATCTCGCCGCCGCGGCGCAACACCAGCTGCGCGGTGACCAGCGGCAGGTCGGCGCGGCGCACGCTGACCACCTGCAGTCCGTTCGCCAGCGTCTGCGTCACCGGCGTCGGCACGCTCAGCGCCGGCGCGGGACCGGGCGCGGGCGGCGTGGCGGGAAAATCGGCCGCCAGCGCGCCGCCGGAGGCCATCAAGATGGCCGTAAAGACGGCCAGACGGCAGATGTTTTTCCGGCGGCTCATTTCGTCGCTCTTCATTCCGTCGCTCCCTTGGCAGCCTGCGGCAGGTAGTCGATGGTGACGCTGCGCGCGCCGGTCACGTACTTCTGCAACACCCGGTGCACGTCCTGTTCGGTAACTTTCTGCAACGCGGCCAGGTCGGTGTTGACGTGTTCCGGGCTGCCGTCTATCAGCGCCGCCTGGCCCAGCGCGAACGCGAGACCCTGCGCGGTCTGCCGCTGCTTCAGCTCGCCGGTCAGCAGCTGGGTCTTAACCTTGCCCAGCTCGGCGGCGGGGATCGGCTGGGTCGCCAGCCAGATGATCTCCTCGTGCAGCAGCTTCTCCGCCTCGGCCGGCTGGTGGCCGCTGGCGAGGATCGCATAGGCGGTGAACAGGCCCGGGCCGACCCGGCCGTCGGCATCGGCGCCGACCCGCTGGGCGACCTGGTGGCGATACACCAGCGACTGGTACAGCCGCGAGGAATCGCCCTGCGAGAGCAGCGCGGCGGCCACCTGCAGCGGGATGCTGTCAGCCGTGTCGGACGCCGGCGGCAGCAGCCAGGTGAGCGCCACCGCGGGCAGCGGCGCGGTCTCGCTGGTGACGGTGTAGCGCAGGTTCTTCTTGCGCTTCGGTTCCTGCGCGGTGACCTGCGGGATCGGTGCGGTCGGTTTCGGGATCCAGCCGAAATACTGGTCGACCCAGGCGTCGAGCTGCTTCGGGTCGAAGTCGCCGGCGACGATCAGGGTGGCGTTGTCGGGTCGGTAGAAGGTCTGGTGGAACGCGATCACGTCCGGCAGCGTCGCCGCTTCCAGGTCCTCGATGCTGCCGATGGTCGGGCGCTTGTACGGATGCACGGTGTACGAGTGCGGGTCGATCGCGTTGAACAGCTTGCCGTACGGGTTGGCCAGCACGCTCTGGCGGTACTCCTCCTGCACCACCGCGCGCTCGGACCTGAAGTTCGCCTCGTCCACGTTGAGGTTGGACAACCGCTCGGCCTCGGCCCACAGCAGGGTCTGCAGATGGTTGCTGGGCACCACCTCGAAGTAGTTGGTGACGTCGTCGCCGGTGGAGGCGTTGTTGGCGCCGCCGACGTCCTCGGTCAACCGGTCGAACTGCTCGGCGTGCATGTGCTTCGTGCTCTTGAACATCAGGTGCTCGAACAAATGCGCGAAGCCGGAACGCCCCTGCGGGTCGTCCTTCGAGCCGACGTGGTACCACACCTGCACCGCCACGTTCGGGCTGGCGTGATCCTCCACGCTGAGCACCTGCAGGCCGTTCGGCAGGGTGCGCTGGTGGTACGGGATCGGCGGGATGGTCAGTTCGGCCGCCACCGCGGGCAGCGGGGCCGGCGCGGCGGCGAGGAGGGTGAGGGTGGCCAGCAAGGCGGCCGGGCGCAGTCGCATGGGCTTCGTCCGTTCGGCGGAAAGGGGCCACCATAGCAAGCCGGGGCGGCGGAGAGAGCCATGACAGGAGACAGGGACGCCATTTCACCCGGGTATTATTGACACGTTGTTTAACCCGGGTAATATCCACTCCAGATTTTTGCCCGGATAAATCATGCGGCCCGATGCCAACCGCCCTTGCACCGCGTTCGATCATCACCGCCTGCTCGCTTCCGGCCCGCTCGCCGAGGTAGCGCTGGCGGCCAGACGGGCGCTAGACGCGGGCGCTGCCGGGTCACTGCTGGTCCTCGACGACGCCAGCGGCCTGCCGGTGGAAATCGATTTTCGCGGCACACCGGACGAGATGCTGGCGCGGCTGCAGGGCGCTTCGTTGGAGACCATCCCGCGCGGTCCCGGCCGGCCGAAGCTGGGCGTGGTGTCGCGCGAAGTCACCCTGCTGCCGCGTCACTGGGACTGGCTGGCGCAGCAGCCGGATGGCGCCTCGGCGGTGCTGCGGCGGCTGGTGGAACAGGCCGCGCGCGGCGGCGACGCCAAGGGACGCGCCCGTCAGGCGGCGGAAGCGGCCGACCGCAGCATGCGCGTGCTGGCCGGCGACCTGGCAGGTTACGAGGAGGCCGCGCGCGCATTCTGGCGTGGCGAGCGTGCGGGCTTCATCCGCCTGACCGATCATTGGCCGGCGGACGTACGCGACCATCTGCGCCGACTCGCCGCGCTGGCCTGGGACGCGCAGGCGGAAGCCGACTGATCCTGCCCACGGCAACCGACCCTGTCCCGACACGATTTTCCCCTGCAACCCAGCCCGCGCGCTGCGCCCGAGGATCACCCGATGCCGTCCATCCCGCCCGGTTCATTGTTTGCCAACCACAACTTCCGCCTGCTGTTCGGCGGCAGCACGATCTCGGCGATCGGCGACCAGTTCACCCTGGTGGCCTTGCCATGGCTGGTGCTGAAACTCACCGGCGACCCGGCCGCGCTCGGCCTGGTGCTGGCGGCGATGGCGCTGCCGCGTGCCGCGTTCATGCTGATCGGCGGCGCGGTGGTGGACCGCATGTCGCCGCGGCGGGTGCTGCTCGGCGCGCGCGCGGTCAACGCGCTGCTGGTCAGCCTGCTCGCCGTGCTGGTGCTGGCCGGGGCGATCGGGATGGGCATGGTTTACGCACTCGCGCTGGGCATCGGCCTGTCCACCGCGTTCGCCTATCCGGCGGGCTCGGCGATCCTGCCGCAACTGATCCCGCCGCAGCAGCTGCAGCCGGCCAACGCGCTGTTCATGGGCATGCGCCAGCTGAGCATGATCGTCGGCCCGGCGATCGCCGGCCTGCTGATCAGCGTCGGCGCGCATGGGAAACACGACAACGGCGTGGCCGATGCCGCCGGACTCGGGCTCGCCTTCGGCATCGATGCGGTGAGCTTCCTATTCTCGCTCGGCTCGCTGATGCTGATCCGCATCCACAGCGACCATCACCCGAAGGCACCGGTCGGCAGCGTGCTGGCGAATGTCGCCAGCGGCATCCGCAACATCTGGGCCGACCTGCCGCTGCGCGCGTTCATCCTCTACGCCGCCGTGGTATCGGTGTTCGTGGGCGGCCCGATCCAGGTCGGCCTGCCGGTGCTGGCCGATACCCGGCTGGACCTGGGCGCCGCGTCGCTGGGCATCCTGATGACCGCGAACGGCGGCGGCATGCTGCTGGGCAGCGCCCTCTCCGGCATCGCCACCCGACTGGTGCGCGGCCGGCTCGGCCGGATGGTGCTGGGCATCGACAGCCTCGCCGGGCTGGCGCTGGCCACGATGGCGCTGGTGCACTCGACCTTCGCCGGCGCCGTGCTGCTGGCCTGCACCGGCGTGCTCGCCGGCATCGCGCAGATCGCCATCGTCAGCTGGATCCAGCGCCGCGTGGCGCCGGAGATGATGGGCCGCACCATGAGCGTGCTGATGTTCACCTTCATGGGGTTGGGCCCGCTGGCGGCCGCCATCGCCGGCAGCCTGCTGAAGGTGGTTTCGCTGGCGACCCTGTTCACCGCGGCGGGACTGACGCTGAGCGCGATCGCCCTCGCCTGCATGACCAGTCCGGCACTGCGGAGCATCGGCGCGGCGCGGCCGGCGGCGGCCGGGGCGGGCTAAAGGGAATTGCAAAAACCTCGGCCACGACACGCCTCACACCTTCCCGGGGGAATGAGTTCGTTGATCAGGTGGCGTTGGACTTCAACGCTTCAGGCGGCGCAGGGCGGAGACCGCCCGCCGCTCCTGCTCCGCTATTGCCATACATCCCGAGCCGGCGGGCGGTGCCCGCCCTACGAAGCGTCTGCCCAATGAACCCGGCCCGCAGGCTTACGCCGTCTGGGGCTTGCCCAACGCCTTGAGCCGTTTCTTCTCCGCGCGCCGTTCCTTGCGCGCCGCCTTGCGGATCTTGCGGTCGTGGTTCCACAGGTAGATCGCCGGCGTGCTGAGCAGGGTCAGCAGCTGCGACACCAGCAGGCCGCCGACGATGGCGATGCCGAGCGGCTGGCGCATCTCCGAGCCGATGCCGAAGCCGATCGCCAGCGGCAGCGCGGCGCCCATCGCCACCAGGGTGGTCATGGTGATCGGGCGGAAGCGCACCAGCGCCGCCTCGCGGATCGCCTCCGGCGCGGGCAACCCGCGTTCGCGCTCGGCGACCAGGGCGAAGTCGACCATCAGGATCGCGTTCTTCTTGACGATGCCGATCAGCATCAGGATCGCGATGATCGCCATCATCGAGATCTGCGTCTGGGTCACCAGCATCGCCAGGAACGCGCCGGCGCCGGCGGCCGGCAGGGTGGAGAGGATGGTCAGCGGATGGCCGAGGCTTTCGTACAGGATGCCCAGCACGATGTACATCGCCAGGATCGAGCCGAGCAGCAGCACCATGCCGTTGGACTGGGCCTGCTTGAGGCGCTGGTTGGCGCCGGTGAAATCCACCCGCATGCCGGCCGGCAGCCCCACCGCGTACGCGGCCTGCTCGACCAGCTTCACGCCGAGGTCCTGCGGCACGTCCTTGGCCAGGTTGTAGCTGATCGTGGCCGCTTCGAGCTGGTTGTGGTGGCGCACCCGCAGCGGGCTGATGTTCGGCTCGATCTTCGCCAGCGCGGACAGCGGGATCATCCGGCCCTGCTCGTTGCGCACCCGCACGTTCAGCAGCGACTCGGCGCTCACGCTCTGCGCCGCGCCGGTGCTGAGCACCACCGCGTACTGGTTGATGTCGGAATAGATCTGCGACACCTGGCGCTGGCCGAACGCGTTGTACAGCGCCGAGTCGATCGTGCCGATGCCCACGTGCAGGCGCCCGGCGGCCTCGCGGTCGATCTTCAGCAGCTGCTGCTTGCCGACCTGGTCGAAGCCGCTGCTGACGTCGCGGAACTGCTTGATCGTGCGCATCTGCCGCACCATCTTCAGCGTCCACGGCTGCAGGTCGCCGCCATTGCTGCTGACCAGCTGGAATTCGTACTGGCCGCCGCCGTCGCCGCTGCCGCCGCCGCCGAGGAACTGCACCGGGCTGACCGATACCTTCACGTCGGGCAGGCGGTCGAACTGCTTCGACAGCCGCTCGATCACCTGCTTGATGTTCTCGTGGCGCTGCTCCGGCCCGCTGCCGCGCGGCTTCAGGTCGACGAACATCTGCGCCGCGTTGCCCACCGCGCCGTCGCCGCCGCCGTTGCGGCCGAGCATGGTGAGCAGGTCCAGCACGGTCGGGTCGGCCTGCATCAGCGCCGCCACGTGCTGCACCCGCTCGGCCAGCCGGTCCGGCGAGATGTTGGCGTCGGCGCGGATGTCGACCTGCAGCTGGCCGGTGTCCTCCTGCGGCATGAAGGTGCCGCCGGCGGTCTTCGCCACCGCGAAGCCGAGCGCGAAGGTGAGCAGCAGCAGGGTCAGCGGCTGCCAGCGCATGATGCGGCGGTGGTGCATCGCCCAGTCCAGCGCCCGCTCGTAGATGCGCAGCAGGCGGCGGTCGAAATTCTCCACCGCGCGCTCGAGCCGGCCCGGCGGCTTGCGGATCGCCGGCTCGTGCTCCAGCAGGTAGGCGCACAGCGCCGGGGTGAGCGTGAGCGAGACCAGCGCCGAGATCACCACCGCGGCGGCCAGCGTCACCGAGAACTCGCGCAGCAGCATCACCAACATGTTGTTGCCGAACAGCAGCGGCGCGAACACCGCCACCAGCGACAGGGTGATCGAGATCACCGTGAAGCCGATCTCGCGCACGCCGGTGAGCGCCGCCTGCATCGGCGGCTCGCCGCGCTCCATGTGGCGCACGATGTTCTCGATCACCACGATCGCGTCATCCACCACGAAGCCGATGCACAGCACCAGCGCCACCAGCGACAGGGTGTTGAGCGTGTAGCCCAGCGCCCACATCACCACGAACGCGCCGGCCAGCGACAGCGGCACGCTCAAGGTGGCGATCAGGGTCGGGCGCAGCCGGCGCAGGAACACCAGCATCACCAGCACCACCATCGCGATCGAGATCAGCAGCGCCACCTGCACCTCGTGCAGCGCGGACTTGGTGGTCTGGGTGAGGTCGAACACCGCCGACATCGTCACGTTCGACGGCAGCGACGCGCCCAGCTGCGGCAGCCTGGCGCGGATCGCCTCCACCGTGGCCACCGCGTTCGCCTCCGGCCGCTTGCTGATCTGCAGGCCCACTGTGCGCGCACCGTTGAACCATGCCGCCTGGTACTCGTCCTGCTGGCCGCCGTACACCCGCGCCACGTCGGACAGGCGCACCGGCGTACCGTTCTTCACCGAGATCAGCAGGCGGGCGAACTCGGCCGGCGTCTGCAGGCCGTCGCTGGCGCTCACCGTCATCTGGGTGCGGCCGTTGCTCAGCGTGCCCTGCGGCGAGGTGACGTTGGCCGCGCGCAGCGCGTTGGCCACGTCGTTGGTGGTGAGCCCCTTGGCGGCCAGCGCGTTGTTGTCCAGCTCGATCCGCACCGAGTGCGGCGTGCCGCCGAACACCTGCACCTGCGCCACGCCGCCGATCTGCGCCACGGCGGGCTTGAGCATGGTGTCGGCGAGGTCGAACAACTGGTCCTGCGGCAGTCCGGTGGAGGTCAGCGTGAGGAACAGGATCGGGATCTGCGAGGTGTCGAACTTGAAGTACTGCGGCGGCGTCGGCATGCCGCTGGGCAGGTCGACCGCGGCCGCGTTGATCGCCGCCTGCACGTCGCGCGCGGCGCTGTCGGCGGTGCGGCTCATGGTGAAGCGCACCATCACCGAGGCGGAGCCCTCGCTGGCGTTGCCGTACATCTCGTCGACGCCGGGGATGCGGCCCAGGTGCCGCTCCAGCGGCGCCAGGATGGTGTTCGCCATGGTCTGCGCGCTGGCCCCGGGCTGGTTGGCCGCCACGTAGACGCCGGGGAAATCCAGCGACGGCAAGGCGGCCACGCCGAGCAACAGGTACGCCCACAGCCCGGCCAGTATCAGGCCGAGCGCGAGCAGCGAGGTGCCGACCGGGCGGCGGATCAATGGGGCGAAAATGTTCATGGCGCTTCCGTGGCTCTCAAGCATAGCCGCAGGCGCCGCACGCCGGATGCGCACGACGCGTACGCGCGTGGCGAAGGTGCGGCCGGGGCGAGAGTTCCATTCATCATGCCGGCTTTATGCCAGTCGCCGGCAAGCGGCGAATGTGCCTGAAGTCCACCCGTGCCGGAAGGCAGGGGATCGCCCCGGCGAAGACCCGGGGCGATCGCGGTACGGCGGGAGCTCAGCGCGCGGCGGGGCTGTAGCGCAGGGTCAGGAACGCGCTGCGACCGGGCTGGTTGAAGTACCACACGGTCTCGTAGTGGTGGTCGAACACGTTGGCCAGGCGCGCCTCCACCTGCCAGTCCGGCGCGAAATGCCAGCTGGCGCGCAGGTCGGTGGTGGCATAGCCGCCGAGCCGGTGCCGGTTGGCCGCGTCGTCGAAGCCGTGCGCGGCGGCGAAGACGGTGGCGCCGACGCCGAAGGGGCCGAAGCGGCGGTCCAGGTCCACCCGTGCGGTGCGCTCGCGCCGGCGCGGCAACACCTTGCCGTCGTTCGCGCCGCCGTCCTCGTTGCGCGGCTGCAGCCAGGTCAGGTAACCCTGCAGCTGCCAGCCGGCGAGGTTGGCGCCGAGCTGGCCTTCCACGCCGCGGATGCGCGCCTTGCTGATGTTGGACGGGTAGTAGTTGGCGTCCAGCGCGATCAGCTGGCTGATGCGGGTCTGGTAGGCGTTCACCGCCCAGTTCCAGCCGGTCAGCTGCTGGCTCAGGCCCAGCTCGGCGCTGCGCGACTTCTCCGGCTTCAGGTTCGGGTTGCCGCTGCCGTACGGGTAGTACAGATCGTTGAAGGTCGGCGCGTGGAACGCGCTGCCGTAGCTGGCGGACAGCTTCAGGCCGTCATCGAAGTGATAGCCCCACGCCGCCGCGCCGGTGTTGTGGTTGCCGAACTGGCTGTTGTGGTCGCGCCGCGCCGACAGTGCCACTTCGTTGCGGCCGAACGTGCCCTGGTACTGCGCGTAGCTGCCGGTGTCGCTGCGGTGGCTGGCGAGGAAGCCGGTATCGCTGTCGATGTGCTCGCCCTGCCAGTCGACGCCGAGCGTGAGCAGCTGGTTGCCGGCCAGGCTGATGTCGTTCTGCCACGACGCCTGGTTGCGCCGCGAATAGATGTAGCCGACGAAGGCCTGGTTCTCGTAGTTGTCGTAGCGGTCCAGGTTCTGGCCCACGCTCAGCGTGGTCTTCCAGGCCTGCAGCGGGTTGAAGCTGAGGTGGCTGCCGGCGACCTGCTGCACGGTGCGGCTGCGGTTCTGGTAGCTGCCGTCGTAATGGATCTCGCCCAGGTTGCGCAGCCAGGTGCCGCCCAGCTCTGCGCCGTTGTCCCAGCGGTAGCCGGCGTTCGCGCTGAGGTTCTTGTTGCGGTAGCCGTCCCGGTCCGGCTCGTCGGTATAGCAGCCGGCGAACGCCTCGGCGGCGCCGATGCGGCAGGCGTTGATGCCGCGGGTGTGGAGCGCGCCCACACCGAGGTTGTACCAGGCATGCTGGTCGCCGCCGGACAGGCCGAACTGCCCGCTCAGCAGCTTGTTGCTGCCGGTGGTGACGCTGAACGAGGGTTGCAGGCCGCCATCGTGCGAGCCGCGACGGGTGAAGATCTGGATCACGCCGCCGATCGCGTCGGCGCCGTACAGGCTCGAACGCGGGCCGCGCACGATCTCGATCCGCTCGATCTGCTCCACCGGGATCTGCTCGAACGCCGCCAGCCCGGCGCTGACCGAGCCCACCCGCACGCCGTCGACCAGCAGCAAGGTATGGGTGGAGTTGGTGCCGCGCAGGAACAGCGAGGTCTGCTCGCCGAGGCCGCCGGTCTGGGCGAACGTCACCCCCGGCAGGCCGGTCATCAGGTCGGACACCGAAACCGGCTGCAGCCGCTCGATGTCGGCACGGGTGAGCACGGTCACCGAGGATAGCGCATCGTCGGCGGTGATCGCGGTGCGCGTGGCGGTGACGATCACCGGGGCCAGCGGCGCCGCCTCGTTCTGGTCGGCCGCCTGGGCAGCCATCGTGCAGCTGAGCAGGGCCGCTGCCAGCAGGGTCTTCTTCATATCCGTTCCTCTCTGTACCGCGCACCCGCGCGCGGCTCACGTGTTCGATGAGATGGCGGCGGATGCGGAGGGAAGACGGAACGACGGGCAGGCAGGATCGACCGACACGTGGTTCGGCCTCGCCCACCGCGAGCCACCAGGAATCGTTCGGGCCGGTCTCCGGGCTGGCGAGTGGCCTGCGGCGATCCGCAGGCCGCGAGCGGCGCCTTCCCGTGCATCGCACAGTGGCATTCGCCGTTCGTGGATCTCGCTTACCGTTGCGGGGGCAGCGCCGGCCTTGCAGTGCGTAGCGCACAGCGCACCGGCTTCCCGTTTCATCCCGTGAGCGTAACGCCGCCGGGACACCTGAACCGCGCAACTCTAGCGCCGGGATGCCACTCGCGCAATCGGGGCGCCGCGTTAAGGGTTCGTCCCCCGACTTGATTCCACAACTTCAAATTATCGTCTTTATTACACGATTGCCGAGCAAAGCGCAGGATCTTGTAATTGAAATCGCAATTTATTGCTGATTATGTGGTCATCCATCGTAATTATTTACTATTAGTAAAAAACCTATAAACATTTCATTGACGCCGGCGTTTACGCCGCTTTATGTTCGGCGAGCAGGTCGCTGGACACCGCGAATACAAGCTTCGGCACGTGAGGTTGCCTGCACGACATCAGTAACCGGCTGCCAGCATGCATCGGATCGCTGTCCGATGGACTGTTCGGGTTACGCCATTTGGCCTGCGGGCTTTCAATCTGGGGAGATACGTTGCTTATGAGCCGTTCCAACAAAATCCATAATCCGAACTGGCGCCACACCGCGCTCGCCGTGGCGCTCAGCATGAGCCTCGGCGGTGTCGCCATGGCGCAGTCCACCTCGGGCTCGATCTTCGGCCAGGCGCCCGTGGCAGCCGGCGAAACCGTGACCGCCAGCAACTCGTCGGGCGTGTCGCGTGAAGTCGCGGTGGACAGCGCCGGCCGCTTCTCGCTGAACAACCTGCCGGTAGGGACCTACACCGTCACCCTGAAGAAGGGCGGTACGGTGGTCGGCACCCGCGAAAAGGTGGCGATCTCCCCCGGCGGCGGTACCTCGGTGACCTTCGAGGCGGCCTCGCAGAACGTCACCCAGCTGGGCACGCTGAGCGTCACCGCCAGCGCGCTGCCGTCCATCGACGTCAGCAGCGTCAACTCCAGCACCGTCATCACCGCCGCCGACCTGCGCAAGCTGCCGGTCACCCGCAACGCGGAGTCCATCGCGCTGCTGGCGCCGGGCACGGTCAAGGGCAGCAGCTTCTTCGGCAACGCGGTCTCCTTCGGCGGCTCCAGCGTGTCCGAGAACGCGTACTACGTGAACGGCTACAACACCGGCGAACCGTACAAGAACATCGGCGGCTTCCAGCTGCCCTCTACGGCGCCATCGACCAGCAGGAAACCCTGACCGGCGGCTACAGCGCCAAGTACGGCCGTTCCGACGGCGGCGTGATCAACCAGATCGGCAAGCGCGGCACCAACGAATGGCACTTCGGCGCCCAGGTGGTCTGGCAGCCGCGCTTCCTCGAAGGAACCCCGGTCAACAACCGTTATGGCAATCCGACCATCCCCGCGTCGATCGCCAACCCCAACAGCCCTGACGGGTTGACTCATTTCCAGCTGGAAGACCCGAAGAAGCCGGGCACGCTGAACCAGTACCGCGCCGACAACAAGCAGTGGGAGACGATCTACTCGGCCTACGTCGGTGGCCCGCTGATCCAGGACAAGCTGTTCATGTTCCTGGCGGCAGAGACCGACAAGACGCAGTCCAACAACGTGGAAAGCGCAGCCGCCCAGAAGGTCCAGTACAACCGGGATCAGAACACCAAGTTCTACGGCAAGCTGGACTGGAACATCACCGACAGCAACATCCTCGAGCTGACGGCGCTGCAAAACCATTCCCGCACCGGCGCAGGGTCGACCTACAAGTTCGACTACAACACGCTGAAGTCCGGCGCCTTCGTGACGAAGAACGACGTCACCAAGGACAACGCCCAGTTCTATCTCGGCCACTTCACCAGCTACATCACCGATGCGGCCACGCTGAGCATCCTGTACGGCAAGGCCAACTTCCAGGATCCGGTGGTCTACGCCAACACCAGCCCGCTGCCCTTCATTTCCCGTCCCTACAACCAGAATCCGGCCTTCCTGCCGCCGGGTACGGGGCCAAACGGCATCGTCAACGCCCAGACCAACACCAGCTGGACCTCACCGAAGGCGAGCAACAACACCCATGGCCTGCGCGTCGACTTCGACTACAAGCTGGGTGACCACGACCTCGCCGTCGGCATCGACAACATGACCTATGCGGCCAGCCACCAGGGCCCGGACCAGACCAACCCGTTCAACCCGTCGATCAACTACTACTGGCGCTACTACCCCGGCAACATCGTGCGCAAGCGCGAGATCGGCTGGGCCACCAGCATGCGCATGACCCAGAAGGCGTACTACCTGCAGGACGACTGGCAGGTGGCATCCAACGTGCTGCTGAACATCGGCGTGCGCAACGACCACTTCACCAACTACAACGACCAGGGCAAGCCGTTCGTCGACGAGAAGAACCAGTGGGAGCCGCGCATCGGTGCCAGCTGGGACGTGATGGGTGATTCGTCGTTCAAGGTCTACGGCAATGCGGGCCGCTACTACCTCGCGCTGCCCGACAACGCGGCCGAGCGTGCGGCCAACATCTCCACCTACGAGATCACCAAGTACAGCTACACGGGCATCGACGCGAACGGCATCCCGACCGGTCTGAAGCAGATTGGCGGCGTCAGCTCGCCGGATGGCGAGTTCGGCCTGCCCAAGAACCCGCAGGAAGTCACCGCGCGCAACCTGAAGCCGGAATACGTGGATGAGTTCATCCTCGGCTTCGACAAGAAGTTCAACGACAGCTGGACCTACGGCGCCAAGGCGACGTGGCGCGACCTGAAGACCGCGATCGACGACGAGTGCTCGCCGGGCCAGATCGCCACCAAGATGACCAGCATGGGCCTGAATCCGGGCGACTACTCGGATTCGCTCTACGGTGCGTCGTACTGCCGCCTGATCAACCCGGGCCAGACCAACACCATGCTGATCAACAAGAACGGCGGCGGCAGCAGCGTCCTCGTGTCGATGAGCCAGAAGGACTGGGGCTACATCAACGGCGTCAAGCGCAAGATCGGCTCACTGAACCTGTACCTGGAGCATCCGTTCGACGGCAAGTGGATGGGCCGCGTGGACTACACCTTCAGCCGCGGCTTCGGCAACACCGAGGGCCAGGTGCGTTCCGACTTCGGCCAGTCCGACGTCTCCAAGACCGAAGACTGGGATTCCTGGCAGCTGATGGACGGCCAGGACGGCGAGCTGAGCAACATCCGCAAGCACCAGATCCGCTTCCGCGGCGCCTACCAGATCACCCCGGAATGGCTGGTGTCCGGCACGCTGCTGGCGCAGTCGGGCACGCCGAAGGAGTGCCTGGGCTACTACGGCCCGACCGGTACCGGCGACCCGACCGGCTACAACGGCGGCGGCAGCGGCAACTACCACTGGTGCCACGGCGTCCGCATCCCGCCGGGCAAGGCCGGCCACACCCCGTGGACCGAGCAGGTCAACCTCGGCCTGCATTACGCGCCGGCGTTCGCCGACCACAAGCTGGGCTTCAACCTGGACGTCATCAACGCGTTGAACCAGCATAAGGCGGTGCAGACCGACCCAGCCGGCGAAGCGGCCTTCGATGGCGTCAACACCGTGTACATCAACAACAGCTACGGCGACGGGATCTTCTGGCAGCCGCCGCGCATGGTGCGTCTGTCGGTGCAGTACGACTACTGATAGGCAACATCGGCTGAAACCGGCCAGGAAAAGCCACCGACCGCGAGGTCGGTGGCTTTTTCTTGGAACAGGGAAAACCCGCGGCGGCGTGCATCCCCGCATTCGCGGGTGGCGACGGACGAAGGGCAGCGGGCGGACGCACGCCCACACCGCCACCCTATGCCGCGGAAGCGCTCGTCGTCAGAGCCAGCCGCAGGGGCTCCAGCTGTTGCGCGTAACGGCGCCACTGGCCGACGCCGCGCGTATGGATGGACTCGCGCACCTGGGCGCTGCTCGGCGTGGCCACCGGCGCGGGATTGCGTTCGGGTTGCAGGCAGCCCGCCTCGAACTGCAGGCCGCAATGCCGGAGCACCTCGCGCAGCGTGGTTTCCGGATCGCGAACCAGCGCGGCATAGGAAACATCGAGCATGGCACCGGGCAGGCTGGCTCTCCAATGGCGCACCAGCCGCTCGTATTGCCCGTAGTAGTGGGCAAGCGCCTGCAGGTCGTAGCTGTAGGCGGAAATATTGCCGAACATCGCCTTGAAATTGGAAAAGCACGTATCCATCGGCTCGCGGACCATGTGCAGGATCGGCGCATGCGGCAAGGCCCGACGGATGAACGCGACCATCTGTATGTTGGCCGGCAGCTTGTCGACATAGAACCGGCGTCCCTGCGCACGCCATTGCGTCTGCCTCAGGTAGCGCGCGCCCACTTCCCCGAAGTCGATATCCGGGCTGCGCCGGATCGCCCTCAGCAACCCTTGCGCGCGCACCGGCGGAACATCCGCCACCCAGTGCAGCTGACGCCAGAAATCGATGATCTCCCCGGCGGAAACCACGGCCGAATGACTCGACAGCATGCGGTCGAGCAAGGTGGTGCCCGAACGGGGCATCCCCACGATGAAGATCGGCAGCGGCCCCTCGGGCACCGGGGCTGGCCCCGCACTCGCCTTGCCGATCGCCCCGGACGCACCGATGAGCGCGTCGACGACGGCCGTCTCGGCCGCTGCATCGTATGGATTGATCTGGTGCATGAGCGCATTGCATCGTGCCAGCGCCGGCCACGCATCTTCATGCCGGCCCAGATCGTCCAGCACCTTGAACCGCGCATATTCGAATTCGGCGCGCACGAACTGGTCGTGGGGATCCTTGCCGTCCTCCGGCAGGCGCCGCAGTTGTTCCTGCACGAAACCGAGAAGATTCGCATCCGGCTTCTGCCTGCGCAGGTTGGCAAGCGTCATCACTGCATCGCCGAAGTGCGGCCAGCGCTGCAGGCAGCTCTCCAGCACCCTGCAGGCCTGCTCGATGTCGCCGCTGAACTGCAGCAGCATCGCCTGCAGGTGATATTCACCCGGTGAATCGACGCCGGCCGCCATGGCCCTGTCCACCAGCTTCTTCGCCACCGGCACTTCACCGAGGGCAAAGCGCAGGTTTGCCTGCGCGATCAGCAACTCGGGTGGCGGTTCGGGCGCCTGCGCAAGGAAATCGAGGCAGGCACGCGCGCCCAGGACTTCCCCCCGTGCCAGCAGGCGCCGCGCCAGTTCCATGAGTAGCGGGGCATCCCGGGGAAGCCGCTGCAACGCCTGCAGCAGCGGACCGGTCGAGCCGCGCACCTGCCCCTGCATGAACATGACGTCGGACAGCTCGATGCAGGTGACCGTGTCGTGCGGCACCAACCGGACAAGCGACTCCAGGGCCGTCTGCGCAGCCTCGAACTGTTCGGCCTTGATGTATTCCCGCGCCTGCTGGCGAAGACGGGCCGCTGCGGTGGAAATACCCTGGGAATTCATCTGCCGATGATATCTTGATCGCCGGATACCGTGCGCCGCCCGGAACCGTTTCCAGGCGCTGCGTTCGCAGTCCTGCTCCAACACGCCGCCGCAGTCACCCTGCCGCCAACACGCTGACTTCCACGCCATGGCGGAGCGCGATTCGGCTTCCGGTCAGCGGCCTTCCACCTCGAAACGCGCTGGCCGGCCGCGCCACGCCGCGACCGGCTTCCGCGCTCAAGGCGCTGCATCGCCCACGCCGCCGATCCAGCTGCGCTGCACGCGGTATTCGTCGTCCAGCGCCACCAGGTCGGCCCGATAGCCGGGGGCGATGCGGCCGCGGCTTTCGCCGAGGCCGAGGAAATCGGCGGGATAGGCGCTGGCCATGCGTGCCGCCTCGTCCAGCGGCAGGCCGAGCAGTTGCACGGCGTTGCGCACCGCGGTGGCCATGTCCAGCGCGGAGCCGGCCAGCACGCCTTGCGCGGTCTGGCAGATGCCGTCCTTCACGGTGATGGTCTCGCCGTTGAGCACGTAGCTCGGATCGGCCGCGCCGACCGGCGGCATCGCGTCGGTGACCAGCAGCATCCTGCCGCGCGGCTTGGCGGCGATCGCCACGCGCAGGCTGGCCGGATGCACGTGGTGGCCGTCGACGATGATGCCGCACCAGCTGCCGGCATCCTCCAGCGCGGCGCCGACCACGCCCGGTTCGCGGCTGCCGAACGGGGTCATCGCGTTGAACAGGTGGGTGAAGCCGCGCACGCCGGCATCGAGCGCGGCGCGGGTGGTGGCGTAGTCGGCCGCGGTGTGGCCGGCGCAGACGATCAGCCCCGCGTCCACCAGCGCGCCGATGCCGGCCAGCGGCACCTGGTCCGGCGCCAGCGTGATCAACCGCACGCCGCGGTGCGGCGCGCACAGCAGCGCCAGCTCGTCGCGGCCCGGCGCGTGGAAATATTTCGCGTCGTGCACGCCCTTGCGCGCCGGCGCCAGGTACGGACCCTCCAGGTGGATGCCGAGCACGCCGGGCACGCCTTCGGCCAGTGCCTGCTCCACCGCGGCCAGCGCCGCACGCATCACCTCCACGCGGTCGCTGATCAGCGTAGGCAGGAAGCCGGTGGTGCCGAAGCGCCGGTGCGCCGCGCCGATCCGGCGCAGCGCCTCGACCGTGGGGGCCTCGTTGAACAGCACGCCGCCGCCGCCGTTGACCTGCACATCGATGAAGCCGGGCAGCAGCATGGCGCCGCGCAGATCGTGCTGCGGCGCTGAGCGCACGCGTGGATCGGATGGCGGCAGCAGATCGGCGATGCACCCGCCGTCGAGCAGCACGGCGAGGTCACTGCGCCAACCATCAGGGGTGAGTACGCGGGCGTTGGTGAGCGAGTGAAGCATGACGATGACCCATGGAAGCGATGAACCGTAGGAGCGCACCCTGTGCGCGATGCTTTTGCGCAACGTGACGAAGAGCATCGCGCACAGGGTGCGCTCCTACATGATCAGACCGTTTCGGTGACCTTGTTGAGATGCGGCGGCACGTCGGGGTTGAAGCCGCGGCGCAGCGACAAGGCGCTGGCGGCGCGGTAGAAGCTCTGGATGGTCAGCAGTGGCGTGCACAGTGCGGGCAGGCCGCCGGCCACCGGCAAGGTGCCGGCGCCCTGCAGCCCGGGCGCGGCCACGAATACCTGCGCGCCGCGGCCGCGGAATTCGCGCGCCACCGCCAGCGTGCCGTCCAGGGTGTCGTCGTCCTGGGCGAAACACAGCACCGGGAAATCCGGGCCGACCAGCGCCATCGGGCCGTGCTTCACCTCGGCCGCGCTGAACGCCTCGGCGTGCAGGCCGCAGGTTTCCTTGAACTTCAGCGCCGCCTCCAGCGCGATGCCGAGGCCGTAGCCGCGGCCGACCACGAACAGGTTGTGCGCAGCGGCCAGGCCGTCGACCAGCGCCGACCAGTCGGCGTCCCAACCGGCGCGCAACGCATCCGGCAACGCGCGCAGCGCGGCGCCCAGTTCCCCGTCGCCGCGCCAGCGGGCGCACAGGTGCAACACCGCGGCCAGTGCGGCGATGTAGCTCTTGGTCGCCGCCACGCTGCGCTCCGGCCCGGCGTGCAGCGGGATCACCGTGTCGGCCAGCGCCGCCAGCGGCGAATCCTCCACGTTCACCAGCGCCAGCACGCGCGCGCCGGCGACCTTCGCGGCCTGCGCATTGCGCAGCAGGTCGGGGCTCTTGCCCGACTGCGAGATCGCGATGAACAGCGCGCCCTGCCACTGCTGCTCGGCCGCGTACACCGAGGTGACCGACGGCGAGGCCGACGCGGTGACGATGCCGAGCTGGGTCTCGAACACGTACTTCGCGTACGCCGCGGCGTGGTCCGAGCTGCCGCGCGCGCAGGTGACGATGAAGCGCGGCGGCTGCGCGCGCAGCTCGCGCGCCAGCGCACTCACCACCGCCTCGTTGGCGGCGAACTGGCGCGCGACCACCGTGGCCGATTCGTGCGCTTCCTGGTACATCAGGGTGTCGCGGGCGTCCATCGGGATCCTTCAGTCGGTCTGCAGTTCGGCCACGAAATCGTAGATGTCGCCGCGGTACCAGGAACAGGTGAACTCGACCACGCGGCCGTCGTCGAGGAAGCTGCGCCGCTCGATGTTCAGCCCGGCGCTGCCCACCCCGACGTGGAGCAGCCGCGCCTGCTGCGCGTTCAGTGACACCGCGCGCAGCCGCTGCAGCGCACGGCGCGGGCGGGCATCGAGTTTTTCCAGCGCCTCGTACAGGGAGTCGCGCACCAGGTGCGGGTCGGGCAGCACGCTGGCCGGCACCACGCTGCGCTCGATCGCCAGCGGCTCGTCCTGGCCGTAGCGCACGCGGTGCAGCCGCACCACCAGCGAACCGGGCGACAGGTTCAGCGCCATCGATTCCTCCGGCGTCACCTCGCCGATGCCGCGTTCGAAGAATTCCGAGCGTGGCGACAGGCCGCGCTCGCGCAGGTCCTCGGTGAAGCTGGTCAGCCGCGACATCGGCTTGACGATGCGCTCGGCGATGAAGGTGCCGGCGCCGTGGCGCTGGGTCAGCAGGCCCTCCTCGACCAGGCCGGCGATCGCCTTGCGCACGGTCACCCGCGACAGCTTCAGCGCCTGCGACAGGTCGCGCTCGCTGGGCAGGGCGTGGCCCGGTTCGATGTCGCGGTGCTCGACGATGTTGCGGATCGCCTGCCGCAGGCGCAGGTAGGCAAGCGGCTGGTGCGCGGCCGAATCGTGGCAGATGCGGCGGTATTCGGTGGCCAGGGCGGTTTCCATCCGGCGAACATACCAATACAGAACCAGTGACCGCAAGCCCCATCGTCTGCCACCGGCACTCCGGCACCCGAACCCGGGCCGTGCCATGGGGATATCGGCCCCCGGCATCGGCCTGCCGCCCGGTAATGACGTAAAACCGGCCGATCATCGGGGCAACTCGCACGGCCGGGCGAAGGCTTTCGATGAATTCGTATGCATAACGGTGGCCGGTCTGGTATTTCACTGGTACGATCAATAGCGACCCCGGGCAAGACCGGCCATCCGCCACTGCCCGCCATCCGGCATCGTGTCGAGGTGACTGCGTGACTGCTTCCCCCCAATCGGTCGAACCGTTCGACCTGGTGATCTTCGGCGGCACCGGCGACCTCGCCGTGCGCAAGCTGCTGCCGGCCCTGTTCCACCGCTTCCTCGACGGCCAGATCCCGGCCAGCAGCCGTATCGTCGGCATCGCCCGCGAGGCGCTGGACGACGCCGGCTACCGCGCGCACCTGCGCGAGGCGCTGGTCGGCGTGTGCGCGGCGGCGCAACTGGACGTGTTCCTGCAGCAGGTGTTCTACCGCCCGCTGGACGCGCGCAAGGACGAGGGCTGGGACGACTTCGCCGCGCTCATCGGCGCACAACCCGGACATATACGGGTTTTCTACCTGTCCACCTCGCCGGAGCTGTTCGTCGACATCTGCACCCGGCTGGGCCAGTACAAGCTCAACCAGGGCGCCTCGCGCGTGGTGCTGGAGAAGCCGATCGGCCGCGACCTGGCCAGCGCGAACCAGATCAACGACGCGGTCGGCAAGGTGTTCAGCGAGTCGCAGACCTTCCGCATCGACCACTACCTCGGCAAGGAGACGGTGCAGAACCTGCTGGTGCTGCGCTTCGGCAACGCGCTGTTCGAGCCGCTGTGGAATTCCGCGCACATCGACCACGTGCAGATCACCGTGGCCGAGACGCTGGGCGTCGGCCATCGCGGCGCCTACTACGACCGCGCCGGCGCGCTGCGCGACATGGTGCAGAACCACATGCTGCAGCTGCTGTGCATGGTGGCGATGGAGCCGCCGTCCTCGCTGGCGCCCGACGCGGTGCGCGACGAGAAGCTGAAGGTGCTGCATTCGCTGAAGCCCATCGACGACGGCAACGCCGCCCAGCTCACCGTGCGCGGCCAGTACCGCGCCGGCGTGGCCGAGGGCGCCAGCGTGCCCGGCTACCCGGAAGAACTGGGTAACAGCAAGTCCAACACCGAGACCTTCGTGGCGCTGAAGGCGGAGATCGCGAACTGGCGCTGGGCCGGCGTGCCGTTCTACCTGCGCACCGGCAAGCGGTTGCCGAGCCGGGTGTCGGAGATCGCGGTGACCTTCAAGCCGGTGCCGCATTCGATCTTCAACCCCGACGCCGGCACCTTGTCGCAGAACCGGCTGGTGCTGCGGCTGCAGCCGGACGAGGGCGTGAAGCTGTGGCTGACCATCAAGCACCCCGGCCCCGGCGGCCTGCGCCTGCGCCACGTGCCGCTGGACATGAGCTTCGCCGAGGCGTTCGGCGTGCAGCAGCCCGATGCGTACGAACGCCTGCTGCTCGACGTGGTGCGCGGCAACCCCACCCTGTTCATGCGCCGCGACGAAGTCGAGGCGGCATGGCGTTGGGCCGGCCCGATCCTCGCCGCCTGGGCCGACAGCGGCGAACCGCCGCGGCCGTACACCGCCGGCAGCTGGGGGCCGAGCGCGGCCGTGGCGCTGATCGAGCGCGACGGCCGCACCTGGAACGAAGACAGCGAATGACCCGGTTCACCTGCCGCTGCAGCGGCCTGCGGCAGACTGAACTTCCCCTGGCCACCAGAGCTGCGCCGGCCCCTCGACCGACCGGCGCGCCATCACCACCATGCATCCCCCCTTGAACGTCACCACGCACAGCTTCACCGATTGCCGCGCGCAGGCCACGGCGCTGGCCGAGCGCGTCGCCGAACGTCTGCGCAGCGGCTTGGCCGAACGCGGCCACGCCGTGCTGGCCGTCTCCGGCGGCAGCACGCCAAAGGATTTCTTCGACCGCCTCTCGCACGAGAAACTCGACTGGGCCCGGGTGCAGGTGACCCTGGTCGACGAACGCTGGGTGGCGGACACCGACGAGCGCTCGAACGCGCGGCTGGTGAAATCGCGGCTGCTGCAGCACGCCGCCGCCGTGGCGTCCTTCGTGCCGCTGTATACCGGCGACGCCACCCCCGAGGCCGGGCTGGCCACCGCCGACGCACGCATCGGCGCGCTGCCGCTGCCGTTCGACGCGGTGGTGCTGGGCATGGGCGACGACGGCCACACCGCCTCGTTCTTCCCCGGCGGCGACCGCCTCGCCGAGGCGCTGGACCCGGACGGCCAGGCCCGCGTGCTGCCGATGCATGCGCCCGGTGCGGGCGAGCCGCGCATCACCTTGACCCTGCCGACGCTGCTGGAAACGCGCGCGCTGTACCTGCTGGTGGCCGGCGAGAAGAAACGCGACTTGCTCGCCGACGCGCGGCTCGGCCTGGGCGCCGCGCAGCACTATCCGGTGCGCGCGGTACTGACCCAGCAACGCGTGCCGGTGGCGGTGTACTGGTGTCCTTGACCACCACAACCAGCGTCGCTGTAGGAGCGCACCCTGTGCGCGAAAAGCCAGCGAAGCAGCGGCGCCGCAACTCTGATCGCGCACAAGGTGCGCTCCTACACACCCGGAATGAATCATGAGCACGTTGCATCCGATCGTCGCCGAAGTCACCGAACGCCTGCGCGAGCGCAGCCGCGAGACGCGCGCGGCCTACCTCCAGCGGATCGACGCGGTGGACCGCAGCGGGCCGCAGCGCGGGCACCTGTCCTGCGGCAACCTCGCGCACGGTTTCGCCGCCTGCGGCACGGAGGACAAGGCCGCGCTGCGCAGCGGCCACCACGCCAACCTCGCCATCGTCACCGCCTACAACGACATGCTCTCGGCGCACCAGCCGTACGAGCGCTATCCCGCGCTGATCCGCCGGATCGCCCGCGACGCCGGCGTCACCGCGCAGGTCGCCGGCGGCGTGCCGGCGATGTGCGACGGCATCACCCAGGGCCGCCCCGGCATGCAGCTGTCGCTGTTCTCGCGCGACGTGGTGGCGCTGGCCACCGCGGTGGCGCTGTCGCACGACATGTTCGACGGCGCGCTGTTCCTCGGCATCTGCGACAAGATCGTGCCGGGCCTGCTGATCGGCGCCCTGAGCTTCGGCCACCTGGCCGGCGCGTTCGTGCCGTCGGGGCCGATGCCCAGCGGCATCCCGAACGAGCAGAAGTCGAAGGTGCGCCAGGCCTTCGCCGACGGCAAGGCGAGCAAGGCCGAGCTGCTGGAAGCGGAAGCGGCCTCGTACCACGCGCCCGGCACCTGCACCTTCTACGGCACCGCCAACTCCAACCAGATGCTGATGGAGATCATGGGCCTGCACCTGCCCGGCGCCAGCTTCACCGCGCCGGACACGCCGCTGCGCGACGCGCTCACCGCCGAGGTGGTGCACCGGGTCGCCGGGCTCAGTGCGCTGGGCAGCCATTACCTGCCGCTGGGCCACATCATCGACGAGCGCGCGATCATCAACGGCGTGATCGGCCTGCATGCCACCGGCGGCTCCACCAACCACCTGCTGCACCTGGTGGCGATCGCGCACGCCGCCGGCATCCAGCTGCGCTGGGACGATTTCGATGCGCTGTCCGGCGTGATCCCGCTGCTGGCGCGGGTCTATCCGAACGGCTATGCCGACGTAAACCAGTTCCACGAGGCCGGCGGCATGGCGTTCCTGATCGACCAGCTGCTCGGCGCCGGCCTGCTGCATGCCGACGTGAAAACCATCTTCGGCACCGGCCTGGACGGCTATGCGCGCGTGCCGCAGCTGGACGAGGCCGGCGCGATCGCATGGGTGCCGGTGGGCAAGCAGAGCGGCAACCGCGGCGTGCTGCGCGGCGTCGACGAACCGTTCCGCGCCGACGGCGGCCTGCGCATGCTCGAGGGCAACCTCGGCCGCGCGGTGATCAAGGTCTCCTCGGTGCCGGACGACCGCCTGCTGATCGAGGCGCCGGCGATCGTGTTCAACGACCAGGACGAGGTGGCCGGCGCGTTCAAGCGCGGCGAACTGAACTGCGATTTCGTGGCGGTGGTGCGCTTCCAGGGCCCGCGCGCGAACGGCATGCCCGAGCTGCACAAGCTCACCCCCACGCTGGCGCTGCTGCAGGATCGCGGCCACCGCATCGCCCTGCTCACCGACGGCCGCATGTCCGGCGCCTCCGGCCGCGTGCCGGCGGCGATCCACGTCACCCCCGAAGCGGTGGCCGGCGGCAACATCGCCAAGATCCGCGACGGCGACATGATTCGCCTGGACGCGGCGAACGGACGTCTGGACGTCCTGATGGAAGCGCACGAACTGGATGCCCGCCTGCCGCACGTCGCCGACCTGTCCGGCGAGCACAGCGGCATGGGCCGCGAACTGTTCGGCCTGTTCCGCCAGGCCGCCGCCAACGCCGACCTCGGTGCGGGCGTGCTGTAGCTTTTCCCCCTCCCCTGCTCCGCAGGGGAGGGTCGGGGTGGGGTCGCTCTTGATCTTCACCTCCACGCCAGCCTGAGCAACCCCCTCCCAACCTTCCCCTGCGCTGCAGGGGGAGAGGCCAAACCCCAGGAGCCAGACGTGAGCCCCATCGAACAAAAGCAGCAGCAAGTCGAAACCCTCATGCGGCTGGCGCCGGTGATCCCGGTGGTGATCATCGATGACGCGAAGGCCGCGGTGCCGATGGCGCGTGCGCTGGTCGCCGGCGGCATCCCGACGATCGAGGTCACCCTGCGCACGCCGGCGGCACTGGAGGCGATCCGCGCGATCGCCGCCGAGGTGGAAGGCGCGGTGGTCGGCTGCGGCACCGCGCTTGGCGCGCGCGACCTCGAGGCCGCGCGGCAGGCCGGCGCCCGCTTCGCGGTATCGCCCGGCACCTCGCCGCGCCTGCTCGACGCCGCCGACGACAGCGAACTGCCGCTGCTGCCTGGCGTGGCCACCGCCAGCGAGGCGATGGCCCTGCTCGAGCGCGGCTACCGCCACCTGAAGTTCTTCCCGGCGGTGCCGGCCGGCGGCCACAAGCTGCTCGGCGCCTGGGCCAGCCCGCTGCCGCAGATCCGCTTCTGCCCCACCGGCGGCATCGGCCTGGCCAGCGCGCCGGATTTCCTCGCCCTGCCCAACGTGCTGTGCGTGGGCGGCTCCTGGCTCACTCCCGCCGACAAGCTCGCCGCCGGCGACTGGGCCGGCATCGAGCGGCTGGCGCGCGAGGCGGCGGCGCTGCGCCGGGCCGCCTGAATCCGGCGCCGGCTACGCGGACTCGGCCTCCAGCCTTGCCATCACCGCGCCGGCGACACGGGCGCAGCGCTGGCCCATGAACGGGAACGCCTCGCCCATGGTCCCGGCCAGGGTGCCCTGCAACGACGCGCGCAGCAGCCGGCGCGCGCGGTACAGGCGGGTCTTCACGGTTTCCGGCTTGATCGCCAGCAGGCTGGCGGTCTCCTCCACCGAGCACTCCTCCACCTCGCGCATCATGTAGACGGTGCGGAACGATTCCGGCAGCTCGTCGATGGCATGTTCGAGCAGGTGGCGGATCTGCGTGCGCGCCGCCGACACCGCCGGGTCCTCGCTGCCGAATTTCGAGGGGAACTGGATGATCTGGTGGCTATCGTCCGGCGCGGCGTCGATCTGCTCCAGGCCGACCATGGTGTGGCGCTTGCGCAGGCGGCCGCGCGCCTCGTTCAGCACGATGCTGGTGAGCCAGGTCAGCAGGGTCGAGTCGCCGCGGAACGAATCCAGCTTGTGATAGGCACGCATATACGATTCCTGCAGCACGTCTTCCGCTTCCGAATCCTCGCCGATCACGGCGCGCGCGACGCGGAACAGCCGCTGGTTGCAGCGCTGCATGATGTGGCGGAACGCCTCGCGGTGGCCGTCGCGGACCTGCGCCACCAGCGCGTGGTCGTCCAGCGCGGCGTAATCGACGGAGGCAACATGGGCATGGGCTGACATGGCTTTCTCCTTGTACACCCGATCCGATGCGCCGGGGTGGCCCGAGGTTCCCGTTCAGCCGGCCAGCATGGCCAGGATCTCGCGCCGCCACGGTTCCTCGGCGAACTCGCCGAGCAGGCGCCGGGTCCGCATCGACACGCCGTGCAGGCGCACCCCGCGCGAGGACAGGCATTCGTGGCTGGCCTGCACGATCACCGCCACGCCGCGCGGCTGCAGCGCGCGGGCCAGTGTGTCGGCGATCTCCGCGGTCAGCCGCTCCTGGATCTGCAGGCGCCGGCCGAGTGCCTCGACCAGCCGCGCCAGCTTGGAAATGCCCACCACCCGCCGCCGCGGCAGGTAGGCGATGTGCACCACGCCACGGATCGCCGCCATGTGGTGCTCGCAGGTGGACTGCAACGGAATGTCGCGCAGCAGCACCGGCTCGTCGTAACCGCCGACCTCCCCGAAGGTGCGGCTGAGCAGGCCGGCCGGGTCCTGCCGGTAGCCGGCGAACCATTCCTCGTAGGCGCACACCACCCGCGCCGGCGTGGCCAGCAGGCCTTCGCGCAGGGGGTCGTCGCCGGCCCAGCGGATCAGCGTGCGCACGGCGGCTTCCGCTTCGGCGCGCGTGGGCTGCGGTGTTTCGGCAGGCGACGGCGACGCCGCCATCGGGGCGAGGGCCTGGTCGGTAACGAGCATGCGGGTGCCTTCGTGGGGGTGACAGCCGATCGGATGCGCACGCGGCGAATGAGGTTCCCGCGCATCAGCCGGAACCTGTGCGCCGCTGCTGCATCTCATGGGCACCGGCGGGCATCGTCCGGCCCTCATCCATCCCAAGGAGACACCGCTCATGAACAAGTCCCTGCTCGCCCTCGCCCTCACGCTCGGCCTCGGCTCGCTCGCCGGCGTGCACGCCGCCACCCCGGCGCCGGCCATCAACGATGCGCAGATCGCGCACATCGCCTACACCGCCGGCGTGATCGACGTCACCGCGGCCAAGCAGGCGCTGCAGAAATCCCACAGCGCCGACGTGCGCGCGTTCGCCGAGGAAATGGCGCGCGACCACGCGGCCGTGAACGACCAGGCTTTGGCGCTGGCCAAGAAACTGGGCGTCACCCCGGCCGACAACGCCACCAGCCAGTCGCTGGCCAAGGGCGCCGCCGCTGAACAGAAGAAGCTCGCTGCGCTGAGCGGTGCCGCCTACGACAAGGCCTACGCCGACAACGAAGTGGCGTTCCACAAGGCCGTGCTGACCGCACTCGACGGCACGCTGATCCCGTCCACGCAGAACGCGGAACTGAAGTCGCTGCTCGAGACCGGCTCCAAGCTGTTCCATTCGCACGAAATGCACGCCGAGCATCTCGCCCAGAGCCTGAAGTAAGGAGGGCGCCATGCTTCGCACGATGATCCTGCTTGTCGCCGTGCTGGCATTCGCCGGCGGCTTCATGCCGGCCGTCGCCGCCGACACCGCGGCGACGGCACCAGGCCGGCGCGTGCACGTGATCCTGGTCGACAAGATGGCGTACGGCCCGATGCCGACCGGCGTGCGCGCCGGCGACATCATCGAGTGGGCCAATCACGACATCCTCGAACACAGCGCCACCGCCCGCGACGGCCGTTTCGACGTCGACCTGAAGCCGGGTGCCAGCGCGCACATCACCGCCACCGCCGGCACGCTCGCGTTCTTCTGCAAGTTCCACCCCACCATGACCGGCAGCGTGGTGGTCAAGTAACCCGGCAAGGACTCCGAAGCCCGCTTCGGAGATTGCGGCGCCGCGCCCCGCACGCGGCGCCGCAACGCTGGCCGTGGAGCGGCGGAGGCCGGCTCGCGACTCCTTCCCGGCAAGGGCAAGGCCTGCCGCGGGGATGGCTGGATGGCATGGGCGACACGCGGACCATCCCGTGATCTTGTCCGACGACGACGGCCTCCACGGCGACCCGCGGCGACCATGAAAAAACCACGGGCACCGAAATGCCCGTGGTTTCCGTGCGTCACGCCACGACGATGCCTTCAGTGGCCGGGCGACGCATCCCTCACCGGCTTCACGTACGTGTCGAACAGCTCGTCGATGCGGCGGTACTCGTCATACCACGAATCGGCGTGCACGAAGCCGTGCCGCTCCAGCGGGTACAGCGACATCCAGAAGTTCTTCTTGTGCAGCTCGATGAAGCGCTGGTAGAGGCGGATCGAATCCTCGGCCAGCACGTTGTCGTCGATCAGGCCGTGCTGGATCAGCAGCGGGTCGCGCAGCTGGTCGGCGTACTCGATCGGCGAACTGGCCTTGTACGCCTCGGGGTCGAGCTGCGGGTCGTTGAGGATGTTCGAGGTGTATTCGTGGCTGTACAGCGTCCAGTCGCTGACCGGGCGCTGCGCGGAGCCGGCGGCAAATTCGCCCGGTGCGCGCAGCAGCGCCATCTCGGTCATGAAGCCGCCGTAGCTGCCGCCATAGATGCCCACGCGCTTCGGATCGACGCCGTGGTTTTTCACCAGCCACGCCTTGCCGTCGAGCAGGTCCTCCAGTTCCGGATGGCCCATCTGGCGGTAGATCGCGGTGCGCCAGGCGCGGCCGTAGCCTTCCGAGGCGCGGTAGTCCATGTCCAGCACCACGTAGCCTTGCTGCACCAGCAGGTTGTGGAACATCTGCTCGCGGAAGTAGGGCGACCACGACAGCGTGACGTTCTGCAGGTAGCCCGCGCCATGCACGAAGATCACCGCGGGCTTCGGCGCCGCAGCTTCGTTCGCCGGGCCGTAGTACTTCGCGTAGATGTTGCCGGCGCCGTGCGAGGACGGCACCTCGACGATCGCCGGCGCGATCCAGTCGTGCGCGGTGAACGCGGGTTTCATGGTGCTGGTGAGCTCGCGCGGCGTGCCGCCGGCGGCACTCTGCACGGCCAGCTGCGCCTTCACGTAAGGCGAGGAGTGCAGCACGGCCAGCTGGCTGCCGTCCGGCGACAACCTGAAATCGTCCATGCCCTGGTAGTTCGTCACCCGCGCCAGCTCGCCGCCGGCGGTGGGCACGCGGTAGACGTCGTAGCTGTACGGCGCCACCCGGTTCGCGCGCAGGTAGAACCACCGGCCGTCGTCGCTGAGCAGCGGGTGGCTGACCTCGAAGCGGCCGGAGGTCAGCGCCTTCGCCTTGCCGTCCAGCGGCTTGACGTAGAGCTGCGACCAGCCGCTGTGCTCGCTCAGGTACCACAGCGTGCGGTTGTCCCTGAGCCAGCCGAAATCGTTGAAGTTCCAGTTGACCCACGCCTCGTCGGTGAGGCGATGCTGGCCGACCAGCACGTGGCGGCCGAAATCGACGCTGGCGATCCAGCGGTCCTTGTTGTCGATCGCGCGCAGCTGGATCGCGAGCTGGCTGCCGTCGTCGCTCCACTCGATGCCGCCGCCACCGCCGTCCTCGGTGCCGGCGATGATGCGCACCGGGCGCACGTCGGGCGCCTTCAGCGCCTTCGCCTCGTCCTGCTTGCCGGCCTTTTCCAGCGCGGCCACGGCCTGCGCGCGCAGCGCCTTGAGCGGATCGTCCTTGATGCCCGGCAGGCCGTCGGTCTTCAGCGGGTACTGCTGGTGCCCGCGCAGGTCCAGCAGCAGCAGCGACTGCGGCGCCGGATCGTTGCGCCCGACGTAGGTGCGCGCGTCCTTCGGCTCGGTATAGCCGCCCTCGGTGACGTAGTGGTTGACCTTGGGCGCCTCGCCCTTGGCATGGTCCTTCGGGACGGTGACCACCAGCATCCAGCGGCCGTCCGGCGACAGTTCGGTATCCACCGCGCGGGACTTGTCGCCCAGCCAGAACGGCTGCGGCGCACGGCCCGGGTCGGCCGCATCCAGCGCCTTGTCCTCGTCGCGCACGGCCTGCTTGTCGGCCTTGACCTCGCGCAGCGTCCTGAACAGCTCCAGCTGCCGCCGGCCGAACGCGTCGGGCTGCTTCGCCTGCGGATCGTCGGCGAATTTCAGTATCGCCGCGGGCGCCGCGACGCCGCTGGCCAGGTCGTAGCTGTACCAGTCGTTGCCGTCGCGGTACTGCAGCGCGCGGCCGTCGGCGGAGAACCGCGGCGCGGACTCCATCTGCGGCGTGCGCGTCACCTGCTGGCGGCGGCCGCTGGCCAGGTCGACCACGAACACGTCACCGTGCAGGATGAACGCGGCGTGCCGGTGCGCGCGATCGAATACCGCCGGGCCGTCGGCCTGGGCCATCGCGGCCGGGTCCAGCTTCACGCCCTGCCCGCTGGCCGGGTCGACCCGGTACAGGTCGTGCACCGGGCTGCCGTCGCGCTTCAGCGCGTAGTACAGGCTGCGCCCGTCCACGCTCCAGTACGGCGTCTCCACCGCCTGGCCGATCCAGTCGGGATCGGCCATCACGGTTTTCAGGTCCAGCGGCGCCACGGCCGGTACGGCGGCAACCGCCGGCAACACGGTGAGGCCGACAAGGCCGGCAAGCAGCAATCGACGCATGGATGTTCCCCCGTCAAAAGGGACAGCATAGCCGAGCGCGACGGCGCCACCGGGGCAACCGTGCCGAAAGTCAGCCCCCGGCGGGCTGCGATCGCCGCACCGGGGCGCTACTCTGCCAAGCCTCGCTCCTGTCCATGGAACCCCTGCCATGCGTCTCGCCTTCGTTTTCGCCGCCACGTTGCTCGCCGCCGGCGCCACCCGCGCCGCCCAGTTGCCGCCCACGGCACCGGAAAAGCCGCCGCGCAACGTCGCGCTGATCGGTACGCCGCAGCCGTTGCCGCCGCCCACGCCGCAGCATGCCGCCGCCAGCACGTTCCACGGCGTCACGGTGAACGACCCCTATCGCTGGCTGGAAAACCCGGACGACCCGGCGGTGCGGCAGTGGATCGCCGCGCAGAACGCGTACGCCGAGGCCGTGCTGGCGGCGATGCCGCAGGGCAAGGCGCTCACCGCGCGGGTGCAGCAGCTGGCGATCACCTCGACCACGCGCTCCGGCCCGATGCTGGCCGGCGGCACCCTGTTCTACCTGCAGCAGACCCCGCCGCAGCCGCAGCCGGTGCTGATCGCGCAGGCGTGGCCGGGCGGTGCGGCGAAAACCCTGGTGGATCCGAACGCCGGCCACGGCAGCACCGCGATCACCGCCTACTGGCCCTCGCCGCGCGGGCGCTATCTCGCCTACGGCACCGCCGAGGGCGGCAGCGAGCTGACCACCATCCACGTGCTCGACGTGCACAGCGGCAAGACCCTGCCCGACACCCTGCCCTGGGCCGGCGGCGGCACCACGCCGCAGGGCCTGGCCTGGGACGCCGACGAGCGCGGCTTCAGCTACGTGCGCTTCGCGCCGCCGGCGGCGGGGCAGGAAGTGGAACAGTTCCACGCCACCCTCGTGCACCACGCGCTGGGCCAGCCGACCGCGGCGGACCGCGTGGTGTTCGGCCGGGGCTACTCGCCGACCGCCGAGTACGTGCTGGTGAACGCGCCGGGCAAGGCGCAGGCCGCGGTACTCGCCTACGACGGCGACGGCGGCCCGGCCGAGGTGTATCTGCAGCACGGCGACACCTTCCAGCGCGTGCTCGACCGCAGCGCGAACGTGCGCGCGGCCGCCTGGGTGTCCGGACGCCTCTACGCGGCCTCGTTCCGGGGCGCCCCGCGCGGCCGGATCGTGGCCATCGGCAAGGACGGCAAGGCCGTGCCGGTGCTGGCCGAGCGCGAGGGCGCGATCCAGCGCATCGCCCCGCTCGGCGACGGCTTCCTGGTGGTGCGCAGCTGGGGGCCGGACTGGTGGATCGAGCAGTACCGCGCCGATGCAGCCTTCGTGCGCCGCGTGCCGCTGCCCGCGCACGGCACCGGCATCGGCGAGATCGCCTCCGAATCCGGCCAGGACAAGGCGCTGATCGGCTACAGCGGCTGGACCGTGCCCGCGCGCTGGGCCGAGTACGACGGCAAGAACGGCACGCTGAAGACCGTGTTCGAGGTGAAGCCGGCGGCGGACTATTCCCGCGTCGTCGTGCAGCGCATCGACGGCACCTCGAAAGACGGCACGACGATTCCGGTGACCGTGCTGTCGCTGCCGGGCGTCACCCCGAACGGCGCGCGCCCCACCATCCTGTACAGCTACGGCGGCTTCGACCTGCCGGTAAAGCCCGGCTTCATCGGCCCCAACCTGGCCTGGCTGGAACACGGCGGCGTACTCGCCTACGCCAACATCCGCGGCGGCAACGAGAACGGCCAGGCCTGGCATGCGCAGGGGCAGCGGCTCGACAAGCAGAACGTGTTCGACGACTTCCACGCCGCCGCGCTGGCGCTGGTCGACGCACGCTGGACCGACCGCGCGCACCTGGGCATCCTGGGCGGCAGCAACGGCGGCCTGCTGATGGGCGCGCAGGTCGTGCAGCATCCGGCCGACTACCGCGCCGTGGTGGCGCGGGTGGGCATCTACGACATGCTGCGCCACGAGACCGTGTTCGCCAACGGCCCGTACAACATCCCCGAATACGGCAGCATCAAGGATCCGGCGCAGTTCAAGGCCACCCTGGCCTACTCGCCGCTGCAGCACGTGCAGGCGAACACGGCCTACCCGGCGGTGCTGCTCACCACCGGCGCCAACGACCCGCGCGTGGCGCCGTGGCAATCGCGCAAGTTCGCCGCCGCGCTGCAGGACGCCAGCAACTCGCAGCAGCCGATCCTGCTGCTGACCCGCATGAACGCCGGCCACGGCGTCGGCGCCCCGTTCAGCCAGCGCGTCGGCGACACCGCGATCGGGCTGGCCTTCTTCGCGCATGAGCTGGGGCTGGATGTGGCGCACTGACGGCACTGTCCCCCGCGTCGCGCATACGGCATGCTCCCCGCTCGCGCGGCGAGGGAGCGCAGGCGCTCACCAGGGGAGAATCGCCATGAAAAGAGTTCTGCTTGGTGTGGTCATACTCCTGCTCGCCGGTTCCTTGACGGCGCAGGCCGCCGAGGAACGCGCGCAGATTTACGAGATTGGCGCCGACGTGGACGCCCGAGGGCACATCACCGCGGTCCAAGTCGATCCGGACGTACCCGCATCGATCGCCGCACTGTTGGCCACCTCGATAAAGCAGTGGCAATTCACGCCAGCGACGATCAACGGCCAGCCTGTGCCGGCGCACACGTTCATCCGTACCCGGCTGCAGGCATCGCCGAACGCGAGCGGTCAATACGATCTGCGCATCAGTTACATGGGCAACGGTCCCCGCCTCGATAACCGGGCACCGCCGATATACCCTACGGACGCGATCCGCAGGCGCCTGGCGGCGTTCGTCATTCTCGATGCCACCGTGCAGCCGGACGGTCATTTGACCGATATGAGGGTGAGCAACAAGTTCGCGGATTGGCCCTCGCTGCCGTCGTTCAAGCTTGCCGTACTGGCGGCCGCCAAGCAGTGGCATGCCATCCCGGAGCAGGTCGATGGCCGGCCCGTGACAACACGGCTGCGCATACCGTTTGTCTTTACTGTCCAGGGTCAGTCGTACACCGAGCAGCAAGCCCGGATCCTGCGCGACGCCGCGCGCATGGATGCCGCGGCAGCGGACGCAAGGACGGCCCAGTCCGCCATTCCGTTGCCGTCGGAGCAGGAGGTTGCGCTGGATAGCCCGCTGCATCCCAGCGCCGTCGCCACGATCACCAATGCCCCCTGACCTTGCCGAGCACCGCATGACCCTGCCCACCGTCGAACACGAAACTGCTGCCGACCCGACCCACAGCGTGATCTGGCTGCACGGCCTCGGCGCCGACGGCCACGACTTCGCGCCGATCGTGCCGGAGCTGGTGGATCCGGCGTGGCCGGCGCTGCGCTTCGTGTTCCCGCATGCACCGGTGCGGCCGGTGACGATCAACAACGGCATGTCGATGCGCGCGTGGTACGACATCATCGGTTTCGATGCGCGCGCGCGCCAGGACGAGGCCGGCATCCGCGCCTCGATCGCCGCGGTCGAGGCGCTGATCGCCCGCGAGAACGCGCGCGGCATACCGAGCGGGCGGATCTTCCTGGCCGGCTTCTCGCAGGGCGGCGCGATCGCGCTGGCCGCGGGCCTGGGCCATGCGCAGCCACTGGCCGGCATCATCGCGCTGTCCACCTACCTGCCGATCTCCGCCACGCTCGCCGCCGAACGCAGCATCGCGAACGCGGCCACGCCGATCTTCCAGGGCCACGGCACGGCCGACCCGGTGGTGGTGCTGCAGCGTGGCATCGACTCGCGCAACGCGCTGCAGGCGCTGGGCTACAGCGTGGACTGGCACACCTACCCGATGGCCCACGCGGTCTGCGCCGAGGAAATCGGCGACCTGCGTGCCTGGCTGGGCCGGCGGCTGGCGTAAGCGCGGCCACGCTGCGGCATACTTGCCCGCATGCGCGAATCCACGCCCTCTCCCGGCCCGCGCGGCCACGCCGAGCAAAGCCCGCTGCCGGACTTCTGCCGGCTGCCCGCGCTGTTCGCGCTGCTGGTGGTGGGCGCGCTGACGGTGACCGTGATGTGGCTGGCGCGCGACGATCCGCGCGACTGGTCCGCCTACAGCGTCGGCATGCTGTTCGCGACCCTGCTGGGCATGGTGGTGGCGGTGACGCTGTGCACGCTGCGGCCGTGGCTGCAGCGCCTGCCGGGGCACCTGCCGTATGTGGGCGCATGGCTGCTGATCCTGCTGCTGGTGCTGCTCGCCAGCATCGTGGCGCACTGGTTCGACGGCGCGCTGCAGATGCACCTGGTGCGCGGCAGCCTGCCCGTGTTCGTGCGCGACAACGTGGCGATCGCCGCCCTGCTCGGCGCCGCGATGCTGCGCTACTTCTACGTGCTGGCGCAGTGGCAGGCGCGGCTGGCCGCGGTGAGCCGCGCGCAGGTCGAGGCGCTGCAGGCGCGCATCCGCCCGCACTTCCTGTTCAACAGCATGAATACCGTGGCCGCGCTGGTCCGGGTCGATCCCGACGCCGCCGAGCGCACGGTGGAAGACCTCTCCGAACTGTTCCGCGCCGCGCTGGGCCAGCACGACAGCGCCGACGGCACGCTGGGCGAGGAGCTGGCCCTGGTCGAACGCTACCTGGCGATCGAGCAGCTGCGCCTGGGCGCGCGCCTGCGCGTGCGGCGCGAGCTGGACGACCTGCCCGGGGACTTCCCGCTGCCGCGCCTGCTGCTGCAGCCGCTGGTGGAGAACGCGGTGCGCCACGGCATCCAGCCGCTGCGCGAGGGCGGCGAGGTGACCCTGCGCGGCGAGCGCGCCGGCAAGGGCATCCGCATCGAGATCGGCAACCCGCTGCCCGCCACTCCGCCCGCCGCCGGCAACGGCCATGGCCATGGCCT
>NZ_LVJR01000015.1 GCF_001617365.1 Rhodanobacter sp. FW104-R8
GCCCCCCCCCCCCGCCGCGACGCGTAGACTGTGGCGGCTGCCCCCCCCCGGTTTTCCTTCCCGAACTGGAGTCGCCACCGCCATGCGTCATCTTTTTTCCCGCCTGCTCGTGTTGGGCCTGCTCTGCGCCTTCGTCGCCCCGGCGTCCGCCGCCGCGCCGCAGGCCGGCGATGCCGCCCCGGCGTTCCGTTTGCAGGACCAGAACGGCCACTGGCGCACGCCGGCCGATTTCCACGGCCACTGGCTGGTGCTGTACTTCTACCCGAAGGATTTCACTCCCGGCTGCACCACCGAGGTATGCACCTTCCGCGACGACATCGCGAAGCTGCGCAAGGCTGGCGCCGAGGTGGTCGGGGTGAGCCTCGACGACGTGAAGTCGCATGCCGAGTTCGCCGCGAAATACCACGTGCCGTTCCCGCTGCTGTCCGATGCGGATCGCAGCGTGGCCACCGCCTACGGCGTGCTGTCCTCGCACCTGGGCATGCACTACGCCAGGCGCACCACCTTCCTGGTCGACCCGCAGGGCAAGGTCGCGAAGGTCTACGTGGACGTCGATCCGGAGAAGAACTCGGCCCAGGTGCTGGGCGACCTGACCGGCCTGAAGGCGGCCCGCTGATGTCGCTGGCGATGCGTACCGGCCCCGCGTTGGCGAGGCGCTTTTCGGCGTGGACGAGCGCCGTGTGGATCCTGTTGCTGTTCGCCGCGATGGGGTTCGTGCAGTACCTGCAGCACGCCGAATACGCCTACCTGGCGGCCGCGCTGGCGGTGATCGCCGCGTGCGCCGGCTGCATCCTGCGCCAGGCATGGGCGCGGCCGACGATGCGGGTGCTGGCCCTGCTGCTGGCGGTGTGGACGCTGGTCACCGGCGTGCTGATGCTGCAGCACACCGGCGATTTCGACATCGCGCGCCAACATGCGCAGGCGCAACCGCAACTGGGCGAGGTGGCGCTGTGGATGATCGCGCGGGCCGAACGCACCTGGCAAGTCGGTCTCGCGCTCAAGGGGGCCGCGCTGCCGCTGCTGCTGTGGCTGGCCTGGCAATTGGGGCGGCCGGCGGTGCGCGCGCAGTTCCACCCGCGCCGCCGTTGAGCGGCCAGTTCAGCGGCGGTTGCGTCGGCGTCGGCTATCGCTGGAGGAGCCCATCCGGAAGCCATCCATGCGCCTGCCACGATTGCTCTTGCTGCTCGTCCTGCCTTTCGCCGCCGCCTCGCTGCATGCGCAGGACCTGGCGGCGACCTGCCACGCCAGCAGCAGCTACGACGTCACCCTGAAACCCGACAGCCTGCTGTTCGACCGGGCCACGCCGGCGCCGTTCCATGTCGAGCTACAGCACGGGGTGCTGCGCACCGACGGTGCCGTGGTACCCCAGAATGCGGAGAACGAGGACCGCCTGGTGCTGTTCGAGCGCGAGCTGCGCGCGCTGGCGCCGCGGGTGCGCACGGTGGCGCGCAACGGCGTGGACATGGCGGTGCAGGCGCTGCGCGCCGAGGCCGACGGCATGCAGCTGGATGCCGCCACCCGCGCCGAGTTCGAGCGCCGGCTGGCGGCGCACGCGAGCGAGCTGAAGCGCCGCATTTCGGTCAGCCAGAGCACGCGCGACTGGCAGGGCGACGCCGCCAACCAGCTGATGAACCAGGTCGCCGGCGATCTGCTGCCGCTGCTCGCGGGCGACCTCGGCCAGCAGGCGGTCAGCGCGGCGCTGGCGGGCGACCTGCAGGCGGCGGCCGGCCTGCGCGACCGTGCCGCCGCGCTGGCCACCGGGCTGCAGCCGCGCGTGCAGGCCCGCCTGCAGGCGCTGCGTCCGCAGATCGAGGCGCTGTGTCCGTCGATCCGGCAACTGGCGTCGTTGCAACAGGGCGTGCGCGGCAGCAACGGACGACCGCTGGACCTGCTGCAGATCCAGCCGTGAGCCGCGCGAAGCATGGCCGGCCCACTCGCGGCTGACTGGCCGGTGGCGAAGCGCGTCGGGTTAATCTCCCGCTAAGTGGGCAGGGACGAGGATGGCCGCCGTCGAGCCACCCACCGCCCGGAGGCGGCCATGCCGCGGCACCTGCAAGCATCCACCTGCCATGCCCTGACCCGGCGCAGCATCGATCTGCGCCAGCTGTACCGGCATGCCGCGAAGGCGTGCGAGCCGGGCCTGCGCATGGTGCTGAACGACAACGTGCGGACGCTGGACCTGCTGATCGCCGACCTGCAGGCGCAGTCGCGCGCCGGCGGCGGCCGGGCCTGCGTGCGCGGCAGCTGGTGCGGCGTCGCGCACCGGCACCTGGCCGGATGGCTGGTGCACAGCGCCGGCCGCCGCGACCAGGCTTGGTTGCGCGTGCTGGCCCATGGCGAAAGCGGCCTGCTGCACCGTTTCGAGCGCGCCATCGCCATCGCCATCGCCCCGCCGGCGCTGGCGCTGGTCCTGCGGCGGCAGCTGCCGCGCCTGCTCGGCATCCACCTGGACATGCACAGCCTGGCCGGCACCGCCCGCTACTGACCGGAGCGACGATGCCCGCTACCGCGCAGGACGTTCTCGATTTCTGGTTCGACGAAGCGAACCAGGCCCACTGGTTCGCCGCCGATGCCGCGTTCGACGCGCGGATCCGCACGCGCTTCGGCGCCGCGGTGGAAGCCGCCGCGGCCGGCCGGCTGGACGACTGGGCGGCCACGCCGGCCGGCTGGCTGGCCCTGCTGATCCTACTCGACCAGTGCCCGCGCAACCTGTATCGCGGCGATGCGCGCGCATGGACACAGGACGTCAGGGCGCAGCGCGTCGCGTTGTCGGGCCTGGCCCGCGGCGACGACCGGCAACTGCCGCCCCTGCGGCGCGTATTCGCCTACCTGCCGCTGGAACACGCGGAGGACCGGGCATTGCAGCAGCGCTCGGTGGCATTGTTCGAAGCGCTGCGTGCCGACGTGCCGGCGGAACAGCGCCTGCGGTTCGAGGATTTCCTGGACTATGCTCGGCGCCATGGCGAGGTGATCGCGCGCTTCGGCCGCTTTCCTCATCGCAACGCCGCACTCGGTCGCCCCGGAACACCGGAAGAAGTGCACTACCTGGCGCAGGCGGGCACCGGTTTCTGAGGCGCGGGGGCGGTCGGCGGATCCCGCGATTCCAACCAGGCCATTCCAATCAGGCCATTCCAATCAGACCAGGGAGCAGGTCATGCGCATTCGTCTCGTCATTGCGTTGTTCGCGTTCAGTGCCGCCGTGCACGCCTCCAGCACCTTGCGCATCGGCAACCAGGTGCTCAGCGCCGGCGACAGCCGCGAACGGGTGGTCGAGCTGCTGGGCAAGCCCTCGTCGAAATCGCACGCGCGCAAGTCGCGCAGCCACGGCAGCCGCCGCGGCGGCGGGGTCCGGGTAGTCGACGACAAGCAGGGCGGCGAACAGTGGCGCTACCGCCGGGACGGCCATGTCACCGTGGTGACGATGGTCGACGGCCGGGTCAGCGAGATCGAGGACCGCCGGCTCTAGCCGTTCGTGGCGGCGCCGGCCGCCGGCACCGGCGCTGTCGGCGCGGCTCTCCTGCTAGGCTGGCCTCCGGTTTTTTTGCGGAAGGCAAGCCATGTTCGATGTTTCCGTCGCGCCGGCAGCGACCCGTGCGATGTCCGCCTATACCGACCAGGCGGTGCAGATCGGTCTGCGCCTGCTCGGCGCCCTGCTGGTGCTGCTGGTCGGCATGTGGGTGGCGCGCCGGCTCGCCAATGTCGTGCAGCGCGCGCTGGGCCGCGCCAGTTTCGATTCCACGCTCAGCGGCTTCCTGCGCAACCTCACCTATGGCGTGCTGGTCGCCCTGCTGCTGGTGACCGCGCTGGGCGTGCTGGGCGTGCCGTCGGCGCCGATGGTCGCCGCGCTCGGCACCGCCGGGCTGGCGATCGGCCTGGCCCTGCAGGGTTCGCTCAGCAACCTGGCATGGGGCGTGCTGCTGGTGGTGTTCCGGCCGTTCCGGGTCGGCGACTACGTGAGCGCCGGCGGCAGCGAAGGCACCGTGCACGCCATCAACCTGATGCACACCCAGCTGGTCCTGCCGGACAACCGCGAGGCGATCCTGCCGAACGCGAAGATCGGCGGCGATGTCATCGTCAACTACAACCGCCTGGGCACGCGGCGCTTCGAAGTGAAGCTCGGCATCGCCTACCGCGACGACACGGACCGGGTGATGGCGACGATCACGCAGCTGATGGTCGCGGACCCGCGTGTCCTGAAAGAGCCGGCCCCCGGCGTGTGGATCGAGAGCCTGGCTGTGCAAACGGTGAACCTGGTGCTGCGCGGCTGGACCCGCAGCGCCGACAACTGGAGCACGCAGACCGACCTGCTGCACGCGATCAAGCGGCAGATCGACGCGCGCCGGATCAGCGTCCCGGTGGGGCCGCAGGAAGTCACCCTGGTGCGGGGCGCGCCGAAGGCCGACTGAGCCTACGGCACGGTCACCGCGCAGCGGTTGTCGCTGGACACCTTGTCGATCAGTTCGTTGTAAGGGTCGATGCCGGCCAATGCGGGCTTGCCATCCACGGTGACGGTGAGCGTGCTGTCGCCGTCGGGCAGCAGGCGCTTCTCCAGGTACAGCGGCCTGCCGTCCCTGCCGTCGCCGGGCGAGGCAGCGAACACGCCGACCTCGATCGGGATGTCCGGCTTCGCCGCGGTTTCCCTGCCGGTGCCGTCGACGTAGACCTTGCCGGCGTGCACCTTCAGGGTCACCTCGTACTTGCCATCCGGTAGTTTTTTCGCAGTGGCGTCGGTGAGGCGGTTGTCGAACAGGGTGATCTTCCAGAAAAAGTCATCCAGCAGCCCCTGCCATTTCGGATCGACGGCTTCCGCCAGCGCGTCCATGAATTCCTGCGAGGTGGTGTAGGGCGGCGGCTGGAAACCCTTGTCGAGCAGGAACTGCTTCAGCACCGCGTTCAGCGTGCCTTCGCCGATGTAGTCCTGCAGCGCGTAGAACACCAGCGAGCCCTTCCTGTAGTGGATGTACTGCTGGTTCTCCACCTTTGCCAGCGGCTCCTCGGCCAGCTTCTCGGTGGCGCGGCCGGCCAGGTAGCCGTCCAGTTCGTATTTCAGGAACTTGTGCATCTGGTCGGCGCCGTACTTGTGCTTCATCACCATCAGCGCCGAGTACTGCGCCAGCGATTCGCTGAGCATGGTCGAGCCCTGCATGTTCGCGCCGATCACCCGGTGCGCCCACCACTGGTGCGCCACTTCGTGGGCGGTGACGTAGTAGACATAGTCGATCTTGCTCTTGTCGCGCAGGTCGGCGATGAAGCCGATCGACTCCGAGTACGGGATGGTGTTGGCGAACGACTGCGCGAAGCTGGCGTAGTTCGGAAATTCCAGGATGCGCAGTTGCTTGAACTGGTAGGGCGTGAAGTTGGCGTCGTAATAGTCCAGCGCATCCTTCGCGCCCTGGATCATCCGGTCCACGTTCCACGCGTGCGCCGGGTTGTAGTACACCGCGATGTCCACGCCCTTCCAGTGCTCGTGCTTCACCGCGTAGCGCGCCGACAGGTACGAGAAGAACGGCAGCATCGGCTGGTTCTTGCCGTCCTGGGTCATGGTGTAGTGGAAATAGCGCCGGCCGTTGGCGGTCCATTCCTTCTGCAGATAACCCGGCGCCACCGCGATCTGGTCGGCGGCGGTGGACACGGTGGTATCGAAGCTGACCCAGTCCGCGTCGTTGCTGATGTAGGTGTTCGCGCGCGCCTTCTCGTCGCCCAGCTTCGGCATCCGCGGCACCGCGGCGGAAAGCCCGTACTTGCGACGGTCGTTGCGGTCGGTGAGCTGCGCCTGGGTCTGGTAACCGAACTGCGGCATCACGCTGTTGTTGAAGAAGGTGCCGTTGTGGACGAGGAACTGGCCTTCCGGGCTGTTGGTTAAACCCTTCGGTGCGTATTCCAGCGTGAATGCGAAGTCCATCGACGCGCCCGGCGCCAGCGGCGCCTTCAGCCGGTAGATGGTGTAGCCGAGATCCCTGTCCGCGCTGATCGTGTCGTGCGGCGCGAAGGCGAGCGACTTCACGGCGAACTCGTCGTTGAAGTTCACGTGGAGCTCGCTGATCGGGGCGTCGTGCTGGTTGACCAGCGTGTAGTGGCCGCGGATATCCAGCCGGCGCCGGTACGGGAAGATGTCGACATCAGCCTTCACTGCGGTGATGCGCGGCTGCGGCAGATTCTTGTACTTCGCGTATTTCTTCTCGTAGTCGGCGCGCTGGATCGTCTTCGAGGTGCTGTTCCGGAAGTGGTTCAGCACGTTGGTGTTGTAGTAGATCCACGCGCCGCTGCCGACGAACGCAAGCAGCGCCGCGGCCAGCACCGCCTTCGCCGGCGCGTGCAGCCGTGCGCGCGCCTCGCGCAGGCGCCCGCGCCACGACTGCTCGGTGCCGCGCACCCAGAACAGCGCCGCCAGCACCAGCAGCGCCACGGCGCAGCTGGCCCAGTAGAAGTCGAACCACAGCGCAGCCTCGAGGAAATGCCCGAAACCGTTCATGTCCGAATACGGCGTGGCGGGGGCATTGCCGTAGTTGTACAGGTTCTGCTCCCAGTGCAGCAGGCCGAAGCCAATCTGGCAGACGAACCACACGATGGTCAGCAGGTAGCCGAGGAACTTGTTGTTCGACAGCACCTGCAGGAACAGCGCCAGCACCGCCAGCAGCGCGAACGGCATCGCATTCAATGCCAGCGTGGCCAGGTACAGCCCGGGTTCCAGGTGCGTATAGCCATGGCCCAGCTGCCAGCCGATGCCCACGACCGCGCCAATCAGCAGGAACGTGGCGATCACCGCCAGCAAGGCGCCCAGCTTGGCGGTCAGCGGCACCCAGTCCGGTACCGGGAACGCGTCGCTGACCTCGGCCGAGCGTTGGCTTCGTTCGCGCCACACCAGCTCGCCGGCGTAGAACGTGATGATGATGTACAGCAGCCACTGGAAGCCGCCGCGCACGTTCTCCAGGACCTGGTGCGTCACCGGCCAGGTGGCGGTGCCGTAGATCTGGCTGGACAGCGCGAGCGCGAAGATCAGGTTGAACAGCCCGAGCGCCAGCATGACCAGGAACGGCACCCCGCGCAGTACCCCTAGGGTGTCGAACACGACCTGCGTGCGCAGCTGCAGCAGGTGCGCGCGCAGGTCGTCGGCCAGGCGCACCTTCGGCAAGGTCGGCGTGGCGGCGCCGGCTTGCGGGCGCAGCAGCGGCGGCTCGGCCCGCTTCCTGCGTCGCGGCAGCTGCAGGCCTTCGCGATTCGGGCGGAACAGCGCCATGGCGACGCCCAGCATGGCCACGCCGACCGCACTCCACAGCACCCGGTTGAACAGCAGCACGCCGTTCAGCGCGGGCAGGTCGTGGTTGGCCTGGTCGGCCGACCAGTAGCGCGTGACCAGGGCCAGGGTGCGGCCGCCGAACGGGTCGAGCATGGCGGCGACGAAATGATTGTTGACGTCGCGGGTCAGCAGGCCGACGACGGAGTTCAGCACGAAGTAGGCGATCAGGCCGATGTAGGTGGCCAGCAGCGAACGCGTGGTGGTGGCGAGCAGGAACAGCAGCGCGGCGATGAACAGCATGTCCGGCACCACCATCACGCCGAACGCCCATGCGTAGCCATGCCAGCTCGCCGGCCCCAGCCGCGTCGCGTCGATCCACGGCATCAGGCCGCCGACGGCGAGGCCCAGCGCGCAGGCCAGCATGACCGCCAGCGCGGCGAGATAGCCGGCGGCGAAACGACCGCCGAGGTAGGCGCCGCGGCTCATCGGCGTGGTGAAGAACAGCTCCGCGGTGCGGTGGTCGAAATCGCGCAGCGCTGCGCCGGCCACGAACACCGTCACCAGGAAGATGCTGAGCACGGTGAGCACGCCGAGCAGCCGCGCGATCACCAGCGGCGCGTTGCGCAGCACGTTGCCGCTGGCGCCGCCGACGACCACCGCGTCGGTGCTGGCCAGCGCGAAGGCCAGCGCGCCGAATACCGCCGCGATGATCCAGAACAGCGGCGCCTTCAGCTGCTGGCGCAGTTCGAAACGGAGGATTTCGAAGAATGTCGACTGCGAGAACATCAATGATCCCTGTCTGGCTGCCGTAGGAGCCCGCTCGCGGGCGATGCTGTTGCTCTGATCTTTCATCGAGGCGTCAAGGCAACGGCATCGCCCGCGAGCGGGCTCCTACGGCGGGGTATCGGGTGCGCTCAGGCGGCGCGGGCGACGGCCTGCGCGCGCAGGCGGCCGAAGTAGACGTCTTCCAGGTCGGGCGCGACGGGCTCAAAGCCTTCTTCCGGCAGTGCATCGGCCAGCACGTGCAGCAGGGTGCGGCCGCCGGCGAGGCGGGTGGAGAGGATGTTCATGCGGGCGCGGTAGCCGTCCAGCTCGGCCTTGTCGACCGTGCGCCGCCACACGCGGCCATCCAGCGAGCGGATCGCCTCGGCCGGTTCGCCGCTGAGCAGCACCTGGCCCTGGCCGATGATCGCCATGTGCGAGCACAGGTCGGTGACGTCTTCCACGATATGCGTGGACAGGATCACCACCACCCGCTCGCCGATCTCGGCCAGCAGGTTGAGGAAGCGGTTGCGCTCCTCCGGATCGAGCCCCGCCGTGGGTTCGTCGACGATCACCAGGCGCGGGTCGCCGATCAGCGCCTGCGCGATGCCGAAGCGCTGGCGCATGCCGCCGGAATAGGTGCCGAGCTTGCGCTTGCGCACGTCCCACAGGTTCACCTGGCGCAGCAGCGATTCCACCAGCTCGCGCCGCTCGGCCTTGACGGTGACGCCCTTGAGCACGGCGAAGTGCTCCAGCATCGCCTCGGCCGAGACCTTCGGGTACACGCCGAACTCCTGCGGCAGGTAGCCGAGCAGGCGGCGGGTGGCCTGCTTGTCGGCGAGCAGATCCATCCCGTCCAGCCGGATCGTGCCTTCGTCCGGGTCCTGCAGCGTGGCGATCGTGCGCATCAGCGACGACTTGCCGGCGCCGTTCGGGCCGAGCAGGCCGAACATGCCGCTGGGAATGTCCAGCGATACGCCGCGCAGCGCCCGCACGCCGTTGGCGTAGGTTTTCGACAGGTCGCGAATCGTCAGCATGGCTTCCTTCCTGGGCCGTCCGCGCGGCCGGTTCATCGGCTTTCAGGGTACGGGACGAATCCCCGGTTTGCGTGCGCTCAAGGTCATGCATACGCATGCGCATGGTAGCCGCTCGGCCTTCCGGAAAGCCCGATCCGGGCATACGAAACCGGCCCGCCTTCGCTATGATTGAGGTCTTGTATGCGGCCGCCATCCCCGAGCGGTACGCCATCGCCAGCAGGAGTCACCATGGCCGACCTCAAAGAAGCCCGCGTCCCCGATATCGGCCACGCGGACGTTCCCGTCATCGAAGTGCTGGTCAAGGCCGGCGACCGGGTGGAGAAGGAGCAGAGCCTGATCACGCTGGAATCGGACAAGGCGACTATGGAAGTGCCTTCGCCGTTCGCCGGCACGGTGAAGGAAGTGAAGCTGAAGGTGGGCGATGAGGTCTCCGAGGGCGCGGTGATCGCCGTCATCGAAGCCGATGGTGCAGCCGTCTCCACGTCCCCCTCTCCCGCCGCGGGAGACGACCGCAAGGATGCGGGAGGTAGAGCAATGCAGGGAGCAATTGCCGAGGGCAGGGGTGAGGGTGCGTCCGAAGCGGTGAAGCCACCAGCTCCCGCCCCTGCCGAGCCGAAACCCACGCCGATCGCCGGCCAAGGCGTGCAGCCCGGCAACGTGCCCGAGGGCGATCTGCCGCCGAGCACGCGCCGGCCGCTCGACGCCAGCATCGTGATGCCCGGCGACGCGCCGTACGCGAGCCCGGCGATCCGCGCGTTCGCGCGCGAGCTGGGCGTGGACATCCAGCAGGTGAAGGGCAGCGGCCGCGGCGGCCGCATCCAGCGCGAGGACGTCAGCGCCTACGTCAAGCACGCGCTCGCTTCCGGCGCGCGCCCGGTGGCCGGCGCCGTTGCCTCGGTGGGCGGCCTGAACCTGCTGCCGTGGCCGAAGGTCGACTTCGCCAAGTTCGGCGAGATCGAGGAAAAGCCGCTGTCGCGTATCCAGAAGATCTCGGGCGCGAACCTGGCGCGCAACTGGGCGATGATCCCGCACGTCACCCAGCACGAGGACGCCGACATCACCGAGATGGAGGCGTTCCGCAAGCAGCTCGGCGCCGAGAACAAGGAGCTGAAGATCAGCCCGCTGGTGTTCCAGATCAAGGCGGTCGTGGCCGCGCTGAAGGCGTTCCCGCAGTTCAACGCCTCGCTCGACGAGTCGGGCGAGAAGCTGATCCTGAAGAAGTACTTCCACATCGGCATCGCGGTGGACACGCCCGACGGCCTGGTGGTGCCGGTGATCCGCGACTGCGACAAGAAGGGCCTGCTCGACCTGGCGCGCGACCTCGCCGAGATCTCGAAGAAGGCGCGCGACAAGAAGCTCGGCCCGGCCGAGATGTCCGGCGGCTGCTTCTCGATCAGCTCGCTCGGCGGCATCGGCGGCACCTACTTCACGCCGATCGTCAACGCGCCGGAAGTCGCCATCCTCGGCGTTTCCAAGTCGGTGATGAAGCCGCTGTGGAACGGCAAGGAATTCGCGCCGCGGCTGGTCCTGCCGCTGTCGCTGTCGTACGACCACCGGGTGATCGACGGCGCGCTCGCCGCGCGCTTCGCCAGCTTCCTCGCCAACCAGCTCGGCGACATCCGCCGGCTGCTGCTCTGACCGGAGGCGATGACGATGGCGAACACGATCGAGATCAAGGTTCCCGACATCGGCGGCCACGACAACGTGCCGGTGATCGAAGTGCTGGTGAAAGCCGGCGACACGGTGGCGAAGGAGCAGAGCCTGATCACGCTGGAGTCGGACAAGGCGACCATGGAGATTCCCTCCAGCGCCGCCGGCGTGATCAAGGAACTTAAGCTCAAGGTGGGCGATGAGGTGTCCGAGGGGGCGGTGATCGCCGTGCTGGAAGTGGCTGGCGATGCCGCGGCGCCGAAAGCCGAGGCGCCCAAGCAGGCTGCACCGGCGGCTACCCCTCCCCAACCCTCCCCTGCCAGCAGGGGAGGGAGTGCGCCGGCACCGCAGGCCGCGGGTGCCTCCGGCCGCAAGGCCGACATCGAATGCAAGCTGGTCGTGCTCGGCTCCGGTCCCGGCGGCTACACCGCCGCGTTCCGCGCCGCCGACCTCGGCGTCGACACTGTGCTGGTGGAGCGCTACGCCAGCCTCGGCGGCGTCTGCCTCAACGTGGGCTGCATCCCGTCCAAGGCGCTGCTGCACGCCGCGGCGGTGATCGACGAGGCCGCCGCGATGGCCGCGCACGGCGTCAGCTTCGGTGCGCCGAAAATCGACATCGACAAGCTGCGCAGCTTCAAGGGCAAGGTGGTCGGCCAGCTCACCGGCGGCCTCGTCTCGATGGCAAAGCAGCGCAAGGTGCGCACGCTCGAGGGCATCGGCACGTTCGTGTCGCCCAACGAGCTGGAAGTCCAGACGAAGGACGGCGCGAAGCTGGTCCGCTTCGAGTACGCGATCATCGCCGCCGGCTCGCAGTCGGTGAAGCTGCCGGCGTTCCCGTGGGACGACGAGCGCATCATGGACTCCACCGGCGCGCTGGAAATGAAGGACGTGCCGAAGCAACTGCTGGTCGTCGGCGGCGGCATCATCGGTCTCGAAATGGCCACCGTGTATGCCGCGCTGGGCAGCGAAGTGACCGTGGTCGAGTTCATGGACCAGCTCATTCCCGGCGCCGACGCCGACCTGATCCGGCCGCTGGCCAAGCGCCTGGGCAGCCGGCTCAAGGGCGTGCACCTGAAGACCAAGGTGGTCGAGGCGAAGGCCACCAAGAAGGGCATCGAGGTCGGCTACGAAGGCGACAGCATCCCCGCGACCACGCTGTTCGACCGCGTGCTGGTGTCGGTGGGGCGCTCGCCGAACGGCGGCAAGATCGGCGCGGACAAGGCCGGCGTGGCCGTCACCGAGCGCGGCTTCATCAACGTCGACTCGCAGATGCGCACCAACGTGCCGCACATCTTCGCCATCGGCGACCTGGTCGGCCAGCCGATGCTGGCGCACAAGGCCACCCACGAGGCGAAGGTCGCCGCGGAAGTGGTGGCCGGCATGAAGAGCCACTTCGACGCGCGGGTGATTCCGTCGGTCGCCTACACCGATCCGGAAATCGCCTGGGTCGGCGTGACCGAGCGCGAGGCGAAGGAGAAGGGCCTGAAGGTCGGCGTGGGCAAGTTCCCGTGGGCCGCCAGCGGACGCGCGATCGGCATCGACCGCACCGAAGGCTTCACCAAGCTGGTCTTCGACGAGGCAACCCATCGCATCGTCGGCGGCGGCATCGTCGGCGTGCATGCGGGCGACCTGATCTCCGAGATCGCACTGGCGATCGAGATGGGCAGCGAGGCGGCCGACATCGGCCTCACCATCCACCCGCATCCCACGCTCAGCGAATCGATCGGCATGGCGGCGGAAGTGTACGAAGGCACGATCACCGACCTGTACATGCCGAAGAAGAAGTGACGCCCGCCGCGCTGCGTCGCGGCACACGCATGACGAGGAGGTGGCCATGTCGTTGAAGGTGTGTCTTGCCGGCGCCACCGGCTGGGCCGGCTCGGAGCTGGCGCGCGGCATCGCTGCCGGCGCGGATCTGGAACTGGTCGCCGCGGTATCGCGCCGGCACGCCGGCCAGCCGCTGGGCGCGGCGCTGGGTGATGCCGGCATCGCCACGCCGGTGTTCGCCAGTACGGCCGAGGCGCTGGCCACGCCCTGCGACGTGTTCGTCGAGTACACCCATCCGGACAGCGCGAAGGCGAACATCCTCGCCGCGCTGGAGCATGGTGCGCACGTGGTAGTGGGCACCTCGGGCCTCACCGACGGGGATTACGCGCAGATCGACGCGCTGGCGCGCGAGCGGCAACGCGGCGTGCTGGCCTGCGGCAACTTCGCGCTGACCGCGGTGCTGCTGATCAAGTTCGCCGAGATGGCGGCGAAGCTGCTGCCGCAGTGGGAGATCATCGACTACGCCTACGCCGGCAAGTCGGACGCGCCCAGCGGCACCGTACGCGAGCTGGCCATGCGCATGGGCCGGCAGCGCCAGCCGCAGCTGGAAGTGCCGCTGGAACGCACCGTTGGCATGCGCGAGACGCGTGGCGGCACGCTGGCCGGCAGCCAGGTGCACGCGGTGCGCCTGCCTGGCTTTGTACTCGGTGCCGAGGCGATCTTCGGCCTGCCGGACCAGACGCTGACGATCCGCCACAATGCCGGCAGCAGCGCGAAACCCTACGTGGACGGCGCGCTGCTGGCGATCCGCAAGGTGTCCGGCCTGGTCGGCCTGCACCGCGGGCTGGATGCCGTGCTGGACTTGTAGCGCGCACCGCTCCTTCGGATGGTCCTGTAGGGCGGGCACTGCCCGCCGCTCTTGGCCACCCATCTCGTGATGCGCCACCGAAAAGCCGGCGGACAGTGTCCGCCCTACGCGGCCGGGCCTGCATGCGGTGCGCGAGAGACGGGTAGCTCAGCCCGCATTCCCTTGAGCGTGCCGTTGCCACTGCCCGAGCAGCCAGGACGCACCGAGGCAGCCGGCCAGCGCCAGCAGCCAGCGGGTGGTCGGTGCGTGCGGGGTCGGCAGGAAGGTGGCGAACGACGGCAGCCACGTGCTGCCGTAGATCGCTACCACGACGCCCGCGGCGACGGCCAGGACGATCGCCAGCGCCAGCGTCAACGTGGATTCGAACGAGCTGCCGGAGACCGCCCGCGGGGCCGGGGCAGCCGCGACCCGTGCGGCCAGCCGCTGCGCGAAATCCGCCGGCAACGTATCCGGCAACGGTTCGCGCAAGGCGCGCGCGAGCAGCCGGTAGCGCCGGCTGCGCGCATCGTCGCCGGCGGGATCGAGCTGCAGGCGCTCGCGCCGCATCGCGTTTTCCTGCGCCAGCCATTCGCGCTCGTGCGCCGCGTCGTCGAAGGAGGGAATGGGGTCGTCGATGTGCTGAATCATGCTGCAACTCCGGTCCGCGTTTCGAGCGCGCTGCGCAGGCGCAAACGTGAGCGGAACAAGTGGCTCTTGATGGTGCCGCTGGCCAGTCCGGTGATCCGGGCGATTTCAGGAATGGACGTTTCTTCGAGGTAATACAGGGTCAGCAGCGTGCGTTGCAAGGGCGGCAGCTGTTCGATCGCGGCGTGCAGGTGCCGGGCCGTTTCCTCGTCGGCGCAGGCCGCTTCCAGGTCGAAGCCGTCGCCGATGTTTTCCACCAGCGCGTAGTCGTCGCTGTCGCCGCCGTGGTCGACCAGCGGGATGCGCTTGTGCTGCAGGTGGCGCAGCGCGATGGTGTAGGCAATGCGCCCGATCCAGGATTTCAGCGCGCTCTCGTAGCGGTACTGATGCAGGCACTGGTGCACGCGCAGGAAGGTGTCCTGGCACAGTTCGCGCGCGTCCTCCGGGTTGCGCACCATGCGCTGGATGATGTGCCAGCACAGCCCCTGGTGTTCGCGCACGAGGCGTTCGAACGCGCCCTGCCGGTTGGCCAGCACGGCGTCGACCAGGTCGCGGTCGGGGCTGCTGCGGGTGTCATCCATGGTGCAAGGGATACGCGCAGGCGGGAAACGGTTGCAAGCACTTTGTTGCAACCGTTCGCGGGCTGCCTGTATCCAAGGTCTCGAACGTCCACCATCCCGTACCCGCCACAAGGAAAGCCGCCATGAATTTCGAAATCCTGATCCCGATCAGCCTGTTCGTCTGCATCGCCTACGCGATCAAGGTGGTAGTGGACGCGAGGGTGCGCCGGCAGATGGTCAACGCCGGCGGCTCGGAGGAGCTGGTCAACTCGCTGCTGCGCGATGAGGAGCTGCGCCGGCGCCACTCCTCGCTGCGCTGGGGCATCGTGCTGGTCGCGCTGGCGCTCGGCTTCGGCCTGATCCAGTGGTTCGGCTGGCAGGACGTCACCCCCGGCCTGATCGCCGTGCTGGCGGGCATGACCGGGCTGGGCAACCTGGCGTTCTTCGCGATCTCGCGGCGCATCGGCTAGATCCGCCGGCGGATGCCCACCGCGTCGCCGGCATGCGTGCGAAGCGGGTCGGTGGCCGCGCCGCACGTTTTTCCGCAACTGGCTGCAGTCGACCGCGCGGCGGACAAAAACGAAGGGCCGGATCATGCGATCCGGCCCTTCGCCGCACATGGGTGCGCAGGATGCTCAGTGGTGATGGTGATGGGTCTTCGAGTGGCCCTTGGCCTCGTGCTTGCCCTGGTTCTTGTCGCTGGCGACCGGGCTGACGGCCTTGCCGACATTGGTATCGTCCGCCTTCGCCGTGTGCGCAGCGTTGGACACCGCGTCGCCATGCGCGTCGTGGTTCATCGGCATGGACGGTGCGCTGGGCGGGGTGTGGCCACCACCCGCGCCATGCTGCGGGGCGGCGATGGCGAACGAGATCGGCAGGGCGAAGGCGGCGGCAATCAGGATGGCGGTGATGGTCTTGGTCATGGCGTGATCTCCAGTAGGTAGTGGGCCAGGCGGTGCATGGCGCATCCACGATAGGGCCGGGTCCGGGCGGCAGGATGAATGGTGGATATGCGCAAGAAACTGCGTGAGAACCCTGTCACACGGCGGTGCCCGGGCGACGGCCGGCCTGTGCACCGCGTCAAACATCATCGAACAGGTCGGTTTGCGCCTGGTAGCTGTCGCGGTCGACGAAGCCGGCCAGGCCCACGCCGACCAGGCGGTAGCGGCTGTCGGCCGGGCGCTCGACGCGCTCGCGCAGGGCGCAGGCGAGGTCGGCCAGTTCGCCGGCGGACATCGGCCGCGCCGACGGGGTGAGGCTGCGGGTCAGCGTGTGGAAGTCCGCGGTCTTCAGTTTCAGCACCACGGTGCGCGCCACCCGGCCACGCTCGCGCTGGTGGCCGGCCCAGGCCTTCTCGGCAAGCCGGCGGATGTGCGGTTCGAGTTCGTCGAGCCGCAGGTCGTGCTCGAAGGTGTCCTCGGCGGAGATCTGCAGGGTGGGCCGTTCCGGCTGCACCGGGTGCTCGTCGATGCCGCGCGCCAGCTCGTGCAGGCGCCGGCCCCAGCGGCCGAAGCGCTGCTCCAGCTCCGCCTGCGCGAACGCGCGCAGCTCGCCCACGGTGGCGATGCCGAGCGCGGCCAGCTTCGCCTCCATCACCTTGCCCACGCCGGGCAGACGCCCCACCGGCAGCGGGGTGAGGAAGGCCTCGACCTGGTGCGGCCGGATCACGAACAGGCCGTCGGGCTTGCGGAAATCCGAGGCGATCTTGGCCAGGAACTTGTTCGGCGCCACCCCGGCCGAAGCGGTCAGCTGCGTTTCCGCGCGGATCGCCGCGCGGATCGCCTCGGCGGTGGCGGTGGCCGAACCCAGTCCGCTGCGGGTCACGGTGACATCGAGGTAGGCCTCGTCCAGCGACAGCGGCTCGATCAGCTCGGTGTGCCGCGCGAAGATTTCGCGCACCTGCCGCGACACCGCCTTGTAGCGCGCGAAATCCGGCGGCACGAAGATCAGCTGCGGGCACAGCCGCTCGGCGCGGATCGCCGGCATCGCCGAGCGCACGCCGAACACGCGCGCCTCGTAGCTGGCCGCGCACACCACCGAGCGCGCGCCGCGCCAGGCCACCGCCACCGGCTTGCCGCGCAGCGAGGGGTTGTCGCGCTGCTCCACCGACGCGTAGAACGCGTCCATGTCGACGTGGAGGATCTTGCGCGGCGAGGCGGACAACGCGGACAACCATGGCGGGGCGATGCGCCGATTCTAGAGGCGCGCGCCGCCGGCGGGTGTCAGCAGTGATGTCGCGCCGACCGCCGCAGGCGCCATTCGAAGCCGGCCAGCGCTGCGCTGGCCAGCACGAACGGCAGCAGGTTGTAGGTCAGCCGGTAGCACAGCATCGCGGCGAGCAGGTCGGCGCGTGCCTCGGGCGGGAACGAGGCCAGCATGATCGTCTCGAATACGCCCAGCCCGCCCGGCGAGTGGCTCACGATGCCGGCTAGTACCGCGCCGACGTAGATCGGCAGGAAATCGACGAACGGCGGCGCCGCGCCGGCCGGCAGCAGCACGTACAGCGCGCTGATCGCGGCCAGCATCTCCACGCCGCCGATCAGCATCTGCGCCGCCGCGGTGCCGGCGCCCGGCAGCGGCAGCGTCAGCCGGCCCAGCGCGAGCGTGCGCGGCCGGGCCAGCCAGCCGAGCAGGGCGAGCAGCAGCAGGGCCAGCGCCATGCCCGGCCAGCGGCCCCAGCCCTGCGTGATCTGCGGCTGCCAGCACAGCGCGCCGGCGACCACCACGGCGAAGCCCAGTCCCACGCCGAGCCCGGCCAGGGCCACGATGCGCGCGATGTCGCCGGCGCCCAGCCCGGCGGTGGCGTAGATGCGGTAGCGCAGCGCGGCGCCGGTGATCGCATGGAAGCCCAGCGTGTTCGAGATGCCCTGGGTAACCGCGCCGGCGAACGCCGCCAGCCGTGCGGAGACGCGATCGCCCACCACCGTGCGCGCCGCCAGCACGTCGAACAGCGCCAGCATCGTCAGGCTGACCGCCGCGGCGGCGACCGAGGATGCGATGTGCCGCGCCGGCAGCTGCGCCCAGGCGGCCGCCACCTCGCGCCACGACAGCCCGGTGACGTAGCGCCGCAGCAGCCACGCCGCCAGCGCGAACGCCGCCAGCGATCCGCCCCACGAGGCCAGGCGCAGCCAGCGCGGGGAACGTGCGGCATCGTCGTGCCGGCGCGGCGGCTCAGCGCGCACGGGCCATTGCGGCCGCATCCGGCCGGCCGATCCGCGCGGCCACCTCTCGTGCCAGCCGCTCCGCCGCCGCCGGGTGCGCGGCCAGGTGCAGGAACGGTTCGATCAGTTCCAGCTCCATCACCAGGAAGCGGCCGCCGCTGACCACGCCGTCGACGCGCAGGTAGGCGTGCCCGCCGTGGCCGAGCGCCGCCAGCGCGGCCAGTGCGCGGTCGGCGGCGGCCAGGATGGCGGCGTCGGGTTGCGCCGGCTCGGTGCGGCCGCCGTACTCGCCCTGCACGCGGTAGTCGCCAGCGGCGGGGCGCTTGATCACCGCGTGGCTGAACTCGCCGGCGAAGTACAGCAGCGACCATTCGCCGTCGCTGACGATCTCCGGCACGAACGGCTGCACCAGGTAGTCGCGTTCGCGCGGCAGTTGCGCTGCGGCATCGGTGAGCGCCGCGTCGCCGGCGGTGCCGCGCAGCGTGTGCCAGGCGCTGCCGCTGACGCTGGGCTTGATCACCACCGATTGCCCCGCCATCGCCGCCAGCGTGTCGGGCAGCGCGGCCGCGCCGGCCAGCCGGGTGGGGATGATGGCGACGCCGTGCTGCGCCAGTTCGAGCAGGTAGCGCTTGTCGCTGTTCCAGCGTAGCAGCGCGCTGTCGTTGATGGTGGGGACGCCCAGCGCATCGAGCCGGTCCAGCCAGTGCAGGAATGCCGCTTGATGCTTGAAGTAGTCCCAGATGGTGCGGATCAGCACCGCGTCGAACGCCGACCAATCCACCGTCGGGTCGTTCCACACGCAGACCACCGGCGGCAGCCCGAGCCGTTCCAGCGTGGCGGCCAGGTGCGCGTCGTCGGGCTGGATCGACGCATGGTCGATGGAGGTGGCGAGGGCGAGCCGGCGAGGGGCGACGGGAACGGGCATGGCGGCATCTCCAGCAGGCGGAAAGGGCGCCCTTGCGACGGAATCGCAGGCCGAGCGTGGCGGACGGCGTCCGCTGCAGCACCCCTCGGCAGCGATGGCGCCGCGCGATCGTCGCGGCGCCATGAACCGGCAGCACATGACGCACTGCCGGCGACAGTCTTCCGGTGCGGCTGCGGCTTGTCAATTTGCCGGATGGCATGCCGCCGGGCACGGCCATGCGCCATGCGGGACTGGTGGAAACCGCACGGACAATGGCAAGGTAGCCGCCATGCCGATCGAACCCGCCAACGCCTATGCCCGCCGCCTGAACACCTGGGACGCTGCGATGATCGTCATCGGCGGCGTGATCGGGGCAGGCATCTTCATCACGCCGGCCACGGTGGCGCAGAACACCTCGTCCGGTATGCAGGTGCTGGCGCTATGGGCGATCGGCGGCCTGCTGACCCTGGCTGGCGTGCTGTGCTATGGCGAGCTCGGCGCGCGGCGGCCGCAGGCGGGCGGCATCTATGTGTACCTGCGCGAGGCGTTCGGCCTGCTGCCGGCGTTCCTGTTCGGCTGGACGATGGCGCTGATCAACTACCCCGGCAGCGTGGCCGCGGTGGTGACGAAATTCGCCGTCTATTTCTGCCGGGCGCTGGGCCTCAGCCGGCTCTACGAAATGCCGGTAGCGGTCGGTGCGATCGTGTTCATCGTCAGCATCAACCTGTTCGGTATCCGCGCCGGTGCATGGATGCAGAACATCTTCACCGTGCTGAAGGTGCTGGCGATCGCGTTGCTGGTGGTGGCCGGCCTGGTGCTGGCGCAGGGCCAGTTCGGAGTGGCACTGGCGCCGGATACCACGCATCCGGTGTCGCCGTGGGCCTTTGCCGGCGCCTTGCTGCCGGTGCTGTTCGCCTACGGCGGTTTTCATTACCTCAACGACCTCGCCGGCGAAGTGCGCGACCCGCAACGCACCCTGCCGCGGGCGCTGGGCATGGGCATGGCCGGCGTGGTGCTGTGCTATGTGCTGGTCAACTTCGCGTACCTGGCCGGGCTCGGCCACGCCGGCCTCGCCACCAGCATCGCGCCGGCGGCGGACCTGATGCAGAAGCTGTTCGGCGCGCACGGCGCTACCGTGATCGAGGTCGGCATCGCCTGTTCCACCTTCGGTTACTGCAGCATCGCGATCGCCGGTGGCGCCCGCGTGCTGCAGACGATGGGCGCCGACGGCGTGTTCTTTCGCGCGACCGGGCGCGTCGATCCGCGCACGCGGGCGCCGCAGATCGCGCTGGCCGTACTCGGCGCATGGGCAATCGTGCTGACCGTGTCAGGCAGCTTCAACCAACTGCTCAACTACACCACGGTGGGCGAGTGGCTGGGCCATGTGTTCGGCATCGGCACGCTGTTCTGGTACCGCAAGCACTTCATCGACGATCCGGCGCCGTACCGGGTGCCGTTCTACCCGCTGCTGCCGCTGGTCTTCGTGATCACCGTGTTCGGCGTGATCGTGGCCAGCGCCATCCACGCGCCGGGCGACGCCGGCATGAGCCTGCTGATCATCGCGCTCGGCGTGCCGGTGTACTACGGATGGCAGCGCTGGACGCGGAATCGCCCGGCGTAAGGTGACCAGCTTTGTGGGGCGGGCACTGCCCGCCGCTGTTGCGCCATGCGGCCCAAGGCCAGCGGGCGGTGCCCGCCCTGCGAAGCGGGTCCACGTGAGGATGCTGATGAAGAAATGCCATGCATGGATCTGGCTGTGCCTGTGCGGTCTCGGCGCCTGCCACGCATCGACCGCGCCGGGCGTGGCCGATCTGACAGCGCCGGATGCGGCGACCCGTGTCACTCTCGAGCACGTGCGGCGCGTCGGCAACACTGAGCGCGCCGGCGACGGCGTGGCGCAGCAGCGCTACGCGTTCCAGCCGGCGGCGCATCCGCAGGTCGTGATCGCGCCGACGAGCGGCGCATGGGACTGGTCGGGGCAGGGCGAACTTCGTCTGCGCGTACAGAACGCCATGCCGTGGGCGGTGACGCTCGACGTGGCGATCGACGGCGCGGCGCCGGGCCAGCAGTTGCACGCGACGGTGGGCGTGCCGGCCGGGCCGGCGCAGACGCTGGTGGTTCCGCTGCAGGCGACGTCGCCGCGCGGCGAAGGCATGCAGGTGGGGCCGCCGATGCCGTTCGACGAGCACGGCCGGCCGACCCTGCTGGCGACCACGGTGCAGGGCAGGCTGGACCTGCGCAAGGTCGGCGCGATCCGGCTCGGCGTGCCGGCGCCGCAGGCCGCGCAGATTTTGCTGTTCGGCCGCATCGACGTGGCGCCGGGCGCGGCCACCCTGCGCGACGCCTACGCCGGCATCGTCGACCGCTACGGGCAATACACCCGCGGCCGCTGGCCGGAGAAGATCGGTTCCGACGCCGCGCTGCGCACGGCGGTGCAGGCGAAGCCGGCCGTGGTGCAGAACGCCGGATTGGATGCGTATGGAGGACGTCTGGACGTCCAGAGCCTCGATCGTACCGGCTGGTTCCACACGCAGAAGCGGGACGGCCGCTGGCGCCTGGTGACACCCGGCGGCCACGCCTTCTTCTCGCTCGGCGTCAATGTGGCCATCACCGACGGCGGGCGCAGCTACGTGGAGGGGCGCGGGTTCATGTTCGACGGACTGCCGCCCGACCGTGGCGGGTGGGCCGCGTTCTACGGCAGCGACGACAGCCGCCGCCAGGAGCAGGGCGCCAGCCGTGGCATCGGCTACAACCACGGCCGCTGGTTCGATTTCTACGCGGCGAACCTGTATCGCGTCGATGGCAGCAACTGGCTCGCCGCATGGCGCACACGCACGCTGGACCGGCTGCAGGCCTGGGGCTTCAACACCATCGGCAACTGGAGCGACGACGCGCTGGGCCAGGCGCACCGGTTGCCGTACACGCGCTCGATCGAAGTCGCCGGCGATTACGCCAATGTCGCCAGCGGCTACGACTACTGGGGCCGCATGCCCGATCCGTTCGACCCGCGCTTCGTGCAGGCCGCCGAGCGTGCAGCGGTCAAGGCCAGCGAAGGCGTGCGCGACGATCCCTGGCTGCTCGGCTACTTCGCCGACAACGAACTGGCCTGGGCCGGCAGCGGCCCGCAAGGCCGCTGGGGCTTGGCGCTGGGCACGCTGGCTGGCGACGCGAAGAGTCCCGCCAAGCAGGCCTTTATCGCGCTGCTGCGCCAACAGTACGTGGCGCCGGAAACGCTGGCCGCGGCGTGGGGCATCGCACTCACCTCATGGGACACGCTCGACGCCACCGGCTTCGCCGCACCCGCGCCGAACGAGGCGCACCCGGCGATCGAGCGCGACTACAGCGCGTGGCTGCGCCGCTACGCCGACACCTATTTCCGCACCGTGGCGGAAGCGATCCGCCGCCACGACCCGCACCACCTGTTCCTCGGCGGCCGCTTCGCGGTGAACACGCCCGAAGCCGTCGCGGCCTGCGCGCAGTACTGCGACGTGGTCAGCTTCAACGTCTACGCCGACCTGCCGCAGCACGGCTTCGACGCGGTGGCGATGCGTCAACTGGACAAGCCGGTGCTGATCGGCGAGTTCCACTTCGGCTCCGATGATCGCGGCCCGTTCGGCAAGGGCGTGGTGTCGGTATGGAACGAGCAGCAGCGCGGTGAAGCCTATGCGAAGTTCATCGCCGCGGCGGCAAGCGATCCCGTCATCGTCGGCGCGCACTGGTTCGACTACGTGGATCAGCCGGTCACCGGGCGCCTGCTTGATGGCGAGAATTCGCATATCGGCCTGGTGGGCATCACCGACATTCCGTTCGGCGGGTTCGTGGAGGCGGTGACGCTGGCGAACCGACGAGTGCGACCATGACCAGGGGTACTCAGCGAGGCGGTCTGCAGTGTGTCGTGGGAGTAAAGTGAGTCTGATATTGCTTGGATCTCAAGGGGGCAAAGCGTGACCCAGATAGCCGAATTGAACAGCCGGCTTCAAGAGTGCCAGCAGATTTACCAACGAGTGATTGGCATGGCAGGGGACTTGGCTGGCCTAAGGGTTTCGGACATCCCTACGGATCGACGCGTTGCGTTTGCCAATGACGTTTGTAGTCTCTCTCTTGCCCTCATCGCTTTGGGCCGCCTCCTTGTCGCCAAGAACCTATCCGAGGCAATAGGTGAAGTGGCGTCGGGACCATGGAAGTTCTATCGGGAGGTCATTGAGCCCAATAAGAGTCATATCGCCCGGCTAGCATCTGACATATTGCAAGCCATCGGCTATGACATCAGGCAAGAACACATCGAGTTGGGCGGCAAGGGCGACAAGGTCGCTAATATCCTATTCAGTGGCCTTGATTATTGGCGCTTGGATGACAGCGAGTACACGGAACAGGAGCTCGATGAGGTTGAACAGGTGCTTCAGGCTCCATGGTTTGCTCCTGATCGTTGGATTCAGAATGCTTCCAAGGTCTTGCCGGTATTAGGCCCAAAAGCAAAACAGGTGATGCCTAGTTCCTTGCGCATTCGAATCGAGGAGCTAACTCGGTGCTACCTGTTCGACAACCACCTTTCGGTCATTGCGCTTGCTCGGGCGATTCTTGAGTACGCCCTCATTGATCGAGCTTCGAAACTTGGGATCAACCCAAAGAAGCAGGATCAACAGAAACCAGAATACAAAAGACTCGGCAGGTTGGTGGAAGAAGTTGCCGAAAGTCGGCCTGAGCTCAAGAACGCAATGGAGCAGATTGTCGAGGCAGGCAACAGAACGCTCCATCCAAGAAAAGATCGAGAGCACATTATGCTGCTTCCTGAATATCTGAGGGGGCAGGCATTTTGTTCCATACAGGCAATCCATCAGGTCGTCCACGAACTCTATTTGAGCAAGTGACTGGGTGCGAATGTTGGGTGCTATATCAGCTGGTATCGGTTGTGCCGCGGGTAATCACGGTGATGATTTGTCTGGTCCGTGGCGCGAACGTTCGCGCTGCCGGTGCGTCTGCTCGGTCATCGCCTTGAACCGATTCAGTGATTGCAGCCACAGTGCGTCATGGCTGGCCTCGTTCTCGCTGCCGGCATCGGGCACGCGGTTGAACGGGATGCGCATCGGCGCGGCGTCGTGTTCCAGCGCCAGCTGCATGCTGCCGAAGTAGAGCTTGTTGTAGCCGAACTTCGCATTGATGCGGTCGACGAGCGCGTCGACGCGACCTGTGTCGTGCGTCGGCGCGAACAGCGAGCCACTGCTCTGCGTGCGCGGCACCAGACGCATCAAAGTCACGCTGACCGATAATGGCGTGGTGTTCACCGGACCAGGCCACTCCCGCGCATCCTGCGCTCGTGGCACTCGGGCATCCATGCCCAGCGGTAGCGGCCGGCGACGATTGCCGCTGTCGAGCATACCGTTCAACAGGCGCAGCAGTTCGCGGCTGTCGTCGGTGGGGTCGAAGGCGAGGTCGCGTTCCCAGCGCTGGTCGTGGCCGATGAAGCGGATGCGCACGGCCATCGCACCGCTGAGCATCTCTTCGCGTCGCATGCGCATGGCCGCCTTCACCAGCAGCTTCTTCAGGACCGCGCGGGCGCCGTCGGGGGTGCGTAGTTCCGGGCCCAGCACGTGCGAGTGGCCGATCGAGCCGCGTTCGGTGGGCGCGGTCGGCAGCCAGGCGCCGCGCAGCAGGCCCCACATGCGCTCGCCCTCGATGCCGCCCCAGACGCGGCGCAGTACCAGCTTCGAAGCGGCGGTGAGCTGGGCCACGGTGGTGATGCCGGCGTCATGCAGGCGCGCTTCCATCGACGGGCCGATGCCGCACAGGTCGCGCAGTGCCAACCCATGCAGCGCGTGCGGCAGGTCGGCTTGTTCGATCACGGTGAGGCCGTCGGGCTTGCGCATGTCCGAGGCGGTCTTGGCGAGGAAGTCGTTCGGGGCGATGCCGATCGAGCAGCGGATCGCGCCGCCCGGCGCGGCCAGTGCGATCTCTTCTTTCACCTGTTGCGCGATCTGCTCGGCGACTTCGCGCCGGCGCTGGCGGCCGACCAGCTCGCAGGCCACCTCGTCGATCGAGCCGACGCGGGCGATCGGAATGGCGTGGTCGATCGCCTCGATCAGCCGGTGGTGCCAGACCACATAGCGTTCCGGCCGCGCGACGCGGATGACGATGCCGGGGCACAGCCGGCGCGCTTCGCGCACCATGGTGCCGGTGCCCACGCCGAATGCCTTGGCCTCGTAGCTGGCGGCGATCAGGCTGGTGGTTTCGGCGGCCACCGGCGCCACGCCGACCGGGCGGCCGCGCAGCGACGGCTCCTCGTGCTGCTCGACCGAGGCGAAGTAGCTGTTGAAGTCGACGAACAGGCTGCGCAGGCTCATGGCACGTCTCGTAAGCGGCCCGATGATATAGCGCGGGCGGATCTCGCTGTGGGAGACGCCGCGCCGGTTGCGGCGGAGCCGGCTACGCTGGCGCTCCCTGGGGAGAGCGACGGCATGGGAATGCCGCCTGGCGGTTGCATCCCCTGGCAAGCCGTCGAAATTCGCGTGGTGGAGGCAGGGTGGCACGCCGTTCGCCGCGATGGGGTGTCATCGCGCGTGACTCTTGCACCATGAATCGCTTCTTTCGTGTGCGGCATCAACCGGTGCGCGCACGCCGCGCAGCGGATGGTGCGCCGGTACGGAATCGTCCTGCTTCGCTATCGTGAACAACGATTCCCGGGTGATACCCGCTCCGCGCATTCGCATACCGCAACACCAGGCCTGACAACGGCGAATTTCAACAGCCTGTTAGCGACCGATCTCGCGCAGCGGCTTGCCGTGCATCAGGTTGCGTTCGATCTGCTCCAGCGTCACACCCTTGGTCTCCGGCACCAGCCACAGGGTGAGGCCGATGAACAGGATGTTGAGCGAGGCATAGAGCCAGAATGTATGGGCGTTGCCGATGCCGTTGAGCAGGCTCAGGAAGGTGGCGCCCACGATCATGTTGGCGATCCAGTTGGTGAAGGTGGAGCAGCCGATGCCGAAGTCGCGACCCTTGAGCGGCTGGATCTCCGAGCACAGCGTCCACACCAGCGGGCCGGCCGACATGGCGAAGCCGACGATGAACATCAGCAGCATCGCCACCGTGAAGATCTGCTCGGCATGACTGCCGATGCCGCCATGCATCATTGCGCCGACCACGCCCAGGCCCGCGGCCATCACCGCGAAACCGGTGTAGAGGATCGGTTTGCGGCCCCAGCGGTCGATCAGCGCGATGGCGATAAAAGTGGCCAGGACGTTGGTCAGGCCCACCAGCGCGGTGAACCACATCTGTGCGGCCGTGTCGTAGCCCATCGTCTGGAAAATCCGCGGCGCGTAGTACATGACCACGTTCATGCCGGTGAACTGCTGCATGAGCTGGAGCAACACGCCGAGCCCGACCGAACGGCGGAAATTGCGGTTCTCCAGGAACAGGTGCCAGCCGCGCTGGGGCGTCCTCAGCTGCTCCTCGATGTCGGCCGCCTCGCGCAGAACCACGGCCTCGTCGCCGCGTAGGCGACGCAGCACGCCGATGGCTTCATCGCGGCGGCCGCGCATCATCAGCCAGCGTGGGCTATCCGGCAGCAGCAGCACGCCGAGCAGGAACAATGCGCCCGGGATCGCGATTACGCCGAGCATCCAGCGCCAGGCTCCGGTGTAGCTCAGCGCCGTGTCGGAGAGGAACGCCACCAGGATGCCGATGGTAATCATCAGCTGGTAGGTGGAGATCATTGCGCCGCGGATGCGTTCCGGTGCCACCTCGGCCAGGTACAACGGTGCGGTGAAGGTGGCCACGCCGATCGCAAGGCCCAGCACCAGGCGTGCGGCGATAAGCGTGTCGGGCGACCAGGCCAGGCCGGACAGCAGCGAACCCAGCACGAACAACACCGCACCCAGGATCAGCGAGCGCTTGCGCCCCAGCGCGGCGGATAGCCAGCTGGCCCCGACTGCGCCGACCGCCGCGCCAAACATCATCGAACTCACGATCCATTCGATGACGTGGTCGCTTACGGAAAAATCGTTCTGGATGAACTGGGTGGCGCCCGAGATGACGCCGATGTCCAGACCGAACATCAGCCCCGCCAGCGCGGCGAGCACGCAGGTGAAGACGACCGTGGTCCTGGACTGCATGGCTGGAGCTGCGATGACGTGGGTGTTCATAGGGTGTGTTTCCCCGGTAGGCGGTATGGAGGGCGGCGGCTGGTGCCGCCTATGTGGTGGATATTCGCGGCGGCGTGCCGGCAAAGCGTGGTTCCGGCAGGCCGGTGCTGCCCGCCGGTGCTGCAAACAGCGCGCCGGCGGAAGGTTCGGTGGCGAGCGCCCCGGCATCGAGGCCATCGCGCGCGCTGGTGATGTAGAGCGTCGCAAGGTCAGGGCCGCCGAAGGCCGGGCGGGTCGGCTGCGAGACGGGCATGTCGATGCAATGGTCCAGTCGGCCGTCCGGCGTGTAGCACGCCACGCGTCCCAGCCCCCATTGCGCATTCCACAGATTGCCGGCCCCGTCCACCGCCGAGCCGTCCGGCTCGCCGCGCGGATCGTCGAGGCGGGCGAAGGTGCGCGAGGGACCGCAGCGCTCGCCGTAGTCGCAGCACTGGATCGTGCGGGCGGGCGAATCGCAGTAATACAGCGTATGGCCGTCGGGGCTGAACGCGATGCTGTTGCTGATCGCCACACCGGGCAGATCGAGGCGCTCGAGCGAGAGTTCCGCGTTGAGGCGGTAGAAGCTGCCGGCCGGTTGTCGGGCTCTGCCCGCGGGCGGTTCGTGCAGGGTGCCGAACACGAAGCGGCCCTGGCGATCGCAGGCGCCGTCGTTCAGGCGCGTCGGCAGGCTGGCTTCCACCGTAGTGATGGGCGCGAACGTGCCACTGACCGGGTGGAAAAACGCCAGTCGCGAAGTGAATCCTAGCAGCAGCCAGCCGTCGGCCTCGCACAGTGCCAGGCAGGCCAGCCGCTCGGGCATCGGCCACTGATCCGCACGGGCGTCGAGCAGACGGTAGCGCCAAAGAGTCGCGGCATGGATGTCGGTCCAGTACAGCGCCTGCTCGCGCTCGCACCACACGATGCCTTCGCCCAGCGTGTTGCGCGCCTGGAAGACGACCGTGGCGTGCACGTTCATACCCAGCCGCCGTCCACGATGAAGTCCTGCCCGGTACACATGCGGCTGTCGTCGGCGGCCAGGAACAGTGCGGCGCGGGCGAGATCGTCGGCCATCAGATGGCCCGGCAGGCACTGCACGCGAGCGATTTCCGCCTCGCCGTCGGCATCCAGCCACAGGCGCTGCTGCTTCTCGGTGATCACCCAGCCGGGCACCAGCGCGTTGATGCGAATGCGGTCGCGCCCCAGCTCGCGCGCCAGACCATTGACCAGGCCGCGCACGGCGGCCTTGGCCATCGCATACATCGGATAGCCCGCGTTCTTCTTCATCCAGCCGGTGGAGCCCAGGCAGATCACCGAGCCGCCGCCCAGTCGCTGCATGTCCTCGCGTACCGCCTGCGTGGCGAAGTACTGGTGGCGCAGGTTGACCGCCATGCTGCGGTCGAACTCGATTGCACCGGTGTCGCCGAACGCATGCCGTACATCGTTGGCGGCGTTGTTGACCAGCACGCCGATCGGCCCCAGCGCGGCGCGTGCCTTTGCGATGCTGGCGGCGAGTGCGTCGAGGTCGGTCACGTCGCAGGGAAGGAACAACGGACGGTGGCGCGCGTCGCCAAGCTCCGAGGCGAGCTGTTCCCCGTGCTCCCGGTCGATGTCGATGAACGCGACGCGGCTGCCCTGGTGCGCGAAGTGCCCGACGAAGGCGGCGCCGATGCCGGTCGCGCCGCCGCTGACGAATACCGTGCGGTCGACCAGGCTGGGGTAGGTGGCGAACATGGACATGCTCACCACTCCGCCACGCTGCCGTCGGCGTGCCGCCACACCGGATTGCGCCAGCGGTGACCGGCCGAAGCGCGCTCGGCGACGTAGGCTTCGTTGACCTCGATGCCCAGGCCCGGACCGCCGGGGATGGCGACAAAGCCGTCCTGGTAGGCGAATACGCTGCGGTCGCTGACATAGTCGAGCAGGTCGTTGCCGGCGTTGTAGTGGATGCCCAGGCTCTGCTCCTGGATGAAGGCGTTGTGGCAGACCGCGTCCAGCTGCAGGTTCGCGGCCAGCGCGATCGGGCCGAGGGGGCAGTGCAACGCGATCGCCACATCGTAGGCTTCCGCCATCGCCGCGATCTTGCGCGTCTCGGTGATGCCGCCGGCGTGCGAGGGATCCGGCTGCAGGATGTCCACGCCGCCGATCGCCAGTACGCGCTTGAAGTCGTAGCGCGAGTACAGCCGTTCGCCCAGTGCGATCGGCGCCGGCGAGACCGCGGCCAGCTCGGGCAACGCCTCCAGGTGCTCGGACAGCACCGGCTCCTCGATGAACATCAGTTTGTACGGAGCCAGTTCGCGCATCAGCACCTTGGCCATCGGCTTGTGCACCCGGCCGTGGAAATCCAGGCCCAGCCCGACATGCGGACCGACCGCGTCGCGTACCGCCTGCACATTTGCCAGCACCTGCTCGACCTTGGCGTGGGTATCGACGTACTGCATCTCCTCGGTGGCGTTCATCTTCACCGCGGTGAAGCCGCGCGCCACCGCGTCCTTCGCGGCGCGCGCGGTGTCGGCCGGCCGGTCGCCGCCGATCCACGAATACACGCGAATGCGCTCGCGCACCGGTCCGCCGAGCAGCGCGTGCACCGGCTGGCCCAGATGCTTGCCCTTGATGTCCCACAATGCTTGGTCGATGCCGGCGATCGCGCTCATCAGCACCGGGCCGCCGCGGTAGAAGCCGCCGCGGTACATCACGCTCCACAAGTCTTCGATGTGGCGCGGATCCTTGCCGACCAGGTAGTCCGAGAGTTCGCCCACCGCCGCGGCGATGGTGTGGGCGCGACCCTCGACGATCGGCTCGCCCCAGCCGCTGATGCCAGCATCGGTATCAATGCGCAGGAACAGCCAGCGCGGTGGCACGATGAACGTAGTCAGGCGGGTGATCTTCATGCGTGGGATCCTTGCGAATCGAGGTGGCGTCGCCAGGCCTTGGCGAAGGCATGGGCGCGCGCACCGACATCGTCGGCCGCGCGTCCCGGCGCGTAGAGCGAAGAGCCGATGCCGAAGCCGGCCGCACCGGCGGCCAACCATGGGCCCATGGTGTCCGGTGCGATGCCACCGACCGGCAGTACCGCCGTACCGGCGGGCAACACCGCGCGCCATGCCTTGAGCACGGCCGGGGAGGCTTGCTCGGCCGGAAACAGCTTGAGCGCATCGGCGCCCGCGGCGAGCGCGGCGAACGCTTCGGTCGGCGTTGCCACGCCGGGCACGCAGTACAGACCGGCCCGCTTGGCGGCGCGGATCACTGCCACGTCGGCGTGCGGCATCACCACCAGCCGTCCGCCGGCGTCCGCGACGCCGCGCACCTGCGCCGGGTCGAGCACGGTGCCGGCGCCGATCAGGCGCTCGCTGCCGAAGCGCTCGGCCAGCCGCCGGATGCTATCCAGTGGTGCGGGCGAGTTGAGTGGCACTTCCAGGACGCGAAAGCCCGCGTCGGCCAGCATGTTGCCGACGTCAACCGCTTCGTCGGGGCTCAGGCCACGCAGGATCGCGACCAGCGGAAGCGGGTCGAGCCAGGTCTTGAAGTCGGTCATGGACAGGCGTATCCGGTGGTGAGATCGGCCGCCACGGCGACCTGCCAGAGGCCGTGCGCCGTGGTCGTGCCGGGGGTGGCGAGGAAGGAAAGGCCGAGCAGCCCGGCCGCCTGCAGGTAGCGCGCGCACAGCGCGTCCTCGCCGATCACCTGTACGGGCTCGTCCGGCGAGGCCCAGCTTGCGGCCAGCGCCATACGCAATTCGTCGCCGATCAGCAGGCCGGAAAGGAAATCGGCGACCGCGGACGGCGCGAGCGCTCCCTCGAGCATCAAGGCGCGTGCGGAGAACAGGCGTGACAGGGCGCCGGCCGCACCAGCGTTGCGCGATGCCGTGACACCGCGCGCGAAGGCACTGTCGTCGTCGGCCGCGCCGTCAGGAAGGGAAGCACCGAGGATCGAATGCCTGCGCAGCACGGCAAACAGCTCACCGGTCATCACAGTGTTGAAGCCGGTGACGGCGTGGTCGTGCACGCGTACCCATTTGCTGTGCGTGCCGGGCAGCAGCAGGCGGGCCTGGCTGGACAGGGCGGGCCGTTGCGCGAGCAGGCCGGCGATCTGGGTCTCCTCGCCGCGCATGACGTCCGGCCCCGCCGGATCGCGCAGGCCCGGCACGATGTGGAGTTGGCGTCCGCCGGGCGCGTCGATCGTGGTCAGCGCGTCCGCCAGCCGCTCGAGGCGGCACGGTGTGTCGAGGTAAGGCACTTCATGCCAGCCGCCACGGCTGCCGACCATACCGCATGCCAGTACAGGCGCCCGGGGCCAGCCATCGACCGCGAGTTCGAATGCCTCGGCGAAGCCTCCTTCGGGCAGGTGCCGGCTGCCCCAGGGCAGCGCGCGCGCCTCCTCCACGCGACCCTCCACGCCAAAACGGAACGCGCGCAGTCGCGTGCTGCCCCAATCCAGACCGAGCAACGGCGTACTCACGAACCGGCCTTCTTGCGGCGGCGGCCGCGGCTCTGCTGCAGGTTGGCCTGGGAGTCGGCGATCATCGCCTGCATCGCCTTGCGTGCCACTTCCGGCTGCTTGCGGCGGATCGCCTCGAGTACCTTCTGGTGATGCGGCAGCGAGTACTTGAAGTTGGCTGCGGTACGGGCGGACAGGGTGAAGAATGTCCCCAGCGCGGTCTCGACCACCGAGAACAGCGACTGCAGCAGTTCGTTGCCGGTGGCTTGCAGCACCGCGTCGTGGAACTGCAGATCGGCCACGGTCCAGTCGTCGAGAGTCTGCGCCTCGTCCATCGCGCGGTAGGCGGTATCGATCGCGGCGAGCTGCTCCGCGGTGCGGCGGCGCGCGGCGCTGGCGGCGGCGGCCGGCTCGATGACCTCGCGCATCTCCACCAGCTTGTCGACGAAATCGTCAGTCGGCATTGAGGCGCAGCGCCAGGCAAGCACGTCGGCGTCCAGTTGGTTCCAGCAGCGTTTCTCCAGCACCCGGGCACCGACGCCGGTGCGTGATTCGATCAGCCCCTTGGCCGAGAGCACCTTGAGTGCTTCGCGCAATGCAGTGCGGCTCACTTGAAGGCTTTCGGCGAGCGTCTCCTCGCGGGGCAGCACCTCGCCGGGCTTGACCTTGCCGCCAACGATGCGTTGCCCGAGCTCGTGCATGACGTGCCCGTACAGGCTGCGGACTGCGATTGGCTTCCTCATGTACTGCGGCCCCAGGTGGCGTTGGTCGAACCATGCTGCCGGGCTCTGCTGGAGCCCTGATTGTTTGTCATACAAATCACTATAAGCACTTGGCACGTGTCCTGCCAAGGTGCAGCAGAACTTTTTTTCGTTCCTCCGCAGCAGTTCGCAGAAGCATCGATGATGCGCTGCAGGAATTGCACTCAATGTTTGGGCTCGCGGCAGCGTCGTTGTCCACCGGTCACGCGGCGTGGCGATGCCGGGAATGCTCTCTTGCAGACCGGCGCCCCCGCAATGTCGCGCCGCACAAAGAAAAAATTCATTCCTGCGGACACTTGCACGATAATCATACAATGTGTTTGCATGGTTGCACTTCGATGGCGGCAAGGGGTTCGGGGGACATGCAGCGTGCAGGATGGATGGGTTCGATGCTCGGCCTGGCGGCACTGTCGATGACGGTTCACGCCGGGACCATGGCAAGACGGGAGACTTTCGGTGCGATGCCCGACGGCCGGAGCGTGGATGCGGTCGTGCTGACCAACGCGCACGGACTGTCGGCACGGGTGATCGCGCTCGGCGCGAGCCTGCAGTCGCTCAGCGTGCCCGACCGGGAGGGCCATTTCGCCGACATCGTGCTCGGTTACCCGTCGCTCAAGGGCTACCTGGGGAGGCCGCAGTACTTCGGCGCCACGGTCGGTCGCTACGCCAACCGCATCGCCAAGGGGCGCTTCGTACTCGACGGTCATGCCTACCAGCTGCCTGTAAACGACGGCCCCAATTCACTGCACGGCGGTACCCGCGGCTTCGACAAGGTGCTGTGGAGCATCAGCGAGGTCAGCCATGACGCGGGCAAGGCGAGCGTGACACTCACCTACACCAGCCCGGACGGCGACATGGGTTATCCGGGACAGCTGTCGGTCACTGCGACATACACGCTCGACGACGACAATCAACTATCGATCGGCTACCGCGCGACCACCGACCGGCCGACCATCGTCAACCTCAGCAACCACGCCTACTGGAACCTGGCGGGCGAGGGCTCGGGCAGCGTGATGGACCAGCGGTTGACCATCCCGGCCGACGTGTTCCTGCCGGTTGACGCCACTTCCATTCCTACCGGCGAGCAGCGCAAGGTCGACGGCACGCCATTCGACTTCCGCCAGGCCAAGCCGATCGGCCACGACATACGCGTCAACGACCCGCAACTGCTCGACGGCCACGGTTACGATCACAACTGGGTGATCAGTCGCGCACCGGCGTCGGCGCCGCGCACCGTGGCGCGGGTGGAGGATCCGCATTCGGGCCGCGTGCTCACGCTCAGCTCGGCGCAGCCGGGCCTGCAGTTCTACTCGGGCAATTTCCTCGACGGCACCACGGTCGGCACCGGCGGGCACGTGTACCGGCAGGGCGACGCGTTCGTGCTCGAGCCGCAACTGTTTCCGGACACTCCCAATCACCCGAGCTTCGGATCGGCCCGGCTCGATCCCGGCCAAATCTACCGCAACTTGATCGTCTATCGCTTCACCGCCGAGCCGGCGCGCGGCGCGCGCTGACCCGGCCGCTCGCGCTGCACGGCGCCCGGAACGGGTGTCACGGGAAGCGCTTGCCCCGCGCAAGCGTCCGCACACTATGAGGAGATCGCATGAAGTACGCACTGTTGGCCCTGGCATTCGGCGTGAGCGCATTGTTCTCCGCGCGCGCGCCGGCTGCGGACGCCCCGGCGCGCTGGACGCCGGCCCAGGCGCATGCCTGGTACGAACATCAGCCCTGGCCGCTGGGCAGCAACTATGTTCCGGCTGATGCCATCAACGAGCTGGAAATGTGGCAGGCGCCCACCTTCGACCCGGCGCGCATCGACAAGGAGCTGGGCTGGGCGCAGCAGTTGGGCATGAATACCATGCGCGTATTCCTGCACGATCTGCTGTGGAAGCAGGATCCGGAAGGCTTCAAGCGCCGCGTCGACCAGTTCCTGGCGATCGCGAGCAGGCACGGCATCAAGCCGATCTTCGTGCTGTTCGATTCATGCTGGGATCCCGAGCCAAGGCTCGGTCCGCAGCATCCGCCGATTCCCGGCGTGCACAACTCCGGGTGGGTGCAGAGCCCTGGCGTCGCGCTCGCTGATCCCGGCCAGTACCCGCGGTTGGAACACTACGTGAAGGATGTCGTCGGCCGCTTTGCCAAGGACCCGCGCGTACTCGCCTGGGACGTGTGGAACGAGCCGGACAATCCCGGCGGCGGCGACTACGACGCCCGCGAACCGAAGAACAAAGTGGCGCTGGTCGCCGGGCTGCTGCCGCAGGTGTTCGCCTGGGCGCGCAGCGCAGCGCCGATGCAGCCGCTCACCAGTGGCCTCTGGCACGACGACGACTGGTCCGATCCCGCGAAGCTCAACGCGGTCGAGCGTACGCAGCTGGAGCAATCCGACGTGATCAGCTTCCACAGCTACGGTTGGCCAGAGGAGTTCGCCGGCCGCGTGCGCCAGCTCGCCCGCTACGGCCGCCCGCTGATCTGCACCGAATACATGGCACGCGGTGCCGGTTCCACCATCGACGGCGTGTTGCCGCTGGCCAAGAAGCTCGACGTGGGCATGGTCAACTGGGGTTTCGTCGAAGGACGCACGCAGACCACGCTGCCGTGGGATTCCTGGCAACGCCCCTATACGCTGCAGCCGCCAACGCTCTGGTTCCACGATCTGCTGCACGGGGACGGCACGCCGTATCGCCAGCGCGAGGCCGACATTCTGCGCGCGCTCTCGCATGCGCCCCGCGGCGTGGTTCCGGCAGCGGCAGTCAGTTTCCCCGCACCGGCCGATGCGCCACGCCCCTAGAGCGACACGCACCCAAGGTTTTCCAGCCGCGCGGCCAACCCGCCGACGGCATGACCCAACGATGGCGCCGGCAGGGCCGGTGGCCAACCCACTTCTGACGGGAGGTTTCCATTCATGTACCGCAACCGCATTTCCTTGACGATCCTCGCGGCCGCGATCGCTGCTGCCTTCGCCCCGGCGCATGCCCAGGACGCGCAGGCGACCGAAGGCACCGGAACGCAGCAATCCGCCAAGGCTTCGACCCAGGATGGTCAGGCCAAGACACGCAAGAAAGGTATCGCCGACCACGACGCCAAGAAGCATGTGGTCGATCTCTCGCAGATGACCGTGACGCCGCTTCGCCAGAGCCTGGCAAGCGCACAGTCCCTCAAGCAGGACTCGCGCATGGTGGTCGACTCGATCGTCGCCGAGGACATCGGCAAGCTGCCGGACAACAGTGTGGCTGACGCCATGCAGCGCATCACCGGCGTGCAGGTGGCGCAGGGTTTCCAGGGCGAGACCAGTTCGGTAGTGGTGCGCGGCTTGCCGAACGTGATCACCACGCTCAACGGCCGCGAAATCTTCAGTGGCGTGGGCCGCGCCTTCGCGTTCCAGAACCTGCCGGCGACCGCGGTCAAGACGGTGCAGGTCTACAAGAGCAGCGAAGCGAGCCTGCCCGACGGCGGCATCGCCGGCGTGGTCGACATGCAGCTGTATCGGCCGTTCGATTTCGACGGGCCGAAGGCTGCGGTGACCTATACCGCCACGCACAGCAAGTACGGCGGCCGCACCGATCCCAACTTCAGTGTGCTGGCGAGCGATCGCTGGCAGACTGGCATCGGCGAGGTCGGCGCGCTGGTCAACGCCAGTTTCATGGCGCAGCACTACCAGTACAACGCGGTCTGGGGCGATTTTCCCAAGGTGCTGACCGACGGCACGGGCCAGCCGATGCGCACCGGCACAGGTAACCTGATCGCGGCGCCGAACGGCTTCGGCGCCGACTACAACATCGGCTACCGCCAGCGCCCGGAGCTCAACTACGCATTGCAGTGGAAGCCCAACGACAACACCGAGTTCTATGCCGAGGGGCTGTACGACTGGGTGTCCGACAAATACAACCAGCCGTTCTACTTCTCCTTCCCGGTGGGCGCGGTCACGCCGAGCAACCTCACCGTCAGCAACCACTGCTACGCCGACCAGCTCACCGGCTCGCCGTTCCAGGGCCAGACCATCTGCGATGCCGCCAGCGGCACCTGGACCGGCAACACCTATGCGGCGACCAGCACCCAGGCCCACCTGCAGCATGGCCAGGACATGCAGCACGCGATCGGCGTGAAGTGGCATGGGGACCGACTGCGCCTGAGTTCGGACCTGTCCTATGGATCGACGTCGTTCAAGGACCACACCTTCATCATCGACACCTTCCTCAAGGGGCCGGTCACGACGGTCTGGAACGGCACTTCCGGCGACCAGCAGAACTGGTCGCTGGGCGGCAACCAGCAGCTCAACCCGAACAACTATTACCTCAATGGACTGTTCCAGACCTGGCATACCGAGCGCGGCAAGCAGTACGCCTGGCGCGGCGATGGTACCTGGGACATCAACGGCGGCTTCTTCAGCTATCTGGACTTCGGCCTGCGCTATGCCGACCACAAGGCCAGGTACACCGGCAGCGTGGAGGTTTCCACGCCGCCGCCGGGCGGCGCGGGCACCGGCAACATCGTGCAGACGCCGAATCCGGCCAATCAGGTCACCGCCCGTTTCCCGGACAGCTATTTCTGCGCTATGCCGACCACCTCGGCGATCCCGGTGTCCTGGCTGACCGGCTGCTTCAACTACCTCACCGCCAACGCCGACGCGATTCGCAACCTGTACGGACTGCCCGCGGGCCTGGCGCCGGAGAACCCGGGCCGTTTCTACCATATCGACGAGAAGACCCTGGCCGGCTACCTGCAGGCGGGCTACGACACTACGCTGTTCGGCCTGCCGGTGGATGGCCTGATGGGCGTGCGCATCGAGCGCACCAAGCGCAACCTCGACGCGTTCTCCTTCAACGCCGCCACCAGCCTCTACTCGCCCCTGTCGGTGGGTACCAGCAAACCGGTGTACCTGCCCAACCTGAGCTTCAACCTGCACTTCACCGATGCCCTGCAACTGCGCCTGGTGGCCGCCAAGACCGTGACCTACCCGGGCTTTGGCCAGCTCAACCCGTCGATCTCGCTCAATCCCGGCACGATCAACCGGGCGGGTGCGGCCGCCAGCGGCAATCCGAACCTCAAGCCGATCAAGTCGAACAACTACGACGCCTCGCTGGAGTGGTACTTCGCGCCTTCCGGCTATATCAGCGGCGGCGTGTTCTACCGCGACATCAACGGCTACATCCAGAACTACGTGACCAACGTGACGATCAACGGCGCGGCCTACCAGCTGTCCTCGCCGCAGAGCGCCGGCAGCGGTCACCTGAACGGCGCCGAGGTGGCCTACCAGCAGTTCTTCGACTTCCTGCCGGGCGCGCTCAGCGGCCTGGGCGTGCAGCTCAACTACACCTACATCGACGGCTCGACCCGCTCGCCGCAGTATATCGGCGGCCCGGAAGTGGCCTCGCCGCTGCAGAACGTGTCGAAGAACAACTACAACGCGGTGCTGATGTACGAGAAGTACGGCTTCTCGGCGCGGCTGGCCTATAACTACCGCAGCCGGTTCATCGACTTCTTCACCCAGCCGACCGTGGCCGGCAACCACGACGAGATCAAGCCGGCCAACCAGTTGGACCTGTCGATCGGCTATGACGTCAACCCCTATACGACGATGGTGCTGTCGGCGACCAACCTGACCGGCGAGGATCTGCACCAGTACTGGGGCGGCGGCAACACACGGCCGCGCGATATCCGTTACCAGGACCGTACCGTGGGCTTGGGCGTGCGCTTCAAGTTTTGAGCGGAGGCGACGATGGCAGCACCCCTCCCCGTTGCCGTCGTCGCCTCCTCCTCATCCGTGCCTGGTGGCGTGCGCGCATGAGCATGCCGGGCGGCGGCGGGGCCTTCCGTGCCGTACTGGGGTGCGGCGGCCCCGGCACCGCTCGATGCCGGCGTCGGCCGCACGATGCCGCGGGTGCGTATATCCGTCCCGGATCCGGAGGTGTTCCATGATGCGTCCCTTGCTCCTGGGTCTTTCCGTGGCCTTTGGCTATGCCGGCGTGGCAAGCCATGCGGCGTCGGCGCCGTCCGCCATGTGCGGCGAGGTGGTGGCCGATGGCGTCGGTTACGTCTCAGTGGTTCGCTTGGCCCACCAGTCGGAGGCCGGGGCGTCCGGACGGATGCTCATGACTTTCGAGCGCGACGGCATGGGCGGTCTGCCGCTCTACGAAAGCCGCGACCAGGGTGCGTGCTGGCGCTTCGTTGCCAACGTCACCGACCAGGCGCACGCCAGCGACGCACGCTGGCAACTGCGCTGGCAGCCACACCTTTCCGAGCTGTCCAAAGCCAGTGCCGACCTGCAGGCCGGCACGCTGCTGCTGGCCGCCAACGCCACCGGCAACGACGCGCAGGGACGCCTGGTCGCCGAAGACCTGCAGCTCTACGTATCCACCGACGCCGGCCGCAGCTGGCGCTACCGGGGCTCGATCGTCAAGGGCGGAGGCAACCCCGGCGACAAGGACAACCACGGCGTGTGGGAACCGAACATCCATCGTCTGGATGACGGGCGACTGGTGGCCTATTACTCCAGCGAGGGGCACAAGGAGGCCGGCTACAACCAGTTGCTCGCGCACAAGGTCTCCGCCGACGGCGGCCGAAGCTGGGGCGAGGAGACGGTCGACGTGGCGATCTCCGGTGGCGTCGAGCGTCCGGGCATGGCGGTGGTCGACCGCCTGCCCGACGGCAGCTACGTCATGAGTTACGAGGACATCGACGGTCCCCGCAACGGGCAGGTCTACCTGAAATTCAGCACCGACGGCATGCACTGGGGCGATCCGCACGATCGCGGCACACCGGTGCACACGCCGGCCGGGGCGTGGCCGGCTGCCTCGCCGTTCGTGCGCTGGCTGCCTTGGCGTGGCGGGCATGGCGTCGTGGCGGTGCTGGCCGAACGCGCTGGCGGCGACGGCGATCCCTCCGGGCGCGGCCTGTACTGGAACAACACCGGCGGGCGCGGGCCGTGGTGGGAGGCCGAAGCGCCGGTGCGGAAACTTACCGGCAATATCCACGCCGGCTGGACCCAGGCCCTGCTGGACATGCCTGGCGACCTCCTCTGGCATGCGACCACCTCATCGATCGCCGCCGCCCCCGCCGACGCGGGCAGGAATGTGGTCATGCATGCCGGCGCACCTGCGCGGTTCGATCGCTACGAAGCCGAGGACGCCGTGCGGCAATGGGCGGTGCGCATCGGTGATCCGACGGCATCCAACGGCGCCAAGGCGCGCATGGCCTCGGCGCCGGGCGGGCGCCTTTCCTTCCCGGTGCACGTCGAAGCCGGCGGCATGTATCGCGCCACGGTCCGCTGGCAGGACCTGGGCTTCCGGCCTGCGCTGCCGGTGTTGCGCGTCAACGGCACCGGTTGGAAAACGACCGATCGCCCCGACCGCGACGGCTGGCATGTGGCCACCGCCAGCGGCGGCTTGCGCAAGGGCGATAACACAGTCGTGCTTGAGGGCGCCCGGCATGCGGCCGACGTGGACTACGTGCAGCTCGACCCGGCAACGCCGGGCGGCTGATGCGGGCGATTGTTGCGACAGGGGAAAGCGCACGCCGGCGCTACCGGCGCCATCGCGGCCGCGAGCGCGGCCTGGGAGGAGACATGCAAGCGTTGGATCGGATTTTCGGACAAGCCCTGGTACGGCTGGTGTTCGCGCTGTGCGCGATGGTCATCGCGCACAGCGCGTGGGCGGCCTCGGGCACCGTGTTGCAGGGGAGTACGCTATACCCGCGCGTGGTGCGCCTGGCGCACGGACCGGCGGGTGTCAACGGGCGCCTGATCGCCAGCACCAACGGCATCATTTTCCAGAGCGTCGACGACGGCGCGAGCTGGAGCGCGCTTGGGCCCGTGCCCACCATCGGCGGCAGCAGCGAACGCTGTTGCGCGACGCTGTACGAGCTGCCGCGCGCGGTGGGCAATCTCGCCGCGGGAACGCTGTTGTCCGCCGCCTCTTACTTCTCCGGCGGCATGCCGGCGATCGAGGTCTATACCAGCACCGACCAAGGCGCGCACTGGAGCTACCACAGCACGCCGGTGCGCGCGGGCGACGCAAGCCACGGTCTGTGGGAGCCGGAGTTCGAGGTCGCCAATGACGGCGCGCTGGCGATGTTCTGGTCCGACGAGACCGATCCCTGCTGCAGCCAGAAGCTGGCGCAGATCCGCAGCTACGATGGCGTGAGCTGGCAGAACCCGACCGATACGGTGCGCAGCGCGATTCCGGGCGACCGGCCCGGCATGATCACGGTCAGCCAACTGCCGAACGGGCACTTCTTCATGAGCTACGAGCTGTGCGGACCGGCGGCGTGCACGGTGTTCTCGCGCGTGTCGGTGGACGGCTGGTATTTCGGCGATCCCACCAACATGGGCACCAAGGTGCAGACCGCCACCGGGCAGTATCTGGAGCATGCGCCGCTCAACCACTGGACGCCTTCGGTGCTGTCCGTCGCCAACGGCGCGATCCTGCTGGTCAGCCAGGTAATGTACGAATCCAACGGCAGCGTCTCGCCGTCCAACGGCAAGGTCCTGTTCGTCAATACGCAGGCCGATGGTGTGGGCCACTGGTTCACGATTGATGCGCCGGTGCAGGTGCCGGGCGCCTACGACAACTACTGCCCGAACTATTCCTCGGCGTTGCTGCCCGAAGCCGACGGCTCGGGCATCCTGGAACTCGCCTCGGACTACCTCAACGGCGGTTGCATCACCTACTTCGGGCACATGCCGTGGAACCGGCTGCCGACCGACGGCTCGACCTACGCCGTGCAGAGCGTGTTCGCGCGTGGCCTGTGCTTGGACAACACCGGCTGGTCGACCGCCAACAACACCAGCGCGGAGTTGTGGACCTGCAATGGGCTGAGCGTGCAGCGCTGGACCTTCCGCGCGCAGGGCAACGGGTTCTTCAGTCTCCGGAACGAAGCCACCGGTCTATGCCTGGACAACACCGGCGGCAGCACCACACCAGGCAACCTGGTCACGCTGTGGGGCTGCGTCGGCAACGCCAACCAGAGCTGGCAGGTGGTCGACGTCGGCCATGGCAGCTACAAGCTGCTGACCCAGGCCTCGGGCGAGCTGGCGCTGGACGACCCTGCCGGCTCGACTACCGCCGGCACCCAATTGCAGATCTACACCGACAACGGCCTGGGTACCCAGCAGTGGGTGCTGCAGTAAGCCACCGCCGGAGCGGCGGGTGGTCCCCGCCGTTCCATCCGCGCCATGCGCCGGCGCGGGCCTGCTCTGGAGACGCGATGCCCACGAAGCACTGCCGCCCGATGCTCGCAAGCCTGATCTTTCTGCTCGCCAGCATCCAGGCACTCGCGGCCGACACGCAGGACTACGCTACCCCGTTGCTGCCTTCGGGGGCCGACCCATGGGTGATCCGGCGCGACGGGGTCTATTACTACACCAGTACCTCGGGCGGCCGTATCGAACTGCGCAGGACCATCGACCTGTGGCACCTGGCCGATGCCGCGCCCGTGGTGGTGTGGCGCGCACCGGCCAGCGGCCCGGCGTCGACCGCGGTCTGGGCGCCCGAGCTCCACTACATCGAGGGCAAGTGGTACCTGTATTTCACCGCGGCGGACGTGCGGCACAATGACGACGCCCACCGCCACGTGTTCGTGCTGGAGAGCGCCTCGCCCGATCCGACCCAGGGCCACTGGGTCGAGCGCGGCATGCTCAAGACCGCGCATACCGGCATCGACGGCACCGTGTTCCAGCATGCAGGCCGCTGGTATTTCGTCTACTCCGCCTACGTCGGCGACCACAGCGACCTGGTGATTGCGCCGATGGCCAATCCGTGGACGCTGGCGGCGCCCCAAGTGGACATCGCCAGGCCGACATACGCCTGGGAGATGCGGGGTGGACGCCGGATCCTCGAAGCGCCGGAGTTCCTGCAGGGGCCGGACGGCAAGGTATTCCTCAGCTATTCGGCCAGTGCATGCTGGTCCGACGACTATGCCCTCGGCCTGTTACATGCCGACAGCGGTGCCGATTTGCTGGACCCGGCATCCTGGCGCAAATCGCCCCGGCCGTCATTCGCCACCTCGTTGCGCAGCGGCATCTATGCGCCTGGCCACAATGGCTTCTTCAAAGGGCCGGACGGTCGCGACTGGATCATCTATCACGCCAATGGCGGGCCAGACTGGAAGTGCACTGCGCGCCGTGCGCCGCGGATCCAACCGATCGGCTGGACGGCCGGCGGCTGGCCCGACTTCGGTGAGCCGGGCCGGCCGCCGGCGGAGCGTGCGTCGGGCCGTTGAAAGGCAAGGTCTCAGGGACCACCGGCTGCCGTCGCAGACCGGCGGCCGGATCGGGTTCGGCAAGGCGTGCCTGGTGGAGGTGGTCTATCTAGTGATCGGCGCCGTGGTGGCCATGATCATCGGGTTGCTCATGATGATGCTGTTCGGCGCAGCCGTATGGGGAATGCACTGAGCGGAGCCGCGCGCCGTGGCGCTGCGGATGCGAAACCCGGCGGCTGCATGCCGCCCGGTTCGTGCGGGCTGCCGCTGGCTCAGGCCAGGCTGGTGGCCACGCCGAAGCCGAGCGCCGTGATCACCGCCACCGCCATGCACGCGCTGCCGGGGCGGATGCGATGGGCGTCGATGCGCGGCACCAGCCGCCACAGCAGCACGCTGCCGATCAGCATGTCCAGCACCAGCGCGGCGCGCAGCAGGCCGGAGTTCAGCAGCGCGGCGTAGGGCGGATGCAGGTGGCCCTCGTAGGCGGCCACGCCGGCCACCAGCAGCAGGCCGACCATGGCCCACAGCAGGCAGGCCAGGTAGATGCGGTTGAACACCACCGCGCAGCGCTCGGTCCAGCGCAGCACGCACCAGCCGACGAGGGCGAACGCCAGTGCGGCGATGCTGCTGTACAGCACCCACCACAGCAGGGTGCTGATCACGGTGAGCAGGGTGGTCATGTGACTTGCTTGAATCCCAGTTTGCGCAGCAGCTTGGCCATCAGCCAGGCCGGGCCGATCAGCAGGTAGGAAAGGTCGGTGAGGAAGCTGGGCTTGCGCCCTTCGAACTTGTGCCCGATGAACTGGCCGATCCAGGCGACCACGAACACGCCGGCCGCGAGCCAGCACAACTGCGCGGCGCCGAGCCGCCCGTACAGGAAGTGGGTGAGCAGGCCGAGCAGGGCGAATGCGATCAGCAGGCCGATCGCCAGCCGGTGCGAGCGCTTCCAGTACCAGTAGAACGCCAGCACCATCACCAGCACCGCCCACGAACCGGGGCGCAGCTGGCTGACCGGCACCGGGATCGCCCACAGCAGCGCGATCACCGACCACACGATCGGCGGCACGCAGAACCAGTGGAACACCTGGTTGGTCGGGTTCTGATGGTCGCCGCTGTAGCTGTCGAGCCAGTCCTGCATGGTGCGCATGGGCGTTCCCCTTTCGGATGCTTGTGAAAAAAACCACTTCCTGTGGTTTTTTTCAATCGCGAGTCCGGCGCATGTCCGGACTCGCTCACGCGAATCAGGCACTTGCGTGCCAAATTCGCGACCGGCCATCCGTGGCCGGGCTGAGAGGCTGTGGTGTCACAGCCTCTCAGTGGACGCTTCAGTCGAGCCGGATGCCGGCCAGCCGCTGCAAGGCCTCGGCGTACTTGGCGGCGGTGCGCGCGATCACCTCGTCCGGAATCACCGGGCCGGGCGCGGTCTTGTTCCAGTGCTGCGTCTCCAGCCAGTCACGCACGAACTGCTTGTCGTAGCTGGGCGGGCTGATGCCCACCTTGTATTCGTCGGCAGGCCAGAAGCGCGAGGAATCCGGCGTGAGCATCTCGTCCATCACATACAGCTTGCCGTTGGCGTCGGTGCCGAACTCGAACTTGGTGTCGGCGATGATGATGCCGCGCTCGGCCGCGTAGGCGGCGGCCCAGCGGTAGATCGCCAGGGTGGCGTCGCGCACCTGGTTGGCCAGGCCGGCGCCCACCACGCCCACCACCGCGTCGAAGCTGACGTTCTGGTCGTGGTCGCCCACCGCGGCCTTGGTCGAGGGCGTGAAGATCGGTTCGGGCAGCCGCTGCGCCTGCTGGAGGCCGGGGGGCAGCGCGATGCCGCACAGCGAACCGCTGGCCTGGTAGTCCTTCCAGCCGGAACCGATCAGGTAGCCGCGTGCGATCGCCTCCACCGGCACCGGCTTCAGCCGCCGCGTCACCACCGCGCGTTTCTCGTACAGCTTGAGGTCGGTGCCGGGCGGCAGCACCTCGGCCAGCGGCACGTCGAGCAGGTGGTTCGGCACCAGGTGCGCGGTCTTGCCGAACCAGAAGTTGGAGATCTGGGTGAGCATCTCGCCCTTGCCCGGGATCGGGTTGGGCAGCACCACGTCGAACGCCGACAACCGGTCCGTGGCGACCATCAGCAGCCGATCGTCGGACAACGCGTAGACATCGCGCACCTTGCCGCGGTGGATCAGCTCGAGGCCGGGCAGGTTCGATTGCGGCAGGGTGGTGGGCACGGCGGCGGGTTCCACGTGGTGGGGAAGCGCCCATTCTAGCCGCTGCGGCCGCGGCGCCGGAAACGCCGCCCGAGGAAATCCGGGGGCGCTGCTAGAATTGGCGATCCCTGGCCCCATCTGTTGCCGATGCGTATTCCATTGATCGCGGCGCTCTGCCTGCTCGCCGCCCTCCCGATCCGCGCACAGACGCCGGCACAGCCCGCCCGCCTGGGCCTGTGCGCGGCCTGTCACGGGGCCAACGGCCATGCCGGCGTGCCCGGCGTGCCGCACTTGGCCGGCCAGCGGCTGGACTACCTGCGCGACGCGCTGAAGCAGTACCGCGACGGCCGCCGCAACATGCCGGTGATGCGCGCCGCGATCGGCCCGGTCAGCGACGCCGAACTCGACGCGCTGGCGCGCTGGTACAGCGCGCAGTCGCCGCAGCCGCAGGGGAACCCATGAGTTATACCTATACGCTGTGGTTCGCGTTCTTCGGCCTGATCATCGGGCACTTGCCCGGCGCCATCACCGGCGCGGTGATCGGCTTCATCTTCGACAACATGCGCTACAGCCAGCGCAAGAACGCCACGCCGGAAGCCGGCGGCTTCGTCGGCCCGCTGTTCACCCTGCTCGGTGCGGTGGCGAAGTCCGACGGGCGCGTGTCGGAGCAGGAGATCGCGGTTGCCGAACGCCTGATGACGCGGATGAACCTGGACGCCGAGCTGCGCAAGCAGGCGGTGGCCAGCTTCAACGCCGGCAAGCAGCCGGAGTTCGACGTCACCCAGACCATCGCCGCGCTGCGCAACTGGGTCGGCCTGCGCCGCGACCACGCGTTCCCGGTGCTCGACGTGGTGATCGAGACGGTGTTGGCCGAGGGCAACCCGCCGCCGGAGAAGATGGCGATCCTGCGCCAGCTGGCGTTCGCGCTGCGGATCAGCGACATGGAGCTGATGGCGCTGATGGCGATGAAGGGCTACGCGTGGAACGCCGGCCCCGGCGGATCGCGCGGCTACGGCCAAGCCTACGGCACCGGCGGCTACGTGCCGCCGCAGCGCGCCGCGCAGGGGCCGGATCCGTACGCGGTGCTCGGCATCGACCGCAACGCCGACGACCGCGCGGTGAAGCGCGCCTACCGCAAGCTGATCTCCGAACACCACCCCGACCGCCTCGGCGACCTGCCCGAGGACATGCGCAAGCGCGCCGAGGCGCGCGCCAGCGAGATCAACGCCGCGTACGACCGGATCAAGGAAGCCCGCGGCTTCAAGTAGGAGCCCGCTGGCGGGCGATGCTCCTGCTCTGATGCGACCCGAGGAGCATCACCCGCCAGCGGGCTCCTACAATAGGCACATTCGACCTTTTGGTATCAGCCATGCCCAAGCAAGCTCCCGTCATTGCCCCCTCCATCCTCGCCGCCGATTTCGCCCGGCTCGGCGAGGACACCGCCGCGGCGCTCGCCGCCGGCGCCGACTGGGTGCACTTCGACGTGATGGACAACCATTACGTGCCGAACCTCACGATCGGCCCGATGGTGCTGCAGTCGCTGCGCAAGTACGGCATCACCGCGCCGGTCGACGTGCATCTGATGGTGAAGCCGGTCGACCGCATCGTGCCGGACTTTGCCAAGGCCGGCGCCAGCCTGATCAGCTTCCATCCGGAGGCGAGCGAGCACATCGACCGCACGCTGGGTCTGATCAGGGAGTCGGGCTGCCAGGCCGGGCTGGTGTTCAACCCGGCCACGCCGCTGGACTATCTCGACTACGTGATGGACAAGCTCGACCTGATCCTGATCATGTCGGTCAACCCCGGCTTCGGCGGCCAGAAATTCATTCCCGGCGCGCTGGAGAAGCTGCGCCAGGCGCGCGCGCGCATCGATGCCAGTGGCCGCGCGATCCGGCTGGAGATCGACGGTGGCGTCACCGCCGACAACATCGGCGCGATCGCCGCGGCCGGCGCCGACACCTTCGTCGCCGGTTCCGCGATCTTCCACGCGAAGGATTACCGCGCCGAAATCGCCGCCATGCGCAAGGCGATTGGATAGGCAATCCCGCCGCCATGCGCAAGGCGATTGGATAGGCAATCCCGCCGCCATGCGCAAGGCGATTGGCTAGGCAAGCCCGCCGCCGTGCGACCGGCCGGTCGCGCACATAAAAATCCCGACGCAGCGGGGGCTGCGCCGGGACAAACGTCGTCGTGGACGTGAGAGGGAACACCATTGATTGGTGTGCCGGCACGACCGCTTTACAGGGGAGAGTCGACTGCCGTGCCGGCACGTTCCACGGCAAGAGGAACGGTACCAATCAGTAATACTGACCGGGGTGGTCCGGTTTGGTTCCCGGCGGAATTATGAACGGGCGCAAGCCGCAGCCTGTCCGGTCCAGGGCCGAAAAAATCCCCTCGCGGGGAGGGGAAAGGAACCACCATGTCGGACGGAATGGGAGGCGCGGCGCTACAGGGGCTGCCAGTCGGGGTCGGGGTCGTCCTGCCCCGCGCCCGGCGCGGTTCCCTTCGCGCCGGGCGCAACGCGGCCTTCCACGGCAAACCGGTCGAGCGAATTCGGGTCGGGACGGAGCGGGTCCATTGGCGTCCACCTCACAGGCTGAGCAGCAGGGCAAGCAGCAGGGCGCCCAGCGCCAGGGCCACCCGCAGCGGCTCGAAGCCGCGCAGTTCGGCGTTGGGGTCGCGTTCGGTGGATTCGGTTCTGGGCATCGCGGCATTCCCGGTCGGCTACCTGGGGCCTATCAAACCGCCGGCACGGGCGCTGGCGCCGGCGCAATCGGGCCGGCCGGCTGCCGGCATGTGGCAAAACGCGGGCAAGCGCGCCGCGCGGCTTGCGCGCATGCGATTCGCATAGCACGCTGCGCGCACCGTCATCAGGGAGTGCGCCATGGGCCGCAGCATTGCCATCGTCGAGGACGAACCGCTGATCCGCGCCAACTACGTCGAGGCGCTGAACCGCTTCGGCTACGACGCGCGCGGCTACGGTTCGCGGCAGGAGGCGTCCGGCGCGTTCGCGATGCGCCTGCCGGAGCTGGTGATCATCGACATCGGCCTGGGCGACGAGCCGGAGGGTGGTTTCGACCTGTGCCGCGAGCTGCGCGCGAAGTCGGCGACGCTGCCGATCATCTTCCTCACCGCGCGCGACTCGGATTTCGACGTGATCTCCGGCCTGCGCCTGGGCGCCGACGACTACCTCAGCAAGGACACCAGCCTGCACCAGCTCGCCGCGCGCATCGCCGCGCTGTTCCGCCGCATCGAATCGCTGAAGGTGCCGGCCAGCAGCGAGACGGTGATCGAGCACGGCCCGCTGAAGCTGGAGTCCGAGCGCATGCGCATCACCTGGAACGGCGAGGAGATCCCGCTCACCGTCACCGAGTTCTGGATGGTGCACACGCTGATCCGCTTCCCGGGGCACGTGAAGAACCGCGACCAGCTGATGCGCGAGGCCGAACTGGTAGTGGACGACGCCACCATCACCTCGCACATCAAGCGCATCCGCAAGAAGTTCATCGCGGTGGCGCCGGAGTTCGACGCGATCGAGACGGTGCACGGTGTGGGCTACCGGTGGAAGCCGTGAGCTTGCGCATCGGGTTGACGTTGGCGCTGTGCGCGTTCGCCGCGCTGGCGCAGGCCGCCGGCAAGGACGACGGCGTGCTGGCGCGCGGCGCCCGCGACGGCAATGCGCCGGCCTGGGCGATCAGCGCCGCCACGCCGGCCGGCTGGACGCGCGACTGCTGCACCTATGCGCGTGCGATCGGCGTCAACGCCGTGCTGTACCAGGGCGAATGGAGCGGCAAGCCGCAGCGGGTGATGGTGCTCAACGTGTGGCCGCGCCAGCTGCCCGCCCTGGCCGACGAGGTGCAGGCCGACCACCAGCGCTACCTGCAGCACGACCCGGCCGGCAAGGTGTCCGGCTTCGCCGTGCGGCATCCGGCCATGCCGTGCGAGGCCTCGGTCTACCAGGGCAGCGACCATGTCGACGACGTGCTGGTGTTCTGCGATCCGGGCGCGGCCAGCGGCGTGCGGCTGAGCTGGTCGATGGCGTTCGACGACGCCGACTCGTCGCGCCGCGCGCTGCTCGACGACTTCATGCGCGTGGTGGTGGCCTCGCGCTGGGCAAAGGACGCCGCCGCGCCCGCGCATGGCCGCTGAGCGCCGGCCCCGATGACGCTGCGCCGCAAGCTGCTGCTGGTCGCGCTGTGCACGCTGGCGTTGCCGGTGGCCGGCTGGCTGTACGTGCGGCAGATGGAAACGCTGCTGCGCGAAGGGCAGTCGCAGGCGCTGCTGGCGTCGGCGAATGCGGTGGCGCGCAGCCTGGTGGTGACCGGCGCAGTGGCGCCGGAATCCGCCGGCCCCGGCTGGTACGTGCAGCAGGCACCGAACCCGATCACCGTGGACGGCTACGGTGACGACTGGGCGCCGCTGACGCCGTGGAGCCAGCCGCTGGGCTCGCGCGGCAAGCTGCTGCTGGCCGCGGACGACGATTGGCTGTACCTGTACGCCGACGTGCGCGCCACCCGGCGCAGCCGCGCCGATGCGGACGATGCGGGTGCGCTGGCGGCCGATCACCTGATCCTTGCGCTGGGCGACGCGAACGGCCAACGCCGCTACCTGCTGGCCAGCGCGGCGCCGGGGCCGTTCGCCGCGCGGCCGCTGGATCCGCCGGTCGACGGTCTGCCGGAGACGATCGCCGCGCAATGGCAGGAGGACGGCAGCGGTTACCGGGTCGAGCTGCGCCTGCCGCGCGATCTCCATCTGCATGCGCTCGGCGTCGGCGTGTACGACGCGGCCGCCGGTGGCGACCGGATGGCCGCCGACACGCGGCCCCTGCTCGGCTATTCGGACAAGCTCGCCGGCGAGCTGGCGCAGCTGGTGCCCGATCGCGTACAGGCGCGCGTGCTGGCGTCGCGGGGCTGGCTGCTGGCGCGCAGCGGCCGCCTGAACACGGCGCCCGGCAGCGACGGCCAGCCGGGCTGGTTCGCCGCGCTGGTCTACCGCTCGCTGCTGGCGACACGGCTGGAGGATGCCGGCCTGTGGTCGCAGGACGTGCCGCGGCTGGACACCCGCGAAGTGGCCGAGGCGGGCGCCGGCAAGCCGGTATCGGTATGGCGCAGCGGCGAGGAACGCGGCAGCGTGGTGCTGGCCGCCGCGGTGCCGATCGGGCACGCCGGCCGGATCGACGGCGTGCTGCTGCTGGAGCAGGCCAGCCGCACGGTGCCGCTGCTGGCCAACCGCGCGCTGTTCGGCCTGCTGCTGACCAGCTTCGGCGTGTTGCTGGTGGCCGGCGGCATCCTGCTCGCGTTCGCCACCCGGCTCAGCCTCCGGCTGGGCCGCCTGCGCAACGCGGCCGAACGCGCGCAGCTCAACGATGGGCGTCTGGACGGCTCGTTCGAGCACGGCAAGTTCCCGATGACCGACGCGCCCGACGAGATCGGCGACCTGGCGCGCAGCTTCGAGCGGCTGTTCGAGGTGGTCGGCAGCTACACCGACTACCTGCGCACGCTGGCCTCGAAGCTCTCGCACGAACTCAACACGCCGCTGGCGATCGTGAAGTCGTCACTGGACAATCTCGAGCATGCCGCATTGCCGGCCGAGGCGCAGCCGTACCTGGCGCGTGCCCGTGACGGCGTGGCGCGGCTGGGCGCGCTGGTGCGCGCGATGAGCGAGTCGAGCCGGATGGAGCGCTCGATCCTGGCCGCCGAACCCGAGGACGTGGACCTGCGCGACGTGGTGCGCGGCTGCGCCGAAGCCTACCGGCCGCTGGTCGGCGCACGCCGGCTCGACTGCACGCTGCCCGACGTGCCGCTGTACCTGCACGGCGCGCCCGAACTGATCGCGCAGGCGCTGGACAAGCTGCTCGACAACGCGCTGTCGTTCACCCCGCCTGACGGCTGGCTGCGACTTACCTTGCGCAGCACGCCGGACGGCGCCGAGATCGAGCTGGCCAACCAGGGCCCGCTGCTGCCCGTGGCGATGCAGGGCCGGCTGTTCGACTCGCTGGTCAGCCTGCGCGACAAGGCCACCCCCGGCGACGCCCCGCACCTGGGCCTGGGCCTGTACGTGGTGCGGCTGGTCGCCGAACGCCACGGCGGCGTGGCCAGCGCGCGCAACCTCGACGACGGCAGCGGCGTGGCGTTCTCGCTGCGCCTGCGCGGCATGCCGCGCCAGCGGCTCTGATATTCCTCTCCTCCGGCGCAGTCGGGGAAGAGGGCTGTGACCGGAGGGAATCCCTTGTGGAGGGTGAGGGGCGCTTTGGCTCTGGACGTCCATACCCGCGCGGCTCCAGCCTGCTATCTTGGGCAGCCCGTTCCCGTACAGATGGCTTATCCGTGATCTCCCTAGACGAATTCGACGCGCTGGTTGCCCAGGGGCATACGCGCATCCCGCTGGTGCGCGAGGTGTTTTCCGATCTCGACACGCCGCTGTCGGTGTACCTGAAGCTGGCCGACGGCCCGTACACCTTCCTGTTCGAATCGGTCGAGGGCGGCGCCACCTGGGGGCGCTATTCGATCATCGGGCTGCCGGCGAAGCGCGTATACCGCTTGCGCGGGCATGAGCTGGAAGTGGAGGACTCCGGCGAGGTCACCGAGCGCCGCCATCTGGACGACCCGCTCGCGGAAGTCGAAAAGCTGCGCGCGCAGTACGACGTGCCGCGGCTGCCGCAGCTGCCCGCATTCAGCGGCGGCCTGGTCGGCTATTTCGGTTTCGAGACGATCGGCTACATCGAGCCGCGGCTGGCGCGGTGGGACCGCTTTGATGAGCTGGGCACGCCCGACGTGCTGCTGATGCTGGCCGAGGAAGTGGCGGTGTTCGACAACCTCAAGGGCCGGCTGTACCTGATCGTGCATGCGGACCCCGCGCAGCCGCAGGCCTACGCCGCGGCGCAGCGCCGGCTCGACGCGCTGGTCTACCGGCTGCGCCAGGGCGGCGCCTCATACCCGCAGCTGACCCAGTCGATCGCGCTGGACGAGAGTGACTTCAAATCCTCGTTCACGAAGGACGAGTTCGAGGCGATGGTGGAGAAGGCGAAGGAATACATCCGCGCCGGCGACATCTTCCAGGTGGTGCCGTCGCAGCGCTTGAGCGTGCGCTTCAACGCGCGGCCGGTGGACGTGTACCGCGCGCTGCGCGCGCTGAACCCGTCGCCGTACATGTACTTCGTCGACCTCGGCGAAACGCAGATCGTGGGTTCCTCGCCGGAGATCCTGGCGCGGCTGAAGGACGGCAAGGTGGTGGTGCGCCCGCTGGCCGGCACGCGCAAGCGCGGCGCCACGGAAGAAGAAGACCAGGCATTGGAAGCCGAGCTGCTGGCCGACCCGAAGGAGCGCGCCGAACATGTGATGCTGATCGACCTGGGCCGCAACGACCTGGGCCGGATCAGCGAGACCGGCAGCGTGGAAGTGAGCGACTCGTTCGCGATCGAGCGCTACTCGCACGTGATGCACATCGTCTCGCAGGTGCAGGGCACCGTGCGCGAAGGGCTCGGCTACATGGACGTGCTGAAGGCTACGTTTCCGGCCGGCACGCTCAGCGGCGCACCCAAGGTGCGCGCGCTGGAGATCATCCAGGAGCTGGAGCCGGCCAAGCGCAACATCTACGGCGGCGCGATCGGCTGGATAGGCTGGTGGGGCGACGCCGACACCGCCATCGCCATCCGCACCGCGGTGATCCACGGCGGCCGCCTGCACGTACAAGCCGGCGCCGGCATCGTGTTCGACTCCGACCCCGCCGCCGAGTGGGAAGAGACGATGAACAAGGGCCGCGCGCTGTTCCGCGCGGTGGCGCAGGCGGCGAAGGGGTTGTGAGGTCCGGTTGCCGGGCCGACCGCGGCTAGTTGCGCCCCGTGATCTGCAGCGCCAGGTTGTACAGGATGCGCAGGTCCTCGTCGTCCAGCGCATCGCCCTCGATGCCGCGGAAGTGGTGGCGGAACGCGCGCACCGCGGCGGGGCGGTCTTCCAGCGGGTAGCCGACCACGGCCAGCGCCAGCCACGGGTCGAAGCCGGCGGGCGGATCGGCCAGCGCGCCCTGCGGCCAGCGGCCGAAGCCGGCGGCGGCCAGTTGCCGCCACGGGAACAGCGGGCCGGGGTCGTCCTTGCGGCCGGGGGCGAGGTCCTCGTGGCCGATGATCTGCGTGCGCGGGATGTGCAGCCGCGTGGTGAGGTCGGCGAGCAGGCGCAGCAGGCTGTCGATCTGCGGCTGCGCGAACGGCGCGGCGCCGTCGTTGTCCAGCTCGATGCCGATCGAGGCGGAGTTGAGGTCGGTGATGGTGCCCCAGCGCCCCGGGCCGGCCTGCCAGGCGCGCAACTGGTCGGCCACCAGCTGGTAGATGCGGCCATCGGCGCCGACCAGGTAGTGCGCGCTGACCGGGCCGCCGCTGTTGGCGGTGCGCAGGGTATCCAGGCTCTCCTGCACCGAGTGCTGGTTGGTGAAGTGCAGCACGATCAGCACCGGCCGGCGGATGTCGTGGTTCGGCGACGGCACCCAGGTCGCCAGCGGGTTGCGCGGCGGCAGCGGCGTGCAGGCGGCGAGCAGTGCGAGCAGCGCCAGCAGGGCCACGCGGGAAAACGGATCACGCATTATCAGCGGCTCCCTGGGTGGTCACTGCAGATACGGCGCCGCGATCGCCAGCGCGGTACGGTACGGTTCCGGGTCGTTGCGGTTGCTGAGCAGGATCACGGTGAGGTGTTGCTGCGGCCAGCGCACGATCACATTGCGGAAGCCGATGCTCTCGCCGGAGTGCCACAGGGTGTCGCCGGTGATGCGCCAGCCGTAGCCGTAGCTGGCTTCGTACGGCTCGCCGGTGACCTTCACGTGCGGGCTGAAGGCGAGTTTGCGCGAGGCCGCGCTGAGCAGGCGGTCGTCGTACAGCGCGGCGTCCCACTTGGCCAGGTCGTCGATCGAGGAGTAGATGCCGCCGTCGCCGCGGGTGGCGCTGGTGACGCTCTGGTCGGTGCGCGTCCAGCGGCCGTTTTCCTCGCTGTAGCCGTAGGCGCGATTCGCCACTTCCGGTCCCTTGCCGTGCTCGTAGAGCAGGGTGTGACCCATGTGCAGCGGCTGGAAGATACGCTGCTGGAGGTACAGCGGCAGGCTGATGCCGGAGGCGCGCTCCACCACCAGGCCGAGCAGCACGTAGCCGGAGTTGCTGTAGCGGTACGCGGTGCCTGGCGTGAAGTAGGTCTTCGGCGTGGCCGACAGCAGGCGCAGCACATCGTCGTCGCTGACCTGCGCAGTGGTGCCGGGGGCGATCAGGTCCTCGTAGTCGACCAGGCCGCCGGTGTGGCTGAGCAGCTGGCGCAGCGTGACGGCCGCGGTACTCTCCGGCAGCGTGGGCAGCCAGCGGCGCACCGGGTCGTCCAGGCGGAGCCGGCCGTCCTCGGCCAGCAGCAGGATCGCCGCGGCGGTGAACTGCTTGCTCACCGAGGCGAGCCGGTAGTTGGTCGTGGGCGTGGCGCGCTCGTTGTCCTCGAGATTGGCTAGTCCGTAGCCGCGGCGGACGACCGGCTTGCCGTCCTTGAGTACCAGCAGCGAGGCGCCGGGCACGTCGCCGGCGTAGCGCTGCATCATCGCGCCGGTGGGGTCTACCGGCCTGGTGCCGGAGGCGCAGCCGCCGAGCAGCAGGATCACGGCGAAGATGGCAGATCTCTTGAACACGGCAAAACTCCCTCGTCATGGCCAAACACCCGTAGGAGCCCGCTCGCGGGCGATGCTTTTGGAGTCGGGATGACCAGACGTTCGTCTGCTCAGAGCCGGGATTCGCAAAAGCAAAAGCATCGCCCGCGAGCGGGCTCCTACGGTTCAGGTGTGTGAATGTCGGTGTTGGCGTCATTGCACCGGCACGTCGTAGAGCGTGTGCGGCGTGGGTTCCGGCACGAGGGTGTAGTGCCACCATTCCATCGGATAGTTGCGGAAGCCCTCGCGGGCCATCGCATCGCGCAGCAGCAGGCGGTTCGCGCGCTGCGCGGCAGTGATGCCGGGTGCGTCGGTGTGCGCGCGCACGTCGAAGAAGTCGAAGTCGGTGCCCATGTCCAGCGGCTCGCAACGCGTGCCGTCGGCGGCGCAGCGCTGCAGCGTGAGGTCGATGGTGGCGCCGCGGCTGTGGCCGGAGACCGGCGCGATGTAGTCGCCGAGCAGCTTCGACTTGTCCAGCGTGGGGTAGTGTTGCGGCTTGGTGCGCTGGTCCCCAAGATCGTGTGCCCAGCGCACGAAATGCGCCACTGCGCGAGCGGGGCGATAGCAGTCCCAGATCTTCAGGCGCAAGTGTTGCGTGCGCAGTTCGCGCTCGACCCGCGCCAGCGCCTCGGCCACCGGGTGCAGCAGCAGGCACTTCGGCGCCAGGTAGCCGTCCACCGGCGCGCCCACGAAGTTGTCGTGGCCGGCGTACTTGATGTCCTCGGCGATGTCCGGCACCAGCGTGCGGATGTCGACCAGGTTCGCGGCGGCGGCGGTCTTGGCGGGCGACAGCACGGGCGCCTGCTCCGCGTGGGCGATTCCGCCGGCGGCGGCGAGCAAGGCGAGCACGAACAGATACCCGGTTGTCGTAGGAGCCCGCTGGCGGGCGATGCTTTTTTTGCCGGGATGACCAGACATTCGTCTGTTGAAAGCCGGGATGACCAGACGTTCGTCCGTTGAGAGCCGGGATTCGGAGTTCGCAAGAGCATCGCCCGCCAGCGGGCTCCTACGGGTAGTCATGGGCGGACGGGTGATCATGGGCAGGTTCCGACGCGGCGAAAGTCGAGGTCTTCGTAGTCGGAGCTGAAGTCGCCCAGCGGGTCGAGCTTGGCCATGCGCAGGGTAATCGGCTGGTCGCCGGTCGCGGCGTTGAAATCCAGCCACGCGTCGAGGTCAGCCGAATCGTCCCAGTGCACGAAATAGCGCTCGCCCAGGCGCATCATGGTGCCGGCCAGCGACGGCGATTTCGCGGCGGCGAAGTGCATCCTGCCGTCGCGCGGGCACAGCGTGATGTCGCCGAACCACGGGTCGCGGTATTGCCCGCTCCAGCGCGCCAGTTCGGCCGGCGAGGCCGGCTGCTGCGCCGAGGTGTCCGGCGCACCCGAGGCGGCCGGCCGCTGTTTCGCCTGCTGCTCCAGCGCGCCGGCGTACCAGTCCACGCCGCGGCGGTCGCCGGGTGCGGTGAAGTGCTTCATCAGCACTTCGCCGAGTACGGTGCGCGCGTCGCCCGCGTCGCCGTTGATCATGAACACGAAGCCGTTGCCGCGATCCGGCAGCAGGGCCAGCATCGAGTACATGCCGTTCAGCGTGCCGGTGTGCCATACGCTCCACTGGCCGTCGGCGTCGGCCATGCGCCAGCCGTAGCCGTAGGCCATCACGTGGGTGTTGTCCCGCTTGCGGCGCTGCGTGGAGACCGGAATCAGCATGTGCGGCGCCTGCAGCACGTCGCGCTGCACCGGCGACAGCCACTTCAGCTGAGCCGTGGTGGGCGCCAGCCAGTTGCGCGCCCACGCCAGCATGTCGGTGAGGTCGCAGCGGATGCCGCCGGCAGCGGCCGAGGTGATCGCGGGAATCGCGGCGGCCTCGGGGATCGCCACGTTGCGGCCGCCGTCGCGGCGATGCGGCGTGGCCACGTCGCCCACCGTGTCGCGGTTCCACGCGCCGACCTGGCAGCGATCCAGGTGCAGCGGCTCGAACACCTCGCGGCGCATCAGCGTTTCGTAGGACGCGCCGCCCGCGGCGGCCGCCACTTCGCCGGCCACCACGTAGAGCAGGTTGTCGTACTGGTACTGCGAACGGAAGCTGTAGCCGGGCTTGATGTAGGCAAGGCCGTGGATGATGTCGGCGCGGGTGAACGCGTTCGGCTCCGGCCACAGCATCAGGTCGCCGCCGCCTTCGGGCAGGCCGCTGGAGTGGGTGAGCAGGTCGGCCACGCGCATGTTCGCGGTGACCCACGGGTCGTGCATGCGGAAGTCCGGCAGGTATTTCGTCACCGGGTCGTCCCAACGCAGCTTGCCGGCATCGACGAGACGCCCGAGCAACGCGGTGGTCATCGCCTTGCTGTTGGAGGCGATCTTGAACAGCGTGCGCGGGGTGATCGGCTGGCCCGAGCCGGCGACGGTTTCGCCGGCGGTGCGCACGTAGACGACTTGCCCGTTCTCGATCACGCCGACGGCGATGCCGGGCAGGTGGTAGCGGGCGATCGCCGCGTCGACGATCTTGTCGTAGGTTGGGTTGGCGGTTTGGGCGGCGACGACCGGGACGGCGAGCAGAAGCAGGAGTGCAAGAGCACCCAGCCTCAGCCCTCCCCTGCGTTGCAGGGGAGGGAGCAGGGTGCAGGCCTCTTGTTGCCCGGTGCCGCGCTTCTGGCTCCTCCCCCTGCTGGCAGGGGGAGGTTGGGAGGGGGTAGCTCGAGCGTGCGGAAGAGCACCCCTCCCCAACCCTCCGCTGCGTGGCAGGGGAGGGAGAGAAAGTGGGCAGCTCGCCTCAGTGTTGCGCATGGCGCTCGACCTCGCGCCACACGCGCAGCAGGTTGCCGCCCCACAGCTTGGCGATGTCGGCGTCGCTGAAACCGGCGCGGCGCAGTGCCGCGGTGACGTTGCGGGTTTCGCTGGCGTCCTTCCAGCCGGTGATGCCGCCGCCGCCGTCGAAGTCCGAGGCGAGGCCGACGTGGTCGATGCCGGCGACCTGCACCATGTGCCGGATCTGCTTGACGTAGTCGTCCAGCGTGGCCAGCGGATATTTCTTCTGGATCTCGGCCATGCCCGCGTCCATCTCGGGCCGGTAGTCGTCGTTGTCGCTGTCGTACTCTTTTTCGCCGGCCTGTTTCGCCACGCGTTCCTGCAGCGCCTTCTCGGCAGCCTCGCGGCCGGGGTCGTGCTTGAGGAATTCCTTGTACGCCACGGCCTGCACCACGCCGCCCTTGGCGGCGATCGCGCGCAGCAGGTCGTCCGGCAGGTTGCGCGGGTGGTCGAGCACGGCGCGGGCGCCGGAATGGGTGGCGATGATCGGCGCGTCGGATACCTTGAGCGCTTCGCGTACGCAGCGGTCCGAGGCATGCGAGATGTCGACCATCATGCCGAGCTGGTTGGCGCGTTCCACCACAGCCCGGCCGAACTCGCTCATGCCCTTGTCGCCGGCGCTGTTCATCGCCGGCTCGCCGTGCCCGGTGTCGGGCAGCGAGCTGCTGCACAGGTCGTTGTTGCCGACGTGGACCAGGCCGACGGAGCGCGCGCCGCGGTCGAACGCGGCGTCGAGGCGGCGGATGTCGTGGCCGAGCGAGTAGGCGTTCTCGATCTCGATCGTGGCCGAGAGCAGGCCGGCCTCGTGGTTGGCGACCAGTTGTCCGGGCGTGGTGGCGAGGCGGATGCGGTCGGGATACATCATCAGCATGCGGCCGATGCCGTCGTATTTCCGGTTGGCCTGTTGCACCGCCTTGGCGTAGCCGGCGGCGTCGAGCTGGTGCTGCGGCACCCAGATCACGAAGAACGCCGCGTTGAGGCCGCCGCGTTCCATCTTGCCCAGGTCGACCAGCAGCCGGGTGTCGTGCCCGACGTCGAAACGCGGCTCGCCCATGTAGTTGAAGGGGATGTCGACGTGGGTGTCGATGGTGATCGGCGGATCCTGCATGGCCCGCGCGTGCAGCGCGACGGGCAGGGCCAGGGCGGCGAGGATGGCGAGGCGGGCGGTCAGGCGCATGTCGTTTCCCAGTTCCGCGCCGGCTGCTCGCCGGCGATCATTTCCTCGAAGTGCTGGCGGCGGCGTACCACGGCGTAATAGCCCTGGTCGAGCAGCACCTCGGCCGCCAGCGGCCGCGAGTTGTAGGTGGAGGCCATCGACGCACCGTACGCGCCGGTGGCCCTGATCAGCAAGAGGTCGCCGGCCGCGCATTCGGGCAGCTCGCGGGCACGGGCGAAAGTATCGCCGGTTTCGCAGACCGGGCCGACGATGTCGTAGGTGGCCAACGGACGCGGTTCGCCGCCCACCGGCACGATATCGTGCCAGGCGTCGTACAGGCTGGGCCGCTGCAGGTCGTTCATCGCCGCGTCCAGCACCAGGAACCGGCGTTCGATGCCTGGCTTGATGCGGATCACCCGGGTCAGCAGCACGCCGGCCTCGGCCACCAGCCAGCGGCCAGGCTCCAGCAGCAGGCGGCCGCGATAGCCGGCCAGCGCCGTGCGGATCACGGCCACGTAATCGGCGACGGCGACCGGGCGATCGACGCCGGCGCGGTAGCACACGCCCAGCCCGCCGCCCACGTCGATGCTGCCGATCGGATGGCCGGCCTGTTCGAGTTCGCGCCAGAACGCGGCGACCCGCTGCAGCGCCAGGCGGAACGGATCGAGGCTGAGGATCTGCGAGCCGATGTGCACGTGCAGGCCGTCGAGCTGCACGTGGTCCAGTTGTTTGCGGCCGGCGAACCAGCGGCGCGCCTCGTCGATGCCGACGCCGAACTTGTTTTCCGACTTGCCGGTGGAGATCTTCGCGTGGGTCTGTGCGTCCACGTCGGGGTTGATGCGCACCGCGGCGCGAGCCACCACGCCCTGCGCCTTGGCCGCGCGTTGCAGCGCGTGCAGCTCGTCCAGCGACTCCACGTTGAAACGCATGATGCCCACGTTCAGCGCGCCGGCGATCTCGTCGGCGCTCTTGCCCACGCCGGAGAACACGATGCGTTCGGCGGGAATGCCGGCGTGCAGGCTGCGGCGCAGTTCGCCGGCCGAGACGATGTCCGCGCCGACGCCGGCGTTCGCCATCAGCTGCAGGATGGCGAGGTTGGCGTTGGCCTTCACCGCGAAACAGATGGTGGCGTCGAGGCCGGCGAGCGCGGCCTGCAATTCGCCGATGCGCTGGCGGATCGCGCTGGCGGAATACGCGTGGAACGGAGTGGGGATGCGTTCGGCCAGTTGTCGCAGGTCGACGCCGTCGAACATGCCGTTGGCACTGGCCGTTTCCCGGGCGGTTTTCCCCGCCGTCGGGCGGCTCGTCGTCTGCGTGGACATGGATGCGCTATCGGTGGTGGGTGCGGAGGTGTCGGGAAGAGAGCGGCCCGCCACTCGGCGGGCCGCGATCGGGAAGGTCGATCAGAAGGTAACGGCCATGCTCAGCTGGGTGAATCGCGGCGACTGGAAGCCCAGCGGCTGGCGGAAGGTGTCGCTGGTGGCATTGGAGATGGACGTCTGCAGGTCCTGGTCCACCGCCGTGGTGCGCTGCGAGTTGAACAGGTTGTAGACGGCGAGCTTCACGCGGAACTCGCCGCCGTCGAACGGCCGGATGTAGCTGATGCCGGCGTTGAGCGCGATGGTCCACGGCATGCGGCCGTACTTGCCGCGCGGCGAGCGTTCGTAGACGCGGTTCTCGGAGATCGGTGAGTCGCAGTTCTGCACGCAGATGTAATAGCTGTGGTAGTTGGTCTTGTCGTAGGGGTTGCCCACGCCGAAGCCGGTGATCGGGCCGCCGGACATCGCGCTCAGGTCGGCGCCGAGCTGCCAGTTCGGGGTGAGCGCGTAGGTGCCGCGCAGCTTGAACTGGTGGCGGCGGTCGTTCGGCAGGTAGCCGTCGCCGCCCAGGTTCACCCACGGGTTGTCGAAGTTCTCGGTACGGCCGGTGTCGTCGAAGTTGGTGTCCGAGTTGACCGGACCTTCGGCGTTGCCGCGGTTCCACGACATCGTGTACGAGGCGTTCATCGCCCACTGCTCGTCCCACGCGCGGTTCAGCTGCAGCTCGATGGCGGCGTAGGTGCGCTTCGGCTTCACCCAGCCGCGCTGGCCGAGGTACTTGCCGGAGGCGTCGTACATCGCCCAGCCTTCCTTCGAGGTGTCCACGGTGACCCAGCCGTCCGGCTTGCCGTCGCAGTCGGTGTCGCCCCACACGGTGACCTTCTTGCCCGGGTTGGCCATCACCCAGCCGATGTAGCCGTTGCCGCCGCACTGCGCGGTGGCGGTGATCTGCATGTCGTCGATGGCGTTGTGCAGGCGCCGGTAGGTGGTGCTCACGCCCCACGACCACTGCGGGTTGATCATCTGCTGGAAGCCCAGGATGGCCTCGTCCTGGTAGACCGGGTCCATGTTGCGGTCGACCTCGGAGCGCAGGTCGCCCACGGTACCGTTGCCCTGCGAGACATCGACCGCGCCGAGCTGCGGGCCCAGCTTGGGCACGGCGTACTGCACACCGTTGAGGGTCTGGATGTCCCAGCCGTTGAACGCGTAGTAGGTGCGCTCGTCGAGCAGGCCACCGGCCTGCTTGATGTTGATCACGTTGGCCACCGGCAGGAAGTAGCGGCCGAGGTTGCCGAACAGCTTGGCGCTGCCATCGCCTCGGACGTCCCACGAGAAGCCCAGCCGCGGCGCGATCTGGCTGTCCATCTTGATGTAGCTGCGGCCGGCGGCGTCCTGGTTGTCGAAGCTGTCGTTGCGCACGCCGGCGTTGAGTACCAGGTTGGGCGTGACCTGCCAGCTGTCCTCGATGTAGTACGCGGCGTTCTTGGTGGTGAAGGTGCCGGCGATTTCGTAGCGGCGCGCACGCACGTAGGCGTCGTAGCCGGGCGGAATCACACCGCCGTTGGAGATGGTGTCGCCGGGCTTGGCCGCATACAGGTTGTAGTAGAACGCGCCCGGCCCGGCGTAGTGGCGGTTGTACTCGGAGGTGTCGTTCTCGTGGTCGTAGCCGAAGCGCAGCAGGTGGTTGCCCAGCGTCCACTCGAAGTCGGCGCGCGCCTGCTTGCGGGTGTCGTTGCGCTTGTAGACGGTGGAGTTGCTGGTACAGCCGAGCCGCACGCCGGGGTCGTGGATCTTCATGAATGCGTTGTTCGCCGCGACGTAGTTGCAGGCGATGTCGAGTTGCGAGCGGGTGAACGCCTCGCGCTCGTTGCGGCCGGTCATCAGCTTCATCGACAGGTCGTTGGTGAGGTAGCTGGTCCAGGTCAGCGCCCAGTCCTTGCCGCCGGTGTCGGTGAGGACCTTGTTGGTCCGGGTGCCGATCGTGTGGGTGCCGAAGTTGTAGCCGTAGACGTCGCCGGTGTTCTTGTTTTTGTCGGAGAACGCCATCAGCTGCAGCGTGTTGCTGTCGGTGATGTTCCAGTCGATGGTGGTGCCCCAGAACCCGGTATTCGAGCTGTTGGCGGTGAGCGTGGTGCCGGCGTTGTTGGTGTTGCGCGGGCTGCTGCCGCGGGCCTCGTACATCGCGAAGATGAACAGCTTGTCCTTGACGATCGGGCCGGAGGCCCAGACGTTCGTCTTCACCAGCGAATTTCGGTCGCGGCTGGCGGTGAGGTAGCGGCGGCCGCTGGCGTCGTAGCGGTCCTTGGCCGCCGAGTGCCAGTTGCCCGGCTCCAGGGTGACTTCCATGCCGCCCTTCAGCTCGTTGGTGCCGGAGCGCGCCACCGCATTGATCACGCCGCCGGTGGTGCGGCCGAACTCCACCGAGTAGCCGCCGGTCTTGACCTGGAACTCCCGGTAGAACGCAAACGGCGCCTCGGAGAAGCCGTTGCGGTTGTAGAAGTCGGTGACGTTGAGGCCGTTGACGTAGACCGCGTTCTCCGCGATCGACGAGCCGCCGAACGAGATGCCGCCGAAGCTGGCGTTGCCCTTGACCACGCCCGGCGCGAGCAGGGCTACCGAGGCGACGTTCTGGTTGACCGGCAGGCGCACCAGTTCCTCGCGCGAGATGTTGGTGGCCGATTCGGTCGAGGTGACGTCGATCACCGGCAGGCCGGTGCCGGTGACGTTGATGGTCGCCAGTTCGGTGGCGTTGGGGGAGCCGGCCAGGTCCACCGTGGTGGCGTTGCCCAGGCTGACGGTGACCTTGCGCGGCTGGCCCAGCGGCTGGCCGTCCCTGCTGGCGCTGAGCGTGTAGTCGCCCACCGGCAGGAACGGGAAGCGGTAGTTGCCCCGCTGGTCGGCGGTGATGGTGCGGGTCAGGCCGGTCGCCGGGCTCGCCGCGGTGATCACCGCTCCCGGCTGGGCACGGCCCACCACCGAGCCGTCGTTGTTGCCGGCGTACGCCGCGGGTACCGCCAGTGTCACCAGGCCGAGACCGAGCGCCATGCTGAGTGCGGTCCTGTGCAATATCCGGGTGTTGCTCATGTCCCCATCTCCCCCATCGACGCTGTCGATGCCATGTTTATGAAAAGCCGCGGATTACTTGCCGCTGCGTCCCTGCGCCGCCGGCAGGATCTGCCAGTCGAAGTCGTAGTCCAGTTGGTCGAAATAGACGTTGCCGCCGCGCCACTCGGCCTCGCCGCGCTGCGAGTCCACGTCGTCGGAACGGAAGTGCCGCTTGGCCGGCTGGAAGCGCCGGCCGAAGTCGTCGTTGAAGGCGATGCGGTAGTTGTCGAGCCCGCCGAGGTAGAACCATTCCAGGGCCGGGTCGTCGCCCGGGCCGGGCTGCAGCCGGCCGGTGGTGACGTCCATCGGCACCCAGCCGTACGGCGCCAGGTACAGGTAGCCCCAGTCGTGGATGTTGCTGTATCGGCTGCCGTCGCCGCTGCCGTTGCCGAAGAACACCATGCCCGACTGCCAGCGCGCGGGGATGCCGTTGAGGCGCAGCAGGGCCATCAGCAGCAGGGTCTGCTGGCCGCAGTCGGCGTGGCCGGCGTGCAGCGCGTAGTCGCTGATGTTGGCGATGGTGGAGTACTCGCGCGCGCCGGCCCATGGGATGCGGTCGACCGCGGCGAACAGTTTCTGCGCGATGCGGTAGGGATTTTTCTCGTCGCCGACCACCTCGTGCGAGAATCTGCGCATCGCGTCGGTGAGCACGATGTGCGGCGCACGTTCGGCCACGTACGGGGCCAGCTCCGGCGTGATGGCTGCCGCCTGCACCTTGTCGGCGTCGATCGCGTGGTACTGCGCGAACAGGGTCAGCTCGTAGGTGACCGAGAACACCGTCTTCTTCCCGGCCACCGCGAGTTTCTCCAGGTACACCGTGCGCTGCGGCGCCGACCCGGGCGCGATCCGGTGCTGCACCGGCACGCTGGCGACGTAGCGGATGTCCTCCTGCTGGCCCGGCACCGCCTGTGGGTACGGGATCCACGCACGCACGGTTTCACCGGCCGGCACCGCGTCGGCGGCGACGGTCAGGGTCTGCGTCATGCGCAGGCGCTGCGGCAGCACGCTGCTGCGGTGTTCGGCCAGCGCCGCCTGGTAGATGGCGCGCTGATGTTCGTTCAGCGACGCCATCGGGCCGTCGGTGATCGGGGTCTGCACCGCGCGCCGCGCCACTGCTTCCGGGCTGAGCCGGAACAAGTTGCTGGGCGCGCGCTTGAAGTACACCGTGCGGCCGTCGATCACCTGGTGCTCGAACAGGCCGGCCGCGTTCCACCTGGCGAACTCGGCTTCGCTGAGGTCGGGGATCGGCTTGCGCACGCGCGCCTTGACGTCGTCGGCGCTCAGGGTGAAGTCGAGCAGGATGCGGCGCATGCGCTCGTGCTGGAAGGCCAGCGCGTCGCGCGTGTCGGCGCCCAGGCCGGGCTGCGCCAGCGCGCCGGTGATCGCCGTGTCGGCCGCCTCGAAGTGGCCGGCGTCGATCTGGGCGATGATGGGGGCGACGACCTTGCCGTCGGCGCCGTTGCCGGCGAAGGCGAGCGGTGCGGCGGACAGCAGGGCGAGCAGGGACGCGACGAGGCGCAGGCCACGGACATGGCGGCGTATTCCCGGTGCGACAGGCAGCAACGTATCCATCGACAAGCGTCCCCCGCAACGAATCCCCTGAAACCGCTGTGTAACACGCTTGCAAATACTGGTCAATAATTTATGCTTCAATCTAAGTTTATAAGAATTAGCTATTCCTTGATGGTAGAAGCCGGCCAGCCTGCGAATACCCGCGAACGATCCACGAGGGGATGCATGTGATCCATACGGTCTGGCCTTACCTGGCGCTGATGTTGCTGGTCGCCGGCCTGTTTCCGGCGGTGGAACGCCGCTTCGGCTGGAAGGTGTTCTCGGTGCTGCCGCCGATCGTGCTGACCTATCTGTTCGTCACCGCGCTGGCGGTTTCCGGGCTGTGGCAGGTCAACGAGGAGATCAGGGCGGCGCAGTCGATGCTGGTGGCGCACCTGGTGCCGGCGCTGCTGTTCCTGCTGATGATCAACTGCGACCTGCGCGCGATCTGGCGGCTCGGCCCGCGGGTGCTCGGCGTGTTCGCCTGCACCTCGCTCAGCCTGTTCGTGGCCTTCGTCGGCACCTTCCTGATCTATCGCCACTGGCTGCCCGGCGACGACTGGCAACCGCTGGCCGCGCTCTCCGGCAGCTGGGTCGGCGGCAGCGCCAACATGATCGCGGTGAAGCAGGCGATCGGCATGTCCGACGCGCACCTGGCGATGTCGCTGCTGACCGACGCGCTGGGCTACTCGATGTGGGTGGTGGTGCTGTTCTCGGTAGCGCGGCTGGCACCGGCGTTCAACCGCTGGACCCGGGCGGCATCCAGCGGCGACATCCCGCTGGCACCGGTGAAGACCAAGGCGCCGACCACCTACGACAGCGTGTTGCTGTGGCTGGGCATGGCGCTGTCGGCGGCGGCGCTGTCGGGCTGGCTGGCCAACTGGCTGCCTGCCTCCGGCATGATCAGCGCCACCACCTGGACGATCCTGCTCGCTACCGGCCTCGGCCTGGTGGTGGCGCACACGCCGCTGGCGGAGTTCCCCGGCGCCGGCACGATCTCCAGCGCGATGCTGATCAGCGTGGTGGCGGTGCTGGCCTCGCAGAGCAACTTCCAGGGCATCGCCGCGGCGCCGCTGTACCTGCTGTGCGGCATCACCATCATCGCGATCCACGCGGTGCTGCTGGTCGGCTTCGCCAAGCTGTTCCGCTTCGACCTGTACCTGTGCGGGATCTCCTCGTTGGCGCATATTGGCGGCGTGGCGGCCACGCCGATCCTGGCGGCCAGCTATTCGGCCGCGCTGGTGCCGGTCGGTATCCTGCTGGCGCTGCTCGGCTACATCCTGGGCACCGGTTACGGACTGGTGGTGGCAATGGTGCTGTCGGCGCTGGCCGGCCCGTGATGCGGTTTCAACCAAGGACCAAGACGATGCGACTTCCCCTGCTTGCCGCCACCGCGCTTGCGCTCGCCCTCGCCGGCGCGCCGCTGCAGGCGCGCGAGGCGAACGATGCGTTGACGGTGCCGCCGTCCGGCGTGCTCGGCGTCGGCGAGGCGCAGCTCACGCCCGCGTTCTGGGTCGGCCTGCAGGCCGAGCCCGACCGGGTGATCCTCGACCGCGCCACGATCGAGGCGCAGAACGCGAAACTGCTGCAGGTCGATCCGTCGATGCACGACCTGCACGCGTTGCCGAAAACCTTGAGCCGCGAGCAGGTCGCGGGCTGGATCGAAGCCCTGTCCGAGCGGCCGGACCGTCCGCTGTTCGACGTCGACGGCCAGCCGGTGCCGGCCGCCACGCTGGATGCCGTGGTCGGCAACCTCGCACTCGATGCGATTCCCGCGCAGCAGCCCACGCGCTACGGCCTGGTGGTGCGTCGCGCCGCGCTGCGTACCTTCCCCACCACGTTGCGTGTGTTCAGCACCAAGGGCGACACCGACATCGACCGCTTCCAGGAGACTGCCGAGTTCCCCGGCGAGCCGGTGGCGATCGTGCACGCCAGCGCCGACGGCCAGTGGCTGTTCGTGGTCAGCCCGCGCTACGCCGCGTGGACCGAAAAGGACAACGTGGCCGAGGGCAGCGCCGCCGAAGTGTTCGGCTACGCTGACAAGGCCCCGTACCGGGTGATCACCGGCGCCATCGAGCGCACCGTGTTCACCCGCGAGCAGCCCGCGGTGTCGCAGCTGCCGTTGGACATGGGCACGCGCGTGCCGCTGCAAACCGGCCTGCCGCCGGACCAGCCGGTCAACGGCCAGACGCCGTACGCCGCGCATGTGATCGAACTGCCGCTGCGCCAGGCCGACGGCACGCTCGGCTTCAGCCCGGCGCTGCTGCAGAAGAACACCGACACCGCCGCCGACTACCTGCCGCTGACCCGCGCCAACATCATCCGCCAGGCGTTCAAGTTCCTCGGCGAGCGCTACGGTTGGGGCCACGCCTACGACGGCCGCGACTGCAGCGGCTTCGTCTCCGACGTGTACCGCAGCATGGGCGTGCAGATGCCGCGCAACACCAGCAAGCAGGCGATCAGTCCGGCGCTGGAGCATCGCGCGTTCACCGCGAAGGACAGCCGTGAGGAACGCCTCAAGGCCGCGCACGCACTGCAGGTGGGCGACCTGGTCTACATCCCCGGCCACGTGATGATGGTGATCGGCCACCTGCACGGCCAGCCGTACGTGATCCACGACGTGGGCGGCATGAGCTACCGCAAGGCCGACGGCGGCAAGGTACGGATCAAGCTCAACGCGGTGTCGGTGACCCCGCTGTTGCCGCTGCTTTACAACGACAGTCAAACCTATGTCGACCGCATGACCAGCATCGTCCGCATTCGCCATTGAGCGCGCCGGCACCAAGAAGAAAAAGGACACGGATTCCATGAAGGCTTGCCCATGAAAATCACCGACATCCAGTTCGGCATGCTGCGGGTGCCGCTGAAGACCCCGTTCAAGACGGCGCTGCGCACGGTCAGCACGGTGGAGGACATCGTGGTGATGGTGCACACCGACTCGGGCCAGGTCGGCTACGGCGAGGCGCCGGCCACCGCGGTGATCACCGGCGACACCCACGGCTCGATCATCGACGCGATCCGCCATTACATCTCGCCGCGGCTGATCGGCCAGGACATCGCCGAGCTCAACCACCTCACCCAGCTGATCCAGTCCTCGATGGAGAAGAACACCAGCGCCAAGGCGGCGGTGGAGATCGCGGTGTACGACCTGTGGGGCCAGCTCTACAACGCGCCGCTGTACAAGCTGCTGGGCGGCGGCGACCCGGTGATCACCACCGACATCACGATCAGCGTCGACTACATCGACAAGATGGTGGCCGACTCGGTCTCCGCGGTGGAACGCGGCTTCGAGTCGCTGAAGATCAAGGTGGGCAAGGACATCGGCGTCGACATCGAGCGGGTCAAGGCGATCTACGCGGCGGTGGAAGGGCGCGCGCTGCTGCGGCTGGACGCGAACCAGGGCTGGACCGCCAAGCAGGCGGTGTACGCGCTGCAGACGCTGGAGGAGGCCGGCATCAAGCTGGAGCTGATCGAACAGCCGGTGAAGGCGCGCGACCTGGCCGGCATGCGCTACGTCACCGAACGCGTGCACACGCCGGTGATGGCCGACGAGAGCGTGTTCGGCCCGATGGAAGTGATCGAGCTGATCCGCCTGCGCGCGGCCGACATCATCAACATCAAGCTGATGAAGACCGGCGGCATCTCCAACGCGATCCGCATCGCCGACATCGCCGGCATGCACGGCATCGAGTGCATGATCGGCTGCATGCTGGAAACCTCGATCAGCGTGGCCGCCGCGGTGCACGTGGCGGTGGCGAAGTCGAACGTGATCACCAAGGTCGACCTGGACGGCCCCTCGCTGTGCCAGTTCAACCCGGCCGACGGTGGGGTAATCTTCAACGAATCGGAAATCTCGGTGACGGAGGCCCCCGGGCTGGGCATCCGCGAGATCCGCGGGCTGGAGAGGCTGGGGGATTGATGATGTCGCCGCTGGTCAAAATCCGTTCGGAGCGCGACCAGATGTCGGCGGTGGAGCGGCGCATCGCCGACTTCATCCTGGAAAACGCGCAGCTCCTGCGCGACTACTCCTCGCAGCAGCTGGCCAACGCGCTGGGGATCAGCCAGTCCAGCGTGGTCAAGTTCACCCAGAAGCTGGGCTTCAAGGGCTATCCGGACCTGAAGTATTCGGTGGGCGAGGCGATCGCCCGTGCCGACAACGGCGATGCGCCGCAGGTCGCCGCGGCAGGGGATGGCGAACGCGGCGGCGCCTCCGCCGGCAACCTGTGGCGGCGCAAGTCCGAGGCCGAGGAAGCTACACGGCTGATCAATCCGCCGGAAACCCTCCACGCCGTGGCCGATGCGATCGAGCAGGCCGGGCGTGCCGGCAAGGTGTTCATCATCGGGCTGGGCGAGGACGACATCCACGCACGCGGCTTCGCGCTGAAGCTGTCGCTGCTGGGCATTCTCACCGTGCACAACTTCGACACCGCGCGGATGACCGCGAACGTCTCCGCGGCCAGCGCCGGCGACGTGCTGCTGGTGTTTTCCGAGCACGGCAACCATCCGCCGTTGTGCAAGATCGCCCGCTACTTCCGCGAGCGGCGCGGCCGGGTGATCACGGTGACGCGGCATACCGCCAACCCGCTGCGTGCACTGGCCGACCTCGCCCTGGTGGTGTCGGCGCACGACGAGCTGCCGTACATCCAGCCGCTGCTGTACCAGTCGGCGCTGCAGCATCTGCTCGACGGCGTGTTCGTACAGCTGTGCGAAGGCCACGATGATTTCCGCGCGCAGCTGCTGGCCAACCTCGACCGCATCCAGCTGATGCTGGAGCCATGACCCCATGCCTCATCCCCGTAGGAGCCCGCTTGTGGGCGATGCTTTTCCGCGGGAATGGGAAGTCGAAGCAAAAGCATCGCCCGCAAGCGGGCTCCTACAACATGTGACCCGCCGGATGAAAGGCCGATGACTGTCCGCAGCTCAACCCTTGCCGTACTGACCTTTGCCGGCATGCTCGCCGGTGCGGCGCATGCCGGCGCACCGGCCACGCCGTGGGACGATGCCCGCCAGCTGGTATTGGTCACCACCGCCGGCTGGAACGCGAACCACGGCACCCTGCGCACGTTCACGCGCGACGGCGACGGCTGGCGTGAGGTGCATGCCGCCGCGCCAGTGACGATCGGCAAGAACGGCGCCGGCTGGGGCCTGGGCCTGAACGCGCCGCAGCACGGCGAGCCGCTCAAGCGCGAGGGAGACAACCGCAGCCCGGCCGGCGTGTTCCGCATCGGCGAGGCGTTCGGCTATGCCGCGCACGCGGCCACTGCGCTGCCGTACCGCGCGCTCACCGCCACCGATTACTGCATGGATGTCAGCGGCGCGGCCCAGTACAACCGCATCGTCGACGCGAACGTGGTCGGCGCCGACGCGGTAAAGGGCTCCAGCGAACCGATGCGGCGCGACCTGCATGCGAGCGGCGACCAGCGCTACCGGCTCGGCTTCGTGATCGAGCACAACGCGCAGGCGGCGCCGCAGGGCGGCAGCTGCATCTTCGCGCACCTGTGGAAATCACCCAGCGACGCCACCGCCGGCTGCACCGCGATGACGCCGGCGGTGATGCAGTCGCTGCTGGCCTGGTTGAAGCCGCAGCAGCACCCGGTCTTCGTGCTGCTGCCGCAGGCCGAGTATGAGCGGCTGCGCGTGGACTGGAAACTGCCGGCGCTCGCCGCCGCGGATGCCGCGCGGTGAGTGCCACCACCCGGGTGCTGGCCGGGCTGGCCGCCGGTGCGCTGATCGGCCTGCTGCTGGCCCACTGGAACGAAACCGTGGCGTTGCAGGTGGCGAACGTGGCGCAGCCGATCGGCAAGCTGTGGCTGAACGCGCTGCAGATGACCGTGGTGCCGCTGGTGCTGGCGCTGGTGGTGGTGGGGGTGAACACCGCCACCGACGCGGCCGCCTCGGGCCGTATCGCGCGGCGCGCGATCGTGGTGTTCATCGCGGTGCTGACCGGCGGCGCGCTGTTCGCGGCGCTGGCCGCGCCGTTGGTGTTCGCGCTGTTCCCGCACAACCCGGCGCTGGTCGCCGCGCTCGATCACGCCAGCATGCCTGCGGCCGCGCAGGCGGCGCCGGTGAACTGGATCGACACGCTGGTGGCGATCGTGCCGAACAACGCGATCATGGCCGCGGCGCAGAGCGCGATGCTGCCGCTGGTGGTGTTCGCGCTGTGCCTGGGCTTCGCGCTGACCCGGATCGCGCCGGCGCGGCGCGCGCTGCTGATGGAATTCTTCCAGGCGATCGCCGACGCGATGATCGTGATCGTGCGCTGGGTGCTGTGGATTGCGCCGCTGGGCGTGTTCGCGCTGATCCTTTCGGTGTGCGCGCGCTCGGGCCTGGGCATGCTCAGCGCACTCGGCGTCTACGTGCTGGTCGAGTGCCTGCTCTATCTCGCGGTCACCGTGATGATGCTGCCGCTGGCGGTGGTCTTTGGCGGCGAGAAACTGCGCCGCTTCGCGCTGGCGCTGGTGCCGGCGCAGGTGGTGGCGATCAGCACGCAATCGTCGCTGGCCTCGCTGCCGGCGATGCTGGAAAGCGCCGACCGCCGGCTCGGCTACCCGCAGCAGGTCGCCGCGCTGGTGCTGCCGATGGCGGTGAGCCTGTTCCGCCTGACCAGCCCGGTGCAATACGTCACCTCGGCGGTGTTCATCGCCTGGGCCTACGGCATCGACCTGTCCACCGCGCAGCTGCTCGCCGGCGCGCTGCTGGCGGTGGTGATCAGCCTGGGTTCGGTCGGCCTGCCGGGCCAGGTCACCTTCATCGCCACCAATCTGCCGGTGGCGCAGGCGATGGGCCTGCCGCTGAGCCCGCTGGGCCTGATGCTGGCGGTCGACACCCTCCCCGACGCGCTGGCCACGCTGGGCAACGTCACCGGCGACCTTGCCGCCACCAGCGTGGTGACCCGACAGTCGTGGGGCGATGGCAGTTGAACCCTTCGACTGATTGGGCATCCGGTACCGACGGATCCGCTCTGACACCACCGAGTCCGTTCATGGGTGATCGAACGGCAGCTCGTCCTCGAACTCGAAGACTAGCTGCACCGGTGCGCGCTCGTCGCCACGGGCCAAGTCTGAAATCCGCCTCATCCATCGGCAGCCTCAGCGGCCATTGATGGGTGGCAAACCATCTCGCTCGGGCATGGCAACGGTAAGCATGCGACAGCGAAACCAGCAGATGTCTCGCTACTACCCGCATGTGGTTGCCGAGTCTGTTCAGCAGCGCCAGATAGGCGCCGGCCAGCGAGTGCTGGTACCGACTGTAAAGGGCAAGATCCGGCGCATCCTCGATTGCCCGCAGGTACGACAACGGATCGCTGCCGTCATCGCCGGCCAGCCTGTGCATCAGTGGATGCGCGGCCTCTTCGCCATCATCGGGGTTGATTGCATGGTCCAGGCGAACAGCATGCCGGACGTTCAGCTCGGTGTAGCGCACCAGCTTCTGGTAGAGGTGGCTTAACAGCACCTTCGGTGAGGCCCGATCGAGAAAATCGGCGATGGCGACACCGTTGCGTGATGCCATGTCGTTGGCCATGAGCCAGGCCTCCTGCACGACATCGGCGTATTGCTGCTCGCCTCTGGTGGCCCGCGCGATCCGTTTCAGGGCGCCCTGGTGGCAGGCAACGAATAGATCGAAGGCATCCATAGGCCGTGGCCTTGAAGATGGGGCGCGCGCATTACAGCACACTGCCAGGGACGGCCGGACTGGCGGCAAACTGGGTGCGGCATGACTGCGGCGAATGCCGATGCGGAACACCGGGGCGCCTACCCGGACTAACGGCAGAAATTGTCGGTACGCGGCGTTCAGCGCCATACCTGAGTTTGTCGAAATGAGCAAAAGGACACTTATGGTGAGTTTTATTGAAGTTTCGTAAACCTTTGGGGTACATTGGCATAGGCTTATGGATGATGTATTTCGACCACCATGAGTGATCAAAAAGAAGGGAAATTAAACCTCCTGCTGGGCCGGCTCGGCGACACCGAACTGGTTTCCAGCCGTTGGCTCCGGACCCAGGGCTACTCCAATAGCCTGGTTGCGCGTTACGTGGCCAGCGGCTGGCTGGTGTCGCCGACGCGTGGTGGTTACATGAGGAAAAGTGGGCGTCTGCAGTGGGAGAGCGTGGTACGTGCCCTGCAGATTGGAGAGGGTTTGGCGCTCCATGTAGGAGGACGCTTCGCGCTGGCTTTGCACGGGCACGAGCACTATCTGCGTCTCGGGGAAGCTTCCACGGTGACGCTCTATGGAGCAGCGCGATTACCCAGTTGGGCGACCAGATTGCCGTTGGCCGAGCACTTTGAATACTCCGGCAGGGGGCCTTTCGATTTTCCGTCGCCGGCCTTGGATCCCGATGTGCCGGATCAGACGTTGCTCGACCAAGGACTGGACAGGCGTGAGCCTGTCCAGAGTGCGGTGGGCATCGTCTGCTCCACGCCGGAAAGGGCCATGCTGGAACTGTGTGACGAATCACCAACCGCGCCTCTGGTCTATGAGGTGGATGCGCTGATGCAGGCCATGACCAGCTTGCGGCCCAAACGGGTCGGCATGCTGCTGCACCATTGCCGCAGCATCAAGGCCAAGCGCCTGTTCCTGGCTTTGGCTGAACGCCACCGCCATGCATGGTTGGCTCACGTTTCACTCGATGGCGTGGATCTCGGCCACGGCAAGCGCTCGCTAATACCCGGCGGTCGTCTGCATCCCGTCTATCAGATCACGTTGCCAGGGGACTTGGATGAGCACCTGGGATAGGCGCTATGCCGATAGGGTGCAGTTGCTGGTGGACACCTTGCCGATCCTGGCGCAAGAGCCGCGGTTTGCGTTGAAGGGCGGCACGGCCATCAATCTGTTTGAGCGTGACCTTCCTCGTTTGTCGGTCGACATCGATCTGACCTGGTTGCCCGCCGGTGATTTTTCCGAGGATGCCGCCCGGATTGCGGCGGCACTCGAACGACTTGCCGGCCTGCTGCGTGCTCGCCCGTTGCAATTGCAGATACAGACGTCGGCGGGGCAGGGTGCCCGTATCGTGACACGGCTGATCGCCAGCCGCGGCCGTGCACGCATACAGATCGAGACTACGCTGGTCATGCGCGGTACGGTGCACCCGGTGCGCGATATGGTGGTCAGGCCGGCAGTTGAGGAAGCGTTCGGCTTCGCTTCCGCACAGGTGCTCGATTTCGCCGATCTCCATGCCGGCAAGCTGGTTGCCGCGCTGTCGCGCCAACACCCACGCGATCTGTTCGATGTCGGCCTGCTGCTGGAGGACGAGCGTGCCGACGAGAAGCTCTGGTGCACCTTCCTCGTGTATCTGACCTGCAGTCCCAAGCCAGCCTGGGAAATACTGAAACCAAGGGAACCCGTGGACTTCGAGGCCACCTTCGATGCCCATTTCCGTGGCATGACGGCCGAACCGACGACGGCGATCCAACTATTGGACAATCGGACACGGTTGCTGGTGCGCATCGCCGACTGGCTGGATGAGCCCTCGTGTGCTTTCCTTCGATCCGTAGAGCACGAGCAGCCGGATTTCGGTTTGATCGGATTGCCTGACGCGGCAGAACTGCCGGGAGTACGCAGGAAGCTGCAGAATCTTGCCATGCGCTCTGCGGGAAAACGGGAAGCCGATCATCGCCACTTCGATGAGGCGATCGGAAGAACCTGATTGGCCCGATCCGTCGGCGCATTCGCAGTGGATGAGAGCGGGGAATCCGAAGATGGGTTCATCGGCAGGGGAGTACAGATGACGGCCAGCATGGAAACGACATCGCAATGGCGCACAGCGGGACAGGATGAGGTATCGCTCGCTGCATCGACCGATCTGTTCCGCCACATCACCGCGGACAAGGCCATGTTCTATCGCGCCATCATGGGGGTGTTCGCTGCCGCCAAGCGCCAGTACCGGCTGCAGTTGCGCCCCGACGAGGTGCTGGCCGAGGCGGATTGGGGCGGTGCGTTGCCGGCCCAGGAGGAGGTCGTCACGGCGCTGGCGCAACTGTCCGTTTGGGGCAATCTGGAGTCGCAGCCGGACATGGCGCGCGTGTCCACGCTCAATGATTACTATCGTGCGCGCTTTCTTTACCGGCTCTCGCGTGGTGGCGAGGCGGTGGAAGCGGGACTGGAGGCGTTCGCGCACAGCCTCCGCCACCGCGCCGAATTGCAGACCGTGGCACTGGAGGATATCGACGGCCGTTTGCAGGCGCTGCAGCGCCTGCTCGGCGAAGCGCCATCCGGTGAGGATATCGATGTCGCCAAAGCCCATGAAATCCTGCGCGACCTGGTGCGCGTGTTCGAGGATCTGGCCGGCAACGCGCAGGCGTTCATGGCCGGTGTGGCGCGCAGCCTGGAACTGCAGCAGGCTGATGCGACCGCGCTGGTGGCCTACAAGCGACGGCTGATCGAATACCTTGAGCGTTTCATGGCGGATCTGATCCGACGCTCCGACGCCATCGCCCGCACACTGCACGAACTGGCGCAGTCCATCGATGGAGTCCTGCGCCAGATCGCCGAGCGCGAGGCGCGCGATGCCGCCCCCGCTGATGCCGACGAGCGGGCGGACGAAACCCGACGTCGCTGGGATATCTGGCGCGAGCGCTGGAAGGGCCTGTGCGGTTGGTTCCTTTCCAGCAGCAATGCGCTGCCGCAGGCCGAACTGCTGCGCGCGCGTGCGCGGGCGGCGATTCCGCAGTTGCTGGGCGCCATTGCCGCCATGAACGAACGACGCAGTGGCCGCAGCGACCGCTCGGCCGATTTTCGCGCGCTGGCGCAGTGGTTCGCCGCCTGCGACGGCGACGACGATGCCCACCGTCTCGCACGCGCGGCGTTCGCGTTGCAGCCGGCGCGTCACTTCTCGCTCGACGTGGCGGCCGGGGAGGACGTGCCGGCCAGCACGTCCTGGCTGGATGCGCCGCCGCTGACGATCAATCCGCGCCTGCGCGAGTACGGCGAGGCGGCACCGCGCGGCCCGCTGGCGAGCGTGCGCGACCGCAGCCGCGGGCGTGCCCTGATGGCACTGCAGCTGGCCGAGGAGTCGCGCCAGGTCGAGGCCGCGCGCCGGCGGCTGGCGACCGGTCGCCCGACCCTCCTGTCGGAGCTTGGCGAGCTCGATCCGCAAGCGTTCGAGTTGTTCCTGGGTCTGCTGGGCGAAGCCCTGGCCGAACAGGCCGACCCGGAGCAGACGGTCGAACGCCAGACCGGCGACGGCCTGCTGTACCTGTGCCTGGAACCGCTGGCTGCCGACAGCCGCGCACAAATACGCACGCCGGTCGGCGTGTTTTCCGGACGTGATCACCTGCTGACTGTCCGTCCGACACGGGAGCGGGCATGAACGCGCGCCTGCCGCGAAGGGCTTCCCGGCCTGTTGGCCAACTGCAAAAGACGCAGCAACAGGACGAATTCCGTCGCGCGCTGCGCGGCCTGCTGATGCGGCCGCTGATGGCGCCGAGCCATGCCGACTTTCCCGCCGTGCGGCGACAGGCCGAGCGCTTGCGCGAATGGTTCGCGCGCGAGACCGGCTGGCCGCTGCATGTAGATCGCGAGGGCGCGCGCCTGTTCAAGCGCCCGGCCGATCTGTCCGACCCATCCCGTGGCCTGCCGGACTACGATCGCCGCCGCTACGTGCTGCTGTGCCTGGCGTGCGCAGTGCTGGAGCGGGCCGATCCGCAGATCACCCTGCGCCTGATCGGCGAGCGCATCGTGCAGCAGGCTGCCGACCCTGCGTTGGAGGAGCTGGGCTTCGGCTTCTCCCTGCGCAGTGCGGCCGAACGGCGCGAGCTGGTCGCGGTGTGCCGCACCTTGCTGGAGCATGGCGTGCTCGAACGCGTGGCCGGCGAGGAAGACAACTTCGTCCACGATAGCGACAGACAGCAGTCCGATGCCTTGTACGACGTGCATCGGCGCCTGCTGGCCGGTCTGCTGGCGGCGGTGCGCGGGCCTTCGACCTGGCGCGCCGAGGAGATTCCTGTCGATACCGATGCGCGGTTGCACGCGCTAGTGGCCGGGTTCGCGGTGGACAGCGAGCAGGGCCGGCGCGACGCCATGCGTCACCACCTGGCGCGGCGGCTGCTCGACGACCCGGTGCTCTATGTCGATACTCTCGATGAGGAGGCGCGCGCCTATTTCATCAACCAGCGGGGCGTACTCGCCGGCCGCCTGTGCGAGGCAGCTGGCCTAGTCGCCGAGCAGCGTGCCGAGGGGCTGGCGCTGGCTGACGAAAGCGGCCAGCTCACCGACATGGCGATGCCGGCCGAAGGCACCGAGGCCCACGTTACCCTGCTGGTGGCCGAGCACCTGGCCCAGCGCCTGCGCCAGGCGCGCGTGCCGGTGCGTGTGGAGGAGAGCGAGATCGCCCTGTTCCTGCGCGATGCTGCGAGGCGCTATGGCCGTTACTGGCGCAAGTCGGCGCGTGCGCCCGGTGCCGAGCGCGAACTGGCCGGCATTGCCGTGGAGCGGCTGTATCGCCTGGGCCTGCTGACGCGCGAGCCCGGCGGCGTACGCCCGCTGCCGGCCATCGCCCGCTTCTCGCTCGGCCAGGCCGAGGTGCGCAGCGCGTCGGCTACTACTTCCCTGTTCGCTTCCGATTTCCTTCCGTCTGATCCCGCCGTATGACCGACGACCTGCTTTCCACCGCTTCATCCCGCCCGGCGCTTCCCGAACCGCGACGCGAGCGTTGGCAGCCGTTGCGCTTGGGACTGGTCGAACTGTTCCACTACGACAGCGAGGAATTCTGGTTCCACGACGGCCACCTGCTGCTGCGCGGCAACAACGGCACCGGCAAGTCCAAGGTGCTGTCGCTGACTCTGCCATTGCTGTTCGATGCGCAACTGCGTCCGGCGCGGGTCGAGCCCGACGGCGACGCCGGCAAGAAGATGGCTTGGAACCTGTTGCTGGGCAGCTACCCGCGCCGCATCGGCTACAGCTGGATCGAGTTCGGGCGGTGCGAAGGCGACGGCCGCGCGCGCTATCTGACGCTTGGCGTCGGCCTGTCGGCGGTCGCCGGGCGCGTGCAGGTGGACAGTTGGTATTTCCTGATCGAGGGCGACAGCGTCACCGCCGACCCGCGGATCGGCCAGGATCTATGGCTGACCACCACCGCGCGCCAAGTGCTCACGCGCGAGCGCCTGCGCGAGGCGCTGGTCGGTCGCGGCCAGTTGTTCGAGAGCGCGCAGGCGTACCGCCGCGCCGTGGACGAACGCCTGTTCCATCTGGGGCCGCACCGCTACGACGCGCTGATGGATACCTTGATCCAGCTGCGCCAACCACAGTTGTCGAAGAAACCCGACGAGAGCGGGCTGTCCCATGCCCTGGGCGAGTCGTTGCCGCCGTTGCCGACTGACTTGCTCGGCGATGTAGCCGAGGCGCTCAACCAGTTGGAGGAAGACCGCAACCAACTGGAGGATACCCGTCGGCTGGAACAGGCAGTAGTGCAGTTCGAGCGGCGCTATCGCACCTATGCCGGCATGCTGGCGCGGCGCCAGGCGCGCGAGTTGCGCCAGGCGCAAACCGGCTTCGACAACGCCAGCGAGGCGCGTAACCGCTTGCAGGCCGATTGTGACACCGCCCACGAAGCCGAGCGCGAAGCCGTCGCCGCACTCGGTAATGCCCGGCGGGCATACACGACCGCACAAGAACGCCTGGATACCCTGCAGAGCGACCCGGCCAACCAGGACGCCAATCGCCTGAGCCAGGCCGAGAGCGACGCGAAGCATCGTCGGGATGAGGCCCGCGCCGCGACCACCAGGCGCGATGCCGCGCACACCGCCTTGCAGCGCGAGGCCGAGCGCTGCCGGCAGCAGGACGCCCGCGCCGTCACGGCGCGTGATGAACTGGAGGTATCGCGTGCCCGCGTGCTCGAAACTTCCGCCGTCGTCGGTCTCGATACCGAGCTTATCGTCCATCCATGGCTCGCGGCCAGTGCCGAAACGCTGGCCGCGAGTCCGCCCGATCCGCGCGCAAGCGCTGATGCCCTGCGCGGCGCTGTGGTGCGGCGTCGGAGCGATCTTGCCCATCTGCGCCGACGCCACGCCGAAATCGAACGTAACCAGGCAGCGCTCTCCGCACGCCAGGAGAACGTACTGACCGCCCGTGCCGACACCGAGGATGCCGTGCAACAACGCGAGCAGGCCGATCGCTATGCCGAACAGGCCGGTGCGGCACTGGTCGAAGCGTGGTCGGGACACTGCGCTAACCTGCGGCATTTGCGTTTCGATGCCACCGAACCGCTGTGCCGGCTCACCGACTGGGTCGCGCGCCCGGATGGCGACAATCCGGCGCTGTCGGCATTGACGCTGGCCTGGCGGTCCGCCTTGCAGCGTCACGCCACGTGCAAGGCGGAGCTCGATGCCCTACGCCAAACGCAGCGACAGCTACGCAGCGAACTGGAAGCCGAACGCGAACGCCTGTTGGCTGGCAAAACCGCCGCGCCGCCACCACCGGCGACGCGCGCGGCCGGCGTGCGCGAAGGGCGCTCCGGGGCGCCGCTGTGGCAGCTGGTGGATTTCCAGCAGCACCTGTCCGCCGCCGACCGTGCCGGACTGGAGGCCGCGCTCGAGGCCAGCGGCCTGCTCGACGCCTGGCTGTCACCGGATGGCGCGTTGGCCGGCAGCGATGGTCGTGTCCTCTTCGACACGCACTGGCAGCGCCGCACGGTGGTATCCGGCACACGCCTCGTCGATGCGTTGTTGCCGAGCGTGCCGGAAGGCCGCCAGGTCTCGCAGACTGCGATCGCCACGCTGCTCGCCGGCGTCGCCTACGGCACGCAGGACCGGGCCGACGTCGAAAGCTGGCTGTCGCCCGATGGCCGCTTTCGCCTGGGCACCTTGGCCGGCGCGTGGAACAAGCCCGAGGCGCGCTATATCGGCCATGCCGCGCGCGAGCGCGCCCGACGCCAGCGGCTGGAAGAAATCGCCACTACCCTCGTTGCGCTCGATGCGACAGATGCGCAGATCGAGCAGCAGGCTGGCACGCTGGATGTGGAACGCCAGGAAACCGAACGCGAGCGGCAGGGCGTACCCTCCGACCGATCGCTGCAAGATGCCATTGCCGCCACGCTTGCCGCCGCGCGCGAGGTCGAACGCGCGCGCCAACGGTTCGAGCGGGCCGAGGCGCGCCGCCGCGACGCTGAAGCGACTCTGCGCGAAACGCGTGAGCTCCTGCGGCGCGATGCTGCAGACCTGCGTCTGCCGACCGAGGTCGAGCGTCTTCCGACACTCGACCAGGCGCTGGAGGATTTCGACCATGCGCAGGCACGCCTCGCGCAGGCCGTGCGCGAGTGGCAGCACGCCTGGCCTGAACAGGTCGAACAGCGGCGACGCGAAGACGAGGCCAGGCAAGCAACCGAGCAAGCCGAGGAAGAACGCATCCAGGCAGAGGCACAGGCCACGCAGGCGCGCACCCGCTTCGAGACGCTGCGTCAGGCGGTTGGCCAGCAGGTGGACGAACTGCACCGCCGGCTCGCCGCCGCGCGCGAGGAGCGCGGTCGTACGGAGCATGAGGCAAATGCCCACCAGGAGGCGGCAGGCAAGGCGAGCACGGTGCTCGCACTGGCTGTGGAGCGTGCTGAGCAGGCCGAGCAGGCACTGGCTGAACGCATCGACGAACGACAGCAGGCCGTCGAGCGCCTGCGCCACTTTGCCGGCAGTGGCCTGCTGGCCTCAGCGCTGTCCGGACTGGAACTGCCGGAGCACTGGAGCGTCGATCCGGCGCTGAACCTGGCCCGCCGCATCGAGCAGGCGCTGGTCCAGGTCGCCGACGACGAGGTCGCCTCGACCCGCGTACAGAAACAGATCGCCGAAGACCTGACCGAACTGCAACGCGGCCTCGGTGCGCTGGGTCACCAGGCCGTGTCCGAGCCAAACGATTGGGGCATTACCGTCGCCATCCAGTACCAGAGCCGCGCCGAGCGCCCCGATACGCTAGCCACGCTGCTGGCCGAGGACATCGCCCAGCGCAGCGAACTGCTCTCGGCCAAGGAGCGTGAGGTGCTGGAGAACCACCTGCAGGCCGAGATCGCTGCCGAGATCCAGCGCCTGATGCGCGGCGCCGATGAGCGTGTCACCGCGATCAACGCCGAGCTGTACAAGCGCCCAACCACTACCGGCGTGCGCTACCGCCTGCAATGGGAGCCGTTGACGGTCGAGGAAGGCGCGCCGGTTGGCTTGGCCGATGCACGCAGGCGCTTGCTCCACACTAGCGCCGACCTGTGGTCGGCCGAGGATCGAACCGCGGTCGGCGTCATGTTGCAGCAACAGATTACGGCCGAACGTGCGCGTGCCGACACCGAGGCCGCCGGCAGCAGCCTGATCGATCAGCTTGCGCGCGCGCTGGATTACCGCCACTGGCATCGCTTCCGTATCCTGCGTCAGCAGGACGGCCAGTGGCGCAAGCTGTCCGGCCCGGCCTCCAGTGGCGAACGCGCGTTGGGCCTGACCGTGCCGTTGTTCGCCGCCATCGCCAGCTTTTACGGCCAGGGCGGCAATCCGCTGGCACCGCGGCTGATGCTGCTCGACGAAGCCTTCGCCGGTATCGATGACACGGCGCGTGCGCACTGCATGGGCCTGGTGCGCGAGTTCGACCTGGATTTTGTCATCACCAGCGAACGCGAATGGGCCTGTTATGCGGAGCTGCCCGGCGTGGCGATCTGCCAATTGCAGCGACGCGAGGGCATCGACGCGGTGTTCGTTTCACGCTGGCTTTGGGATGGCAGCGCTCCGCGTGTGCAGGACGATCCCGACCGAAGGTTCCCGCCGGCATGAGTGCAGCCCCCGATCCACGCCTGCAACGTCTGCTTGGCGGCCTCGAACTGGCATCGGTGCGGCGACAATTGCGCCGCCGCTTCGAGACGGCTGGGCCGGATGCACCGCCGACTACGGCGCGCGTGGACAAGCTCGATCCGGACGCGCATCGCGCACTGTGCCAACTGACTGGACAGCCATCGCGTCTGGCGCAGTCGATGACCTTGGACATTACCGCCCTCGACGCGAACCTGCGCGCCGCAGGACTCGCCGGTTCCTTGCGCGATGCGTTGGAGCGGCTGGAAGGTCCGATCGTCGCGCATGCACATCTGCGCAGGGAACGGCAAGCGGAATGGTCGGCGCTGCTGGCTGACTTCGCGGCGGGATTGCGATTGCGAGAATGGCTGGTTCACGCTCCGAATGCACGGGCGCTGCTCAAACGACTGGGGCGCGAGCCGCAACAGGCGCGGCAATTGCTGGCGGCGGCCGATGCCGTGCTGAACCGACTGCCCGCGGCCGGTATTCCGCGCTCGCAACTGGCCGCTGAAGCCCTCGGCGATGCGCATGCCCTGGATGCCGGCAAAGCGGTGGCGGCCGTCGTGCTGGGGGCGTGGCGCTGGCATGAGCATGTCGATGGCGTGGTGGCAGATAGGGACGGAGACGGAGATCCGGACACGGATGCGCCCGGGTCCAACGGTGATGGAAAGGATCGTGACGAACGCCTGCGCGATGTCTGGGCGCGGGCTGGTGTGATGATCAGCGAACTGGCACGTCCGGTGCTGTTCCTGAACTTGCCGCTTCCCGCCGGCGGTCGATTCGCCTGGATTCCCGGCATCCCCGGCTACCTGTCGCTGCGGCAATTGTTGCGCGACACCCCGGCTTGGCCAGTGGCCGGCCGGCGCATCCACGTCTGCGAGAATCCGGACATTGTCGCCATCGCCGCCGACCAATTGGGTGGAACCTGCGCGCCACTGGTCTGCACCGACGGCATGCCGGCGGCTTCCCAGCGTATCTTGCTCGATCAACTGGTGGCCGCCGGTGCCCATCTGTACTACCACGGCGATTACGACTGGCCCGGCATCGGCATCGGCAACTTCGTCATGCGGACCTGGAGTGCGTCACCCTGGCGCTTTGGCGCAACCGAATACCAGGTGGCCGTTGAGCACGTGTCGCCGCGACCGCGTGACTTGGGCACGGCCAGGGTGGAGGCTATCTGGGATGCCGGATTGGCCACAGTGATGGATGAGTACGGCTTGGTCGTGGCTGAAGAGGCCTTGGTCACCGGGCTGCTCGACGAACTGCGTCAGGATGCCGGGCCATGACCGCCGTCCGCACGGACGGCGATCGGAGTTTTCACCGAAGTTGAATTCCTTCTGCGTAGACACGCGCAGCTTCTGTTGCTGCCGCCACGATTTCAGAACGGTCATTGATGCGGATGGGGCAAGGGTGGTACGGGATAAGGCACAATGTATGGCCACGCGTGAGGCATCGATTGCAG
>NZ_LVJR01000016.1 GCF_001617365.1 Rhodanobacter sp. FW104-R8
GGCTTCGCTCCCGCTCTTGATCTGGCTCTTTTGAAGAGTGCGCGCCGGGAGCGCGCTGCTCTTCCCGGGGCCCCTCTGAAGCGGCGGGCGGGTGGTGGATCAGCCCGCAGGGTGGCCGGCACGGAGGCCGGCCAGTTTGTCGTCAGGGCAGGAAGCCCTGTCGACAAACCCCACCGCCTGGACGCGGACCTTGCGGGCAGGAGGCCCGCAAGGCGCGCAAGCGGGGTGGCCTTTCTCTTGGGTTACTTTCTTTTTGGCCACGCAAAGAGAAAGTGACTCGGGCGCCGCAGGCGCACGAAAGCTCTGAAAACAACCTTTACAAGCGAAGCATCAACCAGCTCAGAACGTGCGCTGCACCGAATAATCCGCCAGCGTCCCCAGCGCGTCGCGATGTGCCGAAGGAGCCAGCGCGGCCAGCGCCTCACGGGCGGCGCGGGCGTGCAGCAGGGCGCGGTCGCGGGTGCGCTCCAGCGCGCCGGAGTCGCGGATCGAGGCGATGATGCGGTCCAGCGAGTCGAGCCCGCCGTGCTCGATCGCGTGGCGCAGCGACTGCACCTGTTCCGGGTTGGCCTTCTCCAGCGCGTAGATCAGCGGCAGGGTCGGCTTGCCCTCGGCGAGGTCGTCGCCGATGTTCTTGCCCAGGGTGCCGGCGTCGCTGGTGTAGTCCAGCAGGTCGTCGGCGATCTGGAACGCGTAGCCCAGTTCCATGCCGTAGCGGCGCAACGCGGTCACTTGCGCTTCCGGCAACCCGCCGAGCAGGCCACCCAGTTCGGTGGCGGCGGCGAACAGCACCGCGGTCTTGCGTTCGATCACCGCCAGGTAGGCTGCCTCGCTCACGTCGGCGTTGCCGATGTTGAGCAACTGCAGCACCTCGCCTTCGGCGATGGTGTTGGTGGTGTCGGCGAGGATGCGCATGATGCGCATATCGTCCAGTTCCACCATCAGCTGGAACGAGCGCGAGTACAGGAAGTCGCCGACCAGCACGCTGGCGGCGTTGCCCCACAGCGCGTTGGCGGTCTTGCGGCCGCGGCGCAGGTCGGATTCGTCGACCACGTCGTCGTGCAGCAGGGTGGAGGTGTGGATGAACTCGATGATCGCGGCGAGCTTGGTGTGCTGCTCGCCGCGGTAGCCGGCCGCGCCGGCGGCCAGCACGTGCAGCATCGGGCGCAAGCGCTTGCCGCCGCCGGCGATGATGTGGTCGGCGATCTGGTTGATCAGCACCACGTCGGAGGACAGCCGCCGGCGGATCAGCCCGTCGACGCGCTGCATGTCGGCGGCGGCGAGGTCGCGCACCTGGGCGAAGTCGGCGGGGCGGCTGGCGTCGGCGGGCATCGTCGTGGTCATGGGGGCTTCGGGGGCGTGAATCGTTCCGATTATAGGGCCTGCAACAACTTGCGCCGCGACATGTCGCCACAAACCCCGACGCGGGGCGCCCTCTATAATGCCGGCCATGCCTTTTCCGACAGCTGTCCCCCGGTGAGCAAACTCTCCAGCCTCGAACTGCGCAGCGCGCTGACCCTGGCCTGCGTGATCAGCCTGCGCCTGTTCGGCCTGTTCCTGATCATGCCGGTGTTCTCGCTGTACGCGAAGGGGATGCCCGACGCCAGCGGTTTCATGATCGGGCTGGCGCTGGGCGTCTACGGCATCGGCCAGGTGCTGCTGCAGATCCCGCTGGGGCTGCTGTCGGACCGGATCGGGCGCAAGCCGGCGATCACCTTCGGCCTGCTGCTGTTCGCCCTCGGCGGGCTGATCGCGGCGATGTCGCACACGCTCGCCGGCATCGCCGTGGGGCGCGCGGTACAGGGCATGGGCGCGGTGGCCGGCGCCGGCATCGCGCTGGCGGCGGACCTCACCGCCGAGGAAAACCGCGGCAAGGCGATGGGCATCATCGGCGTGTCGATCGGCCTGGCGTTCCTGCTGGCGCTGATCCTGGGGCCGCCGCTGGAGGCGGTCGCCGGCCTGCCCGGGCTGTTCGCCGCCACCTCGATCCTGGCCCTGGCCTCGCTGGCGCTGCTGTGGCTGATCGTGCCCACGCCGGCGCGCGCCCGTGCACCGGCCGCGGCGGGCGTCGGCCAGGTGCTGGCGATGCTGCGCGACGGGCGGATGCTGGTGCTGAACGGCTCGGTGTTCTTCCTGCACGCGCTGCTCACCGCCAGTTTCGTCGGGCTGCCGCTGCTGCTGGCGAACACGCTGCACCTGCCGGTGAACCGGCACTGGGAGCTGTACCTGCCGGTGATGACGGTTGCCGCGTTCGTGATGGGCGCGAGCCTGCACTACATGCGCGAGGTGGCGCAGAGCCTGCGCATCGTGACGGTGTGCGTGGTGGCAATCGGGCTGGCCTTGCTCGGCTTCGCGTTGTCCGGCCGTCACCTGGCCGCGTTCGGCGCGGCGGCGGCGGTGTTCTTCTCCGCCTTCAACCTGCTGGAGGCGGCGCTGCCCAGCCTGGTCTCGCGGCTGGCTCCGGAGCACCTGCGCGGCGCGGCGATGGGCGCCTATTCGACCAGCCAGTTCATTGGCGCGTTCGTGGGCGGCACGCTCGGCGGCATCGCGCTGGGCCGGCTCGGCCCCGACGGCGTGTTCGTCTGCGCCGCGGCGCTGACCCTGCTGTGGCTGCCGCTGGTGGTGTCCGGCTCGCGCCGGATCGCTCGCGCCGCCATCGCGCAGGTGCAGCCCGTGTAGGAACGTACCGGCGCGGATCCCGCGGGGTTTGCAACGGCCGTGCGACGCCCCATGATGGGAGCCTGCGGCCGCGCCGCGCACTGGGTACCGCTTCGATGGCCCAACAGATCATCGCGCTGATCGCCGAGTTCGGCGTGCTGCTGGTCTTCCTCAACGTGCTGCTGACCCAGCTCGGCGCGCCGCTGCCGGCGGTGCCGACCCTGGTGGTGGCCGGGGCGCTGGCGGCGGACGGACAACTGGCGGCGGCGGGCGTGCTGGCGGTGGCGCTGGTCGCCTGCCTGTTCGGCGACCTGGCGTGGTACGCCGCCGGGCGGCGCTACGGAGGGAGCGTGATGCGCCTGCTGTGTCGCATCTCGCTGTCGCCCGACTCGTGCGTGCAGCGTTCCGAACTGCAGTTCCAGCGCTGGCGCGCCGGCGTGCTGCTGGTGGCGAAGTTCGTGCCGGGGCTGGCCACGGTGGCGCCGCCGCTGGTCGGCGCGATGGGGCTGCGGCTGCCGGTGTTCTTGCTGTTCGACGGGATCGGCTCGTTGCTGTGGGCCGGGCTGGCAGTCGCCCTCGGTTACGCTTTCGCCGCGCAGATCGACGACCTGCTGGCGGCGATTGCCGACGCCGGCACGATCGCGCTGGAGCTGCTCGGCGCCCTGTTGGCGCTGTACGTGCTGGCGCGCTGGTGGCAGCGGCGGCGCCTGCTGCGCACGTTGCGGATGGCGCGCATCACGGTGGACGAGCTGTACCGCGCGATCGAGGACGGGCGCGCGCCGGTGGTGGTCGACGTGCGCCCGGCGGGGTCGCGCCAGCTCGACACGCGGGTCGTCCCCGGCGCGCTGCTGGTCGACGATCGCGGTATCGACCATGCGCTGCGCGGCATCCCGCTCGACCGCGAGCTGGTGGTCTACTGCAATTGCCCGAACGAGGTGTCCGCCGCGAGGGTGGCCAAGACCCTGATGGCGCAGGGTTACCGCCGGGTGCGCCCGCTGCTGGGCGGGCTGGAGGCGTGGGACGCGGCCGGCTACGGCGTCGACCGGCTGCCGGCCGGTGCGGCGGCGACCCACGGCCCGGACGGCCATCCGGCCTGATCCGCACGTGCGTGGCGCGGACCGGCGGGCCGGGCCGCGGCCTACGCCCATTCGGGTCCGCGTCCGCTGCACTCGATGCCGGCCATGGTTATGATAGCCAGCCCGGACCACCATTCCGGCCGTGACCACTCCCGAATGCACGGCCGGCCCAACGAGGACATTCCCATGGCACGTGGCGTCAACAAAGTCATCCTGGTCGGCAACCTCGGCAACGACCCCGAAGTGCGCTACACCACCAGCGGCACCGCGATCGCCACGCTGAGCCTGGCTACCTCGGAGAGCTGGACCGACAAGCAGAGCGGCGAGAAGCAGGAACGCACCGAGTGGCACCGCGTGAAGATGTTCGGCAAGCTGGCGGAGATCGCCGGCGAGTACCTGAAGAAGGGCCGGCAGGTGTACATCGAAGGCTCGCTGCGCACCGACAAGTACACCGACAAGAGCGGCGTCGAGAAGTACTCCACCGACATCATCGCCAGCGACATGCAGATGCTCGGCGGCGGCGGTGAGGGCGGCGCGGGCGGCGGCGGCTTCCAGCGCGAGCGTCCGCAGGGCGGCGGCCAGCGCCAGGGTGGCGGCTCCGCCGGCCAGCCGCGCGGCGGCGACGAGCCGCGCCGCGCCCCGCCGCCGGCCGACAACGGCTTCGCGGATGACGACATTCCGTTCTAGCGAACACAGGTTGTCGCCCCCGAGGGCCTGCTTCCGCAGGCCCTCGTCGTTTCCGGCAGCCGGTGGTGGTGCTCCTCCGGCCAGCTAGAGCTTTCCCCTGAGCGCGCGGTACTCGCGCGGGGTGATCCCGACGGTGGCCTTGAACTGCCGGGCGAAGGCGCTCTGGTCGGAGAAGCCGCATTGCACGCCGATGCTGGCGATGCTGTTGTCGTCATCGTGCAGCAAGCGCATGGCGGCGTCGATGCGGATCTTGGTGAGCTGCTGCTGCGGGGTGAACTGGAACACGCGGCGGAAGTGCCGCTCGAGCTGGGCCAGCGACAGCCCGGCGAAGGCGGCCAAGTCCTGCACGCGGATGTTCTCGTCGTAGTGGGACTGCATGTATTCGACGACCTTGTTGAGGCGCTTGATCGCCGAATGCTTGCCGTCCGGCTGGCCCAAGTCGCGCGACACGCCGACCACGCCGACGACCTCGCCCGCCTCGACCAGCGGGCGCTTGAAGGTGAGGCACCAGCCGGGCAGCCGGTTCGGGTAGAGGTGCACTTCGAGCTGGTTGTCGATCAGCTCGCCGCCGAGCACGCGGCTGTCCTGGGCCATGTAGTTGCCGCCCAGCGGCAGCGGGAACACGTCCGCCGGCGAGCGGCCGATCACCTCGGCGCGCCGCTGGCGGCCCAGCCGGCGCACCAGCGTGAGGTTGCAATGGGTGTAGCGGCCCTCGCGGTCCTTGATGAAGAACACCACGTCCGGCAGCGCATCGAACAGCTTCTGCATCTCGAGGGCGGGCAGGCTGGGTTGCATCGTCGCGGCGGCGTGGGTTGCGTAGGGGCGGTGACCGCCGATGGCCCGATGCTAGCGCAATCGCAGGCGGCGCAAGCAATCGCGGATTGTGCCGAATTCCGCATGCGCACTCGGCATTCTCCGCTAGTCGCCGCGGCGACCCGGGTGTGAGCATGGACGCATGCATACCCTCGATGTGATCGACTCGCACACCGCCGGCGAACCGACCCGCGTGGTCGTCGCGGGCTTCCCTGATCTCGGCGGCGACAGCCTGGCCCGCTGCCGGGAGCGCTTCGCGGCCGAGTTCGACCACTGGCGCAGCGCCATCGCGTGCGAGCCGCGCGGCTCGGACGCCATGGTCGGTGCGGTGCTGCTGCCAGCGCGCGACCCGCGCGCCTGCAGCGGGGTCGTCTTCTTCAACAACGTCGGCTACCTGGGCATGTGCGGCCACGGCACGATCGGTGTGGTGCGCACGCTGCAGCATCTCGGCCGGATCGGGCCGGGACGGCACTACATCGAGACGCCGGTCGGCACGGTGGGCGTGGATCTCGACGATGACGGCCGGGTCCACATCGACAACGTCGAGAGCTACCGCCATGCGAAGGACGTGGCGGTGCAGGTGCCCGGGCATGGCGAAGTGCGCGGCGACGTCGCCTGGGGCGGCAACTGGTTCTTCATCACCGGGCAAGCGCCGTGCCCGCTCGACCTGGCCCACCAGCGCGAGCTGACCGCCTATACCGAGGCGATCCGGCAGGCGCTGGAAGCGGCCGGCATCACCGGCGCGGAAGGCGGTGAGATCGACCACGTCGAGGTCAACGGTTCGGCGCCCGACGGCAGTGGCCAGGCGCGCAACTTCGTGCTGTGCCCGGGCCTGGCCTACGACCGCTCGCCGTGCGGCACCGGCACCAGCGCCAAGCTGGCCTGCCTGGCCGCCGACGGCAAACTGGCCGAAGGCGAGAGCTGGCTGCAGCAGGGCATCCTCGGCAGCGTTTTCGAAGGCAGCTACCGGCGCGGCGCGCGCGGTGTGGCGCCGCGCATCGCCGGCACGGCCCACGTCATCGCGCGCGCGCAGCTGCTGATCGATCCGGCCGATCCGTTTGCCTGGGGCATCCGCGCCGAATGAAAGCTTTCGACCTCATCGTCGTCGGCGCCGGCATCGTCGGCGCGGCCTGCGCCGCGGCGGCGGCGCACGAGGGCCTGACGGTGGCCGTGGTGGAGCCGGGCCCGGTGGGTGGCGGCAGCACCGCGGCGGCGATGGGACACCTGGTGGCGATGGACGACGACCCGGCCGAGCTGGCGCTGTCGGCGTACTCGCTGCGGCTGTGGGAACGCTACGCGATGCTGCCGGAGATCGAATTCAGCCGCTGCGGCACGCTGTGGGTGGCGCGCGACGAGCGCGAGCTGGCCGCGGTGCCGGCCAGGATCGCGCGGCTGGCCGGCGCCGGGTTGCGCGCCGAGCGGGTCGACGCGCGGCAACTGTACGAACTGGAACCGCAACTGGCGCCCGGCCTGGCCGGCGGCATGCGGGTGCCGGACGAGGCGGTGGTGTATCCGCCGCGGATGGCGCGCCACCTGCTCGACCAGGCGGGCGCCGCCGGTGCGCAGGCCTGGCTGGGCCGGCGCGTGGTCGAGCTGCTGGAGCACGGCGTGCGCCTGGACGACGGCACGCGGCTGGCCGGCCCGGTGCTGGTCGCCACCGGCGTGGCCTTGCCGCAACTGCTGCCGGAGTTGCCGTTGTACCCGCGCAAGGGCCAGCTGGCGATCACCGACCGCTACCCCGGCCTGATCCGGCACCAGCTGCTGGAGCTGGGTTATGCCGATTCCGCGCACGGCGACGCCGAGCGCAGCGTGGCGTTCAACGTGCAGCCGCGCCCGACCGGGCAGATCCTGGTCGGCTCCTCGCGCGAGTCCGGCGTGGCCGACCGTGAGGTGTCGCTGCCGCTGCTGTGGCAGATGCTGCAGCGTACCTTCGCCTTCCTGCCAATCCTGCGCGGGCTGCAGGGCATCCGCATCTGGACCGGGTTGCGTCCGGCCACGCCGGACGGCCGACCGTACCTGGGCCCGCTGCCGGGGCGGCGCGACGTGTGGGTCGCCGCCGGCCACGAGGGCCTGGGCGTCACCACCGCGCTGGGCAGCGCGCGGCTGATCGTGGACGGCCTGCTCGGGCGCGTGCCGGCGATCGACCCGGCGCCCTACCTGCCGGCGCGCATGCTGGGTGGGGCGGCGGCATGAGCGGCACGCTGCGCCTGGAAGTGAACGGGCAGCCGGTGGACGTGCCGGACGGCGCCAGCGCGGCGGCCGCGGTGGCCGTGCTCGGCGTGCCGTTCCGCCGCTCGTGCGGCGGCCAGCCGCGCGCGCCGCTGTGCGGCATGGGCGTGTGCTTCGAATGCCGGGTGCGCATCGACGGCGTGGCGCAGCTGCGCGCGTGCATGACGCCGGCGCGCGCGGGCATGCGGGTGTCGACCGATGACTGAGCCGGTTCGCCGCTACGACGTGCTGGTGGTCGGCGCCGGCCCGGCCGGACTCGCCGCGGCGCGTGCCGCGGCCTCGCACGGCGCACGCGTCGGCTTGGTCGACGCGCAGCCGCGGGCGGGTGGGCAGGTGTGGCGGCACGATGTCAGGCGGGGCATGCCGGCGATGGCGCGGCGCGCGTTCGCGGCGCTCGCCGCCCCCGGCGTCGACTGGCTGCCCGGCACCCAGGCGGTGCTGGCGCAGCCGGGCTGGCTGCTGGCCGACGGCCCGCGGGGCGCGCTGCAATTGCATTACCGCGCGCTGGTACTGGCCACCGGCGCGCGCGAACTGCTGCTGCCGTTTCCCGGCTGGACCCTGCCGGGCGTGACCGGCGCCGGCGGTGCGCAGGCGCTGGCCAAGCAGGGCTGGCCGCTGCGCGGCAAGCGCGTGCTGGTGGCCGGCAGCGGGCCGTTGCTGCTCGCCGCGGCGGCGACGCTGCGCGCGCACGGTGCGCAGTTGCTCGGCATCCACGAACAGGCGCCGCTGCATGCCTTGCGCGATTTCGCGTTGCGGCTGCCGCGCTGGCCGGGCAAGGCGCTGCAGGCGCTGGCGTTGCGCACGCGACTGGCTGGCGTGGCCTACCGCGCCGGCAGCGTGGTGGTCGCGGCGCATGGCGACGACGTGCTGCGCGAAGTCGAGATCGACGGCCCGCGCGGGCGCGCACGCCTCGCCTGCGACCAGCTCGCGGTCGGCTACGGGCTGGTGCCCGACACCGGGCTGGCCGAGCTGCTGGGCTGCCGCCTCGAAGCGGCCGGCCGGCACCGACGCGTGGCGGCCGACGCGCTGCTGCGCACGAGCGTGGACGGCGTGTTCGCCGCCGGCGAGGCGCTCGGCATCGGCGGCCGCGACTGCGCGCGGATCGAGGGCGCGATGGCCGGCCACGTGGCGGCCGGCGCCGAAGCGCCCGCGCGGGCGCTGTCGGCACGCCGCCGGCACGCGCGCGCCTTCGCCGGCCTGCTGCACGAAACCTTTGCGCTGGACCCGCGCATCCACGCGCTGGCCCGGCCGGGCACCCTGGTCTGTCGCTGCGAGGACGTGCCGCTCGGCGCGCTGGCGGACCTGCCCGATGCACGCGACGCCAAGCTCGCCTCGCGCTGCGGCATGGGCGCCTGCCAGGGCCGCATCTGCGGCACCGCGCTGGCCGAGCTGGGCGTGTGCCGCCCCGAGGCTTCCTCCGACGGCGGCCGCCGGCCGCCGCTGTTCCCGGTCCGCCTCGCGGCGCTGGCCGAATCCTTCACCCACGACCCGCAAGAGAAACGACCATGAGCCATGCCACTTTCTGGAAGGGCGTCCTGCCCGCGATCACCACGCCGTTCAAGGCCGACGGCAGCGTCGACCACGAGTTCCTTGCCAGGCACGCCAAGCAGCTGGTCGATGCCGGCTGCACGGCGATCGTGCCGCTGGGCTCGCTCGGCGAGGCCGCCACGCTGGGTTTCGACGAGAAGCTGGCGATCATCGAGACGCTGGTGCAGGCGGTCGGCCAGCGCGTGCCGGTGGTGCCGGGCATCGCCTCGCTGTCCACCGCCGAGGCGGTGAAGCTGGCGCGGGCTGCCAAGGCGGCGGGGGCCGGCGGCCTGATGGTGCTGCCGGTCTACGTCTACAGCTCCGACTGGCACGAGGCCGCCGCCCATGCCCGCGCGGTGCTCGGCGCCACCGACCTGCCGTGCATGCTCTACAACAACCCGGTGGCCTACCGCACCGACATCCTGCCGGCGCAGATCGCGCAGATGGCGGGTGAATTCCCGAACCTGCAGGCGGTCAAGGAGTCCTCCGGCGAGATCCGCCGCTTCGCCGCGATCAAGGAACTGCTGGGCGACCGCCTGGTGCTGCTGGTCGGCATGGACGACGCCATCGTCGAGGGCCTGGCCATGGGCGCCGAGGGTTGGGTCGCCGGCCTGGTCAACGCCTACCCGGCCGAGTCGGTGAAGCTGTTCGAGCTGGCCCGCGACGGCGGCTACCGGGCCGCGGCCGGGCTGTACCACTGGTTCCTGCCGCTGCTGCGGCTGGACACCGTGCCGAAGTTCGTGCAGCTGATCAAGCTGGTGCAGGCCAAGGTCGGCATGGGCAGCGAGGCCGTGCGCGCGCCGCGCCTGGTGGTCGAGGGCGCCGAGCGCGAGGCGGCGCTGAAGGTGATCGACCGCGCCATCGCCACCCGGCTGGCGCCGTGAGTCGAGGCACCTCTCCCGCGCGCGGGAGAGGTGCCGATCCCCTCAAGTCCCGAGGTATCCGCCATGAACGATGCACTCCAACCCGTCCTGCTGGCCGGCGCCTGGCAGCCCAGCCGCGAGCCGACGGGCAGCTTCCGTGCCGCCGACCCCGCCACCGGCGCGGCGATCGGCCCGGCCTTCCCGGTCAGCGGCGGCAGCGATGTCGAGGCCGCCGTCGCCGCGGCCAGCGCTGTCGCCGCCGAGCTGGCTGCGGCGCCGGCCGAACGGATCGCCGCGTTCCTGGAGGCCTACGCCGACGCGCTCGACGCCGATGCCGACACCCTGGTTGCGCTGGCGCACGCCGAGACCGCGCTGCCGGCGCCGACCCGGCTGCGCGGCAACGAGCTGCCGCGCGCCAGTGGCCAGCTGCGCCAGGCGGCGAAGGCGGTGCGCGGCTACGCGTGGACGCATCCGGTGATCGACACTGCTGCCGGCCTGCGCTCGCATCTGGCGCCGCTGTCCAAACCGGTGCTGGTGTTCGGCCCCAACAACTTCCCGTTCGCCTTCAACGCGGTCGCCGGCAGCGACTTCGCCTCGGCGATCGCCGCGCGCAACCCGGTGATCGCCAAGGCGCACCCGCTGCATCCGGCGACCAGCCAGCGCTTGGCGCAGCTGGCGCACCAGGCGTTGCGCGACAGCGGCCTGCCGGCCGCGGCGGTGCAGTTGCTGTACCACTTCGACCACGGCATCGGGCTGCGGCTGGCCGGCGACGCGCGGCTAGGCGCGATCGGCTTCACCGGCAGCCGCGCCGGCGGGTTGGCGCTGAAGGCGGCCGCCGACGCGGCGGGCGTGCCGTGCTATGCCGAACTGTCCAGCGTCAACCCGGTGTTCCTGCTGCCCGGCGCGCTGGCCGAGCGCGGCGCGGCGCTGGCGCAGGAGTTCTTCGCCTCGTGCACGCTGGGCAGCGGCCAGTTCTGCACCAACCCCGGCGTGCTGGTGGTGCCGCACGGCGCCGACGGCGACGCCTTCGCCGCCGCGGCCGCCGCGCACTTCGCCGCGGCCGCGCCGATGGTGCTGTTCTCGGCGGGCGGCGTGGAGCACGTCGCGCGCGGCGTGGACACGCTGCGCCTGGCTGGCGCCCAGGTGCTGGCGACGGCGCCGACCGACGGGCAGGGCGGCTTCCGCTATCCGCCCACGCTGCTGGCGGTGGACGCGGCGGACTTCCTGGCGCGTCCGCGCGAGCTGCAGACCGAGGCGTTCGGCCCGGTCGGCCTGCTGGTGCGCACGGCCGATGCCGGCGCGATGCTCGCGGTGGCGCGCGCGCTCGAAGGCAACCTCACCGGCACGCTGTACCGCGCCGCCGACGGTTCCGACGACGCGGCGTGGCGGGCGATCGCGCCGGTGCTGCGCGCCCGCGTCGGTCGCCTGATCAACAGCAAGATGCCGACCGGCGTGGCGGTCAGCCCCGCGCAGAACCACGGCGGGCCGTTCCCGAGCACCAGCCACCCCGGCTTCACCGCGGTCGGCATGCCGGCGGCGATCCGCCGCTTCGCCGCGCTGCACAGCTACGACGGCGTGCCCGACGCGCTGCTGCCGGTGGAACTGCGCGACGCCAACCCGGGCGGCGTGCCGCGCCTGCTCGACGGGCAGTGGACCGTCGCCGACGTGGCCGCACGGGCATGAGCGCGCAGATCGGCCAGCTCGGCCTCGCCGAGGCGCAGGCGCAGCTGCAGCCGTGGGCGCGGCGCGCGCCGGCCATTGCCGGGGCGGAGTACCAGCAGCGGATCGAGCAAGCCCGCGCGCTGATGCGCACGCTGGGCGTGGATGCGCTGCTGGTCAACGCCGGTACCTCGCTGCGCTACTTCGCCGGCGTGCCGTGGGGCGCCAGCGAACGGCTGGTGGCGCTGCTGCTCACCGCCGCGGGCGATCCGCTGCTGGTGTGCCCGGCGTTCGAGGAAGGCTCGCTCGACGCGGTGCTGAAGATCCCGGCGCGCAAGCGCCTGTGGCAAGAACACGAGGACCCATACGCGCTGGTCGCGCAGGCGATGGCCGAGCGCGGCGCGCGCACGCTGGCGCTGGACCCCGCCGCGGCGTTCGCGCTGCATACCGGGCTGTGCGCGCACCTGGACCCGCGCGCCATCGTCGACGCCGCGCCGGTGATCGACGGCTGCCGCCGGTGCAAGTCGCCGGCCGAGCTGGCGCTGATGCAGCAGGCCTGCGACATGACCCTGCAGGTGCAGCGCCTGGCCGCCGGCATCGCCCGCGAGGGCCTGGGCACCGACGAGCTGGTGCGCTTCATCGACCAGGCGCACCGCGCGCTGGGCGCCGACCACGGCTCCACCTTCTGCATCGTGCAGTACGGCCATGCCACCGCGTTCCCGCACGGCATCCCCGGCGTGCAGCAACTGCGCGAAGGCGAGCTGGTGCTGATCGACACCGGCTGCACGGTGCAGGGCTACCACTCCGACATTACCCGCAGCTGGATCTTCGGCACGCCCGACGACGAGCAGCGCCGCATCTGGGATCTGGAACAGGCCGCGCAGGCTGCCGCGTTTGCCGCGGTGCGCCCGGGCGTGGCCTGCGAAGAGGTGGACGCCGCCGCGCGCAAGGTGCTGGAGGCGGCCGGGCTGGGCCCGGACTACCGCCTGCCGGGACTGCCGCACCGCACCGGCCACGGCTGCGGCCTGGCGATCCACGAGGCGCCGTACCTGGTGCGCGGCAACCGCATCGCGCTGCAGCCGGGCATGTGCGCCAGCAACGAGCCGATGATCGTATTGCCGGGCAAGTTCGGCGTGCGGCTCGAAGACCACTTCCACGTCACCGCGGACGGCGCGCAGTGGTTCACGCCGCCGTCGCCGTCGATCGACCGGCCGTTCGCGTGACGGCCGGGGCATGGCGCTTTCCGCGTGGTTCCGTTCGCCACGATCCTGCCGGAGGGATCGCGTGATGCCGTTCCGTCCGCTCGCACTTGCCGTCGGCCTGCTCGCTGCCGTGCTCCTCGCCGCTTGCCAGCAGGTCGCACCTCCCGTGACGGGGGCATCGGCGACCGCTGCGCCCGCGCAAGACGATGCCGCCGCGCGCTTCAAGGCGTTGTATGAGCGCGAATGGCACTGGCGCCAGGCCCAGTTCGCCGGTGCCGACACCGAGGACAGCCAGGGCACGCCGGCCGACCACCTGCCGAAGGTCGATCCGGCCAGCCAGCAGCAGCGCACCGCCTACTGGCAGCAGGTGATGGCGGAGCTGGACGCGATCGCGCCGGCGCAGCTGCCGCCGGCGGAGCAGGTCAACTACCTGGTCTACCGCCAGCAGATCGCGGTGCTGCTGGAGCGGCAGCGCTTCCGCGCCTGGGAGATGCCGTTCAACAGCGACAGCGCGTTCTGGAGCAACCTCGGCTTCACCGCGCGCGGCAGCTTCCACAGCGACGACGACTACCGGCGCTACCTCGGCCAGCTGGCCGACATCCCGCGCTATTTCGACGAGCAGATCGCCAACATGCGCGCCGGCCTGGCGCGCGGCTTCAGCCAGCCGCGGGTGACGCTGCAGGGGCGCGACCGGTCGATCGCCGAGGTCGCCGACGCCGCGGGCGAGGCGAACCTGTTCTACACGCCGTTCCGGCACCTGCCGGCGACCATCCCCGCGGCGCGGCAGGCCGAGCTGCGCAAGCAGGCGCTGGCGGCCATCTCGTCCAGCGTGGCGCCGGCCTACGCGAAGCTGCTGGCGTTCATGCGCGGGGAATACCTGGCCCGCACGCGCACCACGCTGGCCGCCGAGGCGCTGCCGGACGGCGCGGCCTACTACCGCGCGCAGATCCGCGAATACACCACGCTCGACCAGGACCCGCAGCGGATCCATGAGCTCGGCCTCGCGGAAGTGGCGCGCCTGCGCCGGGCGATGGACCAGGCCATCGCCGACAGCGGCTTCAAGGCGCCACCGGGTGAGTCGACCTTCCCGGCGTTCCTGCATTTCCTGCGCACCGATCCGCGCTTCTACCCGAAGAGCGCGCAGGAGCTGCTGAAGGACGCCGCCTGGATCGCCAAGCGCGTGGACGGGAAGATCGGCGACTACATCGGGCGGCTGCCGCGCCGCCGCTTCGCGATCGAGCCGGTGCCGGCCGACCTGGCGCCGTTCTACACCGGCGGCCGCGGCGGCCCTGGCCTCTACCTGGTCAACACCTGGAACCTGCCGTCGCGCCCGCTGTATGTGCTGCCGGCGCTGACCCTGCACGAGTCGGCGCCCGGCCACGCGCTGCAGATGCCGCTCGCCGCCGAGGACGCCACGCTGCCCGACTTCCGCCGCTACACCTACATCTCCGCCTACGGCGAGGGCTGGGCGTTGTATGCGGAATACCTGGGGCAGGAGATGGGCATGTACGACACGCCCTACGAGCGCTTCGGCTACCTCACCTACCAGGTCTGGCGCGCCAGCCGGCTGGTCATCGACACCGGCATCCACCACGCCGGCTGGACGCGCGAGCAGGCCATTGCCTACCTGCGCGACAACACCGCGCTGAGCGAGCACGAGATCACCACCGAGGTGGACCGCTACATCAGCTGGCCTGGCCAGGCGCTGTCGTACTACCTCGGCGAGCTGAAAATCATCGAGCTGCGCCGTAAGGCCGAGGCGGCGTTGGGAGGGAAGTTCGACCTGCGCGCCTTCCACGACGCGGTGCTGCAGACCGGCTCGGTGCCGCTGCCGCTGCTGGAGGCGCAGATCGACCGCTTCATCGCGGGCGGCGGCAAGTCGCCGTGGGCGGGCGCGGCCGAATGATCCGGCCGCGCGCCCGCCATCCGTACATCGCGCGCCGCGGGGGCGGCGCGTTCGTTTCCACCGGGGGAAATGCATGGCCGCACAAGGCAAGTTCCACAAGAGTCTGAGTCTGGTCGACCTGACCTTCATCGGGCTCGGCTCGATCTTCGGCTCGGGCTGGCTGTTCGCCGCCAGCCACGTGGCGGGGATCGCCGGGCCGGCCGGCATTCTGTCCTGGATGATCGGCGGCGTCGCGGTGCTGCTGCTGGGGCTGGTGTATTGCGAGCTGGGCGCGGCGCTGCCGCGCGCCGGCGGGGTGGTGCGCTATCCGGAGTATTCGCACGGCGCGCTGCTGGGTTCGCTGATGGGTTTCATCACCCTGATCGCGTTCTCCAGCCTGATCGCGATCGAGGTCGAGGCCTGCCGCCAGTACGCCGCGGCGTGGTTCCCGTCGCTGAGCCTGCCGGGCAGCACGCATCCGAGCCTGGCCGGCTGGCTGCTGCAGTTCGCGCTGCTGGTGCTGTTCTTCCTGCTCAACTACTTCAGCGTGAAGTCGTTCGCGCTGGCCAACAACATCATCAGCGTGTTCAAGTTCGTGGTGCCGGTGCTGGTGATCGTGCTGCTGCTGGCGCACTTCAACCCAGGCAACCTGCACCAGCACGGCTTCGCGCCGTTCGGCGCGGCGGGCGTGGAGGCGGCGATCGCGGCCGGCGGCATCATCTTCGCCTACCTCGGGCTGACCCCGATCGTGGCGGTGGCCAGCGAGGTGCGCGAGCCGCAGCGCACGATCCCGATCGCGCTGATCCTGTCGGTGGCGCTGTCCACGGTGATCTACGTGCTGCTGCAGCTGGCCTTCCTCGGCGGCATCCCGGCCGGGCGGCTGGCGGGTGGCTGGGGCGGCATCGAGCAAGTCTTCGCGCTGCCCTACCGCGACATCGCGCTGGCGCTGGGCATGGGCTGGCTGGCGACGCTGGTGGTCAGCGACGCGGTGGTCTCGCCCAGCGGCACCGGCAACATCTACATGAACGCCACCCCGCGCGTGGCCTACGGCTGGGCGCGCAGCGGCGGTTTCCTGCCGGTGCTGGCCCGGGTCGACGCGAAGTCCGGCATCCCGCGTCCGGCGCTGTGGCTGAGCCTCGCGCTGTCGGTGTTCTGGACGCTGCCGTTCCCGTCGTGGGAAACCCTGATCAACGTGGTCTCCGCCGCGCTGGTGCTGAGCTACGCGGTGGCGCCGGTCACCGTGGCGGCGCTGCGGCGCAGCGCGCCGGCGCTGGCGCGGCCGTTCCGGGTCAGCGCGTTCGGGCTGCTGGGGCCGCTGTCGTTCGTGGTCGCCGCACTGATCGTGTACTGGTCCACCTGGCGGACGCTGTCGTGGCTGCTGGGGCTGCAGGTGCTGATCTTCGCGGCCTACGTGCTGTACCGCCTGCCGTCGAAGGCTGCGCGACCGCGCCTGCGGCGCCAGGTGCAGGGCTCGCTGTGGCTGATCGGGTTCTACGTGCTGGTGCTGGGCATGTCCTGGCTGGGCAGCTTCGGCGGCATCGGCGCGATCCCGCAGCCGTGGGATTCGCTGGCGATGGCCCTGCTCGCCCTGCTCGTCTACCACTGGGGCGCGCGCACCGGCCTGCGCAGCGACGAGCTGGAGCTGGAGGAAGACGATGGCGAGTGAAGCGGCGAGACCAATGCAACGGGCATCGCAGGCTTTGAGCTGAAGTACAACGGCCGAGCAGTGCACGCGCCCGGCAGGCGCGATGCGCGTTCAACGCGCGGCGCGCCGGCGTTGCCGCGAGTAGAACACCAGGCCGGTGCCGACCAGCAGCGCGCAGCCGCCCGCCACCTTGCCCAGGAACAGCACGGGATCGCCGCCGCCGGGCGGGATCAGCGAGGTGACGATGGCCAGGGCGACGAAGCCGAAGCCGGACGGCCCTGCCGGCCAGGCGATGGCCTTGCCGCGCCGTGCACGCGCCCGGCGCCTACCCTAGGCGCACGTCCACAGCGCGGAGGCAGGCCATGAGCGTGAGCGATCCCGGTCCGGCAGCCGGCTCCCTGCCAGAGCGTTCGCATGCGGCGGCGGCGGGCGTGGCGATCACCCACGCCGGGCGCATGGTCTATCCGGATGCAGGGATCAGCAAGGGGGACGTGGCGGCCTACTACACGGCGGTGGCGCCGTGGCTGCTGCCCGGGTTGGTCGACCGGCCGCTGTCGCTGCTGCGTTGCCCGGACGGCGCCGCTGGCGCCTGTTTCTTCCAGAAGCATCATGCGGCGGCGCTCGGTACGCACGTGCGCTCGATCGCCCTGCGCGAGAAGGACGGCGGGGTCGCCGATTACCTCTACGTGCGCGACCTGCGCGGCGTGCTCGAGCTGGTGCAGATGAACACGCTGGAGTTCCATCCCTGGGGCGCACGGGTGGATCGGCCCGAGGCGCCCGACCGGATCGTGTTCGACCTCGATCCGGCCGTCGGCGTGCCTTGGCCGGCGGTGATCGAGGCCGCGCGCAGGATACGTGCGCGGCTGCAGGACGCCGGCCTGCAGGGTTTCGTGCGCACCAGCGGCGGCAAGGGCCTGCACGTGGTGGTGCCGTTCCGCCGCGGTCCGGACTGGGATGTGGTGAAGCGTTTCTGCGCGGCGTTCGCCGAGGCGATGGTGGCCGGGCATCCGCCGGATTACGTCGCCACCGCGGGCAAGGCGCGGCGCAAGGGCCGCATCTTCATCGACTGGCTGCGCAATACCCGCGGCGCCACCAGCGTGTGCAACTGGTCGCTGCGCGCACGTGCCGGCGCGCCGGTGGCGATGCCGCTGGGCTGGGGCGAGCTGGACGAGGTCGCGGGCGGCGCCGCGTTCGGCCTGCACGCCGCGCTCGCGCGGGCGGCAAGCCTGCGTGCCGATCCGTGGCAGGGCATCGGCGAACTGCGGCAGCGCCTGCCGGGCCGGTAGCCGCGCACCACGGCTTATTCCACCTTCAGCGTGTCGTTCGAGCGGTCCGCTTCCGGCAGCGCGTGGGCCGGGTCCAGCGTGGCCGACTTCACCTTGCGCGTGCCCGCCACCCGCACCACGTAGTCGCGGTGCTGCTGCCAGGTCTCGACCGGGATGCGCACGTCCTGCGTGCTGCCGTCGTCGTAGCTCACCCGCAGCGTGTTCGGCAGCACCAACTGGCCGAGGTTGGCGACGGTGATCTCCGCGCCGTGCGACCATTGGCCGTCGACCGGCGCGATCTTGCGTACCGCCATGTCGAACGGCCAGTTGTGCTCGTACCAGCCGCGCCAGAACCAGCCCAGGTCCTCGCCGGTGTCGCTTTCCATGAAGCGGAAGAAGTCCGACGGGCTTGGGTGCTTGTACGCCCAGGTGGCGATGTAGCGGCGGAACGCGGGGTCGAAGCGCTCCGGCCCGATGATCCGTTCGCGCAGCAGCACCAGGCCGAACGCGCTCTTGAAGTAGCTGATCGGGTGGCGATACTTCTCCGGCGTCATGTCGGCGCCGTTGAGCAGGGCGGGCGCGGCGGGGTCGGCGAGCACCTTCGCGATCTCGTCGGCCGGATTGCCGCCGCCGGGCGCGTACTCGCTGTCGCGCTTGGGCGCGTATTCGCCGTGGTTGAAGGCGTCGTCCTCGTAGACGTCGATGAAGGTGTTGAAGCCCTCGTCCATCCACGCGTCGCGGCGCTCGTTGCTGCCCACGATCATCGGGAACCAGATGTGGCCGATCTCGTGCGCGATCACCATGTGCAGCTTGCTGCCCTTGGCCAGCTTGTGGTCGAAGGTGATGCCCGGATATTCCATGCCGCCAGCAGTGCCGGCCTCGTTGATCGCCACCGGCCACGGGTACGGATACCACTGCTTCGAGAAATACTCGGTGGCGGCCTTGAGGTATTCGGTAGCGCGGCCCCAGGCTTGCTGGCCGCCGCTTTCGGCGGGATAGACCGACATCGCCAGCGCGGTCTTGCCCTCGGGCAGGTTGATCCGCGCGGCGTCCCACACGAACGCCTTCGAGGCGCCGAACGCGACGTCGCGGGTGTTGTTCATGCGGAAGTGCCAGGTCAGCGTGCCGCTCTGTTTCGGACGGCTGGACGGCTGGGTGACTTCTTCGGCGTTGCGGATCATCACGGTCTTGTCGCTGTGCCGCGCCTGTTCCAGCCGCTGCTGCTCGGTCTTGGTCAGCACGTCTTCGGGATTCACCAGTTCACCGGAGCCGGCCACGATCATGTCCCACGGCACGGTGACCGCGTAGTCGAAGTCGCCGTATTCCAGGTAGAACTCGCTGTTGAGGTAGGGCGCGGTGTCCCATCCGCGCAGGTCGTCGTACACAGCCATGCGCGGGTACCACTGCGCGATCTCGAAGATTTCGCCGTTCTTGCTGGGGTTGACGTCGGTGCGGCCGCCAAATTCGCCGGGCACGGTATAGCTCCAGGCGATGTGCAGACGCAGGTTGCCGCCGTTGCCCTTCAGCGTCGCGGGCAGTTGCACCTGCATGCGCGTGTCGGAAACCACCCACTTCACCGGCTGCCTGCGGCCGTGCGCGTCATCCACTTCGACCGAGGCAATCTTGTAGCCGTCGGTGAACTCGGCGGGGAACTTGCTGGTGAACGCGCCGCGGGCGTCGCGGCGGTAGCGGTTCTGGTCCAGCTGCAGCCACAGCACGTCGAGCGCGTCGGGGCTGCGGTTGGTGTAGCTGATCACCTCGCTGCCGCCGAGCCGGCGCGTGGCCGGATCGAGCGTGGCGGTGATCGTGTAGTCGGCGCGGTTCTGCCAGAACAGCGGGCCGGGCTTGCCGCTGGCGGAGCGGTACGCGGTGGCCGGCTGCGGGTAGCTGTAGGGCGCGAACGCCTGCAGCGGGTCGAACTTTGCCGGCACCGGCCCGGCGGCCATGGCGACGGTTGCCAGCAGCATGGCGGCTGCGGCGGCGAGGGAAAGCGCGGGCTTCTTCATGCGGTGCCTTGGGGAGGGTGGCGGATCACGGCCGGCCGCCGGCGCGCAGCAAGGCCAGCACTTCGTGGCAGGCGCCCATGGTGTGGTAGTCGGTCTTGCCGGCCGGGCTCTTCTCGTCGCTGTACTTGCGGTTGTCGCGGGTGAGGATGCGGTACCACGCACCGTAACGATGGTCGACGAAATGCTGCCACGCGTAAGCCCACAGCCTGCCGTACCAGTCGTCATACCCGGCCAGGCCGGTGCGTGCGTGCAGCAGCGCGGCGGCGGCCAGCGATTCGGCCTGCACCCAGAAGTACTTGTCGTCGTCGCAGACGCTGCCGTCCGGCGCGAAGCCGTAGCAGATGCCGCCGTGTTGGTTGTCCCAGGCGCGCGCCAGCGCGGTATCGAACAGGTGCATCGCGGTGGGCAGCAGCCAGTTTTCCTCGCGGCCGCGTTCCAGCAGCAGCGGTTCCAGGATCAGCAGCAGCTTGGCCCACTCGGTCTGGTGCCCGGGCTGGAAGCCCCACGGCCGGAACAGGTGCTTCGGGTCGTCGCGGTGGTAGTCCCAGTCGATGCGCCAGCCGGCGTCGTAGTGTTCCCACACCAGCCCGCCGGCCTGGGCCGCCTGGCGGCGGGTCATGTGGTCGGCGAGGGCGAGCGCCCGTTCCAGGTAGCGTGGCTCGTCGCTGGCCTGGTAGGCCGCCAGCATCGCCTCGCACATGTGCATGTTCGCGTTCTGCCCACGGTAGCCGCTGAACTGCCAGTTCGCGTCCGCTTCGTCGCGGTACAGGCCGGCGTCGGCATCCCAGAAGCGCCGTTCCAGCAGATTCCAGGTTTCGTCCATCCATGCGGCGGCCTCGCCGATGCCGGCCTTCACCGCGCTGGCGTAGGCGAGCAGCACGAAGGCTGCGCCGTAGGCGTGGTTGGTGCGGTCTTCCGGCCGCTCGTCGCGGATCGTCCAGGCGTAGCCGCCGGTGTACGGGTCGCGATGCACTTCGCGCAGGTAGCGCAGGCCATGGCGGGCCGCGTCGAGATATTCGCGCTGGAGTGCCGCGTCGTCGGCGAACTCGATCGCCGCCATCGCGTAGTTGAAGACGAAGCGGGTGCTGCTGACCAGGTGCCGGTGGCTGCGGTCGTAGATCGTGCCGTCGTCTCTGAAGTAGTGGAAGAAGCCGCCGGCCGGGTCGATCGCGCGGGGGTGGTAGAACGCCATCGTCTGCGCGATGTGCTCGCGCAGGAAGGTCGCCGAGCGGAAGTCGGGGGCGCTGTTCATGCCTGCTGCTCCATGAAGGCGAGTACCTCGTCGCCGCGCGGCATCGCGGCGAACGAGCCTTGGCGCGTCACGGTGAGCGCGCCGCAGGCGGCGGCGAAGCGCAACATGGCGTGCAGGCGCGGCAGGGCGGCGACCAGCCGGTCGAGCCGGTCGGGGGCGGCTTCCAGTTCGGCCAGGCAGCACAGCAGGCCGCCCACGAAGGCATCGCCGGCGGCGGTGCTGTCGACCACCGCGACGGGATAGCACGGCAGCTCGCCTTCGGCCTCGGGGTGGAACCAGCGCAGCGGCCGCGCGCCGTCGGTCACCACCACCAGCCGGGTGCGCCCCAGCCACAGCCGGTCCAGCGTGGGCTGTTCGCCGTCGACCGCCAGCCAGGCAAATTCCTCGGCCGACAGCTTCACCACGTCGGCCAGGTGCAGCGCCGGCCACAGCAGCGGGCGCGGATCGGCATCGGCCGGCCACAGCGCCGGGCGCAGGTTGAGGTCGAAGCTGACCAGCGCGCCGGCGCCGTGCGCGCGCTGCATGCCTTCGCGGGTGGTCGCAGCCAGCGCCGGGTCGGTCATGCTGTTGGAGCAGACGTGGAACACGGCGATGTCGCGGAACGTCTCGGCGCGGAAATCGGCCGGCCGGAAGCGCAGGTCGGCCGTGCCGTCGCGGTAGAAGCTGAAGCTGCGTTCGCCGTGGGCATCCAGCGTGACGAACGCGAGCGCGCTGTTCGCCGCCTCGGTACGCACCACGTCGGCGGTGCCGACGCCGGCCTGCTGCAGGCTGTCGAGCAGGAAGTCGCCAAAGCGATCGCATGCGAGCATGCCGGCGAAGCGGGCCTGCCCGCCCAGCCGCGCCGCGGCTACCGCTACGTTGGCCGGCGCGCCGCCGGCGAACGGTACGAAGCGGGCGGCGAAGCCGCGCCCGTCGAGGCCGTCGGCGTGCAGGTCGATCAGCGCCTCGCCGAAGCACAGGATGGATCGCATGGCCATGCTCAATCGTTTCCGCCGGCATCCGGCGCCGAGAGGCTGCGGATGCGCGAGCCGCGCAGGCCGTAGAACACGATGTACAGGTAGCACAGCAGCGGCAGGAAGAACGCATGCTGCAGGCCGATCCGGTCGGCGAACACGCCCTGCACGAACGGCACGATCGCGCCGCCCACGATGGCCATGATCAGCAGGCTGGACGCCTTGCTGGTCATCGGGCCCAGCCGCTCGATGCCGAGCGCGAAGATGGTGGGGAACATGATCGAGTTGAACAGGCCGATCGCGATGATGCTGTACATCGCCACCGCGCCGCTGCCGAGCATGGTGGTCAGCACCAGCAGCGCGTTGATCGCGGCGAACAGGGCGAGCAGCTTGCGCGGCGAGAACTTCGCCATCAGCGCCGAACCGACGAAGCGGCCGACCATCGCGCCGCCCCAGTACCACGACACGTAATGCGCGGCCTGCTGCTCGCTCAGGTGGCCGATCTCGGGCATCGACAGGTAGTTGACCATGAAGCTGCCGATCGCCACCTCGGCGCCGACGTAGAAGAAGATGCCGAGCACGCCGAACAGCACGTGCGGATGGCGCAGCACCTCGACGAAGCCGTGGCGGTCATGATCGCCCCTGTCGGTGGCTTCGGTCAGCGCCGGCAGGCGGAACAGCCACACGAAGACCGCCAGCAGGAACAGCACCATGGCCAGCCCGATGTACGGGAACTGCACCGCCTGCGCCTGCTGGGTGTCGTAGAGCAGGCGCTGCGCCGGCGCCAGCGCGGCCAGTTCGGCCGGGCTCTTCACCACGTTGGACAGGATCAGCAGGCCGCCGAACAGCGGCGCCAGCGTGGTGCCCAGCGAGTTCAGCGCCTGTGCCAGGGTCAGCCGGCTGGAACTGGTCCGTTCCGGACCGAGCAGGGCCACGTAGGGGTTGGCGGCCACCTGCAGCACGGTGATGCCGGTGGCCAGCACGAACAGCGCGCCGAGGAACGCCGGGTACAGGTGCAGGCTGGCCGCCGGCCAGAAGCCGAGCGCGCCGACGCCGGCAATCGCCAGTCCGGCCACGATGCCTTTCTTGTAGCCCAGCGCGGCGACCAGCCGGCCAGCCGGCATCGCCATCAGGAAGTACGCGCCGAAGAAGGTGAACTGCACCAGGATCGCCTGGGCGTAGTTGAGCTGGAAGATCGACTTCAGGTGCGGGATCAGGATGTCGTTGAGGCAGGTCAGGAAGCCCCACATGAAGAAGATCGTGGTGAGCACACCCATCGCCATCGGGTAATCGGTGTAATGCTCGCCGCGGGCGGGCGCGTCGGGTGTCGGTGCGGGCGGTTGGGCGAAGGCCATGGAGCTCCCCTGGGACGTGTTGGTCAGGCGATGGGTGGACAGCTGCTTTCGCGAACCACCAGTTCCACCGGCGCCAGGACCTGGCGGCCGGCGGCCCGCGGTTGCTGCAGCCGCTGCAGTACGAGTTCTGCGGCCTGCCGCCCACGCTCGCGCGGTGCGGCCGACAGGGTGGTCAGCGGCGGCGTGCCGAGTGCCGCCTCGGCGATGCCGTCGAAGCCGGTCAGCGCGAAATCGCGGCCCGGCTCCAGCCCGCGCCGGCGCAGGCCCAGCATCAGCCCCAGCGCCACCGCATCGTTGTAGCAGACCGCCGCGGTCGGCGGCAGTGCGCCGGTAAACAGGGCAGGCGCATGGTGGGCGGCGTCGAGCCGGGTCGGCGCGCATTCGACGCGCCCGTGCGGCTCGGTGCGCAGCCCAGCCGCGCGCATCGCCTCGAGGTAGCCGGCATGGCGCTGCCGGCACGAACTGGAATCGTGGTGGCCGCCGAAGAACGCGATGCGGCGGTGGCCGCGCTCGATCAGGTGCTCGGTAGCCAGGCGGGCGCCGTGCTGGTTGTCCAGCATCAGCCGGTCCCAGGGTTCCGCTTCGGCCACGGCGCCGTCCAGTTCGCGGTTGAACAGCAGCAACGGCGCGCGCCGGCCGACGGCGGCCAGCACGTCCGGCGCCCGGCTGTGTTCGGCCGGCGACAGGATGATGCCGGCCGGGCCGTGCTCCAGCAGCGAGCCGAGCACCGCCAGCTCGCGCGCGGCCGACTCGCCGGTGCAGCCGAGCAGGGTGACGAAGCCGGCGGCGGCCAGCGACTCGTCCACGCCGGCGGCGAATTCGGCAAAGAACGGGTTGGCCAGGTCGTTCAGCACCAGCGCGATGCTGGACGAGGTGCGCCGGCGCAGGTTGGCGGCGGCGCGGTTGTAGACGTAACCTTGGCGGCGCAGCTCCTCCTCGACCCGGGCGCGGGTGTGCTTGTTCACCAGCGGGCTGCCGCGCAGCACCAGCGAGACCGTGGCGCGCGATACGCCGCAGCCGGCGGCGATGTCGTTCAAGGTGACCTTGCGCCCGATCGGGGTATAGCTCGACATGCAGTTTTACCGAGTTGGAACGATCCAAAACTAGCTTATCGACGATTTTAAGCACGTCGCGGCGCAACATGCCTTGTCCGCCCACGGGTGTTAGCGTGCGGCCTGGATCGTTCCAAAAGGTAGCCCAGATGACTGTCCGCTTGCGTGCCCCGCTTTCCCTTCTGCTCGCTGCCGCGTTCGGCGTCGTTGCTCTCGCGCCGGTCGGCGCGCATGCCGCGACGGGCCATGCCGGCGAGGTGGACCCGCGCATCGGCAGCGGCGGCGACGGACACACCTTTCCCGGCGCCACCGTGCCGTTCGGCATGATCCAGCTGTCGCCGGACACCGCGATGCCGGACTTCAAGCACGCTTACAAGTGGGCCGCCGGCTACCAGTACGGCGACCCCACCATCATGGGCTTCTCGCACACGCACTTTTCCGGCTCCGGCCACTCGGACCTGGGCGACGTGCTGGTGATGCCGATCGCCGGCGACGTGCGGCTGGAGCCGGGCGACCCGGCCACGCCCGGCAGCGGCTACCGCTCGCGCTTCTCGCATGACGGCGAGGTGGTGCAGGCCGGCTACTACGCGGTGACGCTGAGCGACTACGGCGTGCGCGCCGAACTCACCGCCGGCCGCCGGATCGGCTGGCACCGCTACACCTTCCCCGCCGGCAAGCCAGCCCACGTGCTGCTGGACCTGCGCCCGAGCATCTACGACTACGCCGGCAAGGTGCTGTGGGCCAGCCTGCGCGTGCACGCCGACGGCACCGTCACCGGCTGCCGCACCACCCGCGGCTGGGCGCCGGGGCGCGAGCTGTGCTTCGCGATGCGTTTTTCGCAACCGATGAGTTCGCGCGAGCTGTACAACCGCGAGACCGACATCGCCTACAAGGGCTTCAAGGGGCCGGGCCACCAGGCCGAGGACCGCGACGCGCAGGACGGCCGCGCGCTGGTCGGCGTGTTCGATTTCGGCCGGTTGGAAACGCCGCTGGAGGTGAAGGTGGCGATCTCGCCGGTGAGTGAGGCGAACGCCGTGGCCAACCTCGACCACGACGGCGCCGGCTGGGACTTCGACGCCCGCCGTGCCGAGGCGACCGCGGCCTGGGACAAGGCGTTGGCGGTGATCGACGTGGACGCGCCGAAGACCGCGAAGACCCAGTTCTACACCGCGCTGTACCACGCCATGCTGTCGCCCACGCTGAGCATGGACGTCAACGGCGACTACCGCGGGCCGGACCGCGCGGTGCACCGCGCGGACGGCTTCGAGTTCCATTCCACCTGGTCGCTGTGGGACGTGTACCGCGCGCAGCAGCCGCTGATGGCGCTGCTGCAACCGGCGCGCAGCACCGACTTCATCCGCTCGCTGATCGCCGCGCGCGAGGCGAGTCCGTTCGGCATCCTGCCGGTGTGGGCGTACCAGGGGCTGGAGACCTGGTGCATGATCGGCTACCACGCGGTGCCGGTAATCGCCGATGCGTACATCAAGGGCGTGCGCGGCTTCGACGCGGACAAGGCGCTGGCGGCGATGGTGGCCAGCGCCAGCTACGGCCCGTACGGCGACCTGGCCGACTACATGAAGCTCGGCTACGTGCCGATCGACAAGGAGCCCGAGGCCGCCTCCAAGACGCTGGAATACGCCTACGACGACTGGTCGCTGGCGCAGATGGCCAGGGCGATGGGCAAGGCCGACGTCGCCGCCGCGTTCGGCAAGCGTGCCGGCAACTGGCGCCATGCCTGGGACGCGAAGACCGGCTTCATGCGTGCACGACTGAGCGACGGCAAATTCCGCGAACCGTTCGACCCGGAAGCCGCCGGCTACGGCAGCGACTACACCGAGGGCAATGCCTGGCAGTACTCCTGGTACGTGCCGCAGGACGTGGCCGGGCTGATCGCCGCGATGGGCGGCGACGCGAAATTCGTGGCCAAGCTCGACGCGCTGTTCGAGGCGAAGGTCGACCCGAGCCACTTCAAGAACGTCGAGGACATCACCGGCCTGATCGGCTGGTACGCGCACGGCAACGAACCCAGCCACCACATCGCCTACCTGTACGACTACGCCGGCGCGCCGTGGAAGACGCAGGCCAGGCTGAAGCAGATCATGGACAGCCAGTACGCGCCGCGCCCGGACGGCCTCAGCGGCAACGACGACCTCGGCCAGATGTCGGCCTGGTACGTGTTCACCGCGCTGGGCTTCTACCCGGTGACGCCGGCCAGCGACGAGTACGCGATCGGCCGGCCGTTCGTGGCGAAGGCGGCGATCCACCTCGCCAACGGCCGCACGTTCACGGTCAGCGCCGCGCCGCTGGACGGGGCGCATCCCTACGTCGGCGCGGTGACTCTCAACGGCAAGCCGCTGGAGCGCACCTACCTGCGCCACGGCGAGATCATGGCCGGCGGCGAGCTGCACTTCACCATGCAGGCCGAACCGAACCGGGAGTGGGGCCGTGCGGCGGCGGCGCGGCCGGCGGCCATGAGCCGCTACGGCGGGTGAGCGACGCCGGCCGGCCCGTGGGCGCGGCGTGAATGAATCATGCAAGAATGCCCCGGAGACCTTCCGGGGTGAACCTGCCGATGCGGCGAGCGGCATGAAAACCAGGGGCATCATGCGCTGGCGTACCGCCGGGCTGCTGCTGGCGATGCTGATCATCGTCGGCCTGCCCTACTTCGTCACGCGCGAGAGCGCGCGCAGCACCGAGCGCGCCACGGACTGGGTGGCCCATTCGGTCGCGGTGAAATCGCTGGTCTACCGCGTGGCCTACGTCGTGCGCGACAGCGAGGCCGCCACCTACCGGCTGCTGGCCGGCGACGAGAGCGACGCTGCCCGCAAGCGTGCCGTGCGCGCCAGCGAGGAGGCGCCGCCGCTGATGCAGCAGTTGCGCCTGATGACGCGCGACAACGCCGACCAGCAAGCCATGCTCGGTGCGTTGGACGGCAGCGTCGCCGGCCGCATCGCCTTCATGAATCGGGCGCTGGACAGGCTGCGGCACGGCGACCCCGCCGGCGCGCGGCAATCGCTGCGCGACAGCGACGACCTGTTCGGCATGAACGACAAGATCGCCGGCATCGCCAAGAGCGAGGAGGACCTGCTGAAGGCACGCCAGGCCGAGGTCGCGCGGCAGTCCTTCAACGGGCATGTCGCGCTCGCCATCACCGCGCTGGCGCAGCTCGTGCTGCTGATCATCATCGTGATCACCTCCGAGCGGCAGATCGGCCGGCGCCAGCTGGCCGAAACCCGCGAGGGTCGCGCGGTGCTGCGTTCGCAGATGATCTTCCAGTCCGTGCGCGAACCGATCGCGCTGTTCGACGAGGAGCTGAACAGCCTGCTGGTGAACAATGCGTTCGGCGAGCTGTACGGCGTCGATCCGCGGCAGCGGGCGATGCCGCTGGCGCAGATCGGCAAGGGTGCCTGGGACGACAGCGTGCTGCTGCAGCGCCTGAGCGACGTGCTGCTGCGCGACCGCGAGCTTTGGGATTACGACATGGTCCAGCGCACCGTCGACGGGGTCGACCGGCACGTGGTGATCAACGCGCGGCGCCTGCAGCAGGACACCAACGCGCATGCGCTGCTGCTGACGGTGAGCGACGTCACCGCGCGCGCACTGGCCGAGCAGCGGGTCCTCGAGCTGAACCACCAGCTCGAGGGCAAGGTGGCGCAGATCTCCGACGTCAACCGCGAGCTGGAGGCGTTCAGCTACTCGGTCTCGCACGACCTGCGCGCGCCGCTGCGCCACATCGCCGGGTTCGCGCGCAAGCTGGAGCAGCACCTCGGCGACCACGTCGACGAAAAGGCCAGCCACTACATCGAGGTGATCGCCAGCTCGGCCCAGCGCATGGCCCTGCTGATCGACGACCTGCTGGTGTTCTCCCGGCTCGGCCGCGGCGCGCTGCGGCTGCAGGCGGTGGACATGCAGTCGCTGGCCGAGGAGGCGCGGGCGCTGGCCGAGGCTGGCGTGGAGAACCGGCGCATCGTGTGGAACATCGCACCGTTGCCGATGGTGATCGGCGATGAGAACATGCTGCGCACGGTATGGCAGAACCTGCTCGGCAATGCGGTCAAGTACACCGGCCACTGCGAGGTGGCGCAGATCGGGGTGAGCGTGCGAAGAGGGCGCAACGGCGACTACGAATTCACCGTGACCGACAATGGCGCGGGGTTCGACATGCAGTACGCGGACAAGTTGTTCGGCGTGTTCCAGCGCCTGCATCGCGCCTCGGAATTCCCGGGCAACGGGATCGGCCTGGCCAACGTGCGGCGGATCGTGGTCCGCCACGGTGGCCGCGTCTGGGCCGAGGCCGAGCCGGGTCAGGGAGCCCGTTTCCACTTTTCGCTGCCGGCCACTGATGCGACCGGGGCACATACCGAGAGTTGAGCATGAACAAGAGAGACCTGCGCACCATCCTGCTGGTCGAAGACAGCGTGGCCGACGCCGAGATGGCGATCGACGCGCTGAGCGAGGCACATCTGGCCAACCCGGTGGTGCACGTGGAAGACGGCGTGGAATGCATGGACTACCTCTACAGCCGCGGCGCATGGGATTCGCGCGAGCCGGGTGATCCGGCGGTGGTGCTGCTGGACATCAAGATGCCGCGCATGAACGGGCTGGACGTGCTGACCGCGATGCGCGGCGACGAGCGGCTGCGGCGGATTCCGGTGGTGATCCTGTCGTCTTCGCGCGAGGAAAGCGATCTGGCGCGCAGCTGGGACCTGGGCGCCAATGCCTATGTGATCAAGCCGGTCGACGTGGACCAGTTCTTCGACGCGGTGCGCACGCTGGGGCAGTTCTGGGCGGTGCTCAACCAGGCACCCGAGCAAGAGTGAGCGAATGGAACGCGGCGACCCGCGCCGGCCCATGAGCCGCAAGCGGGCGGCGAAATCGGGCAGGGCAGCAGGTAACCATATGCCAAACGGGCAAATTCGGGTGATGCCGACCATCCGGGTGCTGCAGGTCGAGGACAGCCAGCTCGATGCCGAGCTGGTGTTGGCCGAGCTGGATGCCGACGACATCGGCTACGAGGTGCGCCTGGTCGACGACGAGTCGGGCTTCCTCGCGGCGCTGGACGAATTCAATCCGCACATCGTGTTGTCGGATCTCAGCATGCCGGGGTTCTCCGGCCAGCACGCGCTGGAGCTGCTGCGGCGGCACGACGAGGATCTGCCGTTCATCTTCGTCTCCGCCACGCTGGGCGAGGAGGCGGCGATCGAGGCGCTGCGCAACGGCGCCACCGACTACATCCTGAAGCAGAACCCGGCCCGGCTGGCCAGCGCCGTGCGGCGTGCCCTCAATGAGGCCGAGGCGCGCCGGGCCAGGCGCCGTGCCGAGACGGAACTGGTCCGCGCACAGCGTTTCGAGAGTCTGGCGATGCTCGCCGGCGGCCTCAGCCACGACCTGCGCAACCTGCTGCAGCCGCTACTGCTCGCCGGCGACAGCCTGCAGGATTACCAGGACGACCCGCGCCTGGCGCGGCTGGGCAAGCTGGTGCGCGACTGCGGCAAGCGCGGCCTGGACATGGTGCACTCCATGCTGTCGTTCGCCAGCGGTGCGCGTCGCGCGGAACAGGTGCGGCTGGGTGCGTTGTTCAGCGCGTTCGACCTGCTGATGCAGGGCAGCGTGCCGCGCACGGTGACGATGGAGCTGGCCATCGACGACCCGGAACTGACGTTCGAGGGCAACCACACCGAGTTGCAGCAGTGCCTGCTCAACCTGTGCCTCAATGCGATCCAGGCCATGCCGGATGGCGGCCACCTGCGCGTCGAGGCGGCGCGGGCGCAGCTGCCGAAAGACTTCTTCCAGGCCGAAGAGCGGTCGTGGCAGTGCGACTACCTCTGCATCAGCGTGATCGACGACGGCCCGGGCATGCCGCCGGCGGTCAAGGCGCGCCTGTTCGAGCCGTTCTTCACCACCAAGGAGGCCGGCACCGGGCTCGGCCTGCTCTCGTGCAAGCGCATCGTCACCAGCCATGGCGGCGTGATGCGGGTGGACAGCGGGCCGGGCCGCGGCAGCCGTTTCGACCTGTACCTTCCGCTGGAGGCGCCGCCGGCCGTCGACGAGCAACTGGGCGAACAGGAAAGCCTGGAGGGCGCCGCCGAGCGCGTGCTGGTGGTGGTGGAGGAGGCCGGCCAGCTGTCCCTGCTGGCCGACACGCTGGATGCCTGGGGCTACCAGGCCCACGCCAGCCAGAGCGGCACCGCCGCGCTGCAGTGGATCGAGGCCGCCGGCCTGCCCGACCTGGTGGTGCTGGACGCGGACATGAACCTGTTCACCGGCGTGCGTACACTGGCCGCGCTGATCGAGCAGGGCTACAGCGGCGCGGTGATCCTGCTGGCGCGCCCCGGCGCCACGCCCGACCTGCACGAACTCCCTCCGCTGCAGCACCTGTACGTGATCGACAAGCCGGTCACCACCCAGGTGCTGCTGCGCACCTTGCGCAAGGCGTTGGACACGGCCGGTAACGCGGCGGATGCGTGAGCCGCGCGGATGCAACGACCGGGAGGACAGGGATGTTCGCGTATTACCTTGATCTGGCCCTGCGCAGCTTCCGTCGCAGCAAGGCGCTGACGGCACTCGTGGTGGTGCTGATGGGCTGCGGCGTGGCCACCTGCATGGTCGCCTTCGCGGTGTTCCGCGCCGCCGCGGCCGATCCGATACCGTGGAAATCGAACCAGCTGTTCGTGCCGCAGATCGACAACTTCGGGCCGGTGCACAACTGGAAGGGTCAGCCGCCGATCCTGCTCAGCTATAACGATGCCGAGGCGTTGCTGCATGCGCGGCAGGCGCGGCGTCAGGTGCTGATCTACGGCAGCAAGTGGACGGTGCTGCCGGATGACGCGCGGCAGCAGCCGTTCCCGCAGGAAGGCGATGCGGTCAGCAGCGATTTCTTCGCCATGTTCGACGCGCGGTTCCGCTACGGCGGCGGCTGGTCGGCCAACGATGACGACCAGCGCGCGGCGGTGGCCGTCATCAGCAGCGCGCTCAACCGGAAGCTGTTCGGCGGCGACGACAGCGTGGGGCGCGAGATCAACCTGGATGCGCACGTCTATCGCATCGTCGGTGTGCTGGACGACTGGGATCCGCGCCCGCGCTTCTTCGACGTGACGAGCACATTCGATGCCTTCGGCCATCCGCGGCAGATCTATCTCCCGTTCAGTCGCGCCATCGATCTGCAGAAAGCCGCCAGTGGCCAGTTCTATTGCAGCACGAATACCGTCGATCCCCACCTGCCGGACTGGAGCAGCATCCTGCACAGCGAATGCGCATGGATCGTGGCCTGGGTGGAGCTGCCCACGCGCGCCGACGTGGCGCATTACCACGACTGGCTGCGCAACTACGCGGCCGAACAGCGACGCCTCGGCCGCCTTGACTGGCCACCGAACGTGCGCCTGTCCAATGTCATGCAGTGGCTGCACCAGGATGGCTTCAACGTGATACCGAAGTCGTCGGCGCTGTCGCTGATCGTCTCGGTGAGTTTTTTGCTGATATGCCTCGTCAACGTGGTCGGCCTGATGCTGGCCCGCTTCATGCGTCGCGCGCCGGAGATCGGCGTGCGTCGCGCGCTGGGTGCGTCGCGCGGGGCGATCTATCGTCAGTTCCTGGTCGAGGCGGCGGCGATCGGGTTGGCCGGCGGTGTATTGGGAGTGCTGCTGACGGCGCTGGGCATGGCCGGCATCGGCAAGGTGTTCGAACCGGAGATCGCCCGGCTGGCGCGGCTGGATGCGTCGTTGTTTCTGCTGGCCGTGCTGGTCGCGGTGGCCGCCACGTTGATCGCGGCGCTGTATCCCACCTGGCGCGCCGCCCAGGTGCAGCCGGCGTGGCAGTTGAAGTCGAACGGATGAACGCGGCCATGCAGATACGCCCGATCCTCGCCGCGCTGCGCCGGCACAAGATGGCCACGCTGCTCATCGTGCTGCAGATCGCATTGACTCTCGCCGTGGTCAGCAACGCGCTGTTCATCGTCAAGACGCGGGTGGTGCACTTGTCGCGCCCGAGCGGCACCGACGAGGCGCATCTGTTCGCGATCAACAACCAGTGGATCGGCCGGCCGGAGGTGCCGCATGTTCATGCGCAGATGCGCGCCGACCTGGCGACCTTGCGCAAGTTGCCGGGCGTGCGCAACGCGTTTGCCAGCCAGGCCTATCCGCTGGAAGAAGGCGGCGGCGGGTTGGTGCGCATCAAGCATCGGGTCGAGCAGAAGAAGCTGCAGCTGGCGCTTTCCTATTTTGCCGACGAGCACGCGATCGACACGTTCGGCATCGCGCTGGTGGCCGGCCGCAACTTCCGCGCCGACGAGATCGGCAGCCTCGGCCCGTACGACAAGGTAGTGCCGGCGGTGATCATCATCACGCGCGACCTGGCCCAAAAACTTTTCCCCGATGGCGCGGCCGTGGGCCAGCGCGTCTATCTCAGCGATGACGGCCCGAGCACGATCATCGGCGTGGTCGATCGGCTGGAAGGCAGTTACGCGGGCAGCAGCACGCGCTCGATCGATGAGTACACCGTCCTGGTGCCGGCGCGTTACGCCAGTGTCGACGACGGGGCGGCCTACGCCGGCGGGGTGGTCTATCTGGTGCGCGCGCAGCCGGGCCAGCTGGCCGCGTTACTGCGCTCGGCGCCAGCGGCACTGGTGGCGCAGAACCGCATGCGCTTGATCAGCCCGGAGGACGGCGTGGTCACGCTGGCACAGGCACGCACAAAGGCTTATGCCACGGATCGCGGCGTGGCGATCATGATGGCCGCGATGTGCGTTTTGCTGCTGCTGGCGACGGCCGGCGGCATCGTGGGCCTGAGCAGTTTCTGGGTCGGCCAGCGGCGGCGCTCCATTGGCGTGCGGCGCGCGCTGGGCGCGACGCGCGGCGACATCCTGCGTTATTTCCAGGTCGAGAACGCCCTGATCGTCGGCGTCGGCGTGGTGCTGGGCGTGGCACTCGGCATCGCCGCGAACCTGTCGCTGATGACGCACCATGAACTGCCACGGATGCCGCTTTGGGTGCTCGGCGTCGGCGCGGTGCTGCTGTGGCTGCTAGGCCAGCTGGCCGTGCTCGATCCGGCGCGGCGCGCCGCCGCCGTGCCGCCGGTGGAGGCGACGCGCTCGGTGTGAGCAGGACGGGTTATGTAGGGCGGGCAATGCCCGCCCTACGAGATGTTGCGCGCCTGTTGCGGCGGCTCAGTCGATGCCGAGCTTCTTCAGTTTGTAGCGCAGCGCGCGGAAGGTGATGCCGAGTTTGCGCGCGGCGGCGGTCTTGTTGTAGCGCGATTCTTCCAGCGCCTTGACGATGGCGGTGCGCTCGAGGTTGCTGATGTAGTCGTCGAGGCCGCCGTTCGCGCTCGCTGGCGGCGGTGCCGCCGCAGCGATGCCGGCGAGCGGCGCGTCGGCGCCGGTGCGCGCGTTGCGCTGCGGCAGCATCAGGTCGGCGGCCTCGATGGTGCTGCCGTCGCACATCGCCATCGCGCGCTCGAGGATGTTCTCCAGCTCGCGCACGTTGCCGGGGAAGTCATAGGCTTCCAGCGAGTCGCGCGCGGACGGCGACAGCTGGCCGACGCTTTCGCCGCTCTTGCCGGCCAGTGCCTTGAGGATGAAGTCGGACAGCTGCGGCACGTCGCCGCGGCGCTCGCGCAGCGGCGGCACGCGCAGCTCGATCACGTTGATGCGGTAGAACAGGTCCTGGCGGAACTGCCCCTGCTCGACCAGCTGGCCGAGGTTCTTGTGGGTGGCCGAGAGGATGCGCACGTCGACCGGGATCTCGTCGCGGCCGCCGATCGGGCGCACCGCCTTTTCCTGGATCGCGCGCAGCAGCTTCACCTGCATGTGCAGCGGCAGCTCGGCCACTTCGTCGAGGAACAGCGTGCCGCCCTGGGCCGCCTGGAACAGGCCTTCCTTGTCTACGCTGGCGCCGGTGAAACTGCCCTTGCGGTGGCCGAAGAACTCGCTTTCCATCAGCTCGGATGGAATTGCGCCACAGTTGACCGGCACGAACGGGCCGCTGGCGCGCGGGCCCTGCTCGTGGATCAATCGCGCCACCAGCTCCTTGCCCACGCCGGATTCGCCGGCGATGTAGACCGGCGCCTGGTTGCGCGCCAGCTTGGCGATGGTGGCGCGCACCTGCTGCATTGCCGGCGAGCTGCCGATCAGGCGATCGCCGGATTCGCCGGTCTTCGCGGCGGCGGCACCGGTGCGCCTTTCCTCGGCCAGGCGCAGCGCGGTGCGCACCAGGCCGCGCAGCATCTGGATGTCGACCGGCTTGGAGACGAAGTCGAACGCCCCGGCCTTCAGCGCATTCACCGCGGCGTCGACGTTGCCGTAGGCGGTGATCATCGCCACCGGCATGTCGGGATGGTCCGCGGCGATCAGTTCGATGATCTCGTGGCCGGTGCCGTCGGGCAGCCGCATGTCGGTGAAGCACAGGTCGTAGCTGCGTTCGGCCAGTGCGCGGCGTGCCTCGGCGACGGTGCCGACGGCGTCGACCTGCAGGTCCATCCGCCCCAGCGTGATGGTCAGCAGTTCGCGGATGTCGCGTTCGTCGTCGATGACCAGGACGGTCTGTGGATTCATGGCACGGCGCGTGGCAAACGATGCGACAGAGAATACCCGGCCCCGTGCTGCGGGGCAAAGACCGCCGATGCCGCAGGCAGTCCTCGGAAGCCCGTCGCCGCGGCATGCGACGGGCGCGATCCGGGCGCCGTCCGGTCCGGCAAGCCGGCCGTGGTATCCGGACAGTCGCCGCCGCCGGACGGCGCGGCCGGTGATGGCCGCCGGGCACGCGCGAGGGGCGTGGTGGCCCCCTGGCGGCGTCGGCAGGGCACGGTTTCAGCGCGCCTTGCGGATCAGCCGCGGCTTGCCGTCAGCGCCGCGGTCGATGCGGGGTTTCATGGTCGTTCCGGGCGGAAGGCTATTTCGTAGCGAGCCGGATCGCCGCCGGGGTAGCGGCGCAGACACGATCGGTTTCGCGCTTGAAGAGGAACAGGGTGACCAGGATCAGCGTCATCGGCAGCAGCGAGAAATAGAACGCGTGGATGCCGTCGAAGCTGGCGAACACCCGCGCCGTGATGTACGAGCCCAGCGTGCCGCCGAGCGCGGAGAACACCACGATCAGCCCGGTCATCGCCGCGTGCATCGGCTTGGGCAGCGAGCTCAGCGCCACCGAGTTGATCACCGGGTAGATCGGCGCCATCAGCAGGCCGAGCAGCGGGATCAGGTACGCCGCGAGCGGCGCGTCGAACCAGCCGACGTCTGGCCGCGCCACCACGCCGCGCGCCAGCGGCAACACCGCGACCACCAGCACGCCCATGCCGAGCACGCACGCGTTGAGCAGCGCGTACCAGCGCACCCGCTTGAGCACGAAGCCGGCGCCGATGCGGCCGAGCGCGGTCATCCCGGCGAGGATGCTGGCGAACTGGATGCTCATCGCGTTCGGCAGCTTCAGGATCTCGTTGTTGAAGGTGGGCAGCCAGGTGCCGAAGCTCTGCTCGATCAGCACGTACAGGAAGGCGGAGGCGAGGAACACGTAGACCAGCGGGCGCACGAACAGGCGCAGCATCTCCATGACCGCGCCGGTGAACGAATTGTTGTGTCCCTGCGCGTGGGCGGCGCTTTCGTCCATCCGGCTGGCGGCCAGCAGCGCGATCGTCAGCGCGCAGGCGCCGGCGAGCAGCCAGTACACGTTGAACCACACCGGGTCGCCCGGGCTCGCCGGGTCGATGTAGGCGCTGAAGATCCAGTTCCCGGCGAGCACGCCGACCATGAACAGGCCTTCGATGGTGTTGGTCAGCCGCGAGTGCGCGGTCTTGTCGGCGGTGAGCAGGCCGATCGAGGAATACACGCCGACCTTGGCCAGCGCAAACGAGAACCCCACGCAGGCGAACAGCAGCCGCGTGGCCAGGAAGCTGGGGTACAGCGGCATCAGCATGCAGGCGCCGCCGACGATGGCCAGCGCCAGCATCATCGAGCGCCGGTAGCCGAACAGCGGCAGGAACGAGGCGACCAGGAACGAGGTGAACGCGATCGTCAGGTCCTTGTAGCGCTCCAGCGCGCTGGCCGTGGGCTTGTCGATGCCGAACGTGGCGATCGACTGCAGGATCACCGTGCCGACGCTGTTGAGCAGGATCGCGAAGATCATGTAGATCAGCGCCAGCGCGAGGATCATGCGGATTCGGTTCATGTCACCCCCGGCGCCGCAGCGCATGAAGTTTCGGAAAAAGCGCGATCCGGGTCGCTCTTGGGGGTACGACCCGGACCGCGCGCCCTGCAACAAGCCCAGGCTCAGAACAGGTACTTCACCGTCACGTTGACCTCGCGGCCTTCCATCGGGCGGGCGAGGATCACGCCATCAGTGCCGGCGGCGGAGCCGAAGATGCGCGAGTTGCTCTCGGTCAGGCCCAGTTCGTTGGTCATGTTGGTGCCCTGCAGGCGGATCTGCCAGCTCTTTTCCACGTTGGCGACGATGCCGAAGTCCCAGGTGTCGTAGCTGCCGAGCTGCTGCAGGCCGGACTGGTCCTGGGTGTGCGGGCCGACGTGGGTGTAGGTCACGAAGGCGGTGATATCGCCCCAGGCGAACGGCAGGCGGTAGCTCGGCGTGAGCATGTAGCGCACCTTCGGCTGGCGCTGCAGTTGCTTGCCGTTGATGCCGATGCATTGGGTGGAGCCGCTGGCGAGGTCGGTGTACAGGAAACAGGAGTTGTTGTGCGAGTAGTGGCCGTCGAGGTAGTTGGCGACCACCTGCACCTTGAAGTTCTCGAACGGCGTGACCGCGCCGGCGAGGTTCACGCCCTTGGAGTCGGAGCCGTACAGCGCCTGCGCGCCGACCGGCACGCCCTGGTTGTTGGTGGGCTGGTAGGTCAGGCCGTTGAACTGGCGGTGGTACACGCTGATGTCGGCATAGAGCAGGTCGGACTGGTACTTGAAGCCGCCCTCGAAGTTCTGCACCTTCTCCAGCGGCGGGGTATTGCCGGTGGTGTTGCCGCGCAGCGCGTTGTCGAAGTCGCCGAAGTGCGCGCCGCGGTTGGCGCGGACGTAGACGCTCATGTTGTCGGCCAGCTCGTAGTTCACGCCGACGGTCCACGACGGGTGGGTCTTGTCATAGCGGGTCTGCGCGTAGGTGCCGTTGCACACCGGCACGCTGTTGTCGTACAGCGTGTTCGGGTTGCCGTCAAGGTTGACGTTGGTGAGGTTGCAGACGTTGTTGGTGGCGTTTTCGTTCTCGATGCGGCCGGACACGTCGATCAACCACTTGCCGATGCGCCACACGTCGGACAGGTAGAACGCCTTGTTGGTGGCGTCGCCGTGCTGGGCGATGTTGTAGCCGCCGTAGTCGAGGAAGCCCTGGCCGTCGGTGAGGTACTTGGTCTGGCCGTTGTCAACGTAGCTGACCCGGATCGGCTGCGCGTTGGGCGTGTTGGTCATCAGCATCTGGTTGCCCAGTGCCCACTTGTCGTCCATGGTGTAGTGGGCCACGTAGAGGCCGCCGGTGAGCGTGTTGCCCTCGAACAGCTCCTTGCTCAGGCGGAAGTCGTTGCTCATGTTCTTCAGGTGCTTGTGGATGTACCACCAGCCCTGATAGATCACGCTCTGGTTCGGGTCGACCGCGCCGCCGCCGTTCACGTAGCTGGCGGTGGCCGAGCCGGCGGGCAGGTTGAAGGCGCCCATGCTCGCGGTATCGGTGTACAGCATGTCGTTCATGCGGCCGGGGTTGTTGCCCGAGAACAGCGCGTTGGTGTCGACGTCGCCGCCGTCGAGCAGGAACTTGTCCGACAGGTTCCAGCCGTTGCCCAGGTCGTAGTCGAAGTTGCCGCCGAAGAAGCTGAACTTGGTGCCGCGGCCGTTGGCCAGGTTGGCGTCGGTGCCGCCGCCGGGGTAGCCGGGCAGGTGCACGTGCTGGATCGCCTTGCTGTAGTAGGTGTCGGTCAGCGGGTCGAAGCCGGGGTAGGCGCTGAACTGGTCGGTGCCGTGCTGGAGCAGAGGGATCGGCGTGATGAACTGGTTGCGGTCGTTGAGCTGGCGCGCGTACAGGGTCATGCTGCCGTTGTCGCTGTCGTGGCTCAGCGTGGCGGTGAGCTGGCCGCCCTTGTCCGCGGCGAACTGCGGGTCGCGCACGCCGTCGGAAGTGCGCCAGAAGCCGCCGACGCTGCCGTACCAGTTCTTGGCGATCGGGAAGCCGAAGAAGCCGTCGACGCGGCGCAGGTTCTCGCTGCCGTAGGTGACGCCGACGCTGCCGCCGGGCACGTCGGTGCCGGTCTTGAGCATGAAGTTCGCGGTGGCGCCGATCTGGCCGTCGCCGAACACCACCGACGGGCCGCCCTGCAGGATCTCCACGCGCTCGACGGTATCGTCGAGGCGGAAGATCGAGGTGGTTTCGAAGAACGACAGCGTGGGCATGCCGTACAGCGGCGAGCCCATCAGCTGGGTGGAGAAATAGGGAGCGTCGCCGCCGCCCGGAAAGCCGGCGATCTCGATGTTGGCGCCGGTCTGGCCGCCGGTGGATTCCGGCCACATGCCGGGCGAGATCTTCAGCAGGTCCGCCGTGCTCTTCGGGTTGGCCATCTTGATCTGCTCGGCCGAGGCGGCGGTGACCGAGTAGCTGGTGTCGATCTTCTTCAGGCCGCCGGTGGCGGTGTTGCCGGTTACCACCACCTGCTCGAGGTTTTTGGCCTGGCCGACATCGGCCTTCTTCTGCTGGGCCGTGCTCTTCCTCGCCGGCGCCTGGGTGCCCTGCGCCGGCGTGGTGTCCTGGGCCATGGCCGTGCCGCAGAACAGGATGGCGGCTATCGCCACCGGAAGACTCAGTCTGGACAGCTGCTTGCTCTTCATTTACGTCACTCCCCACCAATAGTTGGATTGGATTATTTTCGCCGCGAAGCCCATGCCGGCCGCGCGGAATGGCCGCTCATGCAATGAAACGGCTGATGTCGAACGCGGCAATGTCCGGCAACAGCACATCCGCTTTGTCCAGCTCCTGGGCGCGGCCGATGCCGACCGCCGCCATGCCCGCCGCGTGCAGCGCGGCGATGCCCGCCGCGGCGTCTTCCACGCCGAGGCATTCCTCCGGGGCCACGCCCAGCCCGCTCGCCGCCGCCAGGAAGATTTCCGGGTCGGGCTTGGAGCGGGCGATGCGGCCGGCATCGACCGCGTAGTCGAACAGCGCGGCGATGCCCAGCCGGTCGAGCAGCTGCGGCGCGTTGCGGCTGGCCGAGGCCAGCGCGGTCTTCAGCCCGGCGCGGCGCACGGACTCCACCGCGGCGCGCGCGCCGGGCAGCAGGTCCTGCGGGCCGAGGCGCCCGATCAGTTCGACGTAGTAGCTGTTCTTGCGCGCGGCGAGCGCTACCTTCTCCGCTTCGCTGTAGGAGCGCGGCGCGCGCTCCAGCAGGATGTCCAGCGAACCGCGGCGGTCCACGCCCTTCATGCGCCCGGCGGTGGCCTCGTCGAGCGGCGCGCCGATCTCGTCGGCCAGCTGCTGCCACGCCGCGCGATGCAGCACGGCGGTGTCGGCGAGCACGCCGTCGAGATCGAACACCACTGCCTTCAACGGCGTCGGCGCGACGACGCCCGCGCAGGGCAGGCGCAGCGGCTGGCCGGCATGCAGGCGTTGCGGCAGGCCGTCGTGCAGGAAGGTGAGCGCGCTGCCTTCGGTAAGCGTGTACTGCACGCCGTCGCCGTCGACCTCCACGCGCAGGTGCGCGTCGCGCCAGCGCAGGCCGAAGCGGTAGCTGCGCCATGCCGCCGGCAGCCGCGGCGCCAGCGCGGGCAGGCCATCGTGCACGCGCAGGCCGCCGTAGCCCCAGGTCAGCGCCAGCCAGCTGCCGGCCATCGCCGCCATGTGCAGGCCGTGCGCCGCGTTGCCGTGCAGGTCGTCCAGGTCGACCCGCAAGGTGTCGAGGAAATAGCGATGCGCCTTGTCGGCGTAGCCCACCTCGGCCGCGATCACCGCGAAGGTGGAGGCGGACAGGGTGGAGTCGTGCACGGTGATGGCTTCGTAGTAGTCGAAGTTGCGCCGCTTGGCGGCCACGTCCACCTGCTCGCCGGCCAGCATCAGGGCGAGCAGCGCGTCGGCCTGCTTGCAGACCTGGTGGCGGTAGATGCCCAGCGGATGCATGCGCAGCAGCAGCGGGCGCTTGTCCGGCGTGGTGGCGAGCGCGGCGGGCAGCCGCGGCTTGTCGAGGAAGCCGTCGTCCTGCGGGAAGATGCCCAGCGCGGCGTCCACCGGCAGGTGCATCGCCTGGGCCGCGGCCAGCCACTGCGTCGGTTCGTCGGCCTGCAGGCCGATCCGTGCGGCCAGCGCGGCGTAGTCGGCCGGGTGGCTCAGCGCCATCCATTCGGCGGTGGCCGCCGCGTCGCGCAGGTGCCGCTGCGCCATGCGGTTGGTGTAGTGGTTGTTGTCGACCAGGGCGGAGTACTCGTCCGGGCCGGTGACCTCGTGGATGCAGAACGCGCCGCCGCGGCGCGGATTGAAATGGCCGATCTCCAGCCAGATGCGCGCGGTCTCGAAGATCATCTCGGCGCCGCATTCGAGCAGGAACGCCTGGTCGCCGCTGGCGTCGACGTAGAGGCGGACCGCCCAGGCCACCGCGGCGTTGATGTGGTATTGCGCCGAGCCGCCGGGGAAGTACGCGGAGCATTCGTCGCCGCTGATCGTGCGCCAGGCGTACAGCGCGCCGCGCAGATGATTGAGTTCACGCGCATGCCGGCGCGCATGGCCCAGCGTGCGGTGGCGGTACGCCAGCATGGCGCGCGCCAGTTCCGGGGCCAGGGTGACCAGCGCCGGCAGCATGAAGGCTTCGGCGTCCCAGAAGTAGTGGCCTTCGTAGCCCTCGCCGGTGAGTCCCTTGGCGGCGGTGCTGCTGTGGCCGTCGCGGCCGCTGGACTGGAACAGGTGGAACAGGTTGAGGCGCAGCGCCCGCTCGGTCGCCGGGTCGCCCGCGATGGCCAGGTCGGCCTGCGCCCAGAATCCGGCCAGCACCCGCGCCTGCCGTTCGAGCAGGGCCGGGTAGCCGAGTGCGATCGCCGCGGCGAGCGTGGCCTCGGCCCGGGCCGGCAGGGTGTCGGCGGAATCCGTGGCGAATGGCGCGGTGAAGGCGTAGGCGACGTACTTGTCCAGGCCCACGCTCTGGCCCGGCGCCAGCGTGCCGGCATAGGCCTGCATCACGCCATCCGTGGTCCGGCCGGCGTTGCGGAAGACGAGGCCGGCGGCCTGTTCGTGGCGCTGCACGCAGGCCAGCCGGATGCCGCTGTGGGTGGTCTGCTGGCCGACCCAGGCCGAGGCCTCGTTCGCCTGCGCGGCCCAGGTGGTGAGGCCGCCCGCGAGGCGGCTGCCGATGCGCGGGTCATCGCCCTGCCCGACGGCCTCGCGCCCGCAGCCGATCGACGACTCCAGCGTGACCGGGCCGCGGTAGTCGATCGAACGCACGCGGTAGCGGATCGCCAGCAGCCCGGCCTCCGCCAGGCTGACGAGGCGTTCGGCCTCGATCTCCAGCGTGGCGCCTTGCGGCGAGCGCCAGCGCAGCCGCCGCCGGTAGCAGCCGTGGCGCAGGTCGAGGATGCGCTCGAACTGCAGCCACTCGCCCTGGTCCAGCCGCACCGGCGTGTCGCCCAGGCGCAGCCGAATGTGCGTGGCGTCGGCGACCGGGATGCGCGTGTCGGTATGGCTGGCGAAACCGGGAAAGCGCTCGTGGTACTCGATCGGGGTGCGTTCCCATACTCCGGACAGCAGGGTGGCCTGGCTGGCGCTGTCGGCTTCCTCCAGGTTGCCGCGCACGCCGAGCGTGCCGTTGGCGAGGGCGAACAGGCTCTCGTCCCGGGCGAAGCCGGCCGGGTCGGTGCCATGGCGGACCAGCAGCCACGGATCGTCCACGGCCTGCCTCTCGGGCGGCCGGGCATCGAGGCCCGCTGCTGCCGTCATCTGGTGTTCCACGATAAATCTCCCCGATTCGCATGGCATGGGCCGTCCCGCACCAGGCTGGCGGGGAGCTTGGCATCAAATGTTATCGGTATCAAGATACCGATAACATTTGATGCGGCAGACTTGTCCAAACCGTTCCGGGGCGAGGGAGAAGGGCCATGGGTGCGTGCTTTCCGCTTGCCTCGGCGCGCTGCCGGCGCGCGCGCGGGGCGAGGTTGCATCGGCAAGGCGAATGTCGACACACTGCGGGCGCCGGTGCCGGCCATTGCCGTAGCCCGGCGGCGCCACGTCACCGGATCGGCCAGACCAACAGGGAATCGGATAGTTGAGCAAGAAGGGCACGCGCAGGCACGCGTCGGGCGGCCCGACCATGGCCGACCTGGCGCAACTGGCCGGGGTTTCCAAGATCACCGTCTCGCGGGCGCTGGGCGACAGCCCGCTGGTCAATCCGGAAACCCGCGAGCGGATCCAGGCGCTGGCGTGCGAGCACGGCTACAAGCTCAACATCAGCGCGCGCAACCTGCGCCTGCGCCGCAGCCATACCGTGGCGGTGATCGTGGAGATGAAGCCGTCCACCGACCGCACCATGTTCGATCCGTACCCGCTGGTGCTGCTGGGCGGCATCTCGCAGGAACTGACCGCGGCCGGCTACAGCGTGCTGCTGACCACCCGCCAGGGCGCCAGCGCGGCGGCGGTGCAGGCCGCCGACGGGCTGATCCTGCTGGGCCAGGGTGCGCACCAGGACGCGGTGCGCCGGTTCGACAAGCTGAACCTGCCGATGGTGGTATGGGGCGCGCAGTCGGCCAGCGACACGCATGTGGTGGTGGGCAGCGACAATCGCCTCGGCGGCGCGGTGGTGGCACGGCATTTCATCGCGCTTGGCCGGCGCCGCCCGGTGTTCATCGGCAATCCCAGCCACCCGGAGATCTTCGAGCGCTTGAACGGCTTCATCGACGCGCTGGCGGTGCGCGGGATCAAGCCGCTGCTGATGCGGCGCGACGAGTTCACCATGGACTCGGGCATGGACGCGGTGCGCTCCCTGAATGAGCGCAAGGTCGGCTTCGACGCGATCTTCGCCTGCAACGACCTGCTGGCGATGGGCGCGATCCGCGCCACGCTGGACCTGGGGCGCTCGGTGCCGGCCGACGTGTCGGTGGTGGGTTACGACGACATGCCGCTCGGCGCCAGCTTCCTGCCGCCGCTGAGTTCGGTGCGGCAGGACTGGCAGGAAGGCGGCATGCTGCTGGCGCGCAAGGTACTGGCGCTGATCGAGGGCGAACCGGCCAGCTCGGAATCCCTGCCGGTCAGCCTGATCTTGCGTTCGACCTGAGGGCGGCTCAGCGCGCGGCGGCTTCGGCGGTCTCGGCGGGATCGGCCGGGCTGCGCGCCGGCGGCGTCAGCACCAGCCGGAAGCAGCTGCCGCCGCCGGCCACGCGCACGTACTCCAGCGCGGCCTGGTTGGCCTCGCTCATCTGCCGGGCCAGGTACAGGCCCAGGCCGGTGCCGTATTCGTGGGTGGTATAGAACGGCTCGAAGATCTGCGCAGCCACCTTCGGCGCGATGCCGGGGCCGCGGTCGATCACCTCCAGGATCGGCACGCCGTGCTCGCCCTGGCGGGTGACCACCATCACCCGCGCCGGTTCGCCGGGCAGGCGGCCGTAGCGCAGCGCGTTCTGCACCAGGTTCCACACCACCTGCTGCAGCTGCTGCGGATCGGCCACCGCCGCCACCGGGCTGCCGCTGCCGGCGATCGCGCGCAGCGAGTCGGCGCCGAGGTCGTTGCCCTGCTGGTATTCGTCGACGAAGTTCTTCGCCCAGTGGCCCAGGTCCAGCGTCTCCGGGCGCGAACGTTCACGCCGCGACAGCTGCAGGATGTTCTCGATGATCTCGTTGAGCCGGATGCAGTGGTTGTTGATGATCTCGACCATGCGCTGGTCGGTGGCGTCCATGCTGCGGGACTCGGCGAGCAGTTGCGCCGAGTAGCGGATCGCCGCCAGCGGGTTGCGGATCTCGTGCGCGATCGAGGCGGACAGCCGGCCCAGCGAGGTCAGCGTGAGTTCCTCGGCACGGCGCGACAGCAGCGAGGTGTCGTCGAGGAAGATCAGCACGTGCGAGTCGTCGTTCGGCGCCAGCCGGGTGAAGCGCGGCACCACCTCGGGCACCCCGTCGGCGAGCTGGGTGGCGGTCTCGTCCAGCTTGCCCGAGGTCATCCAGTGGTACAGCCGGCGCGACAGTTCCGGCGCCAGCTGGCCGAGGTCGCGCTGGTCGGCGCCGGGGTTGCCCAGCAGCATCCACGCCGACTCGTTGATCTGGTGGATGCGGTTGGCATCGTCCACCAGCAGCACGCCGGTCTTCATGCGGCGGATGATCAGTTCGTTGACCTGGGCCAGGTTGGCCAGGTCGGTGCTGCGCTGCTCGGCCAGCGCCTCGGTGGCGCGCAGCTGCCGGCCCAGCACGTGGCACAGCGTGGTGGTGGCGAAGTAGGCGAGGCCGAACAGCGCGGCCTCGAGCAGGTCGCGGTCGCCGGGGCTCTCGGCCGACTTGCCGAAGAAGGTATGCCCGAGCATGCCCAGCGTGGCCAGCGCGGCGAAGAAGCTGGACAGCCGCAGCGGCAGGATCAGCGCGCCGGCGCTGAGGTTCACCGCCAGCATCATCGCGATGCCGATGCGCGCGTCGTGCATGGCGACGATCGCCAGCACCGCGGCGGTGATGTCCACGGCCAGGGTCGAGGCCACCACCGCTCGCGCGTACGGCATGCTGCGCCGGTTGAACAGCAGCATGAGCAGCGCGAACACCAGGTACAGCATGGCCATGCCGCGGGCGAAGTCGGGCACGGCCAGCACCGGCCAGCCCAGGCCCGGCGGGCTGAAGGCCAGGCCGACGTAGACCAGCGCCTGCACCAGCCGGAAGGCATTGAGGAAAGACAGCTCGTGGCGAACCGTCGCGGTACCCGCGCGCGCGCTGGTTGGAGAGGGTGTGCTGGACATCGTGCCGCCTGCAGCTGGATGGATTTTTGGAGCGTCCCCGACGGTTCACGGCGAGTATAGACGGGCCGGCCGGCGCCGTGCGGAGCGGCCGAAAGCGCATGAAACCGCGCCACGCGGGCTTCCGGGCGGGCGACACTTTCCATCGGCGCCCGCTTCCGCGAAAATAGGCGGCCATGTTGCGTAGATGTTGCCGGTTGTATGGCAGGCGCATGCATCCCGGCGGCGCATTCATCCGCTGTCCGACCTCCTGACCCACGCTGCTGTGTCCGCGTGCGGCCGTCACCCGTTTCCCGTTCGCTCGAGGTATCGAATGAATTTCCACGAATACCAGGCCAAAGAACTGTTCGCGCAGTACGGCATTGCCGTGCCGCCGGGCAAGATCGCCAACTCCCCCGACGCCGCCGTCGATGCCGCCAAGGCGCTTGGCGGCACGCAATGGATGGTCAAGGCGCAGATCCACGCCGGCGGCCGCGGCAAGGCCGGCGGCGTGAAGTTCTGCAGGAGTTTCGACGACGTCCGCGCCGCCGCCAAGGGCATGCTCGGCACGCGCATGGAGACCTACCAGTCGGCCGGCCGCGCGCTGCCGGTCAACCTGGTGCTGGTCACCGACGCCACCGACATCGCCAAGGAGCTGTACCTGTCGGTGCTGGTGGACCGCGATTCCAAGGCCGTCTCGTTCATCGCCTCCAAGCACGGCGGCGTGGACATCGAGCAGGTCGCCAAGGACACCCCCGAGGACATCCACACCATCGTGGTGGACTTCGTCGAGGGCCTGCAGCCCTACCAGTGCCGCCAGCTCGGCTTCGCGATGGATCTCAACGCGAAGCAGGTCAACCAGCTGACCAGGATCATGCTGGGCCTGTACAAGCTGTTCAACGAGAAGGACCTGTCGCTGGTCGAGCTGAACCCGCTGGCGATCCTCGCCGACGGCAACCTCGCCGCGCTGGACGGCAAGGTCAACTCCGACGACAACGCCGAGTTCCGCCACCCCGACCTGGCCGCGATGCGCGACCTCACCCAGGAAGACGCCGCCGAGGCGGCCGCGGTGCAGAACAACCTCAACTACGTGACGATGGACGGCTCGATCGGCTGCATGGTCAACGGCGCCGGCCTGGCGATGGCCACCATGGACGTGATCAAGCTGGCGGGCGGCGAGCCGGCCAACTTCCTCGACGTCGGCGGCGGCGCCACCAAGGAACGCGTCACCGAGGCGTTCAAGCTGATTCTTTCCTCCGACAAGGTGAAGGCCATCCTGGTCAACATCTTCGGCGGCATCGTGCGCTGCGACCTGATTGCCGAGGGCATCATCGCGGCGGTGAAGGAAGTCGGGCTGAAGATTCCCGTGGTGGTGCGCCTGCAGGGCACCAATGTCGATCAGGGCCGCGAACTGCTGGCCAATTCCGGCCTGGCGATCACGCCGGCGGACGATCTCAACGACGCGGCGCAGAAAGCCGTGGCCGCAGCCAAATAACCATGTAGGAGCGCACCTCGTGCGCGATGCTTTCCGTCACGTGACGAAGAGCGGTCGCGCACAGGGTGCGCTCCTACACGAACACAGGACATTCCCATGAGCGTTTTGGTCAACAAAAACACCAAGGTGATCGTGCAGGGCTTCACCGGCCAGCAGGGCACCTTCCATGCGCAGCAGTGCCTCGACTACGGCACCAAGGTCGTCGGCGGCGTGACCCCGGGCAAGGGCGGCTCCGAGCACATCGGCCTGCCGGTCTTCAACTCGGTCGATGAGGCCGTGCAGGAAACCGGCGCCGACGCGTCGGTGATCTTCGTGCCGCCGCCGTTCGCGGCCGACTCCATCCTGGAAGCGGTCGACGCCGGCATCCGCGTGATCGTGGCGATCACCGAGGGCATCCCGGTGCTCGACATGCTGCGCGTGAAGAACGTGCTGGCGCAGCATCCGGAAACCATCCTGATCGGGCCGAACTGCCCCGGCATCATCACCCCGGGCGAATGCAAGATCGGCATCCAGCCGGGCCACATCCACCAGCCGGGCAAGGTCGGCATCGTGTCGCGTTCCGGCACGCTGACCTATGAAGCGGTGTTCCAGACCACCAACGAGGGCCTGGGCCAGTCCACCTGCATCGGCATCGGCGGCGACCCGATCAACGGCCTCAACTTCATCGACTGCCTGAAGCTGTTCCAGGACGACCCGCAGACCGAGGGCATCATCATGGTCGGCGAGATCGGCGGCAGCGCCGAGGAAGACGCCGCCGAGTTCATCGGCGAGTACGTGACCAAGCCGGTGGTGTCGTTCATCGCCGGCGCCTCGGCCCCGGCCGGCAAGCGCATGGGCCACGCCGGCGCGATCATCTCCGGCGGCAAGGGCACCGCCGCGGCGAAGTTCGCCGCGCTGGAGAAGGCCGGCGTCACCACGGTGAAGTCGCCGGCCGACCTGGGCAAGACGCTTGCGAAGCTGATGAAGAAGTAACCGGGTCGACACGACCGACCGGAAAAGGGCCGCGGCGACGCGGCCCTTTTCCTTTGCCGCGGCTCCGCGGTCAGGCCCGCTGCGGGTTTCGCAGGCCCTGCCGGGCGGCGCGCAGCAGCATCGCGGTCACCGTCGACAGTGTGGCGGAGCGGATCGACCAGTGCTGCCAGTACAGCGGCACGTCCAGCCAGCGGCCGGGAACGATCGCCTCGAGCGTTCCCGCGGCGAACGGTTGCCCGAGCATGCTCTCCGGCGCCATCGCCCAGCCCATGCCGAGCGCCGCGCCTTCCACGAAGGCCGTGGCGGAGGGCAGGTAATGCATCGGCGGCGCCAGCCGGGCGCGCGTCACGCCATGGATGAAGCGCCATTGCAGGGTGTCCTTGCGGTTGAACACCAGCATCGGCGCCCTGCCCAGCGAGGTGGCGTCGACGCCGCGCGCGAAGTGCCGCTCGACGAAGGCGGGCGAAGCGACCGGCAGGTAGCGCATCACGCCCAGCTTCTGCACGCTGCAGCCCTGCACCGGCCGGGCGATGGCGGTGACGGCGCCGAGCACCGAACCGTCGCGCAGCAGGTTGGCGGAATGGTCCTGGTCTTCCACGCGCACGTCGAACAGCATCCCGTGCTGCGCGTGCAGGTCCGCCAGCGCGGATACGAACCAGGTGGCGAGCGAATCGGCATTGACGGCGATCGCGACGGAGCCCGGCCCGGCGCTGGCCGGCTCCACGTGGAAGGCCTCCAGCGTTTCGGCCTCCAGCAGCCGCATCTGCTGCACGCTGCGCAACAGCCGCTCGCCGGCGGCCGTGGCCGTGCAAGGCGCTCGGCGCAGGAGCAGCACCTGGCCCAGGCGATCCTCCAGCGCCTTAATCCGTTGCGAGATCGCCGACGGCGTCAGCGAGAGCCGCCGGGCGGCCCCGTCGAAGCTGCCCTCCTCGAGCACGGCGGCGAAGGCGGCGAGTTGCGGATTGAGGAGGCTCATGGGCGGTACCCGCCAGTGTGGAGGAATTCGCCCGCTGCGCGACCGGCCGCCGGAGCGGGGCATCCGTCGCCGCGCCCGTGCAGCGGGCACGCTTCCACGGCGACGTCTTCAAGCACATTAGCAAAACTGAACACACTTAAGGATATTTAGTTTTACTGAAGCACGGGCCTGCGCCAGAGTGGCCGCCTTTCCCGAGGGCATCCGCATGTTTACTTCGGCTTACCTGGCCGGGCTCGGCGCCGGCGCGGGCTTGATCGTCGCTATTGGCGCGCAGAATGCCTTCGTGCTGCGGCAGGGGTTGCAGCGCAACCACGTCGCTGCCGTGGTGCTGGTGTGCATCCTGGCGGACATCTGCCTGATCCTGCTGGGCGTGACGGGCATGGGCCTGGCGGTGCAGCAGCATCCCGGCTTGCTGCAATGGCTGCGTTATGCCGGCGCGACGTTCCTGGCCGCCTACGCGACACTGGCGCTGTGGCGCGCCTGGCGCGGCGAGAGCGGCCTGCAACCGGCCAGCGACGGCGCGGGGAGCCGCCGGCGCGTGGTGCTCGCCTGCCTGGGCTTCACCCTGCTCAACCCGCACGTGTACCTCGACACGGTGGTGCTGCTGGGCAGCCTGTCGACCCAGTACGACGGCGACGGCCGCTGGGCATTCGCCGGAGGCGCATCCACGGCCAGCGTGCTGTGGTTCCTTTCGCTGAGCTACGGCGCGCGCGCGCTGCTGCCGGTGTTCCGCAGCCCCGTGGCATGGCGGCTGTTCGACGTGGCCGTGGGCGTCCTCATGCTCGCGCTGGCGGCGCTGTTGCTGGCCCGGCGGATAGGCTGATGCCCGGGGGCGCGCGGGCGCCTCGGGTATCATAGGGAGCTACCCCGAAACACGGATTCGTCGGCATGCCCTCCCTACGCTTCGCGCTTGCGCAGTTCGATTTTCCGGTCGGTGCGGTGGCGGCGAATGCCGCGAAGGCCGGCGAGCTGATCGCGCGCGCGCGCCGCGGCGGCGCCGCGCTGGTGGCGTTTCCCGAGCTGACCCTGAGCGGCTACCCGCCGGAGGACCTGCTGCTGCGGCCCAGTTTCCTGGCCGCCTGCGCCGGCGAGCTGGCCGCGCTGGCGACGACGGCCCGCGGCATCGCCGCGCTGGTCGGCCATCCGCACAGCGAGGGCGAGGTGTTCAACGCGGCCAGCCTGCTGCGCGACGGCCGGGTGGAGTGCACCGCGCACAAGCAGGCGCTGCCGAACTACGGCGTGTTCGACGACAAGCGCTATTTCCGCCCCGGCCACGAGTCGACCACCGCGGTGGTCGACGGGGTGCGGATCGGCCTGCTGATCTGCGAGGACGTGTGGCAGCCCGAACCCGCCGCGCAGGCGGCGGCCGAAGGCGCGGAGCTGCTGCTGGTGATCAATGCCTCGCCGTGGGATGGCGCGAAGCAGGCCGAGCGCGAGGAAGTGCTGCAGGCGCGGGCGCGCGAAACCGGCTGCGCGGTCGCCTACCTCAACCTGGTGGGCGGCCAGGACGAGGTGGTCTACGACGGCGGCTCGCTGCTGGTGAACGGCGACGGCTCGGTCGCTGCGCGCGCGCCGGCCTTCGTCGATGCGCTGCTCTGGGCCGAATTCGATCCGGCCACGCGCACGTTGTCGGCGCAAGACTGGCCGGTCGCCGCCGACCAGGCGCCCGAGGCCGTGCTGTATGCCGCGCTGCTGCGCGGCACCCGCGACTACATCGACAAGAACGGTTTCGGCGGCGTGCTGCTGGGGTTGTCCGGCGGCATCGACTCGGCGCTGACCCTGGCGCTGGCGGTCGACGCGCTGGGTGCCGGGCGGGTCACCGCGGTGATGATGCCCACCCGCTACACCTCGCAGCTGTCGCTGGACGGCGCGCGCGCCCAGGCGGAGCGGCTCGGCGTGGCCTACCACGTGATCCCGATCGAGGCGACCTGCCAGGCCTTCCTCGATGCGCTGACCCCGGCGTTCGCCGGCAAGCCGGCCGACACCACCGAGGAAAACCTGCAGTCGCGCATCCGCGGCACGATGCTGATGGCATTGTCCAACAAGCACCGCCTGTTGCTGCTGGCGACCGGCAACAAGAGCGAGATGGCGGTGGGCTACGCCACGCTGTACGGCGACATGTGCGGCGCCTACGCACCGCTGAAGGATGTCTACAAGACCGTGGTGTACCGGCTGGCGCGTTGGAGGAACGGGATTCGGGATTCGGGATCCGGGATTGGGGAAGAGCAGCAGTTCCGCGAGAACGAGCTTCTCCGAATCCCGAATCTCCAGTCCCCAATCCCGGAAGAAGTCATCGACCGCGCTCCATCGGCTGAACTGCGCGACAACCAGACCGACCAGGATTCGCTGCCGCCGTACGACGAGCTGGACGCGATCCTGGCGCGCTTCATCGAGGGCGAGCAGTCGCAGGCGGAAATCGTGGCGCAGGGTTTCCGCGCCGACACCGTGCGCCGGGTGGTGCGGCTGGTGCTGCTGAACGAGTTCAAGCGCCGCCAATCGGCACCGGGACCGCGGGTGACCACCCGCGCGTTCGGCCGCGAGCGGCGTTATCCGATTACTTCAGGATGGCATTGAGCCTCGACGCGGACGATCTCGTCGACATGTCCGAAGCCGAACCCGCATGGCACATTTACCCCTCTCCCCCTGGGGGGAGAGGAGGCAACAGGCGCAGCCGGCCTGGTCAGTGGTGCCCCGAGAACGGCACCAGCTTGCGCAGCGTGGAGGGCGCGCGCGGCCATTTGGGGTCGGTCAGGTAGGGGTGGTTCGGGTAGTTCAGTGCCAGCACCTGGCGGCTCTGGTCGGCCAGCGCCTTCTGGTCCAGCGCCAGGTAGCTGCGGCTGAGGATGGCCAGCGCGTCGCCGGTCTGCGGCGACTGCTGGTAGTGCTCGATAACGTACTGCGCGCGATCGGCAGAGGCGATATAGGCCTTGTTGCGCAGGTAGAATTCGGCCACGTTGATCTCGAACTGGGCCAGCACGTTGCGCAGGTAGATCATGCGCTGGCGCGCATCCGCCGTGTAGGCGCTGTCCGGGAAGCGTCGCGACAGCTCGGAGAAGTCGTCGAACGACTGCAGGTTGTAGCCCTGGTCGCGGCGCGCGTTCGAGGTGGAGCGGGGGATGTAGCGCTCAAGGAACGTGCTGGTGCGGTCGAAGTTGATCAGGCCGCGCAGGTAATAGGCATAATCGACGTGCTTGTTGGCCGGATACGTCTTGATGAAGCGGTTCACGGTCGACAGGGCATCATCCGGCTGGTTGTCCTTGTACTGCGCATAGGCCAGCTCGAGCTGGGCCTGTTCGTTGTAGTCGCCCGACGGGAAACGCGCGATCAGGCGCTGGTAGGCCTTGGTGGCGGCGGCGTAGTCGGCGTTTTCCAGCGAGTTGTGCGCGTTGTTGTACAGCGCGTCCACCGGCATCGTGTCGATCGAATCGCCTTTGGACTTGAACATCGAGCACGCGCCGATCGACACGGCGAGCATGAGCACCACAAGCACTTTCAAGACAGGCAACGGGGACATCGGCAGCTTGGGCGGGTCGATCGTTGGGCGCATAAGGAAGGAATTCGGATGTTTGAGCGAAAAGGCATGATAGCCGAAACCGGCCGCCGGCCGCGGTGGACGGCATGACCACGGTCCGGCACGAGGCGGAAGTCCCGCTGGGCGCGGCGGGACGCAGGTTCGACCAGGCTTTGGCCGAGATGTTCCCCGACTACTCGCGCTCGCGGCTCAGTGGCTGGATCAAGTCCGGCGCGGCGACCCTGGACGGCGCGCCGGCACTGCCGCGGCAGCTGCTGCGCGGCGGCGAGCGTGTGCGCCTGCAGGTGGAACTGGAAAACGAGGTATCCAGCGCGCCGGAGGACATCGCGCTGGCGGTCGTGCACGAGGACGCGCACCTGCTGGTGCTGGACAAGCCTGCCGGGCTGGTGGTCCACCCCGGCGCCGGCAACCCGGCCGGCACCCTGCTCAACGCGCTGCTGCACCACGACCCGAGGCTGGCCGAGCTGCCGCGGGCGGGCATCGTGCACCGGCTGGACAAGGACACTTCGGGCCTGATGGTGGTGGCGCGGACCCTGCCCGCCTACACCGCGCTGGTCGACCTGCTGTCGCGGCACGAGGTGGAGCGCCAGTACGAGGCGGTGGTGCTGGGCACGCTGGTGGCCGGCGGCACGGTGGACGCGCCGATCGGCCGCAGCATGGGCGATCGCCTGCGCCAGGCGGTGCGCGACGAGGAGGACGGCAAGCATGCCGTGACCCACTACCGGCTGCGCGAGCGCTTCCGCGCGCACAGCCTGCTGCAGTGCCAGCTGGAAACCGGCCGCACCCACCAGATCCGGGTGCACATGGCGCACATCGGCCACCCGCTGGTCGGCGACCCGCTGTACGGCGGCGGGCTGAAGCTGCCCAAGGGCGCCACCGCGGGACTGGCCGCCGCGCTGCGCGGCTTCCGCCGGCAGGCGCTGCACGCCGAGAAGCTGTCGTTCGTCCACCCGGCCACGGGCGAGGCGCTGTCGTTCGACGCGAAGCGGCCGGCCGACCAGCAGGCGCTGATCGAGGCGCTGCGCGCGGACCTGGCCGAGCACGGCCCGGACCATTACTGACGGCAACTGCGAGGAACGCCGCCGGCGCATGTGCGATGCTTGCCGTTCCCCATTCTCATGCCCTGAAACCATGACCGATACCTGGATCTTCCCCGACTGGGCCGCCCCGTCGCGGGTCCATGCGGCGATCACCACGCGGCAGGGGCCGGGCATCTCGGCGGCGCCGTTCGACCGCTTCAACCTGGGGCTGCGCAGCGGCGATTCGATCGATGCGGTCGAAGCCAACCGCAGCGCCCTGCAGCAGGCACTGCGCCTGCCGTCCGCGCCGCGCTGGCTGCACCAGGCGCATGGGGTCGGCGTGGCCCAGCTGGGGCCGCTGCCCGGCGCGAGCGAGCCGCAGGCGGATGCGGCGGTGTCGCATATTCCCGGCACGGTGCTGGCCATTCTCACCGCCGACTGCCTGCCGGTGCTGTTCTGTGCTGCCGACGGCAGCGAGATCGGCGCGGCCCATGCGGGCTGGCGCGGGCTGGCCGCCGGCGTGCTGGAGGCCACCCTGACCCAGCTGGAAACCCCGCCGGCGCGGCTGCTGGCATGGCTGGGGCCGTGCATCGGCGCGGCTTCGTACGAGGTGGGCGAGGAGGTGCGCGAGGCCTTCGTGGCCCCCGATGCCGCGGCCGCCGCCCATTTCGTGCCGACCCGGCCCGGCCACTGGCGCTGCGACCTCGCCGCGCTGGCGCGGCGCCGGCTGCAGGCGGCCGGCGTGCGGTACATCCATGGCAGCGACTGCGACACGCTGGCCGACGCGCGTTTCTACTCCTACCGCCGCGACGGCGCCCGCAGCGGCCGCTTCGCCAGCCTGATCTGGTTGGCCGACGGCTGAGCCGCGGCCGGCCCTTGACGCCGCGTCGTCATGCTGTTTGCTTGAATCGCTCCCTGTTGTCCGCATTTAGCCGGGCAGTGGCGGCATCGTCCGCCGGAACCTTTCACCTCTTGCGGGGGCCTACTCATGCGGATGGACAAACTCACCTCGCGTTTCCAGCAGGCGCTGGCCGACGCGCAGTCACTGGCCGTGGGCCGCGACCACAACATGCTCGAACCGGTGCACGTGATGGCCGCGCTGCTCGGCCAGCAGGGCGGCTCGACCGCGCCGCTGCTGACCCAGGCCCAGGTCAACGTGCCGCTGCTGAACCAGCGCGTCAACGACCTGCTGGAGCGCCTGCCGAAGGTCAGCGGGCAGGAAGGCAACGTCAATCTCGGCAACGACCTCAACCGCCTGCTCAACCTCACCGACAAGCTGGCGCAGCAGCGCGGCGACCAGTTCATCGCCAGCGAGCTGTTCGTGCTGGCGGCGCTGGAGGACAAGGGCGAGCTGGGCGCGGCGCTGAAGGCGGCCGGCGCGACCAAGGCGCATCTGGAAGCGGCGATCGAGAGGCTGCGCGGCGGCGAGAAGGTGCAGAGCGAGAACGCCGAGGAACAGCGCCAGGCGCTGGAAAAATACTGCATCGATCTCACCGCGCGCGCCGAGTCGGGCAAGCTCGACCCGGTGATCGGCCGCGACGAGGAGATCCGCCGGACCATCCAGGTGCTGCAGCGGCGCACCAAGAACAACCCGGTGCTGATCGGCGAGCCCGGCGTGGGCAAGACCGCCATCGTCGAGGGTCTGGCCCAGCGCATCATCAAGGGCGAGGTGCCCGAGGGCCTGCGCGACCGCCGCGTGCTGGCGCTGGACATGGGCGCGCTGATCGCCGGCGCGAAGTTCCGCGGCGAGTTCGAGGAGCGCCTGAAGGCCGTGCTCAACGACCTGGCCAAGAACGAAGGCCAGATCATCCTGTTCATCGACGAGCTGCATACCATGGTCGGCGCCGGCAAGGCCGAAGGCGCCATGGACGCCGGCAACATGCTCAAGCCGGCGCTGGCGCGCGGCGAGTTGCACTGCATCGGCGCCACTACGCTGGACGAATACCGCAAGTACATCGAGAAGGATGCCGCGCTCGAGCGCCGCTTCCAGAAAGTCTTCGTGGGCGAGCCGAGTGTGGAGGACACCATCGCGATCCTGCGCGGGCTGAAGGAGCGCTATGCGGTGCACCACGGCGTGGAGATCACCGACCCGGCGATCGTCGCCGCGGCCACGCTGTCGCATCGCTACATCGCCGACCGCCAGCTGCCGGACAAGGCGATCGACCTGATGGACGAGGCCGCCTCGCGCATCCGCATGGAGATCGACTCCAAGCCGGAGGAACTCGACCGGCTGGAGCGCCGGCTGATCCAGCTGAAGATCCAGCGCGAGATGCTGAAGAAGGAGAAGGACAGCGAGTCGAAGCAGCGCCTGGCCGACCTCGAGACCGACATCGGCAAGCTCGAGCGCGAGTTCTCCGATCTCAACGAGATCTGGAAGTCCGAGAAGGCCGCGCTGCAGGGCGCGACCAAGGTGAAGGAACAGATCGAGCAGGCGCGGCAGGAGCTCGATGCCGCCCAGCGCCGGCAGGACTACGCCAAGATGAGCGAGATCCAGTACGGCAAGCTGCCGGCGCTGGAAAAGCAGCTGGCTGCGGCGCAGGCCGCCGAGACGCAGGATTTCAAGCTGGTGCAGACCAAGGTCACCGCCGAGGAAATCGCCGAGGTGGTCAGCCGCTGGACCGGCATCCCGGTCAGCAAGATGCTCGAAGGCGAGCGCGACAAGCTGCTGCACATGGAAACGGAACTGCACAAGCGGGTGGTCGGCCAGGACGAGGCGGTGCATGCGGTGTCCGACGCGATCCGCCGCTCGCGCGCCGGGCTGTCCGACCCGAACCGGCCGAACGGTTCGTTCCTGTTCCTCGGTCCCACCGGCGTGGGCAAGACCGAGCTGTGCAAGGCGCTGGCCGAGTTCATGTTCGACACCACCGACGCGATGGTGCGCATCGACATGAGCGAATTCATGGAGAAGCACTCGGTGAGCCGGCTGGTCGGCGCGCCGCCGGGCTACGTCGGCTACGAGGAGGGCGGCTACCTCACCGAGGCGGTGCGCCGCCGGCCGTACAGCGTGATCCTGCTGGACGAGGTGGAGAAGGCGCATCCAGACGTGTTCAACATCCTGCTGCAGGTGCTCGACGACGGCCGCCTCACCGACGGCCAGGGCCGTACCGTGGACTTCCGCAACACCGTGATCGTGATGACCTCGAACCTGGGCTCGCAGATGATCCAGGACGCATCCGACGACGGCGGCGACGCGGAGGAGCAGTACACCAAGATGAAGGCGTCGGTGATGGGCGTGGTGCAGGCGCACTTCCGCCCGGAGTTCATCAACCGGCTCGACGAGATCGTGGTGTTCCGCCCGCTGGACAAGACGCAGATCCGCGCGATCGCCCGCATCCAGCTGGCCTACCTGGAGCAGCGCCTGGCCGAGCGCCAGCTGAAGATGTCGGTCAGCGACGACGCGCTGGCGCTGCTCGGCAACGTCGGCTTCGACCCGGTCTATGGGGCGCGGCCGCTGAAGCGGGCGATCCAGCAGCAGTTGGAGAACCCGCTGGCAAGGGAAATCCTCGAGGGCCGCTTCCAGTCGGGCGATACCGTCCAGGTTACCGCCGAAGGCGGGCACCTGGTGTTCCGCAAGGGGTGAGGAAACGCCGGCGGCCGGCCGGGGTCGTGGCGCAGGACGCCGCCGCGATCCCGGCCCTGCCGGGGCTCACCCGAGGTCGAGCACCGTCTTGTCGCCCTCGCGCCAGCGCTGTTCTTTCTTCCGGTAGCGGGCTTCGCAGCCGTCGCGCTTGCGCCTGGCGACGCCCGCAAAACAAGGAAGCCCCGGCATGGCCGGGGCTTCGGGCCTTTCGGTGCAGCTGCTTACCAGCGGTACGCCACCTTGCCGTAGACGTAGGCGCCGTTGTAGCCGAACGGCGAGAAGGTGGAGTACGGCAACGTGCCGTGGTTGTTGTTGTTGGCGATGTTCTTGTCGGGGTGGGTGTTCAGCACGTTGTCCGCACCCAGCGTGAAGGTCCAGCCCTGCCAGCGGTAGTTGCCCGCCAGGTCGAGGATCCACTTGGGGCTGAAGGTCTGGTCGACGATGCCCTTCGCCGGGTTGTAGCTGGCCAGGCTGCTCACGTAGCTGGTGTAGCTCCCGTAGCGGGTGAGCGTACCGACGAAACCCCAGTTGCCGATGTCGTACTGCTCGCCGAGGATCAGCTTGCTGCGCGGCGAGGAATTGGCGAGGTAGCCCTTGATGTCCTGGCGGTTGAGGCGCGTGAAGCTCACGCCGAGGTTGGCCAGCACCGCGGGGTTGGGTTTGACGCTGGTGACCTTGTTCTGGTTGTAGTTCGCGCTCAGCGTCGTGGTCAGGGTGCCGGCGCTGCCCAGGTCGGCGAGGTAGGTGCCCACGAAGTCGACGCCGCGGGTGCGCGTGTTGGCGGCATTGGTGAAGTAGCTGATGCTGCTGTAGTCGAGGTTGCTGATGCCGTTGGCCGCCAGGTAGCTGACCACCGACGGGGTGGTGGTGGAGATGGCGCCCGACAGCGCGATGCGGTTGCGGATGTTGATCTGGTACAGGTCCAGGCTCAGATTGAGCGCGTCGGTGGGGTTCCACACCGCGCCCAGCGTGAAGTTCTTCGACTTCTCCGGCTTCAGCGCTTCCGCGCCCAGCAGGGTGGCGATCGGGCTGCCCACCGGCACCAGGCCCCGGTTGTAGATGCCGGCGGGGAGGCCGGGCAGGGCGCCGGCGCCGTAGAACAGCGACGAGATCTGCGAGAAGTATTCCTGCCCCAGCGAGGGCGCGCGGAAGCCGGTGGACGCGCCGCCGCGCAGGGCGAAGCGGTCGGTGAAGTCGTAGCGCGCGGACAGCGCGCCCGAGGTGGTGCTGCCGAAGTCGGAGTAGTCCTCGTGGCGCACCGCCAGCGAGGTGCCGAGCTTATCGGTGAGGTTGGTCTCGAAGTCGAGGTATTCGGCTACGTCGTGGCGGGCGGCGTTCACCGCGTTGGCCGGCTGCCAGCCGGCGAAGCCCTGCGCGCCGCCGGACCTGCCCGAAGTGCCCACGTACCAGGAAGGCAGGTCGCCCGCCACGATGCGGTAGGTCTGGCGCAGGTACTCGGTGCCGAAGGCCACCGTGAGCGGGTTGGGCAGCCAGCCGGGGCGGAAGTCCTTGGCGACGTCGATGTCGAAGGACTGCTGCGTGGCCTTCAGGATGCCGTCGCGGAACGTGGTCGGCGTGGTGCCGAAGTCGTGCAGGTAGGCGTAGTTCAGGCTGTTGAATGTCTCGTAGCGGACGCGGTTGCCGCCGTAGTTGCCGCTGACGTCCCAGCGCCAGCCATCGACGGTGCCGCGCAGGCCGGCCACCAGCGATGCGTCGTTGGAGTCCGAGCGTTCCAGCGGCAGGAAGCCGTTGGGGTAGACGCCGGCGATGAGCGGGTTGTTCGGGGTCGGCGCGTTCGTGCCGTAGCGGAAGAACGCCGGCGAAGTGCTGTTGCGCTTGCCGAAATGGCCGAAGGCGTAGAACTCCACGTTGGGCGTGATGTCGTACTGCGCATTGAGCAGCAGGTTGTTGCTGTGCACCGATGGGTCGCCCTGGCGGAAATTGACGCCGAGCGCCGCCCATGCCGGCGAGCGGTTGTCCGGGCCGGCGCGGTTGGTGTGGTCCTCGTTGCCGCTTTCCAGCGCGAAGCGCAGCCAGCCGCGGCCGCCGCTCAGGGGAATGCCGAAGTTGGCCGAGCCCTGCCACTGGCGGCCGTCGCCGGCCGAATACTGGCCGCCGCTCACCTCCACGCCGCCGCCGCTGGCGCCCTTTTTGAGGATCACGTTGATCACGCCGGCGATGGCATCGGAGCCGTACTGCGCCGAGGCGCCGTCACGCAGCACCTCGATGTGGTCGATGGCCGAGATCGGGATCGTGTTGAGATCCACCGGCTGCGAGCCGCGGCCGATCACGCCGTTGTTCAGCAGGATCGCGCCCGGGTGCCAGCGCTTGCCGTTGACCAGCACCAGCACCTGGTCGGGAGAAAGGCCGCGCAGTTGCGCGGGGCGCTGGGTGTCGGCGGTATCGGCGGCCGCGGGGCGCGGAAAGTTCAGCGAGGGAATGATGCGCGCCAGCGCGGTCGGCAGGTCGGTGGTGCCGGTCTGCTGCAGCACCTTGGCCGAGACCACGTCGATCGGCGTCAGCGAACTGCTTTCGGTGCGGCTGTCGGAGCGGGTGCCGGTGACGATCACCTCGCTGAGGTTCTTGGCCTTGGCCGGCGCGGGCTGGGCGGCGTCCTGCGCGGCGACATTGCCGGCCAGGGCCAGCAGCACCGCAGCGGGAAGCCATGCCGGGGCGATCGGGCTGGAACGTTTGCTCATGGAAACTCTCCGGATTCATGGACTGCTGCGGCGCAGCAACTGCAGACTAGTGGCGCGACCTGCCTCCGTCAATAGACGTATAGACGTCTAATTGACAAATCACAAAAAGCGCATTCCCTGGATGTGCATGAGGGTTTCGCAGGGGACCGGCGATCGGCCCGTGTGGCCCCTGGTCCGCAGGCTACTACCACGCCACGGTCGCCACCATGCGCCGACGGGCACGTTGAAATCCGCCCTGGCACCCCGATAATGACCTGTTGCCGGCCCACGATGGCCGACGTGTCCGGAGTTTCCATGCCCATCTACGAATTCGAATGCGGCCATTGCGGCCATCGTTTCGACCGCCTGCAGAAGTTGTCCGATACCGATCCCGCCGTCTGTCCCGCCTGCGATGCCCCGCACCTGCGGCGGATGGTCAGCGCGCCGTCGTTCCGTTTGGCCGGCAGCGGCTGGTACGAGACTGACTTCAAGAAGAGCGGCGAGAAGAAGCACAACCTGGCCGGCGATGGCAGCCAGCCCGGCGGCACTCCCGCGGCGGCCCCGGCGCCTGCGCCGGCCGCCGCGCCCGCGCCCGGCGGCTCCAGGGACAGCGCCAGCTGAACCGGCAAAACGCCCGCGCGGTTCCCGCTTTCTGACGCGGGATATGCTGATCCCGAAGACGCTGGCGCCGGTGCCGGGTCCGGTGTGGATCGAGGAGGCGGGTGATGGGCGCAATCGGCGGATGGGCGGGCGGGATCGTCGTGGCCGGGCTCGTGGGCGGCCTGCTGGGGCTGGCGCCGCCGGTCCGGGCGCAGTCGGATGCGCCGGTGCGCTGCGTGAGCAGCGATGGCCATTACGCGCGCTGCGCCGTGCCGTGGCAGTACGTCGAGCTGTACAAGCGGGAGTCGAAGGCCGACTGCATCCGCGGCCAGAGCTGGGGCATGGATGGCGATACCCTGTGGGTCGATCGCGGTTGTCGCGGCCTGTTCGGTCCGGCCGACCGCGGCGGCTACGGCGATCGCTATGACGGCCGTTACGACAACGGCCGTTACGACAACCGCGATGGCGACCGCTACGACGACGATTACCGCGACCGCGATCGTGGCTATGGCGATCAGGGCGGCTGGCGGCCCGGTCCGGGCTGGAATCGCCGGATCAGCCTGCAGTGCGACAGCAACAAGAAGAAATACCAGATGTGCCAGGTCGACGTGGGCCGCAACGGCAGCGTGCGGCTGGGACGGCAGCTCTCCGATGCCCGCTGCACCGAGGGCTACAGCTGGGGCTGGAACCGCGCCGGCGTGTGGGTGGCGCACGGCTGCCGCGGCGAGTTCCTGGTCGACCGGCGCTGGTAGGTCCGGCCAGGACGGCCTGCGGCGGCGGCGTGCCAGCCCGCCGTGCCGTGCCGCGGTGGTAAACTTCGCAGCCTTTTCCACGCCTGAAGTCGCCGCGGCGACGCCGGAGTTCCAACGCATGCGCACGCATTACTGCGGCCTCATCGATGAGTCGATGATCGGCCGGACCGTCACCCTGTGCGGCTGGGTCAACAAGATCCGCCTGCAGGCCCATGTGGCGTTCGTCGATCTGCGCGACCACGAGGGACTGGCCCAGGTGGTGATCGATCGCGACAACGCCGCCGCGTTCGCCGTTGCCGGCGATATCGGCAACGAGTACTGCCTGCGCGTCACCGGCACGATCCGTCCGCGCGTGTCGGTCAACGACAAGCTGAAGACCGGCACCATCGAGCTGCTGGCCGACACGGTCGAGGTGCTCAACGCGGCGAAGGACCTGCCGTTCGCGCTGCACGAGAACCCCAACGAGGACCTGCGGATGACCTACCGCTACCTCGACCTGCGCCGCCCCGAGATGCAGGCGATGATGCGCAAGCGCATCAAGCTGGTGCAGGCGCTGCGCCGCTACCTCGACGAGCGCGGCTTCCAGGACATCGAGACGCCGATCCTGACCAAGGCCACGCCCGAAGGCGCGCGCGACTACCTGGTGCCCAGCCGTGTGCATCCGGGGCATTTCTACGCGCTGCCGCAATCGCCGCAGCTGTTCAAGCAGATCCTGATGGTGGCCGGTTTCGACCGCTACTACCAGATCGCCCGCTGCTTCCGCGACGAGGACCTGCGCGCCGACCGCCAGCCGGAGTTCACCCAGCTCGACCTGGAGTTCGCCTTCGTCGAGGAAAAGGACGTGCAGGACTTCGTGGAGGAGCTGATCCGCCACGTGTTCAAGGAAGTGCAGGGCGTCGAACTGGACGCCGTGTTCCCGCGCATGACCTGGGCCGAAGCGATGCGCCGCTTCGGTTCGGACAAGCCGGACCTGCGCATCGCGCTGGAGCTGGTCGACGTGGCCGACGCGCTGAAGCATGTCGAGTTCAAGGTGTTCGCCGAGCCGGCCAACGACCCGGCCGGCCGGGTCGCCGCGCTGCGCGTGCCCGGCGGCGGCACGCTGTCGCGCAAGGACATCGACGGCCTGGCCGAATACGCCGCGCGCTACGGCGCGAAGGGCCTGGCCTGGCTGAAGGTCGAGGATCTGGCCAAGGGCCGCGACGGCATCAATTCGCCGGTGGCGAAGTTCCTCGACGACGCGGCGCTGGACGGCGTGCTGAAGGCCACCGGCGCGCAGAGCGGCGACATCGTGTTCTTCGGCGCCGGCAGCTGGAAGACCGTCACCGATTTCATGGGCGCGCTGCGGCTCAAGGCCGGCAAGGATCGCGGCCTGGTCGAGGACAGCTGGAAACCGCTGTGGGTCACCGACTTCCCGATGTTCGAGTACGATGCAGAGGCGCAGCGCTTCGTCGCCCTGCATCATCCGTTCACCGCGCCGAAGGTGGACGATGCCGCGCAGCTGCGCGCCGATCCGCACAACGCGGTGAGCCGCGGCTACGACATGGTGCTGAACGGCAACGAGATCGGCGGCGGCTCGATCCGCATCCACCGGCCGGAGATGCAGAGCACGGTGTTCGAGCTGCTCGGCATCGGCGCAGAGGAGGCCGAGATGAAGTTCGGCTTCCTGCTGAAGGCGCTGAAATTCGGCGCGCCGCCGCACGGCGGCCTGGCGTTCGGCATCGACCGCATCGCCGCGCTGCTGGCCGGCACCGAGTCGATCCGCGACGTGATCGCCTTCCCCAAGACCACCAGCGCGCAGGACCTGATGACCGACGCGCCTTCGCCGATCGCCGCGGTGCAGCTGAAGGAGCTGCACGTGCAGGTGCTGGATGGCGCGGCGGCGGGCACCTGAGCCTGCCTCGTCGTCCGGGCGATGCCGCGCTGGGCGCGCATGGCCGTTTCTTCGCCACGCGTCGGATGTGATCCCCCATGCCTGACCATGTGATCCTGCTGCACGGCCTGTGGATGCGCGGCTTCGCGCTGTCCATGCTGCATCATCGGCTGATGGAGGCGGGTTTCCGCGTGCACCGCTTCGACTACCTCAGCGTGGCGGCCACCCAGCAGCGCATCCTGGACCGGTTGCAGGCGCGGATGGCCGCGCTGGCCGGGGAAGCCGACGCGGTGCACCTGGTCGGGCACAGTCTCGGCGGCCTGCTGGCCCTGCGTGCCTGCCTCGACGGCGCACCGCCGCCCGGGCGCATCGTCTGCCTCGGTTCGCCGCTGAAGGGCAGTGCCGCCGCGCGCGGGTTCGCCGCATGGGGGCGGGGCGGCGAAGTGCTGCTGGGGCACAACCGCGACCTGCTGGAGCAGGGCTTCGAGCGTTGGGACGGCCGCCGCGAGGTCGGCGTGATCGCCGGTCGCCTGCCGCTGGGCCTGGGCGCGGTGCTGGGCCATTTCGAGGGCGAGCACGACGGCACCGTGGCGGTGGCGGAAACCCGCCTGCCGGGCCTGACCGACCATTGCGTGGTCGAGGTCAACCACACCGGCCTGCTGTTTTCGCAGGAAGTGGCCCGGCGGGTGGCGGAATTCCTGCGCCACGGCCGCTTTCCGCCCGCCGCGCACTGAGGCGTCATGTCGCGGCACGGCGGGACGCGGCAGCCGGCACGGTGGCGGAATTCGGGTAAAATCGCCCGCTTGTCCAATCGCTGCGTGCAGGAATCGCCATGGGTAGAGGCCCGTCCATCGAAGGTCGCAAGAACGCCGAAGACGCCAAGCGCGCCAAGGTGTTCACCAAGCTGATCCGCGAGATCACGGTGGCCACCCGCGCCGGCGTCGCCGACCCGGCCGGCAACCCGCGTCTGCGCGCGGCGGTGGACAAGGCGCTGTCGGCGAACATGACCAAGGACACCATCGAGCGCGCGATCAAGCGCGGCTCCGGAGCCGACGGCGGTGCCGACATGCAGGAGCTGCGCTACGAGGGCTATGGCCCGGCTGGCATCGCGCTGATCATCGAATGCTTCACCGACAATCCCACCCGCACCGTGGCCGACGTGCGCCATGCGCTGGCCAGGCACGGCGGCAATCTCGGCACTTCCGGCTCGGTGGCGTTCCAGTTCACCCGTTGCGGCGAGCTGGTGTTCGCCACCGGCGGTGACACGGCGGCCGAGGAAAAAGTGCTGGAGGCGGCGCTGGAAGCCGGCGCCGACGACGTGCTCAACGAGCACGGCGAAAGCATCGTGCTGTGCTCGCCGGAGAACTTCGAGATGGTGCAGCAGGCGCTGATCGACGCCGGCCTGGCCGCCGAGCACGCCGGCGTGGTGATGCGCCCGAACAACCGCGTCGAGGCGCCGGCCGAGGCGCTGGAGTCGCTGCTCGACCTGCTCGAGCGGCTCGACGCGCTGGACGACGTGAGCGAGGTGTCGCACAACGCCTTGCTGCCCTCCGGGACTGCCGGGTAAGTCGGAGGCCACGCGCCTTCGCATCGCACCAGTGATGACCCGCATTATCGGCATCGATCCCGGCAGTCAGCGCACCGGCGTGGGCATCATCGACGTGGACGACGCGGGCAAGCTGACGCACGTTTTCCATGGCGCGCTGGCGGTGGCCGGCGAGGCCACGTTCCCGTTGCGCCTGAAACGCATCTTTGACGAACTGTGTGACATCATCGCGACCCACCGGCCGGCCGAGTGCGGGATCGAGCGCGTGTTCATGGCACGCAATCCGGATTCGGCGTTGAAGCTTGGGCAGGCGCGCGGCGCCGCGATCTGCGCGGTGGTCAGTCAGGGGATCGTGGTGCACGAATACGCGGCAACCGAAGTGAAGCAGTCCGTGGTCGGCAGCGGCCGCGGCGACAAGGCCCAGGTGCAGCACATGATCGGCGTGCTGCTCGGCCTCAAGGGCCGGTTGCAGGCCGATGCCGCCGATGCGCTGGCGGTGGCGGTGACCCACGCGCATACCCGCGCCAGCCTGGCCCGCGTCGGCCTGCCGCGCACGGCATGGAGGCGTCGCCGATGATGATGAAGACAAGGGGACACCGCCGGTGATCGGACGTTTGCGCGGCATCCTGATAAGCAAGCAGCCGCCGTCGCTGCTGGTCGAGGTGGGCGGCGTCGGCTACGAAGTCGAGGCGCCGATGTCGACGATCTACGACTTGCCGGGCATCGGCAAGGAAGTGGTCCTGCTCACCCATCACGCCGTGAAGGAAGACAGCGTCGCGCTGTACGGCTTCCTGCACGAGAGCGAGCGCACGCTGTTCCGCAACCTGCTCAAGGTCAGCGGGATCGGCGCGAAGATCGCGCTGGCGGTGCTGTCGGGCGTTTCCACCGAGCATTTCGCGCGGCTGGTGCAGGCCGGCGACGTGGTCGCGCTGACCAAGATCCCCGGCATCGGCAAGAAGACCGCCGAGCGCATCGTGGTGGAGTTGCGCGACCGCGTGGACGGCCTGTCCGGCGTGCCGGGCGGCGCGCCGCGCGCGGCCGGCGCGCCGCTGGACGCCGCCGCCGAAGCCAGCGTGGCGTTGCAGCAGCTGGGCTACAAGCCGGCCGAGGTGGCCCGGCTGGTGCAGAAGGTCGCTGCCGAGGGCGACGGTGCCGAAGCCATCATCCGCAAGGCGCTGCGCGCCGCGCTCGGAGCTTGATCGTGAGCCAACAGACTGTTCAGTGCCTCACCCCGGCGGAGAACCGGCGCCGACTGCGGGCGCTCGCGCTCGGCGCGATCGGCGTGGTGTTCGGCGACATCGGCACCAGCCCGCTGTACACCATGAAGGAAACCCTGGGCACGCACGGCATGACGCCGACGCCGTCGGCGGTGCTGGGCGTGCTGTCGCTGGTGTTCTGGGCGCTGATCATGGTGGTGTCGCTGAAGTACGTCACCTTCGTGATGCGCGCGGACAACAAGGGCGAGGGCGGCATCATGGCGCTGATGGCGCTGGCGCAGCGCTCGATGAGCGGCTCGGCGCGCGCGCGCTGGGTGCTGGCCGGCTTCGGCATCTTCGGCGCCGCGCTGTTCTACGGCGACGGCGTGATCACCCCGGCGATCTCGGTGCTCGGCGCGGTCGAGGGCCTCGGCGTCGCCGCGCCGGGGCTGGACAAGTACGTGGTGTGGATCGCACTGGCGATCCTGCTGGGCATGTTCGCCGTGCAGCGGCATGGCACGCACAGCGTCGGCAGGGCGTTCGCCCCGGTGATGACGCTGTGGTTCGTGGTGCTGGCGGTGCTCGGCGTGCGCCAGATCATCGCCAATCCGCAGGTGCTGTACGCGGTCAACCCGATGCACGCGGTGCGCTTCTTCGTCAACCACGGCAACACCTCGTTCATCGCGCTCGGCGGCGTGGTGCTGGCGCTGACCGGGGCCGAGGCGCTGTACGCCGACATGGGCCACTTCGGCAAGCAACCCATCCGGGTGGCCTGGTTCGGCTTCGTGCTGCCGGCGCTGCTGCTGAACTACTTCGGCCAGGGAGCACTGCTGCTGGGCAATCCGCGCGCGATCGAGAGCCCGTTCTACCTGATGGTGCCCGAGTCGATGCTGTACCCGATGATCCTGCTGTCGGCCTGCGCCGCGGTGATCGCATCGCAGGCGGTGATCTCCGGCGCGTTCTCGATGACCCGCGAGGCGATGTCGCTGGGCTATTCGCCGCGGCTGGCGGTAGTGCACACCTCGCGCGAGATGTCCGGGCAGATCTTCGTGCCGTGGGTCAACCGCATGCTGATGGTGCTGGTGATCCTGGCCGTGCTCGGCTTCCGCAGCTCCGACAACCTGGGCGCGGCCTACGGCATCGCGGTGACCGGCACGATGACCGTGACCACGCTGCTGGCGCTGGTGGTCGCTCGCAAGCGCTGGCACTGGAGCTGGTTCACGGTGGTGCTGGTCGGCGTGCTGTTCCTGATCATCGACTTGTCGTTCTTTGGCGCCAATCTGCTGAAGGTGGCGCACGGCGGCTGGTTCCCGCTGGTGCTGGGCGTGGTGCTGTTCAGCGTGATGACCACCTGGCGCCGCGGCCGCGAGCTGGTGATGCGCGAGATCAAGCAGGGCGGCCTGGCGCTGGCGCCATTCATCGAGAACATCGCCGAGCACCCGCCGCTGCGCGTGCCGGGCACGGCGATCTTCCTCACCGCGAACCAGCACGCCGTGCCGCATGCGCTGCTGCACAACCTCAAGCACAACAAGGTGCTGCACGAGCGCAACGTGCTGCTGACGGTGGAGACGCTGGAAACCCCGGTGGCCGAGGCCCATGAGCGCATCGAGATCACCCCGATGGGCGGCAACTTCTTCGGGCTGGAGCTGCGCTTCGGCTTCGCCGAGGATCCGAACATCCCGCTGGCCCTGTCGCAGTGTTCGCGCGAGGGCCTCGGTTTCGACATGATGGATACCACCTTCTTCCTGTCGCGCGAGACCATCGTGGCCGATGCCCGCCGCCCCGGCATGGCGCTGTGGCGCGACAAGCTGTTCGCGTTCATGGCGCGCAACGCGCTGCCGGCCACCGCGTTCTTCCAGATCCCCGGCAACCGGCTGATCGAGCTGGGGGCGCAGGTCGAAATCTGAGTTGGCCCTGTAGGAGCCCGCCAGCGGGCGATGCTCCCGCTTCGATGTATATCGGAACGGAAGCATCGCCCGCAGGCGGGCTCCTACAAGTACATGGCCAGCCTGCCATAATGCCGGCATGACCGACCACCGCATCATCACCGCCGCCGCCCAGCTCGACGACGAGGCGCTGGAAGCCACCATCCGGCCGAAACGGCTGGACGAGTACCTGGGCCAGCAGGCGGTGCGCGAGCAGCTGTCGATCTACATCGAGGCCGCCAGGAAGCGGGGCGGGGCGCTGGATCACGTGCTGGTGTTCGGGCCGCCGGGCCTGGGCAAGACCACGCTCAGCCACGTCATCGCGAACGAACTGGGGGTCAACCTGCGCTCCACCTCCGGCCCGGTGCTGGAACGCGCCGGCGACCTCGCCGCGCTGCTGACCAACCTGGAGGCGAACGACGTGCTGTTCGTCGACGAGATCCATCGCCTGTCGCCGGTGGTCGAGGAAGTGCTGTACCCGGCGATGGAGGACTTCCAGATCGACATCATGATCGGCGAGGGTCCGGCCGCGCGCTCGATCAAGCTGGATTTGCCGCCGTTCACCCTGATCGGCGCCACCACCCGCGCCGGCATGCTCACCGCGCCGCTGCGCGACCGCTTCGGCATCGTGCAGCGGCTGGAGTTCTATACGGCCGAGGAACTCACCGCGATCGTGCGGCGCGCGGCACGCATCCTGGGCATCGTCTGCGCGCCGGAAGGGGCGCAGGAAATCGCCCGCCGCTCGCGCGGCACGCCGCGCATCGCCAACCGCCTGCTGCGCCGGGTGCGCGATTATGCCGAGGTGCGTGCCGGTGGCGAGATCACGCTGGCGGCGGCCCATGCCGCGCTGGACATGCTGAAGATCGACCCGCAGGGTTTCGACGAGCTGGACCGCCGCCTGCTCGGCCTGATCATCGAGAACTTCGACGGCGGCCCGGTCGGGGTGGAGTCGCTGGCCGCCGCGCTCAGCGAGGACCGCGGCACGCTGGAGGACGTGGTCGAGCCGTACCTGATCCAGCAGGGCTACCTGATCCGCACCGCCCGCGGCCGCATGGTCAGCGCCAGGGGCTGGCGCCACCTGGGATTGACCCCGCCGCCGCGGCAGGCGCAGCCCGCCGACCTGTTCGATGCCGGAACCAACGATGCCTGAAACCGCTCCGAAGCCGCCCTTCAGCTGGAAAGTACGGGTCTACTGGGAGGATACCGACGCTGGCGGGGTGGTCTACCACGCCGGCTACCTGCGCTTCATGGAGCGTGCCCGCAGCGAGTGGATGCGCGCGCTCGGCGTCGACCAGATGGCGTTCAAGCAAGCCACCGGACTGGCCTTCATGGTGCGCGACATGCAGATCGATTTCCTCCGGCCAGCCCTGCTGGATGATGAACTGTCGGTGACGGTCGAGGTCAAAGAGCGGCGCGCAGCCAGTATCCTGTTCGCCCAGGCGATCATGAAGGCGGACGGCGACTGCCTGATTCGCGCGCAGGTGCGGGTGGCTTGCGTCGATCTCCAGCGCATGCGCCCCGCGCCGATCCCGACCGACCTGATCGCGCAACTCGCCCCCTGAGCCACAACCCCAAGCCGACTGGCGGAGAACCTGCAAGCAATGAACGGTGGACTGAACATTTTCACGCTGATCGCGGATTCGAGCGTGCCGGTAAAACTGGTGCTGCTGATCCTGCTGGTGTTCTCGTTCCTGTCGTGGGTGATCATCATCCGCAAGTACTCGCAGACCAAGGCGGCGATGGAAGACGCCGAGGCGTTCGAGGAGCGCTTCTGGTCCGGCGGCGACCTGGCCCAGCTGTTCCGCGAGGTCAGCAACCGCCACGGCGGCACCGGCGGCATCGAGAACATCTTCGAATCGGGCTTCCGCGAGTTCGCGCGCCAGCGCCAGCGCAAGACCCACGACACGCGCAGCGTCATCGAGGGCTCCGAGCGCGCCATGCAGGTGGCCGGCACGCGTGAGATCGGCTCGCTCGAGCGCAACCTGGAATTCCTCGCCAACGTCGGCTCGATCAGCCCGTACGTGGGCCTGTTCGGCACCGTGTGGGGCATCATGGGCGCGTTCCAGGGCCTGGGCGAGATGAAGGACGTGACCATCGCGGTGGTCGCGCCGCACATCTCCGAGGCGCTGATCGCCACCGCGATGGGCCTGTTCGCGGCGATCCCGGCGCAGTGGGCGTACAACCGCTACGCCACCAAGGTCGAGCGGATCGCCTCGCGCTACGACGTGTTCCAGGAAGAGTTCTCCTCGGTGCTGCAGCGGCAGATCCAGACCGACGACGTCGCCTGAGCGGAGAGCAGCCATGCGAACCTCCGGGCGCCAGCGGCGCTACAAGCTCAAATCCGAAATCAACGTGGTGCCGTACATCGACGTGATGCTGGTGCTGCTGATCATCTTCATGGTCACCACGCCGATGATGAATTCCAGCGTCGACGTGCAGCTGCCGCAGGCCAACGCCAAGTCGCTGCAGCAGAAGAAGGACCCGGTGCTGGTCTCGGTGCTGCAGGACGGCCAGCTGTACCTGACCCTGAGCGGGGCGAAGAAGGAGCTGGTCGACGCCGACACGCTCAAGCTCAAGGTGGGTGCCTTCGTGCGCGAGAACCCCGAGGTCAGCGTGCTGGTCGGCGGCGACGAGCGCGGCAGCTACGGCGGCGTGTTCAAGGTGCTGGCCGACCTGCAGCAGGCCGGCGTGGCCAAGGTCGGCCTGATGGGCCAGCCGGGCGAACCGGCCGGCCAGGGCAAGAGCACCCCCGATGGACGAAAGTAAGGCGACGCCGAAGGCGGTCGTACTTTCCGCCATCCTGCACATCGGCATCGTGGGGTTCCTGTTCCTCGCGGTGCTGCCGTGCTCGACCTACGAGAACGTGTTCAACGCGCTGCACCTGCCGGCGTGGATGAACCCGATCACCTGCTCGAAGCCGCTGGAGCTGCAGGGGCAGGTCATCGAGGCCACCCTGATCGGCCCCACCGGCAGCCCGCCGCCGAAGGCGGAGAAGGTCAAGCCGGTGCCCGACTCCACCCCGCCGCCGCCCACCGTGCCGCCGCCGACGCCGCCCAAGATCGAGGCGCCGGAGGTGAAGACCCTGCCGCCGCCGCCCAAGCAGCCCGACCTCAAGGACCAGGAGCGGGTGGTGGAGGAGGCTGCGCTGAAGGCCGAGGAGGCGAAGCAGGTGCAGGAGGAAAAGCAGCGCCAGCGGCAGGCCGAGCTGGACGCGCAGGCGGTCAAGCAGAAGCAGGAAAAGCAGAAGCAGATCGACGACCTGCTGGCCAAGATGGACGCGGCGGCGCAGCAGACCCGCAAGCTCGACAGCAAGGCCAGGCAGGCCAAGCAGCAGATGGAGGACCTGAAGAACGCCCAGGACAACGGCGCCCCCGACCTGCCCAACGCGGCGCAGCGCCAGACCGGCAACAACAGCCAGAACAGCAACCTCGCCGACGAATATGCCGCGGCCATTCAGAATGCGGTCACGCCGAACTGGTTAAGGCCGGATAACATACCGTCTGTTCCGTGCCAGGTGCACATCGTGCAGTCGCCCGGTGGCGACGTGATGAGCGCTACCGTCGATTCCAGCTGCCCCTACGACGACGCCGGCCGGCGTTCGGTCGAAAATGCGGTATTGCGCACCAAGACCTTGCCGTACAAGGGTTTCGAAAGCGTGTTCCAGCGCAACCTCACCTTTACCTTCAGGCCGCAATGATCAAGACCATGCGCAAATTCAGCTCAAGCCTTGTCGTCATCCTGCTGGCCGCGGTGGCGTTGTTCGCCGGCCCGGCCACCGCCCAGTCGCTGAACGTCGACATCGTCGGTGGCGTCAAGACCGCCACCCCGATCGTGGTGGTGCCGTTCGCCCAGGCCGGCGGCGCACCGCTGTCGACCGACGTCGCCGACGTGATGCGCAACGATTTCAACCGCTCCGGCAAGTTCCGCTCGCTGGCCAAGAGCGACATCGTGGAATTCCCGTCCAAGGGCTCGGACATCAAGTTCGCCACCTGGCGCCTGCTCAAGCAGGACTACATCGTGGTCGGCAACATCACCGACGCCGGCAACGGCATGGTGCAGGTCGAGTACGAACTGTGGGACGTCAACAAGCAGCAGAGCTTGCTGCACCAGCAGATGCCGCCGGCGCCGGCGGGCGACCTGCGCGGCGTGGCGCACCAGATCGCGGACATCATCTACGAGAAGATCACCGGCGTGCGCGGCGCGTTCTGGACGCGTATCGCGTACATCACCGCGGTGGGCCTGGGCAACCACACCACCTATTCGCTGATCGTGGCTGACTCGGACGGCTACAACCCGCAGGTGGTGGCGCGTTCGAAGGAGTCGCTGCTGACCCCGGCCTGGTCGCCGGACGGCCGCAAGCTCGCCTACGTCTCGTTCGAGAGCGGCAATTCGTCGATCTACGTGCAGGACATCACCACCGGCTCGCGCCAGCTGGTGGAATCCCACCCGCGGGGCATCAACGGTGCGCCCGCGTGGTCGCCGGACGGCAGCAAGCTGGCGGTGGCGCTGTCCTACGTCGGCAACCTGGAGCTGTTCGTGCTGGATCTGGCCAGCCGCCACGAGACCCGGCTGACCAACAGCCTATCGATCGACACCGAGCCGGTCTGGGCGCCCGACGGCAAGAGCATCTTTTTCACCTCCGACCGTTCCGGCCGGCCGCAGATCTACCAGGTCCCGGCCAGCGGCGGCACGCCGCAGCGGATCAGCTTCCAGGGGCAGAGCAACCTGAATGCCGACGTGAGCTACGACGGCAAGCAGATCGCCATGGTGCAGGGCAACGGGAACGTGTATCGTATTGCCATCATGGATCGCAGCCTGGGTGACCAGGTGCGGTTCCTCTCGCCGGGCCCGATCGACGAGTCCCCGAGTTTTGCACCGAATGCCAGCATGCTGCTGTATGCCGCTACCGAAGGACGTCGCGGCGTGCTGTATGCCGTATCGGCTGACGGCATGGTTCGCCAGCGCCTCGTGCTTTCCGACGGCGACGTGCGCGAACCGGCCTGGGGACCATACCGGCAACGCTGATTTTCCAGGCTGCCGCGCGCGAGTGCAGCAGCCCGATGCCCAGGGAGTGGGCCCGAACGGCGCCGCGAGGCGCGTTTCGGTTTCCGGCCATGGCGCCTCGCCGCGTCGAAAGCCAGTCAGGGCGACCGTGCAGAGTCACGCACTATCGACCTTTCAAGTGTCAAAATAACAGCCGGTTAACCGGCGACAGCTGTCCCGTTATCCCCGATCGTCATCGTTAGTCGGAACTCAACCCGTAAGGAACGTCACCATGAATAAGACCGTTCGCGTCGCCCTGGTTGCCCTGCTCTGCGTAGGCGCGGCCGCTTGCTCCAAGAAGCAGGAAGTCAAACCGCAGCCGGCTCCGGAGCAGACCGCCCCGACCCAGGCTCCCGTCTCTGACGGCAAGTACACCCCTGCCGACCTCGACACCGATGCCTGCCTGCGTCAGCGCGTCGTGTACTTCGACTTCGACAAGACCGAGATCAAGCCGGAGTTCCAGCAGATCATGGCGTGCCACGCCAAGTACCTGCGCGACCGCCCGACCTCGCACATCCGCCTGGAAGGCAACGCCGACGAGCGCGGCTCGCGCGAGTACAACCTGGGCCTCGGCGAGCGCCGCGGCAACGCCGTCTCCGAAGCGCTGCAGGGCAATGGCGGCCAGGCCAGCCAGCTGGAAGTGATCAGCTACGGCAAGGAGAAGCCGGTGTGCCGTGAGCACAACGAGGATTGCTGGAGCAAGAACCGCCGCGTCGAGATCGTCTACACGGCGCAGTAAAGATGAAGCGACTGGCTAACAGCTTTGCAGCCAGGTTCAGCATGGCGGGCGCGGTCGCGTCCGCCATGCTGTTCGCGTTCCCGGCATTCGCGCAGGACTCCCGGCTGAGCCTCGCCGATCGTGTCGCGCGGCTGGAACAGCAGGCACAGAACAAGGACCAGTCCGGTACCGGCATGGTCAATCAGATGCAGCAGTTGCAGGCACAGGTGCAGCAGTTGCAGGGACAGATCGAGGAACTGCAGCACCAGTTGCAGACGCTCGAGGACAAGAACAAGGCCCAGTACACCGATCTCGACGCCCGGTTGGGACGCGTCGAGAGCGCCGGCGCCGCGGCAACGGCCGGCGGCAACCCGCCGGCGCCGGCAGCCGGCAAGCCGGCTGCCGCGGCGGGCAACGCTGCCGCAGCCGGCAACGCGGCGGCGGGCCAGCCGGCTCCGGCCGGTGGCAATCCGGGCGCCGGCGCGGCCGATCCCGCGGCGGCCCAGGCTGCCTACGACGTGGCCTTCAAGGCGATCCGCGCGGGCAATTACGTCGAGGCGTCGCGCCAGTTCCGCAGCTTCATCCAGCAATACCCGAACCACGCACTGGCACCGAATGCCTTGTACTGGCTCGGTGAGTCCTATTACGCCACCACCAACTACCCGGTCGCGCTGGAATCGTTCCAGCGGCTGCTGAGCCAGTTCCCGCAGAGCGAAAAGGCGCCCGATGCGCTGCTCAAGGTCGGCTACAGCCAGCTCGAGCTGAAGCAGACCGCAGCGGCCAGGGCCACGCTGACCCAGGTCGCCGCCAAGTATCCCGGCACCAAGGTGGCCAGCCTGGCCCAGGAACGCCTGCAGCGCCTGCAACTGCAGTCGGGCAACTGAGCGGCGGCGGCATGAGCGGCCATGACGCGCGCGAGGCGTCCGCCACGCCTGCGGCGACGGTCGCCGAGCGCCTGCGCATCACCGAGATTTTCCATTCGATCCAGGGCGAAGCCGATGCGATCGGCTGGCGCAGCGTGTTCGTGCGCCTCACCGGCTGCCCGCTGCGCTGTGTCTGGTGCGATACCGAGTACTCGTTCTACGGCGGCAACTGGCATGCGATCGACGACATCCTCGCCGAGGTCGCCACGTACGGTGCGAAGCACGTCTGCGTGACCGGCGGCGAGCCGCTGGCGCAGAAGCGCTGCCTGATCCTGCTGCGCAAGCTGTGCGATGCCGGCTACGAGGTGTCGCTGGAAACCTCCGGTGCGCTGGACGTCTCCACGGTCGACCCGCGCGTGCGCAAGGTGATGGACCTGAAGGCGCCGGATTCGGGCGAGAGCGGCCGCAACCTGTGGTCGAACCTCGACCACCTGTTGCCGCACGACCAGATCAAGATCGTCATCGCCAGCCGCGCCGACTACGAATGGGCGCGCGCGATGCTGGCCGAGCATGCGCTGGCGGATCGCTGCATGGTGCTGTTCTCGCCGGTGCACGGTGCGGTGGAGCCGCGCGATCTGGCCGAGTGGATCATCGCCGACAGGTTGCCCGTGCGCTTCCAGCTGCAGTTGCACAAGCTGCTGTGGAACGACGCCGCCGGGAAATGACTTGTGCGTTCGTCCGTGAACGCGAAGATCGAGAGGCAGCCATCCATGGCTGCACTGCTTGAACCAGTGCGTTCATCCCCGAACGCCAGGATCAAACAGCAGTCGTCCATGGCCGCACTCTTCAAAACAGAATCCGCGCCGTGGCCTGTGTCGCCGCAAGCGCTTTCCGGCCGGTGACCGGCCGCACCCGTGTGGATGCAAAACATGTCTGAAAATTCTCCCCGAAAAGCCGTCGTGCTGGTCTCCGGCGGCATGGATTCGGCCGTCACCATCGCGATCGCCCGCGAGCAGGGCTACCAGGTGCACGCGCTGAGCGTGGCCTACGGCCAGCGCCACAACTCGGAACTGGCCGCCTCGGATCGCGTGGCGAGAATGCTTGGCGCGGTCGAGCACAAGACCGTCGGCGTCGACCTGCGCAGCATCGGCGGTTCCGCGCTGACCGCCGACATCGACGTGCCGCTGGACACTGCCGACAGCAATGACATCCCGGTGACCTACGTGCCGGCGCGCAACACCATCATGCTGTCGATCGCGCTGGGCTGGGCCGAGGTGCTCGACTCCAGCGACATCTGGTGCGGAGTCAACGCGGTCGACTACTCGGGCTACCCGGATTGCCGCCCCGCCTTCATCGAGGCATTCGAAAAACTGGCCAACGTCGCGACCAAGGCCGGCGTGGAAGGCGCGGGCATCCGCATCCACGCGCCGCTGATGCGCATGAGCAAGGCCGACATCGCGCGCGAGGGCCAGCGGCTGGGCGTGGATTTCTCGGCCACGGTGAGCTGCTACCAGGCCGACGACGACGGCCGTGCCTGCGGCCATTGCGACGCCTGCCGGCTGCGCGCGCAAGGCTTCCGCGAGGCGGGCCTGGCCGATCCCACGCGTTACGCCTGAATGTCCGCGCTTGCTTGTGCCGCTGCGGTGCAGCCCGTAAAATTGTCCGCTTGAGTTTTGCAATGATGGGTCGTTAGCTCAGCTGGTAGAGCAGTAGACTTTTAATCTATTGGTCCCGGGTTCGAGTCCCGGACGACCCACCAGCTTCCAGAGCGCCCGATGGGCGCTCTTTTTTTTCGGACGCGATTCGTGGCTTCGGTCGACGCAGCGGGTGGCGTTCAAGACTGGGCCGCGCAAATGCGGGTCGCAGGTGCAATGCCCATCGCGGATGATCCGCTTCGCCGCCGGCCATGAGGCAGGCGCGGCATGGTTGCCGCGCATGCCGCGCTGCCTATTTCTGGCCTTCGGTGAACCAGTAGGTACGCTTGCGCTTGCCGGTGTTGGGCGGGGTGACTCTCTGAGAACCCAGCGCCGAGGAGTTGTTGCCACCGCCTGGTCCGGTCTGGTTACCGCCGCCGATGAGTACCGGGGTATACACGTTGGGGGTGTCGGGATTGACCGCGACGAGGCCGAAAACCGGCGAGGGCGGCAGGCCGCCGCCGTCGAAGACGATGTAGCCGTTGCTGTTCAAGCCTGCGCCGGTCAGGAAGTTGATCGCGTAGCCGCGTGCAATGCCCAGGTTCGGGTAGCACATGTTGGGGTTCAGGCTGGGATCGGCCGGCGTATTGGTACCGAAATAGGTATACCCCGCCACGGTCAAGGGTGCGTTCACCGCCTTCTCGCCGGCATGGGTCAGGGTGACATAGAAGCCCGACGTGGTACTGGTGGAGGAATAGGGCGTCGTCGTTCCGGCGGCGGCACCGGTTTCGTCGGTGAGCATGGATTCGGTGATCGTGGTCCAGCCGTTGGCCACACTGGCGCCGGTGTTGGTGTCCTTCATCATGTAGAAACGGTTGACCACGTTGGACGATGCATTCGACACCAGCGGGTGCTCGCGGTCGCCGCTGGCGGCCACCACCGCGTCGAAAGTCGTGGACGGGGTGACATCGGGCGGATAGAAGAACTTGCGGGCGCTGGTGCCGGTGCCGCCGAAGCTGGCGATCTGGGTCACCGTCCAGCTCGATGGCGGATTCGAGTTGGTGGGGCCGTAGCCGTTCGGCTCAAGATCGACGCGCCAGATATTGCCGCCCAGGTCGCCGGTGTAGAGGCGGTCGGTGTAGCCATCGCCGTTGCGGTCGAGCAGGGTGATGTCGGACGGGATCGCGTAGGTCATTTTCGGAACCGTGGCCGTGCAGCCGGACGGGCAGGCGGTCCACACCGTGCTGCCGTTGATGGCATCCAGCACCACGATCGCGCGGCCCATGGTGTCGGCGGCGCCTACCGGGTCGGTATCCTCGGCGGGGTCGTAGCCGCCGCCCATGATGACCACCGGGATGGGATTGCCGCTGAGGTCCTTGTGGCCATTGACCAAGGCCAGCTTGGGCTGCGACCAGGTCTGGCCGAGTTCGGGGATGTTGGCATTGGTCTTGCTCCACAGGAAGACCGGCGGCTTGGTCGGATCGCTCACGTCGAACGCATAGATCAGCCGGCCGCCACGGCGAGCCGTGAGGTAGATGTAGGTCTTCGGGCTGCCGGCGACACGCAGATCCTGGTAGACCGTGGTGGTGCCGTCGAAGAAGTAGTCCTTGCCGCTGCCGGTGGTGGCGCCCAGCGTAAGTGCGGGGCTGTTGTTGCGCAGACGCTGGAACTTGCCGAAGAAGTCCGGGGCGATGAACGACCACAGCTCGCCGCCCGGACGCACGTAGCGTCCGCTGGCCATCTTGATGATGCCGGGGGCGGTGGCATCCTTGTTGCCGTTGACGGCACGGAAGAGGCCGTCGTTGGAGCCGTAGAACGCCACGATGCCGATGGAGCCGCCGTAGTTGACCACGGCGGGCCGCGAGTGCAGCACGTCGCCGTGGATGGACGGGCGCACGGTCACACCGCTGCCGGGTCCTGCCGGGCTCTCGGCGCCGGTAGTGCTGGTGCTGTTGTTGTCCGTGCCGCGGACCCAGTTGACCAGATTGTTGGCATCGGTCGACGTCGACCCGGTCGGCAGGGCGAATGCCGTGGGCGTCAGTGCGGTATTGCTGGTATCGAACGTGGGCAGCGTGCCGGTGGTGGGGCAGCCGCCCACGCTGTTGCAGGTGAAGATTTTGCGAATCGACTGATCGGTGAGGTAATCCGCACGCGCCATCTCGGCGACGCCGCCCTTGTCGACGATTTCGCCGTCGGGGGCGTCGAATGCTCCGCCGGCGCCGGTCGCGTGGTTGATCCAGAAGCCGTTGGCCGGCCAGCCAGTGACGGGGGTGCTGAGGAGACTGCCGGTGGTTGGGTCAATGGCAAACGGGCCGTCGCGCGGGGTGCCGGCCTGATGGTCCGCCGTCCAGAAACTGAGCGCGCTGGGCGAAATGAAGCCGGTGCCGGCATTGCTGATCGCTGGCTGGCCCAGCGAGTCGTTCAGCACCACGTTGCCGCTGGCGTCGTAGCCGATCTGGTACTGCTTGAGGTTGCCCGCCCAGCGCGGTGCGGCCGTGGCGTCGGGACGGAACATGCCGACGTATACCTGGTTCAGCGAGGTGCCCTGGGCGTTCACGCTGACCGGCAGGCTCACCGAGGCGAACACGCTGTTGGTTGCCTGCACTTCGGTCAGGATCGTGGTCAGCGCCTTGATCAGGCCGCTCACGTCGCCCGCACTGACGTAAAAATATTTGCCGCCGCCGTTCGCGGCCATGCTCTTGATCAGGTTGATGTGATTACTGCATTTGGCCTGGGTCGCCTCGCAGCCATCCGAAACGGCGATGGTGTAGGTGATGATGTTCTGGGGATTGTGCGGAGTCGAAGCGGGAATGCCGGAAAGATCGGACTGGTACATGAAGCGCGCCCATTCATCGCCCCAATTTTGTTGGTAGCCGGCAGGGTTCAACGGGATGATCGGCGGGGTAACTCCACCATTGGCGGCCATCAGTGCCTGCTGCGCGTTCGAAACCGAATTCGCCGTTTTAGGCGCATTGCTGCCGGTTACATTGGCGAGGTAGATGATGAAGTTCTTCTGGCAGACGTCCGTGATCGGTTTGCTGTATTTGGTTCCCGACAGGAAGGTAGCGGTGGTGCCGGTGAAGTAGGCCCACGCCTCCCCCATGGATTCGTCGAGATTGTTCGAATTGGTATAGACGGGAGCCGTACCGGGGCCGGTTCCGCCGCCGGGTGTCCCCGCGATTACGCTCTGGAAGGTGGCAGCGCCGGTGGTATCCAGCAGCGGTAGCGGGCCAGGTGGCGTCGGCGTCGGGCTCGGATAGAAGAACAACCCGCCATTGGCTGGATTGAACATCATCAGGCCCATGTTGACCTGGCCATTCAGTGGACTGCTGGGCGAGCCTAATGCCCCGACCATCTTGTAAAGCGCACATTGCTCGAAGTCATGCGCCTTGGGGTTGGAGGCTATCCAGGAAGGACAATTGCTACCGGGAGCGATTGTGGTGGCGGAATTGCCATTCGCTGCATTGTCCAGGATGAGCAGCACGTTCGGCTGACCACCCTTGATCGCCTTGCCGGCGTACAGGTCGATGTCCTCGCCGCTGGCGATGCCCGGCAGCGCCAGCGCGGCGGCCATCAGGACGAGGATGCGCAGCCGGCGATTCAGGATGGTGCGTGGGTGTGACATGGCGGCTACTCCGCGGGGACGGATGCGAGGTTAATAGGGGCAGGGCGTGCCGATCGGCACCTGTACAGCGGCACCCTGGTGCACGGTCACCGCGACGGCGGTGTTGTTCGGGTCGGTGACGGTGGACTGGATGTCCCATTGGGTCGCCGAGCACATCGAGGGAGCTGCCGGGGGCGGGGATACCGAGGAGGACGGGCCGGGCAGGATCAGGTTGCCGTTGGGGTTGTTCGGCACCTTGCAGACGTCGCCCACCGGCAGGGTCGCGTTGGGGATCACCTTGCTGTCGAGGCAGGCGGGAGGCGCGACCTGGGCGGTGAAGTCCGTGATGCCGTCGCCGTTGACGTCGACCGGCACGGGAGTGGTGGTGGTGATCGGCACCCGGATGAACGGCTGGCTCATCACCTGCTCGATGCCTTGCTGTGCCACGGTGCCGGCTTCCAGCCGGTACTGCTGGTTGGCGGCGACCCGGGTGTTGATCATGCTCGAGCTGACCATGGAAATGGCGAAGAGCATGAAGATGACCAGGAAGATCAGCGTCATCACCAGGGTGAAGCCGCGCTGCGAGGTGCGGGACGGAGAGGTCTTCATCATTGGTTCTCCCTCACGCCGCCGGTGTTCCAGACGCGTGCCACGGTGCCGTAGACGTGCCGCTTGTAGTGGTCGCCATATGCGGGGATCGGCGCGGCGCGACCCAGGTCGTAGGTGCGGGTGTCGGTCCAGCTGGCGGTGCTGTCGAGATTGCGCGAGAGCAGGTTGACGCGTACGGCGGTGACGTTGGCCCAGTTGGCGGTGGCTGACGCGGTCCATGCGTAAGCGGCGGCCGCCACCGCGGTGGCGCAGGCAGCCGGTGCGGCGCTGGTGTCGGACGGATTGTCGACGTAGCAGTCCGGCGAGCCGTTGTTGTCGACGTCGATGCCGTAGCTGTAGTGCACGTCTTCGATGCCGGTGACCAGCGAGGAGACCTGGATGGCGCCGTTCACGAATTCGGCCATCTTCAGCGTCGGCGTGGTGTCGGCGCCGGTGCCGCTGCACACATCGCAGGTGGCCACGTAGTAGCTGCGCATGACGTATTTGCGCAGCTCGGCGGAGGTGCTGGTGCTGCAGGTGCCGCCGGCGACGGCCGCCTTGTTGTGCAGCGTGAAGGCGCTGGGGCTGTTGCTGTAGACCAGCGGTACGCTGTCGGTCTCGCAGCCGGAACGCTGCAGGTAGTAATTGTTGCCGTCAGCCGGGGTGGCGCTGCCGGAGACGTAGCTGACGGTGAGGACTTCCGCGCCCGTCCGCATGTTGGGAAGCTTGGTAGCCAGGCATGCGGGGACGGTGGCGGCCAGCGATGGCCCGTAGACCGGGAGCGGAACGGTGAGTGGGCTGGTGCTGAAACCCATCGAGGCGGGCGCCGTGGCGCAGGGGTCCGACAGGGCGTAGCTGGAGGTGGCAAGCGGCAAGCTGGCGCGCCCGTAGAAACCGGCCATCTCGATGTCGCGCCTGATCGACTGCAGGGCGAAGCGGCCGTTCTCGACCTGCTCGGAGGTCTTGTTGAATTCCGTGCGCGCCTTGCTGGTGGAGACGTACAGCGAGCTGAGGCCGGCCAGCAGCGCCAGACCGATGGCGACGGCGACCATCAGCTCGATCAGGGACATGCCCGCCTGCTGGCGGGCATGCGACATGGGCTGGCCGTGGGCGCGAGGAGTCATCATGTCGTCGTGAGGTTGGCGATCTGGATTTGGACGCTGATCACGCGCCGCAGGTTGTTGTTGCCGAGCGTTCCACTCCCGCACAGCAACTTTGGCGTGGCCGTGGGCGTCAGGCCCTGCCAGGCAACGCTGACCTGGTAGACCTGATTGGTTGGGTCGATCTGGGTGATGCAGCCGACCGCGCCGATCATGGCGCCGACCTTGTTGCCGCCGGAGGTCTCGCGGGAACCTAGCAGGGCGTTTTGCCAGGCGGCGAGGTCGGAAGCGACGGTGGTGTTCTGTATGGCCGAACCCGAGGTGCAGGGAGTCGGGGCGCTGGTCGTGCTGTAACCGGTGGGGCCGGTGGGGTTGGTTATGCTGGCGCCCACCGAATAGCACGAGGCGACCTGCCGGTTGGCGTTGATACGCGAAACCATGTCCTGCACCAGGGTCAGTGCCTGCACCCGCTGGTACGACTCCATCTCGCTGCGCGTGGATTTCGCCATCAGGGTGACGGTGCCGAGCAGGGCGATGGCCGCGATGACCAGCGACACCAGCGCTTCGATCAACATCATGCCGGTCTGGTTTTTCATGGGCAGGTGACCTTGGTGGACTCGACGCGGCCGGTGGCGCCCACGGTGACGCTGAGGCAAAGCGGCTGCGAGCCGGTCTTGTTGATCGGCGCGATCGCGAACGTGGCTCCCGTGGTGGTCATCCGGCCGTTGCCGTCGAAGCTGAAGCTTGGATCGGACGGCGTGATGACGATGTTGCCGAGGGCCGACTGCTTGCGAATGGTCGCGGCGGGGGTGTTCTGGCTGACCACCCAGCCCTGGCTCCAGTCGGCCGCGTTGGTGGCCTTCACATCGACCTGGGCGTTGCGCTTGATCGCCTCGCTGCGCGCCAGCGCCACCGTGGAGACGATATCCATCGAGGCGTTCTTGACGCTTTGCGATTGCAGGAACGGCCGCATCGAGGGGATGGCGATCATCAGCAGCACGGCAAAGATGGCCAGGGTGACCAGCATCTCAACCAGCGTGAAGCCGTGGCTACGCGATGTGCGCATGGATCATTTCCAGCAGTTCGTGGCGCCGGTGCTCGCTACCTTGCTGCCGTCGCCGTTGAGGGTGAGCGTGGCGCAGCCCGTGTCGCGAACCTGGGTGCCCTTCGGTGTGGCGGTGATGGTGTAGCGCGGCGGCGTGCCGCCTGAAACGGAGGCTGCGGTGGCCACCATCGCAACGCTGTAGCTGGACGCTACCGTGTTCGGCACGGTATAGCCGAGCGTGCTCAGGCTGCCGGCGAACTGCCGGGAATCGACCATGTAGCGCTCCTGCGCGCTGGCGATTTCCTGCATCACGCTCTCCGCCGCCGAGCGGTTGGAGCGCAGGGTGTAGTTGAAGTAGCTGGGCACGGCGATGGCGGCGAGGATGGCGATGACCGCTACCGTGATCATCAGCTCGATCAGGGTGAAGCCGCGTGCACGCGCGACGGGTTGAGCCTGGCGCAAGTACGTGCGCGGCGGTGGCGTGAACCGTCGACCGGTGTGGATCGAAGCTGGCATATTCCCCCCTAGCAGGCTGTTGAGAAGCACCGTCCTGCGTCAGACTTCATAGCCATGATCTATGGATGGTCGGCTTTGCGGCAGCC
>NZ_LVJR01000017.1 GCF_001617365.1 Rhodanobacter sp. FW104-R8
CACCCGTCCGGAAGCCGACCCGATGCTGCGCTGGTTCGCCTGCCTCCTCGCCCTGCTCGCCTGCGCGGCCGCGCACGCCGCCGACATCCCGGTCTACGGCTACCGGGTCGTGCACGTCTATCCGCACGACACCGGCGCGTATACCGAAGGCCTGTTCTACAAGGACGGCTATCTCTACGAGAGCACCGGCGAGGCGGGTTCCTCCACCGTGCGCAAGGTGGAGCTGGCGAGCGGCGAGACGGTGCAGCGGCACAACCTGCCGGCGCGCTATTTCGGCGAGGGCATCGTCGACTGGAAGGACCGCCTGGTGCAGCTCACCTGGAAGAGCGGGACCGGCTTCGTCTACGACCTGGCCAGCTTCGCGCTGCAACGCAATTTCAGCTACCCGGGCGAGGGCTGGGCGCTGACCCGCGACGACACGCACCTGTACATGAGCGACGGCACGCCGGTGCTGCGCGTGCTCGATCCGGAAACGCTGGCCGTGGTCCGCCGCATCCGCGTCACCGCCGACGGCGTGCCGGTGACCAACCTCAACGAGCTGGAGTGGGTCGACGGCGAGATCTACGCCAATGTCTGGCTCACCGACCGCATCGCGCGGATCGACCCGGCCAGCGGCCACGTGGTGGGCTGGATCGACCTCGGCGGCTTGTTCGACATCAGCCAGCTGCCGGATCCCGGCGACGACGTGCTCAACGGGATCGCCTGGGACGCGCGGCACAAGCGCCTGTTCGTCACCGGCAAGTGCTGGCCGAAGCTGTTCGAGATCCGGCTGCTGAAGAAGCGGCCCGCGCGCTGAGCGCCGGCCGCGTCACAGCGCGTCGAGGTAGGCGGACAACGCCTGCACGTCGGCGGCGTCCAGCGTCTCGACCACGCCCTGCATCACCTTCGCGTTGCTGGTGCCGCTGCGCGCGCCGCTCTTGAAGTCGGCCAGCTCCTTGGCCAGGTACAGCGCGGACTGCCCGCGCAGGCGTGGCCAGCTCGCCCACGGCGGCGGCGGCGCGCTGCTCGGGTGCGGCCGCGGCCCCAGCGCGTCCGCGCCGTGGCAGCCCTGGCAGGGCGGTATGCCCTTGGCGGGATCGCCGGCGAGGTACAGCTGCGCGCCGCGTGACGCGGCATCGGCGCGCCCGGCCGGCTTCGGCGCCAGCGCGGCGTAGTAGCTGGCCAGGTCGCGCATGTCGGCGTCGCTCAGCGCGGCGGCCTGGCCGCTCATCACCGGATCGCTGCGCAGGCCGTCGTGGAACTCCTTCAGCTGCACGTACAGGTAGGTGGCCGATTGCCCGGCCAGGTTGGGGAAATTCGGCGCGATCGCCACGCCCTGCGCGCCATGGCAGGCCGCGCATACCGCGGCCTTGCCCGCGCCGGCCCGGGCGTCGCCGCTGACCGGCTGCATGCGGCGCAGGTCCGCCACCCTGGCCGGCGCGGCGGCGTGAGGCGGCTCCTGCGCCCCGGCGCCTGCGGCAACGCCCGACGCCAGCAGGAACAACAGCAGGAGGCTAGTGCGATACATCATCCCGGCGCTCCTCACAGTTTAAGGTTCAGCATCACGCCGACCAGGCTGACGCTGTAGTGCAGCTGGCCACCCTTGTCGGTATAGATCCTGTGGTCGTAGCTGAGCGTGTTGTCGAAACCGGCGTAATGCCAGTCGCTGAACGCACCGGTTTCGTAGCGGCCGAACACGCGCACGCCGACGCTGCGGTTGACCGTGAAGTTCACCCCCAGATCCAGCGTGTTGGTGCGGTACTTGTTGTCGGGAAAACCGCTGCCGGATGCGGCGACCGCGGTGGGGTCGCGGTAGGCCAGCGCGCCGATCGTGGCGTAGCTGTAGCCGACGTGGCCGAACGAACCGGTGTAGTTGTAGCTGCCGTCCAGGCGCACGCGACCGAAGTCGTGGCTGAAACTCAGGCCCGCGTTGCGGTTGCTCTCGCGGTCCAGTTCCCACCACTGGTTCGCGTACGGATACAGCGGCCCGCCGAGATTCGGATTGGTCTGGCCGATCGTGCCCAACGCCTTGCCGTTGTCCGGCCCGTCCGCATCGTTGACGTTGGAGATGCCCATGCGCGAGCTTTCCGCGCCGAGGTAGGCGTTCACCGTGGTGGCCGGGGTCGGCTGCCAGTCCCACTGCACGGTGGCGCCGGTGGTCTGGGTGTTCTGCCGGCCGATCAGGGCGTCGTAGCGGTCGCGGTTGCCGTAGAAGGTGGCCGACAGCGTGGCCGACTCGCCCCACGGATGGGTGATGATCACGCGCGCCTTGCTCTCGGTGCGGTTGGACAGGTCGTACTTGCGCATGTCGGCAACGGTGTGCACGGCGATGCCGTTGGCCGGTACGACGAAGCCAGGCAGCGACCTGGAGAAGAACTGCTCGTACGGATCGTAGTTGTACCTGTCGCCGTCGCGCCTGGCGTACTCCCAGCTCAGGCGCACGGTGGCGCCGATCACGTCGCGGCTGACCCAGTCGAACTTGATGCGCTGGTCGTCCACGCGCCTGCGCTCGCGGTACTTCGGCCGGTTGTGATCGAAGGTGTAGACGACGCCGAGCGAGCTCTTGCTGCCGAACTGCCAGTCGCCGCCCAGCTCGAAGAGGGTGTCGGTGTAGCCGAACGGGTTATTGCGCACGGTGACGTTGGCCGAACGGTACAGCGGGTTGCGCGAGTCGAAGATGCCGGTCTCGCCCGGCACCACGCTGCCCTGCGAGCCGTTCTCGGAGATGTAGCCGTACTGGCCGGTGAGCGGGTTGTAGGCGAGGTAGCGGGTCTTGTCGTCCTCGCGGTACCAGCGCAGCCCGGCGTGCCAGCCGAACGCGGCGGTGGGATGGAAGCTGACGCGGGCGTCGAGGAGGCCGGTGTCGATGCGTGCGTTCGCGTTCTTCCGCGACAGCGCCGCGGTGGTGTTCCAGTTGGCGCACTGGAAGGTGTAGTTCACCGGCGGCGCGATGAAGATGCCGCCGGTGCCGACGCAGGTGGTGGGCGCCAGCAGCGCGTCGTTCTGGCGCATCGTGCCCCACGCGCCGGCCACGGTGAACTGGCCGTTCCCCTTCAGCTCGCGCGACAGGTCCAGGCGCAGGTTGTGGTAGTCGTTGTCCGGCTCCAGCGAGAACTGGCCGTTCTTGATGTCGGCCACCTGCGGCGTGCCGACCACGTTCCACAGGCGGAACGGGCTCTCGAAGTTCAGGTGATCCTTGTGGTTGCGGAAGAACGAGCCGTTGTAGGTGGCGAGGAAGCGCCACACCTTGCCCACGTTGCGCAGGCTGAGGTTGATATCGGTGGTGCGGAAGTCGATCGGCCGCACCGTCTCCAGCACGCCGCCGTTGTCGGGGAACGGGAAGTTGAAGAACATCGAGCCGCCCCACAGGCGGGTGCCCGTGCGCTTCTCGTTGGTGATCGAAGCCGAGCCGATCCAGTCGCGGTACAGCACGCCCTCGTAACCCAGCCCCGCGCGCGTGCGGGTGAGGCCGATGCTGCGCCGTGGCGTGGCTGCCGATGCCGCGGCCACCTGCGCCGGCGTGCTGGCACCGGCAACCAGCGGCGCGGGGAGGGTCAGGTCGGTGCCGCCGACGCCGTTCCAGATCGGGTAGGCACTGGTCGACACCGTATGCGGCATGTCGCGGTAGAACGCCTCGATCCGGTAGCTGCCGTACCTGCCGCCGCGCAGGCGGTAGAACTGGTCGTCGCCGCTGATCCGGCTGCCGCGGAAATCCACGTAGCTGCCGGTCTTGCGGTTGTTGAAATCGAGCGCGAACAGGCCGAGCACGGCGCCGCTCTTCCAGTCGTCGTACTGGCGGAAGTACTCCGCGTTGCGGTCACCGCCGACATGCAGGTAGCCGAACTGGAGCAGCCCGGCATAGGTCCAGTCGCCCTGGCCCAGCGGCCTGCCCGCATCGGCCATCGGCGGGTACGGATACAGCGCGCCGGTGGGCGTGCGCAGCATGCCGGGATGCAGGTAGGACGTCCCGTCCGGGTCGGCCGGGTACAGCATCGGCGTCCAGCCGCGCAGGTCGAGCCCGTTGCCGTACTGCATGTCGCCCACGCGCATGGTGCCGCTGGTATCGCCGGCCATCGCGCACTGCATGCCGAGCAGGCCGGCCAGCAATCCCAATGCCAGGGCTTTCGGCGTCGTGCGATTTCCTTTCTGCGCAAGCATCGTCGGCCTCCGTCACTTGTGGAACTTCGGTCCGGAAGGATTGTTGGAACCGTGGATGTTGGCGTGGCAGCTCAGGCAGCCGCGCCCCATCAGCCGCTCGTCCGGGTGCGGGCCGGTGCCGAGGCCGGCCGCGCCCTGCAGGTCGTTCGGATGGCGCGTCATGGTGTGGCACTGCTGGCACAGCATCGGGATCGGCGCGACCAGCAGGGTCTGCTGGTTGGAGCCGTGCACGTCGTGGCAGTTGAGGCAGTTCTGCCGCACCGGCGCGTGCTCGAACAGGAACGGTCCGCGCTTCTCGGCGTGGCAGGTGTAGCAGGTCTCGTTGACCGTGTCGGTCTTCAGCAGCGGCTTGGTGATCGAGCCGTGCGGGTTGTGGCAGTCGGTGCAGGCCATCTGCCCTTCCGGCAGCGGCATGTGCGAGCGGCGGTTGAACTTGGCGCGGATGTCCTGGTGGCAGGTCGCGCAGACCTCGTTGATCGACGATTTCGCCAGCACGCCCTCGGGCGACAGCCTGGCCATCGGGTTGTGGCAGTCGGTGCAGGACAGCCCGCGGTTCTGGTGGATCGAGCCGATCCAGTGCTGCCGCGCCCCGCCGGCATGGCAGCTCAGGCACACGCCCGCCTGGGTCTGCGGCGAGGTCTTCGCATCGTGGGTGAAGGCGATGATCTTGCCCGGCGCGGTGGGGTCCTTGGCGTGTTCGGAACCCGGTCCGTGGCAGCTTTCGCAGGCCGCCTGCGGGCCGGTGTTGGCCGCGCCGGCGCGGAACGAGGCCACGTGCAGCGAGTGCGAGGCCTGCACGTTCTCCTGCGCGTGGCAGGCCACGCAGGTCTTCGCACCGACCGCGTCGGCGTTCGGTGCCAGCGGGTTGGCCGGGATCGGCGCACCATCGAACGGCGTGGCCGGGCTGTCGCCCATCGAAGCGAGATGAGGGTTGTTCTGGCGTGCCGCGTTCGCGCCCATGTCGGTGGCCGGCAGCATCCTGGCGATGTCGCTCTGGCTGAGCCCGCTGGCCGGCGCATGCCCGTTGCCCGTTGCGGCGGGGTCGCTCGTTGCCGCCTGCTGGGCCTGCAGGTCCCGGGAGCCCAGCAGCATCGTGGCGGCGCCCAGCATCACGCATAGCAAGGCTGCAAGAAACAGCGAAATCACACGCATGGCTTGGAACCCCTTGGCTAGCGTGAACACCCGATCGCGATCGGCCGGCGGCGCACCCGTCCGGCATGCCCCCCTCGACGCATCCGGCCTTGTCCTGCACCGCAGTATTCCCCTCGGCGAATGAGATTGATAAGCCCTGCGATGTTGCGTTTAATATCCAGGATCAAAGAACAATCCTTCACGATTTTGCAACGCAGCAAGATATTCCGCCGCTTAGCCCACACCCGACAGCGCCATCGCAGGGATGTGCCATGCAGGATCTCAACGACATCTACTACTTCGTGCAGGTAGTGGAACTGGGTTCGTTCACTGCCGCCAGCAAGGCGCTGGGCGTGGCCAAGTCGCAGCTGAGCTTCCGGGTGGCCCGGTTGGAGGCGGGCCTCGGCGTGCGGCTGATCCAGCGCACCACGCGGCGCTCGCACGTCAGCGAGATCGGCCAGCGCTACTACGAACAATGCCGGCAGCTGCTGGCCGCCGCCGAGCAGACCCAGCGCGTCATCGACGAGGCCCAGGCCGCACCGCGCGGGCGCATCCACGTGGCCTGCCCGGTGCTGTTCGCGCAGCTGCTGCTGGCGCCGGTGCTGGTCGACTTCCTGCGGCAGCATCCCGAGGTTCAGGTCGACCTCGACATCTGCCATCACCAGGCCGACGTGATCGCCGGCGGCTACGACATCGCGTTCCGCGTGCGCGATTCGCTCAAGGATTCCAGCCTGGTGATGCGCAGCTACGGCATGGACCCGCAGATGCTGGTGGCCAGTCCCGGGCTGCTGCGACGCCAGGGCCAGCCGCTGCAGCCGGTGGACCTGAAGCGCCTTTCCAGCGTCGGCGTGATCAATGCCGATGGCCGGCATTTCTGGCACCTGCAGGCCGCCGATGGCCGCACCCAGCAGATCGAGCACCATCCCAGCCTGGTCAGCGACGATCTGCAGGTGCTGTACCAGGCGGTGGTCGGCGGCGTCGGCGCGGCGCAACTGCCGCAGTTCGTCTGCCGCGAACCGATCGCCGAAGGCCGGCTGGTACCGCTGCTGCCGGCGTGGTCGCTGCCCCCGGGCAACGTGCACGCGGTGTATCCCTCGCGCCACGGCCACACCCCGGCGCTGCGCAGCTTCATCGACTTCGTGGCGCAGCGCATGCCGCAGGTACTGCGCAGCACCCAATCGGGCGTGCTGGCCGAGAACGCGAAGCCCGGGCCGGCGAACCTGCCCACCGGCTGACGTCGCCGGCTACGCGCCCAGCCGGCGCGCCGCGGCGCGGCCGGCGACCAGGCCGCTGGCGAAACAGGCGGTGAGCAGGTAGCCGCCGGTGGGCGCCTCCCAGTCCAGCATCTCGCCCGCGCAGAACACGCCGGGGCGGGCGCGCAGCATCAGGTCCTCGTCCAGCGCCTCCAGCCGCACGCCGCCGGCCGTACTGATCGCCTCGGCGACCGGCCGCGGCGCGCGCAGGCGCAGCGGCATGGCCTTCAGCCGCGTCGCCAGCGCCGGCGGATCGGCCAGGGTGGGCTTGTCGGTGAGTTCGAACACCAGCGCGCACTTCGCCGCGTCCAGCCCGGCGCGACGACGCAGCCAGTCGCCCATGCTGTGCTTGCCGCGCGGCGCGGCGAGGCGTTCGGCGAGCGCCGCCACGGTACGGCCGGGCACCAGGTCCAGCGCCAACGAGGCCTCGCCGCGTTCGGCAATCTGCCCGCGCAGCTCGGCGCCGATCGCGTAGATCAGGCTGCCCTCGATACCGTATTCGCTGAGCACGAACTCGCCCTGGCGCGAATGGGCCACGCCGTGGCGGTCGACCCAGTGCGCCACCACCGGCTTCAGCGGGGCGCCGGCGAAGCGGCCGGAAAGATGCTCGCTCCACGCCACTTCGAAGCCGCAGTTCGCCGGCTGCAGCGGGGCGATCTCGACGCCCGCCTCCCCGAGTGGCGCCACCCAGGCGCCATCGGAGCCCAGCTGCGGCCAGCTGGCGCCGCCGAGCGCGAGGACCACCGCAGCGGCCGCCGCCGTGCGTTCGCCCTGCGGCGTGGCGAAGCGCAGCGCACCATCGCTCCAGCCCAGCCAGCGGTGGTGCATGTGGAAGGTCACGCCCGATTCGCGCAGGCGATGCAGCCAGCGGCGCAGCAACGGGGCCGCCTTCAGGTCGACCGGGAACACCCGGCCCGAACTGCCGGTGAAGGTCTCCACGCCGAGCCCGCGCGCCCAGCCGCGCAGCGCGTCCGCGTCGAACACGTCGAGCCAGCGCCCCACCTCGTCGCGGCGCGACGCATAGCGTTCGACGAAACGCGCGCGTGGCTCGCCATGGGTGAGGTTGAGGCCGCCCTTGCCGGCCAGCAGGAATTTCCGCCCGGCCGAACCCTTAGCGTCGTACAGGTCGACCGCCACGCCCGCCGCGCACGCGGCCTCGGCCGCCATCAGCCCCGCCGGACCGCCGCCGATGATCGCCAGGCGGTGGGGGTTCGTCCGGTTCATCCGCAGATGGTCGCATGCCGCCCGAACGGAATGAACCGGCGACCGGGCAACCCGGCGGCGATCCGGACCTTCATCGGTTCACCTGACCCGGCGTTTCCCGGCGGCAACCAACTGAATCGGAAATAAACCGGATTAATCAACCGTCCGAATTTTGTGGATTGTCGCGGCCATAACCCGGCAAAAACTACGAAACATATTGCGAAATCGATTCGGATTAATATCGTTCCAAACGCATGGAATTACGCATTCGTCGAACCCCATGCGGGGCCGGATAGACCACGTTTCCCTCCCGCCCGGCCGGACAGGAATGCTCGCAGCAGGCGCGCGCCCAACTCATCCATCTATCTGATACGGCGAATGAAAATCATCATGTGCCGCTCCGGCCACGGGATGCGCCCCAAGCATCCGCACAGGCGCGCCGCGGCACCGCGACGATTGAAAATATTTACGGTGCAGGTATGGCAACGCAATTACCCGATTACGTGATCGTGATCACCGGCCACTTCAAAAAGTCCTATTGACTGGTTTCATCTGCAACTCATACCGTCGCCGCGTTCGCCAATGGGGAGCTTGGCGAATGATTCCGTCGTCACTTCTGCAAGATCATTCCGAATCGGCATTCGACCCCGCGGGCAACTCCGGGAAGGGTCGCGTGCGGGGCGCGGGATCGCAGGCCAGTCCAAGAAAATTCCTTGTGCCGCGTCTGTCCACGGCACTCCATGCATGAGGTCCTCACGGTCCCCATAGGGTCCGTTTGTCCTCAAAAAACCTTGGGAGTTCGAAATGCCAGGCAATTTCCGATTGAAGTCATGGGCCATCGCAGCGGGGGTCGCGATCGCCGCGGCCACCACGCCGGCGGCCGCCTATGCAGCACCCGCGCAGAGCACCGCCGCGCCTGCCGCGGCCAGCAACCCGACCCTCAACCCCTACTCGCCGGCCTATGGCCATGCTTACCGCCATGGCGTGTTTCCCACCAGGGAAGCCCATGCCCGGATGAAGCAGTACCAGGCGCTGCAGGCGGCCACCACCGCCGCCGCCACCGGCCCGCAAACGCTCAGCTACGGCGGCGGCGTCGACGGCATCGGCGTCACCAGCGGCACGCCGAAGGTCTACATCGTGGTCTACGGCAGCCAGTGGGGCACGGCCAGCACCAACGCCAGCGGCAACATGACGCTGTCCAACGACCCGGTGGGCGCGGTGCCCTACCTGGAAAACCTGTTCAAGGGCCTGGGCACCGGCGGCGAACTGTGGTCGGGCGTGATGACGCAGTATTGCGACGGTTCCTCGGTATCCACCGGCGCCACCTTCTGCCCCAGCGGCGCGCCCACCGTCGGCTATCCGACCGGCGGCACCTTCGTCAACATCTGGTACGACAACTCGGTGGCTTCGCCATCGCAGGCCACCGGCGCGCAGCTCGCGCAGGAGGCGATCAAGGCGGCGCAGCACTTCGGCAACACCACCGCCGCCTCGAACCGCTACGTGCAGTACGTCATCCTGTCGCCGACCGGCACGCACCCGGACGGGTTCAACACCCCCACCGGCAGCTTCTGCGCCTGGCACGACTGGAACGGCGACCAGAGCGTGACCTCGCCCGTCGGCGACGTCGCCTTCACCAACATGCCGTACGTCTACGACATGGGCTCCAGCTGCGGCACCGGCTCGGTCAACTCCGGCGCACAGGGCAACCTCGACGGCTTCTCGATCGTCGGAGGTCACGAGTACGCCGAGACGGTGACCGACCAGAACCCGGCGGGCGGCTGGACCAACCACACCGGCAACGCCACCTACAACGGCCAGGAAAACGGCGACGAGTGCGCCTGGCTCACCACGCCGTCGAACGCGGCCACCCAGAACGTGGTGATGGGCAACGGCACCTATGCCATGCAGTCGACCTGGTCCAACGACACCAACGAATGCGACATCTCGCATCCGATCGTCGGCGGCAGCGGCGGCGGCACGCCGGTGGCCAACTTCACCGACACGATCAGCGGCCTGACCGTGAACTTCACCGACACCTCCACTGACACCGGCGGCACCCTCTCGTCGCACGCGTGGACCTTCGGCGACGGCAGCAGCTCGGCCGTGGCCAACCCCAGCCACACCTACGCCGCCGCCGGCACCTACAGCGTGACCGAGACGGTGACCGACAGCGTCAGCGCCAAGACCAGCTCCAAGACGGCCTCGGTGACGGTCTCCAGCGGCAGCCCGTCGCAACTGCTCGGCAACACCGGCTTCGAGAGCGGCGCGGCCTCGCCGTGGGCGATGAGCTCCGGCACGCTGTGCAGCAACAGCGGCTGCTCGGGCGAAGTCGCCCACAGCGGTTCCTGGTTCGCCTGGCTGGACGGCTACGGCACGACCCACACCGACACGTTGTCGCAGTCGGTGGCCATTCCGAGCGGTAAGACCTCGGCCACCCTGTCGTACTACCTGCACATCGACACGGCGGAAAGCGGCTCGACCGCGTATGACACGCTGAAGGTGCAGGTGCTGAACAGCTCGGGCTCGGTGCTCGCGACGCTGGCCACCTACTCGAACGTCAATGCGGCCACCGGCTACGCCGTGCATACGGCCAACCTCACCCCGTACATCGGCCAGACGGTGACGATCAAGTTCACCGGCAGCGAAGACTCGTCGCTGCAGACCTCGTTCGTGCTCGACGACATCACGCTGACCGTGCAGTAAGCGCGATCGGCGGCGCTCGCCGCCGCACGCGAAGAAGCGGATCCAGGGCCCGGCCGGCAACGACCGGGCCCTGTTTCGTCCGCGTCGCCGCGACGCGGCACAGGCACGCTGCGCGGCGCCATCCCGTTGTATGGTGGCGGCTCACCGCCAGCGGATCTTCACCATGCATCGAACCCTGCCGAGCCTGTTCCTGGCCGCGCTGCTCGCGACGAGTGCGTCCCACGCCGCGCCACCCGCCCTGCCGCACGAACAACCGGCGTTGCATGCGCTGGCCGGCGCTCCCAGCGAAGCGGAACTGCGCGCCACGATCACGAAGCTGGTCGGCTTCGGCACCCGCCACACGCTGTCCGACACCAAGTCCGATACGCGCGGCATCGGCGCGGCGCGGCGCTGGGTGAAGGCGCGCTTCGAGGCGATCTCGCGCGACTGCGGCGGCTGCATCGAGGTGGCCACGCCATCACAGGCATTCAGCGGCAAGCGCATTCCGGTGCCGACCGAAGTGATGGACGTGGTCGCGATCAAGCGCGGCAAGGGCGACCCGGACCGGGTGATCGTGATGACCGGCCACCTGGATTCGCGCGTCAGCGACGTGATGAACGCCACCAGCGATGCACCCGGCGCCAACGACGACGCCTCCGGCGTCGCCGCGCTGATCGAGGCCGCGCGGCTGCTGTCGACGCAGGACAACGACGCCACCCTGGTGTTCGCCGCCCTGTCCGGCGAGGAGCAGGGACTGTACGGCGGCAAGGTGCTGGCCGACTACGCGGTGGCGCACGGCTGGCGGGTCGAGGCCGACCTCAACAACGACATCGTCGGCAACAGCCGCGGCCAGAACGGCGTGGCCGATGGCACCACCGTGCGCGTGTTCTCCGAAGGCACCCGGAGCAACGAGACCGCGGCGCAGGCGAACTATCGCCGCTACCACGGCGGCGAGGTGGATTCGCCCTCGCGCAACGTGGCCCGCTACATGGCGGCGATCGCCGACGCGTACCTGCCGGACCTCCAGGTGCGCATGGTCTATCGCACCGACCGCTACGCCCGCGGCGGCGACCAGGTGCCGTTCCTCGAGGCCGGCTATCCGGCGGTGCGGGTCACCGAGGCGCACGAGGACTACACCCGCCAGCACCAGGACCTGCGCATCGGGCAAACCGACCGGGATCGCGGCGTGCACTACGGCGACACCCTCGACGGCATCGACTTCCGCTACCTCGCGCGCGTCACCGCGCTCAATACCCTCACCATGGCCGCGCTGAGCCGCGCGCCGGCGCCGCCGGCCGGCATCGACATCGAGGGCGCCGTGGCCACCGACACCACGCTGACCTGGCACAAGGTGCCCGGTGCCGCCGGCTACCGCGTGCACTGGCGCAACACCACCGCACCGCAGTGGCAGCACGCTTACGCGGTAGGCGACGTCGACCGGGCGGTGCTGAAGGACGTGGTGATCGACGACTGGTTCTTCGGCGTGTCGTCGGTCTCGGCCGACGGCTACGAGAGCCCGGTGGTGTTTCCCGGCGACGCCGGCAGCTTTGCGCGTTCACCGGCGCCGGCCACCAGCGGCGCCGGCCACTGAGCCGCGCCGGCCGGCCCACACGCCGGGCCGGCGGCGAAGCGGGGCATCCGCCGCCTAATCGTGCTGGAACCGCGCCAGCTCGGGACGGTGCAGGCTGAAGCCCTGCACGCCGTTGACGCCCAGTTCGGCCAGCGCCTGCACGGTCTCCCGGTCGGTCACCCACTCGGCGACCACCTGCAGGCCGAGCCGGTGGCCGATGTCGGTGACCGCGCGCACCATGAGATGGCTGACCGGGTCGGTCAGCATGTCGCGCACGAAACTGCCGTCGATCTTGAGGATGTCCAGCGGCAGGTTCTTCAAGTACGTGAACGAGGACATGCCGGCGCCGAAATCGTCCAGCGCGATCCTGCAGCCCACCGCACGCAGCTGCTCCATGAAGCGCACCACCTGCGACAGGTTGCGCACCGCCACGGTCTCGGTGATCTCGAAACACACCCGCGACGGGTCCACCTTGTAGTGGCGCAGCCAGCCGATGATCCGGCCGGCCAGCGCCTCGTCCTCGACGCTGGCGCCGGAAAGATTGATGGCCGCCATGTGCAGCCCCGCGCCTGCCGGATGCAGCTGGTCGAAGTGGGCCAGCGCGGTCTCGATCACCCAGCGGTCGACCGCCGGCATCAGGCCGTAGCGCTCAGCCGCCGGCAGGAACACGCCCGGCACCACCAGCTCGCCCGACTCGTCGCGGAAGCGCAGCAGCAGCTCGACGCTGGGCCCGGCCTCGGCCACCGGCGGTAGCGGTAGCGGCATGATCTCCTGGTAGGCCAGCACCAGCCGGCCCTCGTCGACCGCCCAGCGCAGCCGGTTCGCCCACTCCATCTCGCCGTGCCGGCGCACCGTCTCGTCGTCGCGCTCGGAGTAGAAGTGCACGCGGTTGCGGCCCAGTTCCTTGGCCATGTAGCAGGCGGTGTCGGCCTGCGCCAGCAGGTCCTTCACCAGCACGCCCGGGCGATCGATCAGCACGCCGCCGATGCTGGCACTGACCTGGTAGCTGCGCTGTTCCCAACTGAACACGTAGCCGTCGATGCAGCGGCGCACGCGCTCGGCCGCCTGCTCGGCGGCGGCCCGGTCGGCCACGTTGGCGACCAGCACGCCGAACTCGTCGCCGCCCAGCCGAGCCAGCACGTCGCCGGCGCCCAGCTGCCGGCGCATGACGGCCGCCAGCCGGGCCAGCAGCTGGTCGCCGGCGAGGTGGCCGGAGGTGTCGTTGATCAGCTTGAACTGGTCCAGATCCAGGTACAGCAGCGCAGCGGGCGCGGCGGCGCCGATCTCCTCCAGCGCGGCCTGCAGGCGAAGTTCGAACTCGCGCCGGTTGTACAGCTCGGTTAGCGCGTCGTGGCTGGCCTGGTGGCTCAGCCGCTCAGTCAGCCGGCGCTGCTCGCTGATGTCGCTGGCTACCATCAGCAGCCTGGCGCCCCCGTCCAGCGCGATCCGCGAGATCGCCACGTCGGCCCAGAAACGCGCGCCCGCCTCGCCGTGCAGGGGGGTCTCGGTCCACTCGCCATCGCGCGGCGCGGCACTGCCGAGCCGCGCACGCAGGTCCGGATCCTCGAACAGGTCGGGCAGGCGGCGCTCGACCACATGTTCGCCGAGGCGCGCACGCGCGGCCTGGTTCGCGTAGGTGATGCGCCCGCCATCGGCCTCGGCCAGCAGCACCAGCGCCGGCAGCAGTTCGTTCAGTGCGCGGAAGCGCTCCTCGCTCTCGCGATAGCGGCGGCTCATCCGCCAGCCCAGCTCGAGCGCGCGCTGGCGGGTGCTGACGACGGAGTACACCAGCAGCGCCAGCAGGATGCTGGACAGCACGCCGGCCCACAGGGTCGTGCGGCCCCATCCGCCCGCACCCGCACCGGCGTGGCGCGGCAGCGGCCACATGCGGACGCTCCATACGCGCCCGCCGTAGGCCAGCTTGCGTTCATAGCGGTAGCCGTCGCCCAGCCACACGGCGCCGTGGCCCGAATCGAACAGCGGCAGTGCCTCCGGCCCGGTGACGTCGCTGACCTGCAGGCGCAGGTTGCGCGTCAGCGAATCGGGCAGCGAATTGCCGACCATGCCGTCCAGCCGGAACGACGCCGCGATCGAGCCGCGCATGCGCGCGCGCCGTTCGTCGACGGTTCGCGGCGGCGGACCCGGGCTGTAGATCGGCAGCCGCAGGGTGACACCTTCGCCCACCACGCCGGAGCCGGCCAACTGCAGCGGATGGAACGGCGCCGACAGGGTCGCCCGGTCGCTGTCGCGCGAGGCCAGCAGGGCGGCGAGATTGCGCGGCTGCGTGCCCACATCGAGCCCGACCACGGTCTCGTTGCCGGCCGCCGGTTCGACCCAGCGGGTCACGTAATGCTCGCCGTCCGGCCGCAGTTCGCGCCGGGCGTAGGCCAGGGCAAGCAGGCTGGGGAACTGTTCGCGCGGGCGCATGTTGGCGTAGAAGCCGGCGTATTCGCCCGCGTCCACCTCCTCCGAGGAGAGGAACAGCGATTGCGCGGCGCGCAGCAGCGATTCGGCCGCGCGCAGCCGGCCCTGCAGCGCGACATAGGCCTTGTTGGCCAGCTCGTTGCGGACGAGCGTGCGCTCGGCCTGCAGCCGCTGCTTCTGCTGCTCGTGCACGGCCAGCGCCAGCGAGAGCCCCAGCAGCAGCGCGAGCAGGCCCCACAGGTAGGCGGCCACATGCCACCGCGGGGGTTGCGGGATCACCTGATCGCCTGCGCCGCCGTCATCCGGCGGTACGGGAAGCGAGTCGTCGGGATGCTTTTTGCCGGGCAAGGAGGTCACCGCGCGATGCCGTTCCCGCCGATGGTACACAACCGCACCGGCGCTCATCCACGCGGCGACGGATCAGCGCCCTCCGCGCGGCTTCGCGCGATGCGTCGGCGTGGCGGTCCACGGGTCGTCCGGCCACGGGTGGCGCGGGTAGCGGCCCTTCAGTTCCTTCTTCACTTCCGGATAGGTGCGCTCCCAGAAACCCTTCAGGTCCTGGGTCACCTGGATCGGCCGGCCGGCCGGCGACAGCAGGTGCAGGGTGACCGGGATGCGTCCGCCGCCGACGCGCGGCGTGTCGGCCACGCCGAACAGCTCCTGCAGCTTCACCGCCAGCACCGGCGGCTCGCCTTCGGCGTACTCGAGCCGGCGGCTCTGTCCGCTCGGCACGAGCAGGCTTTCCGGCGCCTGCGCATCGAGCATGCGGCGTTGTTCGTAGTCGAGCCGCGACGCCAGCGCCTGCGACAAGTCCTCCGCGCCCAGCGCGTCGAGCCGGTGCCGGCCGTCGAGGTACGGCGCCAGCCAGTCCTCCAGCGAGGCCAGCAGCGCCGCCTCGGAAACATCCGACAGGCCAAGCTCGGGCATCCACGCGCGCAGCGCCTGCATGCGCGCACGCAGCCGCCGCGCATGATCGCTCCACGGCAACGCGTCGAGGCCCCGGGCGCGCACGGCGGCCAGCAGCGCGGGCAATGCATCGGCAGCTTTCACCGGCACGCTGCGGCGCTCCAGCACGATCGCGCCGAAGCGCTGTTCATCGAACGCCTCGGTGGCGCCGCGTTGGTCGTTCCAGCGCAGCGTGCGTTCGCGGGTGAAGCGCTGCGGGAAGTCGCGCTCCAGCACGCGCGGATCGAACGGCGCGGCGGCGAACACCAGGCTGTCGCGCACGTCCAGGCGCAGGTCCAGCACCACCAGCCAGGGCTCGCCCAGCAGCGCGGTGTCTTCGTGCAGGCGCGCGCCGCGGCCGTTGGCCAGCGTGTAGCGCAGCGGGTTGCCGTCGTCGCGGCGCGCGATGCGGTCGGGGAACGCGTGCAGCAGCAGGTCGCCGACTGCATGGCTGTCCGGCACGCCGCTGGCCGCGGTACATACGTCCAGGCGCCGGCGCCAGCCCTTGCTGGCCTGCTCGATCGCCGCCAGCGCGCCGCTGTCGACCTCACCGCGCGAGGCCGGACCACGGCGGTCGCGCCAGGCATGCAGCGCGGCCACGCGGGCGCGGAAATCGTCGCTGCGCGCCTGCGTGCCACGCAGCGGCGAACGCGCCTCCATCAGCGCCAGCAGGTCGGCGATCAGCGCGTGCAACTCGGACGGTGCGCGCAACGCGGCGGCGCCCAGCCGCGGCGTGGCGCCCAGTTCCAGCATGCGCCGGCCCAGCGCGGTGATGCGCCCATCGGTGTCCAGCGCGGCAAGGCTCACCAGCAGTTCGCGTGCCTGCGCCAGCGCGCCGGACGGCGGCGGATCGAGCCACGGTAGCGCGGCGCTGCTGCTCGCCGTTACGCCCCAGGCCGCCAGCTCCAGCGCGAGCCCCGACAGCTCCGCCTGCATGATCTCGGCCGTGCGCGCCGGCTCCAGCCGCCGGCCCTGCGGCCACAGCCGGTACGCCGTGCCCGCCGCCACGCGGCCGGCACGGCCGGCGCGCTGGTCGGCCGAGGCCTGCGAGATGCTGACGGTCTCCAATCGGGTGAAGCCGGAGTTCGGATCGAAGCGCGGCTCGCGCGCGAGGCCGCTGTCAATCACCGCGCGAATGCCCGGCAGGGTGATGCTGGACTCGGCCACGTTGGTGGCCAGCACGATTCGACGCATGCCCGGTTCGGCGGGAGCCAGCGCCTGCTGCTGCTCGGCCAGCGACAACTCGCCGTGCAGCGCGACCAGTTCGACGTCGTCGCGCACCAGCGTCTGCGCCAGCACCGCCTGCGCGCGCGCGATCTCGCGCCGGCCGGGCAGAAAGGCCAGCACGTCGCCGCCGTTTTCCTCCAGCGCCTGCCGCGCGACGCGGGCCAGCTGATGTTCGACGGTTTCCTGGGTGCGTGCCGGCGGATAGTCGATGCGCACCGGGAAGCTGCGGCCCGGACTGCTGATGCGTGGCGCATCCAGCCAGGCCGCGATGCGCTCGCCATCCAGCGTGGCCGACATCAGCAGCAGGCGCAGATCCGGCCGCAGCGTAGCCTGCACGTCCCGCGCTAGCGCGATGCCGAGGTCGCCGGCGAGGTGGCGTTCGTGGAACTCGTCGAACACGATCGCGCCGATCCCTGCCAACTCCGGGTCGTGCTGGATCAGCCGGGTGAGGATGCCTTCGGTGACCACCTCGATGCGGGTCGCCGCGCCCACCTTCGACTCGAAGCGGATGCGGTAGCCGACGGTCTGCCCGACCGCTTCGCCGAGCTGCTGCGCCATGAACTGCGCGGCGGCGCGCGCCGCGATCCGGCGCGGCTCCAGCATCACGATCTTGCCCCCGGCCAGCCACGGTGCGTCGAGCAGGGCCAGCGGCACCTGGGTGGTCTTGCCGGCGCCCGGCGGCGCCTCCAGCACCAGCCGCGGCTGCGCCGCCAGCGACGCACAAATCTGCGGCAGCAGCGGGGTGATCGGGAACGGAGGCGGCGCACTGCTCATCGCGCGCATGATAGCGGGCGCCGCCGCGCGCCCGCCCCGATCGGTCAGAACATCACTTGGGCTTCGTGCCGGCACCGGCCGGTGCGCGCAGCGGCGCCAGCGATTCGAACTTGCTCTGGTAGTCGTCGGTGATCTGCTTGGCGTCCGCGCCGCCGCGGATCACCCGCGGCGTGATCAGCACGATCAGCTCGGTGCGGTTGCGGCTGCGGCTGGTGTTGCCGAACAGCCGGCCCAGCACCGGGACGCGGTTGAGCCCGGGGATGCCGGTGTCGGTGTTGCCCTCGGCCTGCTGGATCAGGCCGCCCAGCAACACGGTCTGGCCGCTCTGCACGGCCACCTGGGTGGCCAGCTTGCGCTGCGAGATGGCCGGGTTGCCGTTGACCAGCGGCACCGACTTGTCGGCCTGGCTGACCTCCTGGCTGATGTTCATGTAGACCAGGCCGCCGGGATTGATCCGCGGCTGCACGTTGAGGATCACGCCGGTGCTCAGGTAGCTGACCTGGCTGTAGCTGGTGGCCGTGCCGATGCCGGTGTTCACGCTGGTCTGGTTGATCGGGATCTGGTTGCCGACGGCGATGCTGGCCACCTGGTTATTCATCACCACCATCGACGGCGCCGACAGCGTCTTGGTGTTGCCGCTGGTCTCCATCGCGCGCACGGCGACCTGCAGGTCGCTGTTGAGGAAGGAATAGAAGAACGGCTCGCCGCGGAACGCGTTGCCGCCCTGACCCAGGCCGAGCTGGCGGTGCCGGTACGGCTGGCCGGGAACGATGTTGCCGCTGCTGTCGGTGGTGCTGCCGGTCAGCCCCTCCAGGTACCACTGCACGCCGAACTGGAACTCGCCGGTGAGGCTGACCTCTAGGATGCGCGTCTCGATCTGCACCTGCAGCGGCACGTTGTCGAGCTTGTGGATCGCCGACTTGATTTCCTCCCACTGCGACGGCCGCGCGCGCACCAGCAACTGGTTGCTGCCGTCGACCGAGCTGATCCGCACGCTGCCGTCGCTGGAGCTGTACTGCTGTTCGCTGGGCGCGGCGCCGCCGGCCGCGCCGCCGAAGCCGGCCGCGCGGCTGCCGAAAGCTCCGCCCGCACCGCCGCCGGTGCTGTCGCGGCCGCTGCCGCCGACCGTGCCGACGTTGCCGCCCACGCCGATGGGGCCGCTGTCGCGCCCCGCGCCGCCCGGGTTGCCGAAGCTGCCCGCGGTGCTGCCCATGCTGGTCGCGCCGGCATTGTCCGCGCTGCCCAGGGTGGCCGCGGCGAGGCCCGGCCCGACCTGGCCGCCGCTGTCGCCGCCGCCGCTGCCGGCGCCGCTCGCGTAGATCTGCGCCAGGTACCGGGCCAGGTCCGAGGCCTTGATGTTGCGCACGTCGTAGACGAACAGCTGCGGCTCGTTGCCGCCGCCGCGGTCGATGCGGGTGATCCAGTCGCCGACCTCCTGCAGGTATTCCGGCTGGGTGCTGATCACCACCAGCGCGTTGGTGCGCTCGATCGGGATGAAGCGCAGCATGCCGGCCAGCGGGGTATTGCCCTTCTCGCCGAACATGCCGTCCAGCTTCGGCATCAGTTCGCCCACGCTGGCGTACTGCAGGTTGAACACGCCCACCGACATGCCGCGCAGCCAGTCCACGTCGAAGGTGCGTACCATGCGCTGGTAGTTGGCCAGCTCGTCGGGAGTGCCGGACATCACCAGCAGGTTGCGCGCCGGGTCCACCAGCAAGATCGAATCCGCCCGCGCAAACGGCTTGATCAGCTTCTGCATCTCGGTGGCGGAGATGTAGTGCAGCGGGAACAGCCGCGACTGCAGCCCGCCCGTGGGCGCGCTGGCGCCGAGGCTGGGCACCAGGTTGCCGGCCACGGCCTCCTTCTCCGGCAACACCACGTAGCCGCCGTTGCGCCTGACCAGCGCGTTGTGGGTCCACGACAGCAGGGTCTCCAGGATCGGCAGCGCCTGGTCCGCATCCACCGGCTCGGCGGTGGAGAACGAGATGTTGCCCTGCACGCCCGGCGTGATGGTGTAGTTCTGCTTGAGCAGGTCGCCCAGGATCGCCTTGACCACCGCCTGTACCGGCTGGTTCTCGAAATTGAAGGTCACCGAGCCGCCGCCGCTGGCCGCCGGGCGCGGCTGGGCCAGCGCGCCGGGCCGGATGAACTGCCCGCTGCCCCGGCTCACCTGCGACTGCGGTGTGGCCGTGCTGCCGTCCGACGCGCCGTTGTTCAGCGGCAGCGGCGCGGGCACCGGATTCTGCGTGCCGGCCAGCGCCTCGCGCTGCAGGGCACCGTTGTCCGCCGGCGGCGGCAGGCTGGCACAGCCGGCCAGCACCACCACGACGGCCAGCATGACGCTGCGCAGGATTTGCTGAGTAGGCATGCGGAACATGGATCAACGTACCCCTTGATTGGCTGCGGCAGCATCGGCAGCACGACGTTTCTGGATGTTTTCCCTGAGCCGGTCAAGGCTTTTCTGCCGCGCCGGACCCTCCGGCGATGGCGGTGCCTGCGAATCGCGGCCGCCCCTGGAACGCAGGTTCTGCCTTCCGGCCCCGTGCGGGCCGATGCTGATCACCGCATCGGCAGACGCGGCCGGCGGCGGCGCCGCGGTTCCCGCGCCGGCGACCTTCTGCCCGTCGAACGGCGCACCGGCCGGCAGCTTCAACTCGGTCCGCCCCGCGGACGCGGCGAACACCGCCGAACGCGGATGCACTTCCAGCAGGGTGGCGCCGCCGTCCGGCAACGCCTGGCCCTCGCGCACGCGCACCTCGCGATGGTCGCCGTTCCTGTCGCGCAGCAGGGCCATGCGCAGCTCGGGGGTGAGGATGATGCCGGTCAGTTCGAGGTCGCCGAGATTGCCGCCGCCGTCGGCGGCGCGCGCGACCGGCTTGCGGTCCGGGCTGAACAACGGCTTCTGCCAGACCAGCGCGTACTGCTGCAGCGGCACCGGTGGCGGCAGGCTGGCAGGCTGGCCGGCCGGCGGCAGCGACGCCGGCGTGCGCGGCGCATCCCAGCGCACGCCGCGGCCCAGGCCGGCCAGCAGCAACAGCAGCACCGCGCCCAGCAGCACGGCCAGCGCGACCAGCACGGGCGTCAGCTGGCGCTGGTTGGCGGCGTTCATGGCGCGGCTCCCGCGTCGACGGGCGTGCGGCCGGACGGCGCGGCCGCCGGACGCGCCGGACGCACGTAGCCGGACAGGCTGAACTGCACCTCCAGCGCCGCGGTGCCGTTCTGCTGCTGCGTCACCGGGTTGCGGTAGATGCTGAGGTCGTCGACGAACAGGTACGGCGTGCCCTGCTCCAGCGCCTGCAGCACCGCCGCCAGCGGCTCCATGTCGCAGTTCAGGCTGATGCTGACCGCCGCCTTGCGGTACGGCTCGCCGGTGGTCGACGGCGGGTTCGGCAGCGGCATTTTCTGGGTCACCGCGCAATGGCCGCCGCCGGCGCGGGCGGCGACCACGTCGATCACGCGCTGCATCAGGTCGGCCGCGGCGGCGTTCGGATCGGCGGCGGCGAGGAACGCGTTGCTGGCGGCCTGGCCGGAACCGAGCGCGGCGAGCCGCCGCTGCAGCGCCGGCTTCTCGGCGATCGCGGCGGCGTAGCGGCTGTGCGTGTCGCGCAGGTCGGCCATCTCGTCGCGCACCTGCTGCAACGGCACCACGAACCACCAGTGCAGCAGCACCAGATAGGCCAGCCCCAGCGCCAGCAGCAGCAGGATCACCGCCGCGATGCGGCTGTCGCGCGGATTCATCGCGGTGATCTTCATGGCGCGTCCCCGTGGGCCGCCGGGGCGGCCGCCGCCGGTTTCGGCTGGTTCACGCGCGCGGTCATGTAGAAGCGTTCCTTGCCGCTGCTCGGGTCGGGCTGGATGCTGCCCTGGAAGCTGGCACCGGTGATCAGCTTCGAATCCTTCAATGCGTCGAGCAGCTTCACCGCCTGCTGGCTCTGCCCCTGCAGGCCGATCTGGCCGGCGTTGTCGACGTTGAAGCGCTCCAGCCAGGCGCTGTCCGGCAGGCGCTCGGTGACATCCTGCAACAGGCTGAGCATGGCCACCGTATCGTGCTTGCGCCGGGCCAGGAAACCGGCGGCGCCGGCGTCGTCCTGCAGCTGCTGGCGCAGCGCCGCCACCTGCTGCGCCTCGCCGCGCATCGCCTCGACCTCGGCCTGCATCTGCGCCAGCGCCAGTTGCCGGTTGTGCAGCCACTCGCCCAGCACCAGCGCCAGCAGCAGCACGCAGGCGGCGGCCAGCATCAGGTTCAGCCGGCGGCGCGGGCGGGCGCGATGCGGCACCTGTTCCGGCGGCAGCAGGTTGACGCCCAGGCGGCCGTCGCCCGCCGCCACGTCCGCCGCGTCGACCGCGATGCCCTGCGCCTGCAGGCGCGCGAGCAGCGGATCCAGCGTGCCGCGGGTGACCACCACCAGTTCCGCGTTGAGGCGGCCGGGCGCGGCGGGCGCGGCCGTTTCGCGCACGGCGTAGTACACCTGCGCCACGGTGAACGGGGTCTGCCGGTCCATCTCGAAAGCGGCGACCTGGCGCAGGTTGTCGCGCGCGACCAGCGGCAGCGCCAGCGTGCGCCGCAACACCGCCGCCGCCGGCAGCAGCAGCGCCAGGCGCAGATCCTCGCGGTCCACCCGCTGCAGCGCCGCGCCCAGCGCGGCGGCCGGCGCGGGGGCGCCGTCGTCGTTCCAGCTCGCCAGCACATCGCCCTGGCCGCTGCGGCGCAGGGTCCATGCCGCGTCGGCGTGCTGCAGCAGGTGCCAGTCCGCGCCGCTGCCGAACCAGCCGTACCAGCGCAGCGGCAGCAGGCCGCGCAGCTCGCCGCCCCACCAGCCCAGGAACGCGGGCAGCGGCGAAGCGCGCCAGCCGCGGCGTGCACGATCCAACAACGGCCGCAGCGACTGCATTGCCGTACTCATTCCGCCTCCCCCTCCTGCCAGCGCAGCACGGCATACGGTTGCACCTGCCCCTCCTGCAGGCGAATCGTGGCGCGCAGGACCGCACGCGTGCCGTCGGCCAGCGTGGCCTCCGAACGAATACTATGCGCGGTTCCGCCGTTGAGGACCAGCCGCGGGTCGTCCGCATTCTTCCGCCGTGCGGCCTGGATCTCGTTCATCCGTTCGGGCGTCATTCCGGGGATCGCGGCCAGCGCCAGGGGCGGCGCAATGTTCGGGTCCGGGCTCGGGTTGCCGGACCAGATCGTTACCGCCGGCGCCACCTGCCGGTACAGCGCCGGGGTCATGCCCAGCACCATCTGCAGTTCCTCGATGCTGGCGAACGGGCCGCCGCGCGGGCCGTAGCCGTGCCCGGCTGCCAGGTAGGCGGCGCGCTGGCTGGCGGCCGCGCCTTCGAGGAGGGGCGGGCTGCGCCAGTCCACCACGCGGCCGGCCAGCGCCTGCGCCGCGGCCTGTTCCAGCCCGGCCGCCTGGAACAGGCCGCGCAGCACCTCCGGCGAGGCGGCGTTGAGATCGACCTTGCCGCCTTCGTCGATCGCGCGCACCACCACGGTGGCCTGGTCGTAGTGGAAGGTGTAGGGCCGGCCATCGCCGATCCAGTGCTGCGTCGGCTGCGGATCCCGCAAGGCGTACAGCGCACGCATCAGGCCGGCCTCGGCGGCGTAATGCGCCTGGGCCTGGGCGAACGCGTAGCGGGCCTGCAGGCCTTCGGTGCGCACCAGCGCGGCGTAGCCGCCGAGCAGGATCGCCAGCAGCGTGCACGCCCACAGCACCAGCAGCAGGGCGACCCCGCGCTGGCCGGCACGCCGCGGCAACGGCCGGCGGCTCATCGCCCCCTCATGCCGGGCAGGTTGACCAGGAGCGGATTCGCCCGCAGCGGCACGTCCAGCTGCGGCCACGCCATGCCACCCTGCGCCTGCAGCTCGATGCGCACCAGCTGCGGCATCCGGCGGCCATCAGGCCATGTCGTGGACCATGGGGCAGGGTCGCCCTGCTCGTCGACCCCGCGGTAGCTGAAACCGCCCTTGGCGATGCGATCGAGCAGCACCTGCGGCTCGCCCAGCGGCTGCGGCGGCTGGCCGTCCGGCGGCAGCAGGGCCAAGCTCAGCTCCAGCCGCAGCCCGTCGTGGCCGTCGTCGACCAGTTGCAGCCGCTGCAGCTGCGGGCCGAGCTTGCCGAGGTAGCCGGGCAGCGGGGCCACGTAACGCATCTCGCGCGCGCTGCCCTCGAAATAGATCGGCTCGCCATGGTCGGTGCGGCCGATCGGCTGGACCATGCTTTGCGCCAGTTCGCGGCGCAGGAATTGCTGCGCCGAACGCACCTGGTCGACCCGCTCGATCGCCGCCGTGCCCGAGCGCACGCTGCGGGTGGCGGTGCGCAGGCCCGAATACACGCCGACCAGCAGCAGCGCCAGCAGCACCAGCGCGGCGAGCACTTCCAGCAGGGTGAAGCCGGCCGCGCGCTTCATCGGACGGCCTGGGCGTTGCCGGCGGGCATCGGCGTGCCCAGCCGCAGCGTGCGGAAGTGCGCCGTGCGCGGATGCGCCGGCGGCCCCCACGACACGGCCAGGTCGAGCTGGTAGAGCTGCAGCGACGCACCGGGCGCGGCCGGGCCGGCCGCGTTCCACGGCGTCACGTCGAGCTGCCAGCGGTACTGCCGGTCGAAGCGGCCGGCATGCTGGCCCGGCTTCACCGCCTCGCCCACGAACGCGCTGTCGAGCAGGCTGCGTGCATGCATCGCCACTTCGCTGTATGCGGCCGCGTTGCGGCCCAGCGCGATGGATGCGCCGGCCACCTTCATCAGCGCGGTGAACGCGATCGCCAGCAGCATGATCGCGGCGATTACCTCCAGCAGGGAAAAGCCCTGCTGGCGGGATTGGGGATTCGGGATTCGGGATTCGGCAAGGCGCGCCAGCACCGGCCGCCCGCTTTTGCGAATCCCGAATCCCGAATCCCCGCTTTCAACAGACGAATGTCTGGTCATCCCGGCTCTCATCGCTGCGCCACCGCATCGACCACGCGCACCTCGCCGGTCAGCCACGCCACGTTGACGTGCCATTCGCGCCGGCCGCTGCGCAGGGTGATGCGCCCGCCGGTGGAGCTGCCGTCGGGGAAGAAGCGGATGCGGCCGGTGTGGTCGTTCGGCTGGTCCTGCTTCGCGCTGGTGATGCTCACGCGCAGGCCCTTCGGCAGACGCACGCCATGCCGCTTCGCGTCGTCGTAGCTGTTCGCGCGGGTGTCCACGTCGAAATGCTGCTCCTCGCCGCGCACGATCGCCTGCACGCGGGTCGCCCGCAGCGCGCCGGCCAGCTCGCTGCCGGCCGCGCGTGCGCGCGCGCTGGCCAGGCCCTGGGTCACCGCGATCGACACCGCCGCCGCGGCAATCCCGATCAACAGGATCACTGCGAGCATTTCCAGCAGGGTGAAGCCGGCGGCGCGCCGCCGGCCGGGATTCGGGATTGGGGATTGGGGATTCAGTAGAGCGCACCAGGCAAGTGCGGGGGCGCCCGTTCTTGCCGGATCCGAATCCCGTCGCTCACCGAATCCCGGCTTCATTGCCAGTTGCCCACGTCCTTGCTGTAGCCGTCGCCGCCGGGCTTGCCGTCCTGGCCGTAGAAGATTAGGTCGAAGCTGCCGTGCTCGCCCGGGTACTGGTAGCCGAAGGCGTGGCCCCAGGGATCCTTCAGGTCGGACTCCTTCGCGTACGGGCCCTGCCAGTTCGGCGCGTTCGCCGGCTTCGTCACCAGCCCTTCCAGCTGTGGCGGCGGCGCGCCGTTGTCCAGCGCGTAGTTCTCGATCTTCTGGTTCAGCGTCATCAGCTGCGCCTTGCCGGCGCCGTACTTGCCCTTGTCCACGTTCTTGCCGACCTGGGTCACCACCACCGCGCCGATGATGCCGATCAGCACGATCACCGCGAGCATTTCGAGCAGGGTGAAACCGGCGTTCGAGCCGATACGTCGTGGTTGCCTTTGCCGCATGGGGATCACCTCGAATGTGCGAATGGAATGTCTATTGGATATTGCTGGTGAGGCTGAGCAGCGGCAGCAGGATCGCGGCCATGATGATCGCCACCAGCACGGTCATCACGATGGTCAGCGCAGGCACCAGCGCCGCCAGCAGGCGGTCGATCGCGCGCCTGGACTCGAGTTCGAAGGTGTCGGCGACTTTCAGCAGCATGGTGTCGAGCTGGCCGGCTTCCTCGCCGACTTGCACCATCTGCATCGCCAGCCGCGGGAACAGCTTCGACTGGCCCAGCGCCAGGCTCAGCCCGGCGCCGCCCTTGACCTGTTCGTGCGCCGCCTCCAGCGCCGCGTCCAGCGCGCGGTTGCCGGTGACCTGGCGCGCGATGGTCAACGCGCTCAGCAACGGTACGCCGTTCTTCAGCAAGGTACCCAGCGTGCGCGCGATCCGCGCGGTTTCCACCTTCAGCAGCAGCGGGCCGACCAGGCGCAGCCGCAGCAGCCGGGCATGCCAGGCCAGCCGCATCGCCGGATCGCGCAACCGCGCGCGCCAGGCGAACAGGCCGCCGCCGAGCAGCAGCAGGATCAGCCACCACCACGCTTGCAGCGCGTTGCCCAGCGCCAGCACCGCGGCGGTGATCCACGGGATCGGCACCTGCATGTCCTCGAAGATCGGCACGAACTGCGGCACCACGTAGGCCAGCAGCAGCACCAGCGAGCCGAGCACGCCGGCCAGCAGGAAGGCCGGATAGATCAGCGCATTGACGATGCTGCCGCGCAGCTGCTGCGCGCGCTCCAGGTAATCGGCCAGCCGGCGCAGCGTCTCTTCCAGCGAACCGCCCGCCTCGCCGGCGCGCACCAGGCTGACGTACAGCTTGGGGAACACGCCATGCTCCTCGTCCAGCGCCGAGGACAGGCTGTTGCCGCCGCGCACGCGGTCGCGCACGCGCTCGACGAGCTTCTTCGCGTGCTCGCCCTCGGGCAAGTCGAGCAGGATGCCCAGCGCGCGGTCCAGCGGCTGGCCGGCGCCGAGCAGGGTCGCCAGCTGATGGGTGAACTGGGCCAGCTGGTCGCCGCTGAACGGACCGCGCTTGAACAGCGCGGCGAAGCCGCCGCCACCGCCCGCACCGTCGGCCGGCAACGCTTCCAACGGCGTATGGCCCTGGTCCTGCAGGCGGCCGATCACTTCCTCGACGCTGGCGGCTTCCATCTGGCCCTGCAGGACTTCGCCGGCTTCGCTGACGGCTTTGTATTGGAACTGGCTCATGCGACCAAACCGCGCACTTCGACCCCTCTCCCGCTGGCGACCCAAAGGGAGTCCCCTTGCGGGTGAGAGGGATGAGGGTTCCGGCACGGCGCAACGCCACACTCCGCCCGGACCCTCATCCGCCCTTCGGGCACCTTCTCCCAAAGGGAGAAGGGATGGAGCGCCTCAGCCCTCCTGCGTGACACGCAGCACCTCCTCCAGCGTGGTGACGCCGGCGAGCGACTTGGCGATGCCGTCCTCGTACATGGTGCGCATGCCCTCGGCGCGCGCCTGCTTCTCGATCTCGCCGGCGTCGGCCTTCTGCATCACCAGGCGGCGCAGCGGGTCGCTCATCACCAGGAACTCCATAATCGCCTGGCGGCCGCGGTAGCCGCTGGGATTCGCCGTGCTGGAACCGGGCTTCCACAGCCGGATCGGCTTGCCGTCCGCGTACTTCTCCAGCTCGAACTGGGCGATCACCTCGGGCGAGGGCTCATATGGCACCGCCGTCGCCGGATCGAGCCGGCGCACCAGCCGCTGCGCCAGGATGCCGTTGACAGTGGAGCCGAGCAGGTAATCCTCCACGCCCATGTCGAGCAGGCGGGTGATGCCGCCGGCGGCGGAGTTGGTGTGCAGGGTGGACAGCACCAGGTGGCCGGTGAGCGCGGACTGGATCGCGATGCGGCAGGTTTCCAGGTCGCGCATCTCGCCGATCATGATCACGTCCGGGTCCTGGCGCACGATCGAGCGCAGCGCGCCGGCGAAATCCAGCCCGATCTGCGGCTTCACCTGGATCTGGTTGATGCCCTCGATCTGGTACTCGACCGGGTCCTCGACGGTGATGATCTTCACGTCGGGCGTGTTGATCCGCGACAGCGCGGTGTACAGCGTGGTGGTCTTGCCCGAGCCGGTGGGGCCGGTCACCAGCAGGATCCCGTGCGGCCGGTTGAGCACCTCGACGAAGCGCGACTGGAAGCTGTCGGTGAAGCCCAGCGAGGCGAAGTCGAACACCACCGATTCGCGGTCGAGGATGCGCATCACCACCGACTCGCCGAAGCTGGTCGGCACGGTGGACACACGCAGGTCCAGCTCCTTGCCCTGCACGCGCAGCTGGATGCGGCCGTCCTGCGGCAGCCGGCGCTCGGCGATGTTCAGCCGCGCCATGATCTTCACGCGCGAGATCACCGCGGCGGTGGACGACGACGGCGGCGCCTCCACCTCGTGCAGCACACCGTCGATGCGGTAACGCACCTTCAGCCGGTTCTCGAACGGCTCGATGTGCACGTCCGACGCGCGCTGCTCGACCGCGCGCTGCAGGATCAGGTTGACCAGCCGGATGACGGGAGCCTCGGAGGCGAGGTCGCGCAGGTGCTCGACGTCGTCCTCTTCCGCCGCACTGCCGTCGAGGTTCTCCACGATCGTGCCCATCGCCGAGCGGCCGGAACCGTAATAGCGCTCGATCAGCCCGTCGATCTCCGAGCGCAGGCCCACGCGCAGCGCCACCGGCCGCCCGGCGGCCAGCTCCACCGCCTGCAGCGGATACGGATCGGCCGGGTCGGCCACGATCAGCGCCAGCCCGTGCTCGCCATCCTGCACCGGCACCACGTGCTGCTGTTTCAGGAAGCGCAGCGACAGCTCCAGCTCGGCCGGCGGCAGTTCCGGCGCATCGCGCGCGGCCAGCAGCGGCACCTGCAGCAGTTCGGCCCAGGCCTCGGCCAGGTCGCGCTCGGAAACCAGGCCCAGCCGCGCCATCAGCGTGGTCAGCGTGCCCTCCGCCGATTCCTCGTGCAGCCGGCGCGCGCGGACGAGGTCGCCGTCCTTCAGGCGGCCGCGCGCGACCAGCCACGCGCAGACTTCCGCCTCGCGGTCATCCACGACCCGACCCGACCCGCCGACCGCCGGCTCGATCACTGCCGACATCCTCCACCCCGCTCGATATCTGCGAAAAGCCGCCGGCGCTCCCCGGCGGCGAAACGGCAAGCACCATAGTTAGCACATCCGGCCGGCGGCGGGTGAACGCGGCCCGCCGCCGGCCGCCACGGCGGCACAAACGTCCATTGTGAGGCCTGCGCCCGCAGCGTTGGACCTCCGTGGCCTAGGAAAATTTCCTGTGCCGCCGCCGGCGTGACCCGGGTCGCAGGCTCGCGCCGCGCCCGCGGCCGGCCGTGCGTTTGCGCCACCGCCGGGGTCTGGGACAATGCCGCTTTCGATGACCGGCCAGACCATGCAGCTGCTCGATATCGGCGCCAACCTCACCCACGAGTCGTTCCGCCACGACCTCGACGCCGTGCTGCAGCGCGCGCAGGCGCACGGCGTGGGCCGGATGGTCGTCACCGGCGCCTCGCGCGACGGCAGCGAACATGCGCTGGCGCTGGCCCAGGCGCATCCCGGCACGCTGTACGCCACCGCCGGCGTGCACCCGCACCACGCGGTCGACTACGACGACGCCACCGAGGCGGCGTTGCGCGAACTGGCGGCGCAGCCGCAGGTGCGCGCGGTCGGCGAGACCGGGCTGGACTACCACCGCAACTACTCGCCGCGCGAGGTGCAGCTGGCGGTATTCGAACGCCAGCTGGCGATCGCCGCGGACGTGGGCAAGCCGCTGTTCCTGCACCAGCGCGACGCGCACGGTGATTTCGTCGCCCTGCTCCGGCGCTGGCGCGACCGGGTGCCCGCCGCGGTGGTGCACTGCTTCACCGACACCGGCGAGGCGCTTGCCGACTACCTCGCGCTGGACTGCCACATCGGCATCACCGGCTGGATCTGCGACGAGCGCCGCGGCACCCACCTGCGCGAACTGGTGCGCACGATCCCGGCGAACCGGCTGATGCTCGAGACCGACGCGCCGTACCTGCTGCCGCGCACGGTGCGCCCGCCGCCCAGCCACCGGCGCAACGAGCCGATGTACCTGAAGCACATCTGCGAGGAAGTCGCCCGCGACCGCGGCGAGAGCGCGGAAGTCACCGCGGCAAACAGCACCGCGACGGCGCTGGCGTTCTTCGGCCTGGCCGGAGCGGCCTGAGCGCTACTCTACCCGTCCCGCCCGAGCGAAGAACGGCCAGCGCACCGCGCGCACCCGTTCGGGATCGCCCCAGGCCGCGGCCAGCGCGGGCGCGGCCGCCTGCACCGCGTCGCGGCCGGTGCGCTTCTGGTGCCGCTGCGCGGCCGACCACGAATGCAGGTAGGCGAGGAACTGCGCGAGGTTCCAGTCCGCGCGCATCATGAAGCTGGGCGCCTCCACCGGCGCGAACGGGAACGGCAAGTCGCGGTAGCCGGTTTCCACCAGCGTGCGCTCGGGCGGCCAGTCCGGGCCCAGCATGTCGTGGTGGAGCTGGCGCTCCACCGCATCGACCGCGCGGCTCACGCTGCAGTTGCCGTAGGCGCTGATCGCCAGCAGCGCGCCGGGTTTCGCCACGCGGCGCACCTCGGCGTGGAACGCGTCGAGGTCGAACCAGTGCAGCGCCTGCGACACGCCGACCAGGCTCACGCTGCCCGCGGCGAGGCTGCTGCGTTCGGCCGGCTCGGTACGGTAGTCGATGCGCGGATGCGGCGCGGCCTGCGCGATCTGCGTGGCGCTGGGATCGGTGGCGACCACGCGCTCGAAGTGCGCGGCCAACCCCAGGCTGGCCTGGCCGTTGCCGCAGCCGGCGTCCCAGGCCAGCGCGAGGTCGGGCGCCTGCGCCGCCAGCCAGTCGAACCAGTCGGCGGGCGGCAGCGGGCGGGCGTCGCGGTAAAGCGCAGCGTGGCCGGAGAAGTGGTCCTTGAACTCCATCTAGGAACTCCGTGGGAACGGGTTTCGCGATTATCGCGCCTCAACCCACCACCCGCGTCTCGCCGGACGCGAGGCCGTCCAGCGCATGCTCGCCGATGCGCACGCGGATCAGCCGCAGGGTGGGAAAGCCCACCGCGGCGGTCATCCGGCGCACCTGGCGGTTGCGGCCCTCGCGCAGGGTGAGCGTGAGCCAGCTGGTGGGAATGGCCTTGCGGAAGCGCACCGGCGGGTCGCGCGGCCACAGCCAGTCCGGCTCGGCGGCGAAGGCGGCCTCGGCCGGCAGGGTCGGGCCGTCGTTCAGCACCACGCCCCGGCGCAGCGCGGCGACCGCCGCCTCGTCGATCGCGCCCTCGACCTGCACCAGGTAGGTCTTGGCCTCCTTGTGGCGCGGGTCGGTGAGCCGGTGCGCAAGCGCGCCGTCGTCGGTGAGCAGCAGCAGGCCCTCACTGTCGTGGTCCAGCCGGCCCGCCGCATACACGCCCTTCTGCCGCACGTAGCCGGCCAGCGTGGGGCGGCCGCGATCGTCGGTGAACTGGCACAGCACGCCGTACGGCTTGTTCAGCGCGATCAGCATGGCGCCGCTTCGGCTCAGGGCGTGGAGGCCGTCGCCGGCGCCGGCGCCGCGGGCTTCACGAAGCGCAGGGTCATCCGGTCGGACTCGCCGATCGCCTGGTACTTCACCTTGTCCTGCTCGCCCAGGGTGAGCGTGGGCGGCAGCGTCCACACGCCCTTCGGATAGTCCTTGGTGTCCTTCGGGTTGGCGTTGATGTCGCTGCTCTCGTCCAGCACGAAGCCGGCCTCGCCAGCCAGCTTCACCACGTAGCGGGTGGGCAGGTAGCCGCTCGACTTCACCCCCTCCAGCGTGGCGCCGTCGTCGGCGCGATGGTCGACCACGCCCAGCACGCCGCCGGGTTTCAGCACCGCGAAGAACGCCTTGAACATCGCCGGCGCGGTCCCCGCCACCGCCCAGTTGTGCACGTTGCGGAAGGTCAGCACCAGGTCGGCCGAGCCGGGCGGCCCGAGCACCGGCGCCTTCGGGTCGAACGTGACGATCGCCGCCTTGCCGTAGTGCGCCGGGTCGGCGGCGAATTTGCGGCGCAGCGCGCTGTCGTCGCTGCGCGCCTCGGCGTCGGCGGCGGGCGCCTTCTCCGCCGCGACGTAGCGGCCGTTGTCGCGCAGCAGCGGCGCCAGGATCTCGGCGTACCAGCCGCCGCCGGGGGTGATCTCGATCACCGTGAAGTCCGGCCGCACGCCGAAGAACTGCAAGGTGGCCTTGGGGTGGCGGTAGACGTCGCGGGCGCGGTTCGCCGCCGAACGCCAGCTGCCGGCCAGCACGCCGTCCAGCTGCGAGGCGGTGAAGTCGCGGGCGCTGGTCGGCGGCACCAGCACGTCGGTCGGCTGGTCCGGCTGGGCCGAGGCGACGGGTACCGCCTGGGCAGCGGCCGCCGGCCCCGCCAGGCAGGCCGCCAGCAACATGGCCGCCACGAGGTTTGCCAACCCCGTCCTGGCCGCTTGTGTCCCATGATTCATGAATAACTCCTTGGCATGGTGGCCGCCCGGACCCGCCGCACTATCGCGCAACCCTTGTGCAGGCCCGGTAGACGATTCAGAACGGCCGCGGGCAGACCGACTGCAGGCCGTCGATGTGTTCGTGCAGGTCCGGCGCGATGCCCTGCCACATCGGGTCGAGGATGAAGTCGATGCCCTCGTAGCGGGCCAGCTTCGCGGCCGGGATGAAATCCGCATCGCCGGCGACCAGGATGATCTGGTCGACCAGCTTCTTGTAGGTCAGCGCGGCGATGTCGATGCCGATCTTCATGTCGACCTGGGTCTGCCGCATGTCCGGCTCGAAGTGCTCGTCGCCCAGCGCGTCCCAGTGCAGGCTGCCCTCGCGCAGCTGCTGGTAGGTGCCGCGCTTCAGCTGCCACTCGCCGCGCTCGGCCAGCCGGCCCAGCCGCAGCGCCATCTTGCGCTGCCGGCGCAGCTGGTCGTGCAGCTCGCGGCGGAACGCGGCGGCGCCAGTGCGGCCGAAGTCGATGCTGTCGCCGCTGATCGGCTTGACGAAGCTCTTTTCCAGCGGCGGGCAATCGTAGAAGTAGATGCGGTAGAGCTGGTCGCGCGGGCGGTCCACCGCCTTCAGGTGTTCCAGCGCCATGCCGAACAGGGTCTTCGCCACCGCGCGCGCATCGCCGGCATCGCGCTCCCCGTACACCTTGCGGTAGCGGGCAAGGAAGAAGGCGCCGTCGACGAGGATGGCGGTGCGGTTCATCGGACAACCTTATGGATGTGCTGGCATGGAAAGAAGGAATGAACGCCGCCAGCAGAATGGGGCCGGCGGCGCGTGCCTATTCTAGAGCCTCATCCGCACCGCGGGACACCGCTCTTGCAGGGCGGGCACCGCCCGCCGATTCCCGGCAGGAGCGGCGGGCCGTGCCCGCCCTGCGCCAGCCGTTTCGGCATCGCGTCTTCAGTAGCGGATCACCGAGCGGATCACCTTGCCCTGGTGCATCAGCTCGAACGCCTCGTTGATGCGCTCCAGCGGCAGCACCTCGGTGATCATCTCGTCGATCCTGATCTCGCCGGCCAGGTAGCGCTCGACGTAGCCGGGCAGCTGCGAGCGACCCTTCACCCCGCCGAACGCCGAGCCGCGCCAAACCCGGCCGGTGACCAGCTGGAACGGCCGCGTGCTGATCTCCTGCCCCGCGCCGGCCACGCCGATGATGATCGACTCGCCCCAGCCCTTATGGCAGCACTCCAGCGCCGAGCGCATCACCTGCACGTTGCCGATGCACTCGAACGAATAGTCCACGCCGCCGTCGGTGAGTTCGACGATGACCTGCTGGATCGGCGTGTCCGGATAGTCCTTCGGGTTGATGAAGTCCGTCGCGCCGAGCAGCTTCGCCATCTCGAACTTCGCCGGGTTGCTGTCGACCACCACGATGCGCCCGGCCTTCGCCATCACCGCGCCCTGCACCACCGACAAGCCGATGCCGCCCATGCCGAATACCGCCACCGATGCGCCCGGCTCGACCTTGGCCGTGTTCAGCACCGCGCCGATGCCGGTGGTGATGCCGCAGCCGAGCAGGCACACCTTGTCCAGCGGCGCGGCGGGGTTGATCTTCGCCAGCGAGATCTCCGGCAGCACGGTGTATTCGCTGAACGTGCTGGTACCCATGTAGTGCAGCAGCGGCTTGCCGTTGAGCGAGAAGCGCGAGGTGCCGTCCGGCATCAGGCCCTGGCCCTGGGTGGCGCGGATCTTCTGGCACAGGTTGGTCTTGCCGGAGCGGCAGAACTTGCACTCGCCGCACTCGGGCGTGTACAGCGGGATCACGTGGTCGCCCACCTTCATCGAGGTGACGCCTTCGCCCACTTCCTCCACGATGCCGCCGCCCTCGTGGCCGAGGATCACCGGGAACTGTCCTTCCGGGTCGGCGCCGGACAGGGTGAACGCGTCGGTGTGGCACACGCCGGTGGCGACGATGCGCACCAGCACTTCGCCGGCCTTCGGCCCGGCCACGTCGACCTGTTCGATGCTGAGCGGCTGGCCTGCGGCCCAGGCGACGGCGGCGCGTGATTTCATGATGCGGACTCCTCGGGGTGATGCGGCGGCATGTAACCGCCTATGGTAACTGCCCCCTCGCCAGGCGCCAGCCGGCGCGGCCGGATCAGTCGATCGTCATGCCCGAGCCCAGCGCCGGCATCTGCCGGCAGTAATCGTCCGCCTCGGCCAGCAGCCACTCGCGGAACGCCTGCATGCCGCGGTGCTCCAGCGAGCGCGGCGGATACACCAGCCAGTACGCCTCCGCTACCGGCATGTACTCGTCGCCCAGCACCTGCAGCCGGCCGGCATCGATCAGCGATTTCGAGGTCACCATGCGCCCCAGCGCCACGCCGAGGCCCTCCAGCGCGGCGTGGCGCAGCGCATCGAGGCTGTCGAACTGCGCCACGTAGCGCGTCGGCCGGGTGCCGCCATAGCGGGTGAACCAGTCGTGCCAGCGCGTGGAGGGGGTCGGCTCGCCGAGCAGCGGCCAGCGCGACAAATCGCGCGGGTCGGCATCGCCCATCCGCGCCACCAGCGCGGGCGCGGCGACCGGCGCGATCCACTCGCCAAACAGCCGCTCGCTGTGCAGGCCCGCCCATTCGCCGCGGCCGTAACGCAGGCCCACGTCCACCGGTTCGAGCGCGAAATCCACCAGGGTCGAACTGGACTGCAGGCTGAGCTCCAGGTCCGGATGGGCCGCGACCAGCCGCGGCAGCCGCGGCACCAGCCAGCTCGACATGATGCCGGGGCTGGCGCTGAGCGTCAGCCCATCGTGGTGGCGGGTGTGATAGCGCGCCAGCGCGTGCTCGATACCGTCGAAATGCTCGCCCACCGCCTCGAGCAGGTGGCGGCCGTCGACGGTCAGCTTCACGCCGCGCGGACCGCGCTCGAACAGGCGCCGCTCCAGGCGCTCCTCCAGCTGGCGCATCTGGTGGCTCAAGGCGCTGACGGTGAGGTTGGCCTGCGCCGCGGCGTGCGACAGGTTGCCTTGCCGGGCGACCAGCACGAACTGCTGCAACAGGCCCAGCGGCAACTTTCCCATCTTGAATATCCCTCAAGTCTGGCTTGCGAATATATCGCTTTTTGGCGGCCTTCCGCGTGTGTACCTTGAGCACTCCCCAAGTCCAAGGCTCCACTTCAGGAGGCTTCCCCCCATGAACTCGCTCTGGAAAGACCTGCTGTTCCTGCACGGCCACATCACCCATGTCGACCCGGACTGGCTGCCCGATGCGAGCAGCAACAAGGATCGACCCGAGCCTCCCGCCAAAAAGGTCAAGGCGATCGTGGCGACGTGCTGCGCGGCAACCTGGCCGCGGCTGGTCCAGCCACGCTGACCCTGGGGCGACCGCCGGCGCTTGATTCCGGCGCCGGCCGCAACCACCTCGGACGGGGTATCCCCAACCCCGTTCGAGGTTTTCCATGCAGCAGCGCCCGCTCGGCCACTCGCCGCTTTCCATCGCCCCGCTTGCCTTCGGCGGCAACGTGTTCGGCTGGAGCGCCGACGAGAAGCGCTCGTTCGAGCTGCTCGACGCCTTCGTCGACGCCGGCGGCAACCTCATCGACACCGCGGACGTCTATTCGGCGTGGGTGCCCGGCAACCGCGGCGGCGAGTCGGAAACCATCATCGGCAAGTGGCTGAAGAAGAGCGGCAAGCGCGAGCAGGTGGTGCTCGCCACCAAGGTGTCCAAGTGGGCCGAACACCCCGGCCTGTCGCCGGTGAACATCCGCCAGGCGGTGGACGGCTCGCTGAAGCGTCTGCAGGTCGACTGCATCGACCTGTACCAGGCACACGACGACGACGCCAGCGTGTCGATGGAGGACACCCTGGGCGAGTTCGCCCGGTTGATCGAGGCCGGCAAGGTGCGCGCGATCGGCGCCTCCAACTTCAGCGCCGCACGCTTCGCCGACGCGCTCGCCGTATCGAAGCGGCACGGCCTGCCGCGCTACGAGAGCCTGCAGCCGGAATACAACCTGGTCAGCCGCGCCGGCTACGAGCAGGAGCTGGAGCCGCTGATCCGCCGCGAGCACGTCGGCGTGATCAGCTACTACGCGCTGGCCAGCGGCTTCCTCAGCGGCAAGTACCGCAGCGCGGCCGACCTGGCCAAGAGCCGCGCGCGCGGCGGCGCAGTGAAGAAGTACCTCAACCCGCACGGCCTGCAGGTGCTCGACGTACTCGACGCGGTGGCCGCCGCGCATCGCGCCACCCCGGCGCAGGTCGCGCTGGCCTGGCTGATCGCCCGGCCCGGCCTCACCGCGCCGATCGTCAGCGCCACCAGCGTGGAGCAGCTGCGCGAACTGCTCGGCGCCACTTCATTGCAGCTGAGCGACAACGAGATCGCGCAACTGGACCTGGCCAGCGCCTGACCATTCGTAGGGCGGGCACCGCCCGCCGCTCCTCATTACCGCACCATGCGAAGCAAGAGCCGGCGGGCCGTGCCCGCCCTACGAAAAGTGGCTCACTCCGGCGCGTCGACCTGGTAGCCCTCGGCCTGCAGCGCGGCCAGGTAGCCATCCGGCTTCAGCAGCTCGTCCATCGGCAACAAGGCGAAGGTCTGCGCGTTGCCGGCCAGCGCCTTGCGCGCGGCGGCCAGCCATGTCGCGCGCTGCTTCGCCGGCACGTCGTCGAGGCCGAGCGTCTGCGCGAAGCCGGCGCCGGCGACCGCCGCCACGCAGGCATCGTGGCGATCGCTGTCGGGCAACTCGCGCAGCGCCTGCAGGTCGCCGGTGGCCCAGGCGTTGGCGCGCGCGGTCATCGCCGGCATGTCGTGCTCGACGCTGTCCAGGGTGCGGATGAAGCAGGTGGTGTCGCGCGGCGCGGCCTGCTTGAACGCCTTGATCGCCGCGCGCGGGTGCTCGATCAGCACGTGGTAGTCGGTCGGCAGTTCCGGCACGCCGCTGCGTTTGGCCAGCTCGTCCACGCTCGCCTCGACCCCGCCGGAGCGGCTCAGCCCGTTCGCCTTCAGCGCCTTCTTGTACAGCTCCTGCGCGGCGAACAGTGGCCGCCAGCGCTCGACGCCGCGGTCGTCGCCCAGGTACTTCAGCTTCAGCACCTGCCAGCGTGCATACACCGGCGGCGGCAGCACCTGCTGCAGGGTCGCGCCGTCATCGTTCTTGCGCGCACTGTAGGCCGAAGGCAGCAGGAACAGCTTGCCGAGGAAGCCGACGTCGGCCTTCAGCTGCACCGAGGGCTCCCGCAGCACCTGCTGCGAGGCGCCGAGCACCTGCTCCACCTCGCGCGATTGCCACTGCATGGCGCGCGGCAGCGGCGACAGCGTGCCGAGCACCCACATCACGTGCCCGTCCTTCGATACCTTCCACAGGCCGGGCCCGGGCTGCACGCCGCTCACCACCACCACGGGCAGGTTGGCCACCTCGGGAGGCGGCGCGGCGGCCGATTGCGCAAACGCCGGCGGCATGCCGCCCAGCGCGAACAGGAAAGCCACGTGCAACAGACGCATCGGATCGCTCCATGCCAAACGCCGGGCATTGTGGCAGGCCGATCCTGAGCCGCAGATGGCCGGCGACATGCACATCGGCATCGCACACGAGACGGGGCGCCTTGCGACGCCCCGTCTCGTGTGCGGCCATTGCCTCAGCGCGTCATGCCCCCAGCAGGGCCAGCGCGGCGTTGAACGTCGCGCTGGGACGCATCGCTGCGCTCACCCGTGCCATGTCCGGGTGGTAGTAGCCGCCGATGTCGACCGGCTTGCCCTGCACGCGCACCAGTTCGTCGACGATGGCCGCCTCGCTCCCGGTCAGCGCCTTCGCCAGCGGAGCGAACTTCGCCTTCAGCGCGGCGTTCACGTCCTGCGAGGCCAGCGCCTGCGCCCAGTACAGCGCCAGGTAGAAATGGCTGCCGCGGTTGTCGATGCCGCCGACCTTGCGCGAGGGCGACTTGTCGGTGTCGAGGAACTTGCCGTTGGCCTGGTCCAGCGTCTTCGCCAGCACGTCCACCTCGGCGTTGCCGTGGCGGCTGCCCATGAACTCCAGCGAGGCGGCCAGCGCGAGGAACTCGCCCAGCGAATCCCAGCGCAGGTAGTTCTCTTCCAGGAACTGCTGCACGTGCTTCGGCGCGGAGCCGCCGGCGCCGGTCTCGAACAGGCCGCCGCCGGCCATCAGCGGCACGATCGACAGCATCTTCGCGCTGGTGCCCAGCTCCATGATCGGGAACAGGTCGGTGAGGTAGTCGCGCAGCACGTTGCCGGTGACCGAGATGGTATCCAGGCCCTGGCGGATGCGCTCCAGTGAGAATTTCGTCGCCGCCACCGGATCCATGATGCGGATGTCGAGGCCGCTGGTGTCGTAGTCCTTCAGGCAGCGCTCGACCTTGGCGATCACCTGGCGGTCGTGCGCGCGCTGCGGGTCCAGCCAGAACACCGCCGGCGTGTGCCGCGCGCGGCCCACCGCCAGCTTCACCCAGTCCTGCACCGGCGCGTCCTTGGTCTGGCACATGCGCCAGATGTCGCCAGCTTCCACGTCGTGCTGCAGCAGCACCTTGCCGGCCTCGTCGAGCACCTTGACCACGCCGTCGCCGGCGACCTGGAAGGTCTTGTCGTGCGAGCCGTATTCCTCGGCCGCCTGCGCCATCAAGCCCACGTTCGGCACGCTGCCCATGGTGGCCGGGTCGAACGCACCGTGCGCCTTGCAGTCCTCGATCACCGCCTGGTAGACGTCGGCGTAGCAGCGGTCGGGGATCACCGCCTTGACGTCCTGCAGCTGGCCTTGCGCGTTCCACATCTTGCCGGAGTCGCGGATCATCGCCGGCATCGACGCATCGACGATCACGTCGCTGGGCACGTGCAGGTTGGTGATGCCCTTGTCCGAGTTGACCATCGCCACGCCCGGGCGCTGCGCGTACTCGGCGTCCATGTCGGCCTTGATCGCCGCCTGCTGTGCTTCCGGCAGCAAACCGAGGCGCGCGTACAGGTCGCCGATGCCGTTGTTCGGATTGAAGCCGACCTGCTTCAGCGCCGCGGCGTGCTTCGCCAGCACGTCCTTGTAGAACTCGCCCACCGCCACGCCGAACATGATCGGGTCGGACACCTTCATCATGGTGGCCTTCAGGTGCAGCGAGAACAGCACGCCCTGCCGCTTCGCGTCCGCGATCTGCGCGTCGATGAAGCCGGCCAGCGCGCGCCGGCTCATCACCGCGGCGTCGATGATCTCGCCGGCGAGCAGTGCGGTTTTCGCCTTCAGTACGCTGTGGCTGCCGTCCTTGCCGAACCACTCGATGCTGACGTTGCCGGCCTGCTCGACCAGCGCGGACTGCTCGCTGCCGTAGAAGTCGCCGCCGTCCATGTGCGCCACGTGGGTCTGCGAATCCCTGCTCCACGCACCCATCTTGTGCGGGTGCTTGCGCGCGTAGTTCTTCACCGAGGCCGGCGCGCGGCGGTCGGAATTGCCCTCGCGCAGCACCGGGTTCACCGCGCTGCCCTTGACCTTGTCGTAGCGCGCCTTGACGTCCTTCTCGTGCGCGTCCTTCGGCTCGTCCGGGTAATCCGGCAGCGCGTAGCCCTGGCCTTGCAGCTCCTTGATCGCCGCCTTCAGCTGCGGCATCGAGGCGCTGATGTTCGGCAACTTGATGATGTTCGCCTCCGGCGTGGTGGCGAGCTGACCGAGTTCGGCGAGATCGTCGGCGATGCGCTGCTCTGCCTTCAGCGCCTCGGGGAACAGCGCGATGATGCGCCCGGCCAGCGAGATGTCGCGCGTCTCCACCTTGACGCCCGCCGTGCCGACGAATGCGGCGACGATCGGCAGCAGCGAGGCGGTGGCGAGGAACGGGGCTTCGTCGGTCAGCGTGTAGATGATCTTGGGGGTCTGGGACATGGCGTGCGGGGATTCCCTGGCAAGGGCGGCAGAACCGCGGATGGCAATTCCTCATTGTCGCGCGAATACCGACATGGGGCCACCGACCAAGCGGTCCGCATGCCAGAATCGGTGTTTGCCGGACGCACCCGGATCATCGGCACATGCACGACGAATTCGCCCACCTGCTGCAACGCGCCGAGTGGCGCTCCAGCTTCGACGAACGCACGCTGGAACGCGCCCGCGCCTATGCCCGTGACGGCAGCGTGTCGAATCTGCACAGTCGCATCGAGGGCGACGCCCATGTGCTCACTGCGCAGATCGACGGCAGCCGCGGCGAGCGGTACGACTGCCGGGTGGACGTGAACGATCACGGCAAATGGCTCACCGTGGACACCGACTGCAGCTGCCCGGTGGGCGTCGACTGCAAACATGCCGCCGCCATGCTGATGGTGGCGGCCGGCGAGGGCACAGGGACGGCGAAGCCCACCGAACCGGCCTGGTTGAGCACACCGCGCGCCGGCACGGAAACGGCGGGCGCCAACGAGGGTTTGACGTCGTGGGAGCACTGGTTGCAGACGCTGCGGCCACCTGCCGGCAACCACGAAGCCGAACCGGAACGCCGCTTCGGCGTGATCTTGCGCGGAGACGGCATGTCGCCGATCGCGGGCCTGCTGGCCTACCCCGCCTGGCTGCGCCCGTCGAAGCAGCCGACCCGCAGCGGACTGGTCGACCCGCAACCGCTGCAGCTGGATAGCCGCCACGGCGCCGTTCCCACGCCGGCCGGCGGCTGGCCGGCCGCGGCGGCAGCCGCCCTGGTCACCCTGGTACAGCGCCAGTACGTGCCCGTCGGCAACCAGCGCTGGGCGCCGATCCGCGCCGCCCACGAGGAGCAGGCGCTGGAATATCTGCTGGCGCACTTCCCGGTCTGGTTTGAACGCGGATCCACACCGCTGCAGCGCGCCGAACCGCAACCGCTGCAGCTGTACTGGCAGGAATCCACCGACGGCAGCCAGCAACTGCGCGCGTGCGTGGCGGCCAGCGACGGCGTGCTGCTGCGCGGTGCCGGCCTGTGGCACGTGCAACCCGCGCAGGGTCGCTACAGCCGCGTGGATGGCGACCCGCATCTGCTGGACTGCCTGTCACACGCGCCCGTGCTGCAGCCTGCGCAGGTCGCCGCACTGCGCCAGCGGCTGCAGCGCGGCGACCTGCCCCGGACGCTGCCCAGCCCGATCGACCGCGGTCCGGCCCAGGTCGTGCGCGTGCCTCCGCAGCCAGTGCTGAACCTGCGCGCCGTCACGCTGAAAACCTGGTCCGGAAAATCACACGACATCGGCTTCGCGCGCCTGGACTTCGACTATGCGGGCCTCCGCCTGCCGCCGACCGACGGCAGGCGTGCGGTCGAACGGCGGCTGCACGACGGCCACCTGCAGGAGATCCATCGCGACCTGGCCGCCGAGCAACAGGCGGCCGGGCAACTGGAAAAGTTTGGCGCGTTGCGCCCCGGCCAGGCGCTGTACGAGTACCACCTGCACGGCCACGATGTCGCCGCCAACGACCGCGCGCTGCGTCCCCATCCGCGCAAGCCCCCGTTGGCGCCGCACGACTGGCGCGACACCATCGACCAGCTCGCCGCCGCCGGTTTTCGCATCGAGTACGAGCCCGGCTTCCCGCACGACGAACTGGTCGACATCGACGCCTGGCACGCCGACATCCAGACCAGCAGCAACGCCTGGTTCGACGTCTCGCTCGGCATCGACATCGGCGGCCAGCGCGTCGACCTGCTGCCGATATTGCGCCGCGTGCTGGCCGACCCGGCCTTTCCCCGCGTCGCCCCCGCACGCGAAAGCAAGGGCGCCGTCTGGCGCGTGATGGTGGACGAGAAACGCAGCGTCGAGATGCCGCTGGCGCGCCTGCGCGCGCTGATCGAGCCGCTGCTGGAATGGCTCGAAGGGGGCGAGGCGCTGCGCCTGCACCGCAGCCAGGCGCACCGCCTGCAGGCGCTGGCCGACGATGCTCAACTCAGCTGGCGCGGCGGCGAGGCGCTGCGCGTGCAATTGGATCTGCTCGATGGCGCCACGCGCAGCGCGAAGGCACCGAAAGGCTTCAAGGCCACCCTGCGCCCCTACCAGCGCGACGGCCTGGCCTGGCTGGATTTCCTCGGCGCAGCGGGCCTGGGCGGCATCCTCGCCGACGACATGGGGCTGGGCAAGACCGTGCAAGTGCTGGCGCACATCCTCGGCGAAAAGCAGCGCGGCCGACTGGCCGAGCCGGCGCTGGTGATCTGCCCCACCTCGCTGGTCGGCAACTGGCAGGCCGAGTCCGCGCGCTTCGCGCCTGCGCTGAACGTACTGGTGATCCACGGCGCCGACCGCGCCGATCGCTACGACGACATCGCCGCGCACGACCTGGTCATCACCACCTATCCGCTGCTGCCGCGCGACCGCGACAAACTGGTGGAAACACGTTTCGCCCTGCTGGTGCTGGACGAGGCACAGGCGATCAAGAACGCCGCCAGCCAGGCCGCCCAGGTGGTACGCGAGATCCCTGCCACGCGGCGGCTGGCGATGACCGGCACCCCGCTGGAAAACCACCTCGGCGAACTGTGGGCGCAGTTCGACGCGGTGGAACCGGGCCTGCTCGGCAGTCAGCGCCAGTTCGCCCGGCTGTACCGCACGCCGATCGAGAAGCGTCGCGACAACGAACGCCAGCAACGTCTTAACCGCCGCATCGGCCCGCTGCTGCTGCGCCGGCGCAAGGACGACGTGCTCACCGAGCTGCCACCCAAGAGCGAGATCGTGCGCACGCTGGAACTCGAAGGTGACCAGCGCGCGCTGTACGAAACCCTGCGCCTGGCCCAGCACCAGCGCGTGCAGCAGGTGGTGAAGGAACGCGGCCTGGCGCAGGCCGGCATCATCGTGCTCGACGCGCTGCTGAAACTGCGCCAGGCCTGCTGCGACCCGCGCCTGGTCAAGCTGCCCAGCGCGAAGAAGGTCGGGGCCAGCGCCAAGCTCGACGCCCTGCTCGAACTGCTCGACGGCCTGCTCGACGACGGCCGCCGCGTGCTGCTGTTCTCGCAGTTCACCGAGATGCTCGCGCTGATCGAAGCAGCACTCGCCAAACGCGGCATCGCCCACCAGACCCTCACCGGGCAGACCCCGGCGCGCGAACGCACCGCCCTGGTCAAGCGCTTCCAGCAAGGCAACGTGCCGCTGTTCCTGATCAGCCTGAAAGCCGGCGGCGTCGGCCTGAACCTCACCGCCGCCGACACCGTGATCCACTACGACCCGTGGTGGAACCCCGCGGTGGAAGCCCAGGCCACCGACCGCGCTCACCGCATCGGCCAGGACAAGCCGGTGTTCGTCTACAAGCTGATCGCCAGCGGCACAGTGGAAGAAAAGATCCAGGCTATGCAGGGCCGCAAGGCCGAGCTGGCGCACGCCGTGCTCGAAGGCGGCGGCGCCAGCACCAAGTTGCGCTTTGACGAGGATGACCTGCGCGAGCTGTTCGCACCGCTTTAGCTGCCACACCTGCGCCCCACATCGCACAACACCAGGGACAGCGCGCTCCCACCTGTGTGTTGACCAAGACGCGCTGAAAACGAAGTCTCCAGACCGGAGGATGCGTGTAGTGATGCCGGCTGCGTCGCAGGATATGCGACTGCCGCATGCGACAAGCATTTGCCATGTCCGCAAACGCGGGCGTAGGCTCCGACACCAGGGGGACATGCATGGATACGCATATCCGGTCACCATTTCGCACCGACAGGTGCGAAACGGTCGCTGCACTACGGCGATACACCGCTCAATCCACCCGGCAAGTGTCGGGAGCACTCTCCTGCTCCCGTTTATCTCGCTCCACCATCAGCCGCCACGCGCACCCCGCCCGTGGCGACCGCCGTCATGCCTCGGGAAATCGATATGGAATTTGATGCTTTCTTTTGCCGGGCGTCCGGCCAATCTGGGGATACGCCAAGCTTCTGACAAGAAGGAAAGATTCGATACCCATGAACGACATGCCTGCAACCAAGAGGGATGCGACGGTGTTCGCCCAGCAATTCGAAACGCTGACAGGATTCAAGCCAATGCGGTGGCAACAGCGCCTGTATGACGAACACTTCGTCAAGGGTTCATTGCCTTCGGCGGTCAGCTTGCCCACCGGCCTAGGCAAGACGGCGGTCATGGCGATCTGGATGATTGCGCTGGCGCAGCAGATGAAGTCAGGTCGAGTCAGCTTGCCCCGCCGCCTGGTCTATGTTGTGGACCGGCGCACCGTGGTTGATCAGGCGACGAAGTTCGCCGAAGACTTGCGAGCGAATCTGGGCAAACCTGAAGCCAGCGAGCTTGCTGCTGCCTTAGGCCTGGGCGAAGGCGAACTCTTGCCCATCTCCACCCTGCGCGGTCAGTTCGTGGACAACCGCGACTGGTTGGAAGACCCCTCGCGCCTGGCCATCGTCGTCGGCACGGTGGACATGATCGGTTCGCGCCAGTTGTTCGAGGGCTACGGCGTTAGCCGCAAGATGCGGCCATACCACGCCGGACTGCTGGGTGCGGACACGCTGGTGCTGCTGGACGAAGCGCACCTGGTGCCGCCCTTCGAGGCGCTGCTGGCCGAGATAACCGAGAACACCAAGCGATATGGTCCGAGGGATGAAGGGCTCGGCCGACTGATTCCGAAATTTCAACTATTGCCGTTGTCGGCCACCGGGCGCAGACAGACGCTGCAGCCATTTACGCTGGAAGAAAAGGATTTCCACGATCCCGACGATGCCACCGTGCTGGAACGTCTATTCGCGAAAAAGCGCCTGACCCTGCTCGAGCGGGGTGGCAGAAACCTTGAAGACGCCTTGGCCTGGCAAGCCTGGGCCCTGGCGCGAGAGACTCATGGGCAGAACGATGACGAGAACACCAAGACAACCTTCAAGCCCGTACGCGTCATCGTCTATTGCAATTCTCGCGACGTGGCAGAGAAGGTCGAGGCCGCACTGAACAATAAAGCCAAGAAAACCCCTGTTGATGGAAGGACGGAGCTTTTCGTTGGCGCGCGCCGGGTGAGGGAACGTATCAACGCAGAACAGAGATTGAGAGACCTAGGCTTCCTTGCGGGCATGGGCGAGCAAACCGCGCCCGCCTTTCTGGTGGCCACCTCGGCGGGCGAAGTCGGGATCGACCTGGATGCCGACCACATGGTCTGCGACCTCGTGGCGTGGGAGCGCATGGTGCAGCGTTTTGGACGCGTGAATCGGCGCGGCGGCGAAGGGCGGCGGGCGGACATCGTGGTGCTCCTTGAATCGGAGCCAAAACCCAAAAAGGCGGCGCAAGATGCGCTAAATAAACCAGAGGGGCTGCGTAACGACAAAGAACATAGGGCCATTGAGGACTATCAAAAGTCAGTCGAGACGGCCCAGATGGAGCAAAAGAAGTTGCAAGCACCTTTCGGAGAGGCTTTGCAGAAGCACCTAGACGACAGCTTCGACGTCAGCCCCGAATCCCTGCGCCAACTGAACGAACAAGCCGGCAAGGACGAAAAACTGGCCCAACTCATCGCCGATGCCAGCTCCCCCATGCCGCTGCGCCCAGCGCTCAATCGCGCGCTAGTGGATGCCTGGAGTATGACTTCTTTGCCCGAGCACACCGGGCGCCCCGAAGTTGTGCCTTGGCTACGTGGCTGGGTGGATGAGTTGCCACAAACCTCGGTGGTTTGGCGCAAATACCTGCCTGTGCGCACAAAGCCGCAGGTGGCGGAGAAGGAAATCGAGGACTTCTTCGAGGCTGCGCCCATCCACACCAGCGAGAAGCTGGAGACGGAGACGTTCCGCATCATGGGGTGGTTGCAGACGCGAGCAGATACGCACATGCCGGACGACATCATCGGGATATTGCTTGGGACAGATGGGGAGGCTGTTCAGGTACTGAAGCGAAAGGATGTCCCGTTGTCCAAGGGCGCGTCGGACTACGACAAGAAAAGGTTCCAGTCGCTCTTGTCCGGCAAAACGCTGGTGATGTCTGCCAGCTTCGGTGGGCTCAACGGTGGCTTGCTCAGTAATGGCGCAGATGAGGTGCCTCCCACTGCCGATGGTGATGAGCCTTGGATGGGTGCAGACGCAGCCACGCCCGTCATCCACTTTCGCATCATCGAACGCGCCGCGGAACCTGACAAAGACAGCGACGACGTCTGGCGCGAAAGTCTGCGTTTCGACCGGAAGCGCAACGACGACGGCGAGGCCACGCTCTGGCTCTCCATCCAGAAATGGCGCAACGCCTCCAACACCGAGAACGACCGCGCCGAAGGGCGACCACAGGCGCTGGCCGAACACCAGTGTTGGGCGGCGAAGTGCGCAGAAGCGATCGGCAAGCGACTGCGTTTGCCGGATGACTACATCGCCATGCTGGTGACCGCCGCGCGACTGCATGACGAAGGCAAGCGCGCCAAACGCTGGCAACGAGCATTCAACGCGGAACGTGACAAGAAGAAATGCGGCATATCTGACGACTTGGCAAAAACGCGCGGCCCCATCAATCAGGCCGTGCTGGGCGGCTACCGGCATGAATTCGGTTCGCTGCCGCGTGCGCTGGACGACGTCGAGTTCAAGAAGCTCCCGAACGAATTGCAGGACCTCGCCCTGCACCTGATCGCCGCGCACCACGGCTACGCACGGCCCTTGATCGCCACCGCCGGTTGCGAGGATGCGCCCCCCTCCGCACTGGAAGAACGCGCCCGCGAAGTGGCCTTGCGCTTTGCCCGCCTGCAAAAGCGCTGGGGGCCGTGGGGCCTGGCGTGGTGGGAGGCACTGCTGCGCGCCGCCGATGCGCAGGCCTCGCGTGACAACGACAAGAGAGAGAAGAACTGATGGCCGAATCGAAAATCCCCGTGGATTTATTCAACCCCGGCCAAGTGTTCGCCTGCCTCGGCTTCATGGAACTGGCTGATATGTTGCTGGGCGATGCCGAGGCGGGGTTTAACTGGAGCAACCCGAAGCAGGCCAGGTTTTGCCTCATGGCGAATGGAGACGAAGACCCGGTCAAGGCTGCAATTGGCTTTGCAGCGGAGGCAGATTTGGAGTCGGTGTCTCCCTCGTTCAATGAATTGAACACGAAAAAGTGGAATGTGCATACCCGAGAGCTTGGTCGTAATGAGGCATTTCCTTTCCCCTTGCCGAATAGCCCTGCCACCTTGCCCATCGAGCTTTCCAAGGACGGCAAAGTGTTTCAAGTAAATCACTGGGGCGACGGAACGGTGCGCGATAACGTGAAGTTCTGGGCCGGGGCTGGCGGGTATCCGGGCGCCGCTTTGTGGCGTGATGCCTTGGATCTAGTGAAAGATCGAGCAACTGCAGCATACGAAGACCCGTTTGCACTTTCTGCGCCGCAAAGCAGTAGTTTCCGGTTTGATTGGCGCAGGGACTACATCCCACTGGATGCGGGATTTTCACCAAATGAGCATGCGGAAATGGAGATGGTCGGCTACCCGTTGGTGGAGTTGTTTGCAGCCGTAGGCTTGAATCATGCGCGCCCACAACGGCCGGACAGGCGCAACAAGCTCTTGTACCGCTATAGCGTCATTGGCAGTGATGCGCGAAATGTTGGGCTACTGCCCCTGCCGTTCTTACGTACTGCGCTCGGCGCGCACGCCATGCCGTTTCCACAGCGTTTCTTTCGCATGAATCTGGGTTGGCCGGGCCAGGAAAATCAGGCTCGCTGCATTACGACCGTAACCGAAGAATGACCCATATCGCCATCAACGCTATCGCAATCTTTCGTCTAACAGGAGAACGTCCATGAGTACCGCTGAAACCACCGTCACCACCGAACTACTCGATCAATGGGCCTCCGACCCGAACGGTCCCGTCGCCCTGCACCTGAAGCAGAAGCTGCTGCCCGTGGAAGGCGAAGGCGGCGTGATCTTTCCGCCGACCTATGCGGATATTGGTTACAACATCGACACCCTGTCTGACGGCACCAAGATGGCGACCATCGACAGCGTGGGCTCACGGGCCAACCGCATGGAACCGATGTTCAAGCAAGCGGACTACGCGGCCTTGGTTCCGCAAATCGAGATCGAGTACGCGCAAGACAAACGGGTATCGATACTCGAAGTAGGCCACCGGCTGGGCGATGCGCTGATTCGTTCGTCCGACCTAAAAGGCGAAGCGCAAGCGGCGTTCAAGGCAATGGTCGATTCCGGCAATGCCCAGCTCATCGCCAAGCTCGCGCCGACTTCGCTGGTGTTTGGTGTCTGGGATTCGCGCGATACGCAAGCCAAGCTACCGCGACTGGTGCAGTCCGTAATTCGTGCCTGGGATGTGGATGTTTTGACGCGCGCGGCGCAATACAACCCGCCCATTGATTACAGTGCGCTCGACGTGTTCAGTGATGAAGAGAAAGCCAAGCAGGAGGGCGACCCCAAGAGCCCGCTTGCCAAGCGCGGGTTCGTTCATGTGCCAAGCGGGGCGGCCCCAGGCGGCATCGTGTGTCGCAATGGCATTGAACAGGACATCACCATCAACTTGATCGCGCTGCGTAGATTGCAAGCGGAAAAACTGGAGGGCACAGCAAAGCTGCGCCGCTATCTGCTTGGCCTGTCTCTGGTGGCGGCCACTGCGCCGCTGGATGGCTTTCTGCGGCAAGGCTGCTTGTTGGTTCCGGCCACGATTGCATCGTGGCAAGTCATCAACCGTGACGGTCAACGCAGCAAGGCCAGCACGCTTACCCATGACCTAGCGAAGAGCTACGCAACCGCGAAGGCAGCAGCATTCAGTGTGGGTGCGTCAAGAGTGGGCGACAAGGCCGTGAAGTTCAACAAGGATTTGGCGAAAGCCGATGCTGCGGTGACGAAGGACAAGGCTGCCGGTGGAAAAGGCAAAAAGGATAGGAAGGCAAAAGCTGAATCAACAGAAAACACGGGCGATGAGGCCACCGAGTAATGACCCGCGCCCTCCTCATCTCCGTCCGCTTCCACGACAACCGCTACCATGGCACGGGCGACTGGCCGCCATCGCCGGCGCGCCTGTTCCAGGCGCTGGTGGCGGCAGCGACGTTACCGGGGCTGGATACCGACAAGCGCAATGCGCTCAAGTGGCTGGAAAAGCTTGGCGCACCAACTATCGCTGCGCCTGCAGCGCACAGCGGGCAGAACGTCAATCTGTTCGTGCCGAACAACGATCTGGATGCCAAGGGTGGCGACGTTCGGCGCATCGCGGAAATCCGCAGCGCGACCAAGCATATCCGCCCGCGCCTGTTTGACGCCACCGTGCCGCTGCTCTACATCTGGCACTTTGACGGCGACGAAAGCCAGGCCAAGTGCATCTGCAACATTGCCAACGACCTCTATCAACTTGGCCGTGGCGTGGATATGGCTTGGGCAATTGGTGAACTGGTCGATGAAGCAAGGGTCGAAGAGCAGCTGGGCGACTATCCCAGCGTCATCTACCGCCCATCCGAGAGCGGCAAGGGCCTGGCGTTGGATTGCCCTGACGACGGTTCGCTCGATAGCCTCGAAATTCGGCACAAAGCGAACGCTCAACGCTTCACGCACGTCAACAGCAAAACCCAGTTTACGAATGCACCCAGACCGCGTTTTCGTACCGTTTCCTACAACAGCCCGGCAGCGCGCCTGCTGTTCGAATTGCGGTGCACCACCGCGCCCGGCGCACCCTTTGCGCCTTGGCCGTTGAAAAGCGCGGCGGCACTGGTTCGGACGTTGCGTGACGGCGCATGCGCGCGGCTTGAAAAGCACTTCAATGGCAGCGGTGTGGTGGAGAAGGTGCTGATCGGCCGCAACGCCACCGAAGCCGACAAGACACAGCGCATCCGTATCATCCCGCTACCGTCCATCGGCCATGTCCATGCCGACCCTGACATTCGCCGCGTGCTGGTGGAGGTGCCGCCGGATTGCCCGATACGCGCGGACGATGTTGCCTGGGGCTTTGCGGGCCTGGAAGTCATTTCGCCCGTGCTCAACGAAGAAACCGGCGAAATCCTCTCCTCACCGGTCGAACTGGTGAAGGCGGATGGCGACTCCATGCTGGCGCATTACGGCGTGACGGAAGAACGTACTTCTCGCCTGTGGCGCAGCGTGACGCCGCTGGCTTTGCCGGAGGATGCAAAGCGGCGGCGTATCAATCCCGCCAAATTGCGCGAGGAAGCCAAGGGCGGCAAAGAGCGTGCCGATGAACAGCAGTGTGCCTGCTATGCCGTCATACAGGCGCTGTACCATGCCGGCCGGCGTGAAAAGGTGGCCGGTCTTCGCGTGCAGCGCGAACCCTTCTATGCCAAGGGCGAACGCGCCGAAGCCTTTGCGACCGGTACGCGCTTTTCAAAGCACCAGCTTTGGCACGTAGAAATCGAATTTGCCGAAGCCGTCAGCGGGCCGCTGCTGCTGGGAAACGGGCGTTACAGTGGTCTGGGCTTGATGGCTCCGGTTCAACAAGTAGAAGGCGTACTGGCATTCAGCATCGTGGATGGCCTGGCCGCCGACGCCGAACCTTTGCAACTGGCTCGCGCTCTGCGCCGGGCCGTGATGACGCGAGTGCAGAACGAAATGGGTGCACGGGAAAAGCTTCCCGTTTTTTTCACCGGTCACGAAGCCGATGGCTCCACAGCGCGGCGTGGCGGGCACGCGCATCTGGCTTTCGTGCCCGACTTGGCGCGCCAGCGCCTGCTGGTGATTGCCCCGCACGTGATTGAACACCGGAAACCATTCAAGGATGAATGCGACCATCTGAAAACGCTGGCGCGTGCACTGGCCGGTTTGAGTGAATTGCGCGCGGGGCGTGCCGGCAAGCTCGGACTGAAACGGGTGGAAGTCAACCCAGATACCGACCCGCTGTTCGCCCCATCCAAAGCATGGGCAGTAGCCACACCCTACGCGCCCACACGCCACGCCAAGCGAAATGGCCGCGATTCCCTGCAAAACGATGTGTTGCGAGAAGTGCAGCGCCGTCAGTTGCCTGTGCCGCTGGCGGTAGAGGAGAAAGGCGCGAATTTGTTGTTGAGATTCAGCGTGGCCGTGCCAGGTCCCGTGATGCTGGGCAAGACGATGCATTTCGGTGGCGGCTTATTCACTTGCTGCGTTAAGGAACGTGATCATACGTGACATTACCTCCTACCGTTTCCGCAACCAGTGCGGCCTCGATCAGCTCGACCGGCTGTCGGGTTCTGGCGCCTGATCTTCACCGAACCCGCACAAGGTCCATTTGCGCTCGGCTTCCCACCACTACGCACTGGACCTACTCGGACCGGCGCGCTGAATAGTAAAAATAGAATATAAACTTGTCATTTACTCGACTAATGACTATTTTATTTTCCATGCCAAAGCGCACCCCACCCATCTTCCCGGCCACCTCCCGCCAGCTCGCCCTGCTGGGCGAGCGCTTGCGCGCGGCGCGCTTGCGGCGGCGGATGACGCAGGCGGCGTTGGCGACGCGGGCGGACGTGTCGCTGCCGACTCTGCGCAAGCTGGAACAGGGCGAGCCGTCGAGCAGCCTGGCGACGTTGCTGCGCACGCTGCAGGTGCTGGGGCTGGATCAGGACATCGAGCTGCTGGCGAAGGACGACGAGGTCGGCCGACGGCTGCAGGACATCCACCAGGTCGGCGCACCGCGCGGCAGGTCGCGCACGTCGTGAGACGCGAGCATCTGGATGTGGTGCTGGACGACGCCACGCTGGGGCCGCCGGTGATGGTCGGCAGCCTGCAGCGCGAACGTGGCGCTTCGTCCGAGGTGATCAGCTTCGTCTACGATGCGGATTACCTGGCGCAACGCCACAGCGTGGCGATCGACCCGGAGCTGCCCTTGTTGCCGGGCCGCAGTTACCCCGCGCGCGGGCGACCGCTGTTCGGCATCTTTCGCGACACCGCGCCAGATCGCTGGGGCCGCATGCTGATGGAGCGGCGCGAGGTAATCGAGGCGCAGGAAGCGGGGCGGCGCACGCATCGCTTGTCGGAGTGGGATTTTCTCACCGGCGTCGGCGACCTCGCCCGCATGGGCGCGCTGCGCCTGCGCGACGGCGCGCCGCCGCACGCCTATGTGGACGACCGCGAGCGCAGCGCGCCGCCGGCCGCGCGGCTGCGCGAACTCGAGGCCGTTGCGCGCGCGCTGAGCCGCGACGATGCCGAGGATCGCCCCGAATACGCGCAATGGCTGGCGCAGCTGATCGCACCGGGCAGCAGCCTGGGCGGCGCGCGGCCGAAGGCCTCGTTCAGCGCCGAAGACAGCATGCTGTGGCTGGCCAAGTTTCCCGCCCACGACGACCGGCGCGACGTGGGTGCATGGGAATACCTGGCCTGGCGCCTCGCGCGCGACGCAGGCATCGTGGTGCCCGAGGCCCGCTTGCTGCGCTTCGGCCGCGGCCATCGCACTTTCGCGGTGCAACGGTTCGACCGCGCGAACGGCTCGCGCCGGTTGTACGCCTCGGCGATGACCCTGCTGATGCGCAACGACGGCGACGCCGGCAGCTACCTGGATCTGGCCCAGGCGATCCAGCTGCACGGCGACCCGGCCAGCATCGCCGCGGATCTGGCCCAGCTCTATCGACGCGCCGTATTCGCCATCCTGGTCGGCAACCGCGACGACCATCTGCGCAACCACGGCTTTCTGCGCAACGCGCACGGCTGGCAATTGGCACCTGCGTTCGACGTCAACCCGAACCCCGACAAACGCGAACACACGCTGGCCATCGACGCGGCCAACCCCACACCGTCGGTGCGGCATCTGCACGCCACGCACCACTACTACCGCCTGGACGCGCACGAGGCCACGGCCATCGAGCAGGGCGTGCGTGACGCGGTCAGCCACTGGCGCGCACTGGCGAACGAATTGAAGCTGGGGCGCGTGGCGCAGGGCCAACTCGGCATGGTTATCGACGAAACCCGCGACTGAGGGCGCAACTCGCACGCACGGCACTCCTTTTCGCGCTTGCCGCGTCATGCCGGCGAGAGTAAAAACTTGCGAGGGATGGGCGACGGCCACAGGGGACGCTCGATGGAACCGAAGCAAGGGGACCTGCAACTGCCATTCCCGGAGTTGGGCGGCGACCAGCCGTTGATTCCGGTGCGCATGCTCAACGAGCACGTGTATTGCCCGCGACTGGCCTACCTGGAATGGGTGCAGGGCGAGTGGGCCGATTCGGTCGATACCGTCGATGGCCGCCACCGCCACCAACGCGTCGACAAGCCTTCCGGCGACCTGCCCGCGGCCGACAAGGCGCGCGAGGAGCAGGTCGAGATCCACGCCCGCTCGGTCACCCTGTCGTCCAACAGCATCGGCCTGATCGCCAAGCTCGACCTGATTGAAGGCGAAGGCGACACCGTCACCCCGGTCGACTACAAGCGCGGCAAGCGGCCGCACACGGCACGCGGCGTCTACGACCCGGAACGGGTGCAACTCTGCGCACAGGGCCTGCTGCTGCGCGAGCACGGCTACGTGTGCGACGAGGGTGCGATCTACTACGTGGCGAGCAAGGAGCGTGTCGCCGTTCCGTTCGACGACGAGCTGCTCGCGCTGACCCGCAACGCGATCGCGGAGCTGCGCGCGATGGCCGCCGGCGGACGTATTCCCGATCCGCTGGTGGACAGCCCCAAATGCCCGCGCTGCTCGCTGGTGACCATCTGCCTGCCCGACGAGGTGCAGTACCTGCATCGCGCCGAATTGGCGCCGCGCCCGCTGGCGGTGCCGCATCACGAGGCACTGCCGCTGTACATCCAGCAATTCAACGCCAAGCTGGCGAAGAAAGGTGACGTGCTGGAGGTCAGCAAGGACGACCAGGTGCTGGCCACGGCCCGCATCGGCGAGGTTTCGCAAGTGGTTCTGATGGGCAATGTCTACGTCACCTCGCCGTGCCTGGGCGAATTGATGCAACGGGACATCCCCGTCACCTGGCACAGCTATGGCGGCTGGTTCTACGGCCACACGGTCGGCAACGGCCACAAGAACGTGGAACTTCGCACCGCGCAGTACCGCATCAGCTTCAACGATGCCGCCTGCCTGCGCGTGGCACGCGGACTGGTGGCCGCGAAAATCGCCAACAGTCGCACCCAGTTGCGCCGCAACTGGAAGCCGGAGGAAAAACCAGAACGCCTGCTGGCCGACCTCAAGCGCATCCAGAAGCAGAGCGAGCACGCCGAAAACCTGGAGACCCTGCTCGGCATCGAGGGCAGCGCCGCCGCGCTTTACTTCGGAAACTTCCGCAATACGCTCAAACCCGCGGTCGCCGAAGACGAAGCCTTGCTGTCGTTCGACTTCACCCTGCGCAACCGGCGCCCGCCGACCGACCCGATCAACGCGATGCTGTCATTCGCCTATACCCTGCTGGCGCGGACGCTGACAGTGACACTGCAATCGGTGGGCTTCGACCCCTTCCGCGGCTTCTACCACCAGCCGCGCTACGGCCGTCCGGCCCTCGCACTGGACTTGATGGAGCCCTTCCGCCCGCTGCTCGCCGATTCGGTGGTGATCCAGGTGATCAACAACGGCGAAGTCCATCCCAGCGACTTCGTCAGCGCCGCCGGCAGCGTCAACCTCACCCCGGAGGGACGCAAGCGTTTCATCGCGGCATTTGAGCGTCGGCTCAGTCATGAAGTCACCCATCCACTGTTCGGCTACCGCCTGAGCTACCGCCGCCTGCTCGAACTGCAGGCTCGGTTGCTGGGGCGGTTCCTGCTGGGCGAGTTGGACGACTACCCCAACTTCACCACGCGCTGAGCGCGTCGCAATCGACGAGACCCCGATGGACGAGCATCTTTACCTGGTGACCTACGACATTCGCGACGACAAGCGCCTGCGCCGCGTATTCAAGACCATGAAGGGTTTCGGCGAATGGCTGCAACTTTCCGTATTCCAGTGCCGACTGAGCCGCCGACGACACGCCGAGATGCTGCAACTTCTCGACGGCATCATCCTGCGCCGCACCGATGCCCTGCTGATCATCGATCTCGGCCCCGCCGACAAGGTCAAACCCCGTGTCGTCAGTCTCGGTGACAAATTCGAACCAGTGGCCCGCGAGCCGATCATCGTGTGACGGCCACCCGCCACCGCCCACCTTCTTTCGCCCACCCCACGCGAGCGCTCCGGTGATGCCACAAAACCGGGCCACCTCTCGCATCACAACGCTCATTGAAAATCCAATACTTACCCGCCGCTGTTGCCATCAAGCATCACGCGCGCTAGCCTGCCTTGCGCTTGTGCGGGACACCCCTCGCACAAACCCGACGAACAGCCAGACCGCACAAGGACTTACGGCATGGCGGTGATCCGCAGCGATTCGCTGCGGCCTCATTGAAGCCCGAACGCGCTGGCTGAAGTTGCTCGGGTGAGCAAGGCTGTGATCCGCAGCGATTCGCTGCGGCCTCATTGAAGCCGTCGGCAGAATCGCCGGCCAGCCATCTGCTACGCGCGTGATCCGCAGCGATTCGCTGCGGCCTCATTGAAGCAGCACGTCATACGTTTTAGCACCAAGGAACTCCTGCCGTGATCCGCAGCGATTCGCTGCGGCCTCATTGAAGCGGAAAGTGGTCGACACGACAGCAGACAACGCCATCGGCGGTGATCCGCAGCGATTCGCTGCGGCCTCATTGAAGCATCAGCCCGCGCTTGGGGGTCTTGGCAGGCGGAGGGGAGTGATCCGCAGCGATTCGCTGCGGCCTCATTGAAGCACTGGCGGCTTCGGTCGCCCTTTCTTTTGCCCTGCCGGTGATCCGCAGCGATTCGCTGCGGCCTCATTGAAGCCGCGCCATGCCGAGGCGGCACGCGCGCGCTGGCCGCGTGATCCGCAGCGATTCGCTGCGGCCTCATTGAAGCGTTGTCGCCCTGGTACTTGCCCGCCAGCCACTGGTTGGTGATCCGCAGCGATTCGCTGCGGCCTCATTGAAGCCTGCCGTGCGCGGTCCTCGGCCTCACGGCGTTGACGTGATCCGCAGCGATTCGCTGCGGCCTCATTGAAGCGACTGTCTGCTTTTCTTGCTGGGCGTGAACCGTGCGTGATCCGCAGCGATTCGCTGCGGCCTCATTGAAGCCGAGTACGGTTTGGTGGCCACCGTCCAGACGTCGCGTGATCCGCAGCGATTCGCTGCGGCCTCATTGAAGCGGCTGGCAATCGGCAACGGCTTCTCGTGGGCCTTCGGTGATCCGCAGCGATTCGCTGCGGCCTCATTGAAGCCATGTTCCACACCTCTCTGTTGTAAATCACTTTAAGTGATCCGCAGCGATTCGCTGCGGCCTCATTGAAGCATTGTTGGGCTTTACCGTAATACCTTCACGGGTGTGTGATCCGCAGCGATTCGCTGCGGCCTCATTGAAGCAGCGATCCAGAAACGCGTCCTGCCCGCATTGTACGGTGATCCGCAGCGATTCGCTGCGGCCTCATTGAAGCAGCGTGTCGGGATCGACCTTCGCCATCAGCTCATCGGTGATCCGCAGCGATTCGCTGCGGCCTCATTGAAGCTTTCCTGGTGTATTTGGCGTACCCACTATACCTGTGTGATCCGCAGCGATTCGCTGCGGCCTCATTGAAGCCATCCGATCTATACTCACCCAGGCGATACGTTCTCGGTGATCCGCAGCGATTCGCTGCGGCCTCATTGAAGCTATAATTTTGCTGGGTTTCCTAACCCATCTTTGCCGGTGATCCGCAGCGATTCGCTGCGGCCTCATTGAAGCTGCAAATCGGTAAAGACGATCTGTGACAGAATATTGGGTGATCCGCAGCGATTCGCTGCGGCCTCATTGAAGCCTCGTGATCTGTCAATTCTTCCCGGATATTTTCAAGTGATCCGCAGCGATTCGCTGCGGCCTCATTGAAGCTAGGTGTGCGCGCCTAGACTTCCCGCTATCTATTGCGTGATCCGCAGCGATTCGCTGCGGCCTCATTGAAGCAGTTTCGCGGCCGCGGCCTTCTCCGCCGCATACGGGCGTGATCCGCAGCGATTCGCTGCGGCCTCATTGAAGCTCGCATATGGCGGATGCTATCCAGTACCTCGCACTCTGTGATCCGCAGCGATTCGCTGCGGCCTCATTGAAGCAATTAAACCGTAGGCGTCGGTAGGAGCGTTAGAAACGTGATCCGCAGCGATTCGCTGCGGCCTCATTGAAGCGTAGGTGTACCAGTGGCACTCAAGCGAAACGCGAGGTGATCCGCAGCGATTCGCTGCGGCCTCATTGAAGCCCGTCGATGTCGACTGGAGCCGCCAGATGCTCCTGAGTGATCCGCAGCGATTCGCTGCGGCCTCATTGAAGCAAGCTGCCCTGAAATAGCGCCCAGCACAATGCCCAGTGATCCGCAGCGATTCGCTGCGGCCTCATTGAAGCGCTTCACCTTGTCGCGCAGAATGCATGTTTCCTTCGGTGATCCGCAGCGATTCGCTGCGGCCTCATTGAAGCACGCTCAGCACCATTCACGCGCTCGACCGTGACCGTCGTGATCCGCAGCGATTCGCTGCGGCCTCATTGAAGCGACGAGAACGAGGAGCGCACGGGCGGCACCACCTCGTGATCCGCAGCGATTCGCTGCGGCCTCATTGAAGCGACTGGGTGGTTTGCGGCATCGTGGTCATCGTTGGCGGTGATCCGCAGCGATTCGCTGCGGCCTCATTGAAGCTGCGTGCCGGTAAGCGACAGCAGCGGGTCGAACGATGTGATCCGCAGCGATTCGCTGCGGCCTCATTGAAGCAGCGCTCGCTGATATGCCTGCTCGTAGCCCACACCCGGTGATCCGCAGCGATTCGCTGCGGCCTCATTGAAGCGTGGGGTGGCGCTGCAGCACGTCGCGGCAGTATCGGTGATCCGCAGCGATTCGCTGCGGCCTCATTGAAGCAAGACCGGCCAGAACGCACCCAGCGGCGAGCAGCTGGTGATCCGCAGCGATTCGCTGCGGCCTCATTGAAGCGGAGTTTTTTTCCAGTTCCTCGATGTCCTTTCCGGTGTGATCCGCAGCGATTCGCTGCGGCCTCATTGAAGCAAATACAGGTAGTAGGTGACCGTCGTTCCAGCCGTGGTGATCCGCAGCGATTCGCTGCGGCCTCATTGAAGCAATCCCGTCGGCACGTGGTCTGGCGCCCGGCCCCTGGTGATCCGCAGCGATTCGCTGCGGCCTCATTGAAGCCCGGCATCGGCATCGCGCTGCCCGCGATCGCGGCAGGTGATCCGCAGCGATTCGCTGCGGCCTCATTGAAGCGCGTACCGCATACGTTAGATTGACAGCCGCAATTTTGTGATCCGCAGCGATTCGCTGCGGCCTCATTGAAGCGAACGCCTGGGTGGCCTGAATCTCCTTTTCGTGCATGTGATCCGCAGCGATTCGCTGCGGCCTCATTGAAGCGCCGTATCCCGTACCACCACATACTGCGAGAGGTCGGTGATCCGCAGCGATTCGCTGCGGCCTCATTGAAGCTTGCTGGCGACAACGATTCGCGTTGACCTGCGCGGTCGTGATCCGCAGCGATTCGCTGCGGCCTCATTGAAGCATCTTGTCGCCCTGTTCCTCCGACTTCTTCGCGTACGTGATCCGCAGCGATTCGCTGCGGCCTCATTGAAGCGTTTTCGATTCGTTGGCGCCCCGCTCTGCTGGCTGTGGTGATCCGCAGCGATTCGCTGCGGCCTCATTGAAGCATCCCGGCTGCAATCACACGACGGCGAATTGCAACGCGTGATCCGCAGCGATTCGCTGCGGCCTCATTGAAGCCTGTACGTGTCGGGGGTCATGGTGTTACCTCAGAGGCGTGATCCGCAGCGATTCGCTGCGGCCTCATTGAAGCCGTGCGGCCACGTTCTTCTCCAGCGCCTTGCCCATGGGTGATCCGCAGCGATTCGCTGCGGCCTCATTGAAGCCAAGTTTGCCGAGCGACGCCGCACATCACAGCGTCGTGATCCGCAGCGATTCGCTGCGGCCTCATTGAAGCGGCGACGGCACCATCGCGTAGGCGATGATCATCGACACGTGATCCGCAGCGATTCGCTGCGGCCTCATTGAAGCGGATAATTGAGGGGGAAAATATCAGTGGGGGTTAGGCGTGATCCGCAGCGATTCGCTGCGGCCTCATTGAAGCTGTGCATCTCGCGCTCGGCGCCGTTACCAAAACGCCGTGATCCGCAGCGATTCGCTGCGGCCTCATTGAAGCAATGTGAATGGTAGCGGCAGTAGTTATTTTCAAATGTGATCCGCAGCGATTCGCTGCGGCCTCATTGAAGCAGCGGCACCAATGAGTTTTTCTTGCCATGACGGTGTAAGTGATCCGCAGCGATTCGCTGCGGCCTCATTGAAGCAGGCATTCAATGACGCGGTCAATGATGTTCATGGCCGTGATCCGCAGCGATTCGCTGCGGCCTCATTGAAGCAGTTATTCCGATGGCGCGGCGGTCAGTCATACGCCGTGATCCGCAGCGATTCGCTGCGGCCTCATTGAAGCCTGTCGGTGGCGTGCGCCGCCTCGCGGCTGGTACCCGTGATCCGCAGCGATTCGCTGCGGCCTCATTGAAGCCAGACGTGTCGGTTGCGTAACCGAAGAAGACGCCGCGGTGATCCGCAGCGATTCGCTGCGGCCTCATTGAAGCTAGGTTACCGCGGCGCTTGCCGGCGTCAGCGTCAGCGGTGATCCGCAGCGATTCGCTGCGGCCTCATTGAAGCTGCTCGCCCTCTCGGTTCTTTCGCAGCAACAACTCGTGATCCGCAGCGATTCGCTGCGGCCTCATTGAAGCGACTGGTCCGATCTTGAGCATCGCGGCAATGTCGCCGTGATCCGCAGCGATTCGCTGCGGCCTCATTGAAGCTAAGCTTTTCCTGCCGAAGCTCCTGGAGGGCTTGATGTGATCCGCAGCGATTCGCTGCGGCCTCATTGAAGCAAGGGCGCTTACGTCGGCAACAACGTGATGAACAAGGTGATCCGCAGCGATTCGCTGCGGCCTCATTGAAGCCTAGTCTATATTACCGCGCGTGGTCAGCTTGGCAAGTGATCCGCAGCGATTCGCTGCGGCCTCATTGAAGCTGACGCCAACGCCCCCAGCAAACCCCGCGTACATCGTGATCCGCAGCGATTCGCTGCGGCCTCATTGAAGCCCCGTTCCATTGCGTCCGACGATCACAAGCCGTTGCGTGATCCGCAGCGATTCGCTGCGGCCTCATTGAAGCTCCAGTCGCGCAGCGTCGCAAGTCTTCTGCTATCTCGTGATCCGCAGCGATTCGCTGCGGCCTCATTGAAGCAGCAGGTCGCGGTCGTCCATCGACTTAGCCACGCGGTGATCCGCAGCGATTCGCTGCGGCCTCATTGAAGCGTGAGGAACTGGGCTTGATCCCGTGCACGATGATCTGTGATCCGCAGCGATTCGCTGCGGCCTCATTGAAGCCGTCGATCATGGGAATGTCCTCGGGTTAGCCGGGTAGTGATCCGCAGCGATTCGCTGCGGCCTCATTGAAGCGATGACGCCAGCAAGGCCATCAAGGTTGCAGGTCTGTGATCCGCAGCGATTCGCTGCGGCCTCATTGAAGCAAGTACGCCAACGCCGCGCCGTACTTCAGTGAGGGCGGTGATCCGCAGCGATTCGCTGCGGCCTCATTGAAGCGCCGGACAAGACACGCAGCACGATCGAGGTCGGTGCGGTGATCCGCAGCGATTCGCTGCGGCCTCATTGAAGCCGAACATCGCCAAGCAGGTGACGGCGTGAGCATGGGGTGATCCGCAGCGATTCGCTGCGGCCTCATTGAAGCCGATCCGCGTTTATCTCGGCGAGCAGCCACACGACGTGATCCGCAGCGATTCGCTGCGGCCTCATTGAAGCACTCGCAGCGTCGCCAAGGGCCGCAGGGTCAGCGTGTGATCCGCAGCGATTCGCTGCGGCCTCATTGAAGCCACTTGTCGGCCCACTCGGCGTTCGCGCCTTGCAGCGTGATCCGCAGCGATTCGCTGCGGCCTCATTGAAGCGCTGGTGGCGAAAGAGGGGGCTTGACGTCAAGGGGGGTGATCCGCAGCGATTCGCTGCGGCCTCATTGAAGCGGGATCGCCTCGTAGCGCTTGGCCTTGGCCACCGGGTGTGATCCGCAGCGATTCGCTGCGGCCTCATTGAAGCGCGGCCCATTGCGCCCGGCGCTCGTCATTGCTGCGCGGTGATCCGCAGCGATTCGCTGCGGCCTCATTGAAGCCACCCTGCCCCATCCGGTGCCCCACTCTGTCACGTCGTGATCCGCAGCGATTCGCTGCGGCCTCATTGAAGCTCGGCACCCGTGGCGCCGACCACACGAGCCCATGCGGTGATCCGCAGCGATTCGCTGCGGCCTCATTGAAGCCGCACCGGCATGGTGGCGGCTGCGCAGACGGCGACGGTGATCCGCAGCGATTCGCTGCGGCCTCATTGAAGCGTAGTGCTCACGTAGATAGCGCGCCACGCTCATGTGGTGATCCGCAGCGATTCGCTGCGGCCTCATTGAAGCGCCGACTTGTCGAGCGGATCCCACTCACACATCTCGGTGATCCGCAGCGATTCGCTGCGGCCTCATTGAAGCTGCGATCGCTCCGACGATGATCGCTCCTGACGTTGCGGTGATCCGCAGCGATTCGCTGCGGCCTCATTGAAGCCTGTACGGCCTGCTCGATCGTGCTGCGGATCAGATGTGATCCGCAGCGATTCGCTGCGGCCTCATTGAAGCCACAGCAATGCTCCGGGGTTGACGACCGGGCCGGCGGTGATCCGCAGCGATTCGCTGCGGCCTCATTGAAGCACCTTCATCGCCATCGCGGCCCTGCTGCTGATCGGCGGTGATCCGCAGCGATTCGCTGCGGCCTCATTGAAGCTGTACCCGCGACAATCGGCGCGAAGGCCGCGTTTGCGTGATCCGCAGCGATTCGCTGCGGCCTCATTGAAGCAGCAACTACGGCGACGCACACACAACGAAAGCCGGCCGTGATCCGCAGCGATTCGCTGCGGCCTCATTGAAGCTCAAGCAATCGTTGACAACTGGTGCCAGCACATTCACGTGATCCGCAGCGATTCGCTGCGGCCTCATTGAAGCACCTCGCATCGCACCGATGGCGCGGTCCATCACGCCGGTGATCCGCAGCGATTCGCTGCGGCCTCATTGAAGCATGAGGCCATTGTCGAGAGAGTAAACAATCCGTTGTTGTGATCCGCAGCGATTCGCTGCGGCCTCATTGAAGCGCCGGCATCGCCACCGGCTACCTGCAGGCCACAACCGTGATCCGCAGCGATTCGCTGCGGCCTCATTGAAGCTGGTGCTGATTCGCTGTACGCGGCCATCGACTGAGGTGATCCGCAGCGATTCGCTGCGGCCTCATTGAAGCCATGCGGGGCACGAACGAATTGATGCTGGTCTGCTGGTGATCCGCAGCGATTCGCTGCGGCCTCATTGAAGCCCCGCACCGGGCTGTATGCCTCCGCTGAAACGGCGGGTGATCCGCAGCGATTCGCTGCGGCCTCATTGAAGCGCAGACGCTGGCCACCGGAAAATCTACGCTCTGATCGTGATCCGCAGCGATTCGCTGCGGCCTCATTGAAGCGAGTGGTCGTGAATCTTGGCGTTTTCCGCTGGCGAACGTGATCCGCAGCGATTCGCTGCGGCCTCATTGAAGCCCTGGATCGCGCGATGAACTCACTTTCCGAGCTTGCGTGATCCGCAGCGATTCGCTGCGGCCTCATTGAAGCGCGGTTGCCTGTGTCGTCGTATCCGCGCCCGTAATGTGATCCGCAGCGATTCGCTGCGGCCTCATTGAAGCGGCACCATGCTTGCCGCTTGGCATCCGGCCAACGATGTGATCCGCAGCGATTCGCTGCGGCCTCATTGAAGCGCCCGGCCACCGACCATTCGTTCACCCATGTGCCATCGTGATCCGCAGCGATTCGCTGCGGCCTCATTGAAGCACTGAGGCCGCTGCGCTTGATGTTTTCGTAGGTGTAGTGATCCGCAGCGATTCGCTGCGGCCTCATTGAAGCCCGAAGGGTGCGCGCATGTGCGGTCACGGTGGCTTGGTGATCCGCAGCGATTCGCTGCGGCCTCATTGAAGCTCGATCTTGCCGGCGGCTTTCGCCGCCGGGTCGACGTGATCCGCAGCGATTCGCTGCGGCCTCATTGAAGCACCGCATAGCCCCACGTGGTGGTGGTGGTGGAGACGTGATCCGCAGCGATTCGCTGCGGCCTCATTGAAGCAGCTTACCCGTTGCGGCGATCTCTGCGAAGAGGTCGGTGATCCGCAGCGATTCGCTGCGGCCTCATTGAAGCGTTGCATTAGTGATAAACCCCAGGGCCAACGGCTCCGGTGATCCGCAGCGATTCGCTGCGGCCTCATTGAAGCATCCTGCAGCTATTGCATACGGACAATACCATTTCAGTGATCCGCAGCGATTCGCTGCGGCCTCATTGAAGCCCGCTGGCGGTGCGGCAGTCGATGCTGCGCACGTACGTGATCCGCAGCGATTCGCTGCGGCCTCATTGAAGCTCGGCTGCCTGTAGCAGCTCCGCCGTGGCCCCGGACGTGATCCGCAGCGATTCGCTGCGGCCTCATTGAAGCTGGTACTCGGTGGATTGCCCGGTGCATGGCGATAAGGGTGATCCGCAGCGATTCGCTGCGGCCTCATTGAAGCTCTCATGGGGTGCGACGACGGAAGTAGTTGGAACACGTGATCCGCAGCGATTCGCTGCGGCCTCATTGAAGCCAGTGTTTCCGACGCTTGACAAGACTTGACAACGTGGTGATTCGCAGCGATTCGCTGCGGCCTCATTGAAGCCTGGCCCTGGTACTGCAGGACATCCTGGTCACGCTCGGTGATCCGCAGCGATTCGCTGCGGCCTCATTGAAGCGTCGTTGGTCCGTATCCAGACGCCAGCTACCCGGTCGTGATCCGCAGCGATTCGCTGCGGCCTCATTGAAGCCGCGGTGAGTGGCAGCAAAAGATTCAGATGGCGGGTGTGATCCGCAGCGATTCGCTGCGGCCTCATTGAAGCTTCAGGTACTTGAACCCGAGAAACGCGCCGCCGATGGTGTGATCCGCAGCGATTCGCTGCGGCCTCATTGAAGCTTCACGTAGCACTCGCCGGCCATAACCTGTGTTTGGTGATCCGCAGCGATTCGCTGCGGCCTCATTGAAGCCTTGGTATTGTGGCTGGACTACGGATGCTTCTGGCGTGATCCGCAGCGATTCGCTGCGGCCTCATTGAAGCATACGCGGAATCGTCACGCGGACCATTTCGCCGCTGCGGTGATCCGCAGCGATTCGCTGCGGCCTCATTGAAGCATGTATCTCAATGCCTAGACTGTTCCGCTGCAGGACGGTGATCCGCAGCGATTCGCTGCGGCCTCATTGAAGCGCGAAGGATGGCGCATGGAGTAGCCACGCCGCCGCCGGTGATCCGCAGCGATTCGCTGCGGCCTCATTGAAGCAGCGAGCGCGCGGCCAGCGGCGTGCGCTCGTTGTAGGTGATCCGCAGCGATTCGCTGCGGCCTCATTGAAGCTGCATCACATCGGCGCCGATGCGGCCCTGCTCGGCAAGTGATCCGCAGCGATTCGCTGCGGCCTCATTGAAGCATCACCGGGGAATGGATCCGCATCAACCCCAAGAACGTGATCCGCAGCGATTCGCTGCGGCCTCATTGAAGCTTTCCGGATTTGAGCTGGCTGAGATAGGAGGGGCCTGTGATCCGCAGCGATTCGCTGCGGCCTCATTGAAGCGCCGGATATCGCGCAGGATCTACCTACACCCACTGAGTGATCCGCAGCGATTCGCTGCGGCCTCATTGAAGCGTGGCTTACGCCGCAGGCAACCCCGCCGATGGCGCGCGTGATCCGCAGCGATTCGCTGCGGCCTCATTGAAGCTCGAACATCGGGTGACGGTGCTCATCGATCTGCTTGGTGTGATCCGCAGCGATTCGCTGCGGCCTCATTGAAGCTGTTGTAATAAGCGTCGGGATAGCTTGATTGTCCTCCGTGATCCGCAGCGATTCGCTGCGGCCTCATTGAAGCTCCGTGACGGCGCTGGTCGCCGCCACGGAGCACACGGTGAGCCACAACAACCGCTGCGGCCTCGTTAAGGCACGGCGACATGTGGGCCCGCTGCGGCCACGTGATGTAGTGATCCTCTTACATCCCCGCCAGCTGCCGCCGTACCACCTTGCGCCCTTGCCGCCGCGCCCACCACGCCCTGCGCCGCTCGGCGAGGCACGAGAAGATCACGTACAGCGCCGGCGTACTGAGCAGGGTGAGGCTTTGCGAGATGAGCAGGCCGCCGATCAGGGCGATGCCGAGGGGGCGGCGCAGTTCGCTGCCTTCGCCGAGGCCGATGGCGATCGGCAGGGCGGCGAGGATGGCGACCATGGTGGTCATCATGATCGGGCGGAAGCGCACGATGCACGCTTCGCGCGCCGCTTCCAGTGGCGGCTTGCCGTGTTCGCGCTCGGCGACCAGGGCGAAGTCGATCATCATGATCGCGTTCTTCTTGACGATGCCGATCAAGAGTACCAGCGCGATCTGCGCCACCACCGAAAGTTCGGTGCCGGTGATCCACAGCGCCATCAGCGCACCCACGCCGGCGGCCGGCAGGGTGGACAGGATGGTGACCGGGTGGATCAGGTTCTCGTACAGCATGCCGAGCACGATGTAGACGGTGAGCACCGCGGCGAGGATCAGCCAGCCCATGCCGCTCTGCGACTGCTGGAAGCGACGGAAGTCGCTGCCCATCTTCACCCGGATGTCGCCGGGCATGCGCATGTTCTGCACGGTGGCCTGGATGATCGCCATCGCCTCGCCCATGCTCACGTCGGGGGCGAGGTTGAAGCTGAGGTCCATCGTGGTGTACTGGTTTTCGTGGGTGATCTGCGACGGCGCCAGGCCGGGCTCCTGCCGCGCGAACGCGGTGATCGGGATCATCTGGCCGCTGTTGGAGCGCACGTAGATGCGGTTGAGCGCCTCCGGCGTAGCGGTCTGCACGGGCAACGCGTTGACCACCACCTGGTACTGGTTGATGTCGGAGTAGATGGTGGACACCTGGCGCTGGCCGAACGCGTCGTACAGCGCGCCGTCGATGGCGCCGATCGACACGCCGAGCCGCGCGGCCTTGTCGCGGTCGATCACGATGTTCTGGCGCAGGCCGGCTTCGTCGATGTCGGTGCCGACGTCGCGCAGCTTCGGGTTCTTCTTCAGCTCGGCCTGCAGCTTCGGCAGCCATTCCTGCAGGCTGGCCAGGTCGTTGCCCTGCAGCGAGACCTGGTATTGCGCGCCCTGGCTGGTGCCGCCGCCACCGCTGGGCAGGTCCTGCACCGGGCGCAAGCGCAGGTTGAGGTCGGGGTACTTCGCCGCCTTGGCGCTGAGCCGCGCCAGCACCGCGAAGGTGTCGTCCTCGCGGCCTTCGGCGCGGCTCTTCAGGTCGATGTTGAACGAGCCGCTGGTGCCCTGCCGGCTGCTGCCCAGGCGCGAGCCCACGGTGGCCACGTCGGGGTCGGCCATCAGCATGGTGGTGAGCCGTTTCAGGCGCTGCTCGGATTCGCCGAACGACACGGTGGCGCTGGAGGTGGCGCGGCCCCAGATCAGGCCAGTGTCCTGCGCGGGGAACAGGCCGGTCTTGACCACGCCGAACAGGTAGAACGTGGCCACGATCAGCACCAGCGGGGTCAGCGAGAACGCCAGCGCGTGGCGCAGCGAGAAGTTCAGCGCGCGGGTGTACGCGCGCAGCATGCTGGCGTGGAAACCGTCCAGCATGCGGGCCAGCCGCGACGGCCGCGCCTCCGGCTTCGCGGCATGCCCGCGGAGGAAGCGCCCGCACAGCGCCGGCGTCAGCGTCAGCGAAACCGTCGCCGAGACCACGATCGCCGCCACCAGGGTCACCGAGAATTCGTGCATGAACATGCCGGTGATGCCGCCGGCGAACAGCAGCGGGATGAACACGGCGATCAGCGAGGCGGTGATCGACACGATGGTGAAGCCTATCTCGCGCGCGCCGGCGAGGGTGGCCTGCATGCGCGGCATGCCCTCGTCGATGTGGCGGATGATGTTCTCGATCACCACGATGGCGTCGTCGACCACGAAGCCGATCGCGATCACCAGCGCCAGCAGGGTGAGGTTGTTCAGCGTGTAGCCGAGGATATACATCGCCACGAACGCGCCGGCCAACGACAGCGGCACCGCCACCGCGGCGATCAGGGTGGGCGCCAGCCGGCGCAGGAACAGCGCCATCGTCAGCACCACCATCGCCAGCGAGATCAGCAAGGTGGCCTGCACCTCGTGCAGCGAGGCGCGGATGGTCGGCGTGCCGTCGAAGAACGGGGTCAGCACGGTGCCCGGCGGCAGGTAGCCGCGCAGCATCGGCAACTGCTGCTTGACCAGGTCGACGGTGGCGATGATGTTGGCGTCGGCCTTCTTGTAGACGTACATCAGCACGGCCGGCTTGCCGTGGAACCAGGCGGCCTGGTAGGCGTCCTGCTGGCCGGCGTAGACCTTCGCCACGTCGGACAGCCGCACCGGCGTGCCGTTGCGGCTGGCGATCACCAGCTGGGCGAAGTCGTCCGCGCTGTGCAGCTGGGCGCTGGCGCTGATCGACATGGTGGTGGTGCCGTTGGACAGGAAGCCCTCCGGCGAGGTCACGTTGGCCGCGCTCAGCGCGTTGCGCAGCTGGTCGGGCGACAGGCCCATCGCGTTCAGCGCGCGTAGGTTCACGTCGACGCGGACCGCCGGCGTGGCCGCGCCGGCGATCTCCACCGACGACACGCCCGGCAGCTGGCGCAGCCGCTGCGCCAGCTGGGTGTCGGACAGGTTGTACAGGTCGGCTGCCGATTGCGTGTCCGAGGTCAGCGCCAGCGCGATGATCGGGTCGTCGTTCGGGTTCGCCTTCTGGTAGCTGGGCGCGCCGTTGAGGCCGCTGGGTAGGTCCGGCGCCGCCGCGTTGATCGCCGCCTGCACGTCGCGCGCGGCGGCATCCAGGTCGGTGCCGGTGCGGAACATCATGAACACGAAGGTGCGCCCCTCGGAGCTGGACGAGCGCATGGTGTCGATGCCGGGCACCTGGCCCAGGTGCCGCTCCAGCGGCGCGGCCACGGTGGAGGCCATCGTGCTGGCGTCGGCGCCGGCCTGGCTGGCCTGCACGAAGATCGCCGGGAACTGCATGTTCGGCAGCGCCGCCACGCCGAGCAGGAAGTAGGCGATCGCGCCGGCCACGAACAGGCCCATCGCCAGCAGCGAGGTGCCGATCGGACGTCGGATGAAGGTGCCGGAGATGTTCATGGGTCCAACGTGGGCGGAGGCTGGCGGGCAACGCGTGGGGGAATCATCCCATCCTCAACGTCCATTCCGCGAAAAGGTTGATCGGTGCGCCTCGCGCCAAGAGCGCCCCCGCCCCTGCCTTGCAGGGGCGGGGGCGCACCGGCCAAGGTCATGCCGCGTGGCCGGCCTGGCTGCGGATCAGCGCGCGCCGCTCGCGGCGCGCCTCCAGCCAGTCGGAGAAGCGCTCCATGTACAGGTAGATCACCGGCGTGGTGTACAGCGTGACCAGCTGCGACAGCAACAGGCCGCCCACGATCGACACGCCCAGCGGCCGGCGCAGCTCGGCGCCGATGCCGTTGCCCAGCGCCAGCGGCAGCGCGCCGAGCATCGCCGCCGCGGTGGTCATCATGATCGGGCGGAAGCGCAGCAGGCAGGCGCGATGGATCGCGTCGCGCGCGTTCATGCCGGTGCGGCGCGCCTCGATCGCGAAGTCGATCATCATGATCGCGTTCTTCTTCACGATGCCGATCAGGAGCACGATGCCGACGATGCCGTCCACCGACAGGCTCATGCCGAACATGATCAGCGCCAGCAGTGCGCCGACGCCGGCCGGCGGCAGCGTGGAGATGATCGTCAGCGGGTGGATGTAGCTCTCGTAAAGCACGCCCAGCACGATGTAGATCACCACGATCGCGGCCAGCAGCAACAGCACCTCGTCGCCCAGCGAGGAGGTGAACTCGGCCGCCTTGCCGACGAACTCGCCGCGCACCTGCGGCGGGAAGTTGAGTTGTGCCTCGACCTGGTGGATCGCCGCCACCGCGTCGGACAGCGAATAGCCCGGCGCCACGTTGAACGCCAGCGTCACCGCCGGCAGCTGCTGCTGGTGGCTGACCACCAGCGGCGCGCTGGTCACCTGCGCGCTGACCAGCGCGGACAGCGGGATGTTGCCGCCGGCGCCGATCTGGAAGCCGATGTTGCCGGTGTTGCCGATGCCCGACGGCGTCGCCGAGTTGCTCGATTTCAGCTGGCCGAAGCTGGTTGCGTTGCTGCCGGTGAGCGCGCCGTTGCCGTTGCCGCGCACGGTGAGCTTGGTCAGCAGGTCGTCGCTGGTGCGGAACTCCGGCGCCACCTCCAGCACCACGCGGTACTGGTTGAGCTGGGTGAAGATGGTGGAGATCTGGCGCTGGCCGAACGCGTCGTAGAGGGTGTCGTCGATGGTCTGCACCGGCACGCCGAGGCGGCTGGCCTTCTCGCGGTCGATGGTCAGCTTGAGCGCGTTGCCGTTGTTGGCGAGGTTGTTGTCGACGTCGGCCAGCTCCGGCCGCTGGCGCATCGCCTGGGTCATCTGGTTGGCGTAGCCGGCCAGCTCGGCCGCGTTCACCTCGGACAGCGAGTACTGGTATTCGGTGGCGGCGACGCGGCTGTCCAGGGTCACGTCCTGCACCGGCTTCAGGTATAGCGCCACGCCGGGGATGCCGGCCACCGCATGCTGCAGGCGCGGCAGCAGGACGTCCAGGCCGCCGCGCTTGCCGCGGTCCTTCAGCACGATGCTGAGCTGGCCCTGGTTGAGCGTGGGGTTGATCGTGCCGGCGCCGATGAAGGCGGCCACGCCGGCCACCGCCGGATCCTTGCGCAGCGCCTCGGCGACCGCGCGGGTGCGGTCCTCCATCTGCGGGAACGCGATGTTGTCGTCGGCCTGCACCACGCCGGTGATCAGGCCGGTGTCCTGCTCGGGCAGCAGGCCCTTGGGGATCACGATGTACAGGAACACGGTGAGCACCACCGCGGCGCCGGCGACCAGCATGGTCAGCCGCTGGTGATCCAGCACCCAGTCCAGCGAGCTTTCGTAGATGCCGACCGTGCGCGACCACACCGTGCGCTTGCCGGCCGCGGCGTGGCGCTCGTGCGCGTCGTCGCCCTCGGGCAGCTGGTCGGGCTTGAGCAGGTAGGCGCACATCATCGGCGTCAGCGTCAGCGACACCAGCATCGAGATGGTCACCGCGATCGTGAGCACCCAGGCGAACTCGTGGAACAGCCGGCCGGTGACGCCGGGCATCAGCAGCAGCGGCAGGAAAACCGCCACCAGCGACACGGTCAGCGACAGCACGGTGAAGCCGATCTCCTTCGCGCCGACCTCGGCCGCCTCCTTGCCGTCCCTGCCCTGCTCGATGTAGCGCACGATGTTCTCGATCATCACGATCGCGTCGTCCACCACGAAGCCGGTGGCCACGGTGAGCGCCATCAGCGAGAGGTTGTCCAGCGACATGCCGGTGAACGACATCACGCCGAACGTGCCCAGCAGCGACAGCGGCACCGCCACCGACGGGATCACCGTGGCCCACAGCCGGCGCAGGAACACGAAGATCACGCCCACCACCAGGAACACGGTGAGGATCAGGGTGAACTCGACGTCGTGCACCGAGGCGCGGATGGTCACCGTGCGGTCGGCGAACACGTCCAGGTGCACGTCGGCGGGCAGCGCGCTGCGCAGCTCGGGCAGCACGTTGCGGATCTGCTCCACCGTCTGCACGATGTTCGCGCCGGGCTGGCGGCGCACGTCCAGCAGCACCGCCGGCTTGCCGTCCGCCCACGCGGCGAGCTGGTCGTTCTCGACGCCGTCGACCACGTTCGCCACGTCGGACAGGCGCACCGGCGAGCCGTTCTTGTAGCTGATGATGGTGTTCTTGTACTCGGCCGCGTCCTTCAGCTGGTCGTTGGTGCCGATCGAGTAGCTCTGCGTCTTGCCGTTCAGCGTGCCCTTGGGCGCGTTGACGTTGGCCTGGGTCAGCGCGCTGCGTACGTCCTCCAGGGTCAGGCCGAGGTTGGACAGCTGCGCCGGGTTCACCTGCACGCGTACCGCGGGGCGCACGTTGCCGGCGATCGAGACCAGGCCCACGCCCTGCACCTGCGACAGCTTCTGCGCGATGATCGAGTCGGCCAGGTCGTTCACCTCGCGCAGCTGGCGGCTGTCGGAGGTGAGCTTGAGGGTGAGGATCGGCGCGTCGGCCGGGTTCACGCGGTTGTACACCGGCGGGTACGGCAGGTTGCCCGGCAGCGTGCCCTTGGCCTGGTTGATCGCGGCCTGCACGTCCTGCGCGGCGATGTCGATGTCGCGGTCCATCGAGAACTGCAGGATGATCGTGGACAGCCCGGCGGAGGAATCCGAGCTCATCATGGTGAGCCCGGAGATCTGCCCCAGGTTGCGCTCCAGCGGCGTGGTGATCAGCGCGGCCATGGTGCTGGCGCTGGCGCCCGGATACTGCGTGCTCACCACCAGGCTGGGCGCCTCGATCTCCGGCAGTGCCGAGACCGGCAGCTGGCGGTAGCCGAGGATGCCGAGCAGCAGCACCGCCACCATCAGCAGCGAGGTGGCGATCGGCCGGCGAATGAAGAGAGTCGAGAATCCCATGGCTATCCGTAACGTGTAGGTGCGGTTTCCGCCGCGATCATGGCCGGGGCACGGCCGGGTTCACGCAGCGGCGGTGTCATGCCGGGCCGGCACGCGGCCGCTCAGCCGCGACGGCGACCGCCACCCTTGCTGTTCTGCTTGGCTTTCTCCAATTCGGCCGCGGTCGGCGTCGCCGGCACTTCGCCGGGCTTCAGCGCATTGACCTTGCTGCCCGGCTTCAGGCGGAACTGGCCTTCGGTGACCACCCGGTCGCCGACCTTGAGGCCGCTGCCGACCATCACATGGCTGTCGCCCACCTCGCCAGCCACCTGCACCGGCTGCATCTTCACCGTGCTGTCGGCCTGCACCTGGTACACGTAGTCGCCGTCGGGCCCGCGCTGCACCGCCTGCGCCGGGATCACCAGGCCGCCGTCGACGGTGTTCACCAGCAGTTGCACGTTCACGAACTGGCCCGGCCACAGCTCGTTCTTCTCGTTCGGGAACTCCGACTTCAGGCGGAACGTGCCGGTGCTGGTGTCGATCTGGTTGTCGATCACCTTGAGCACGCCGCCGCCGGCGATCGGGTGCGCGTCGGTGCGGTCCAGCGCGGTCACCTGCAGCGCGGCGCCATCCTTGGCGGCGGCGCTGCGCACCAGGTCGAGGTTCTGCTCGGGCAAGGTGAACATCACGTTGATCGGATGCAGCTGGGTCAGCGTGACGATCGCGCTGGTGGTGGTGACCACGTTGCCGGGGTCGACCGCGCGGATGCCGGCCAGCCCGTCGATCGGCGACAGCACGCGGGTGTAGTTCAGCTGCACCTGGCTGTCGCGCACGTTGGCCGCGTCAGCCGCCACCGCGGCCTCGTACTGCGCGGCGGTGTTGCGCAGGGTGTCCAGATCCTGCTTGGAGATGTAGCCCTTGGCGGCCAGGTCCTGGCTGCGCGCCAGGTTGCTCTTCGCGGTGGCCTGCAGCGCCTGGTCCTGGCGCTGCTTCGCCACGGCCTGGTCGTAGGCGGCCTGGTAGGTGCGCGGGTCGATCTGCGCCAGCAACTGGCCCTTCTTCACCGGCTGGCCTTCGGTGAACTCCAGGCTGAGCAGCTGGCCGCCCACCTGCGGGTTCACGGTGACCGTGTTGAGCGCCTGCACCGTGCCCAGCGCGGTCAGGTAGACCGGCACGTTCTGCTTGACCACCGGCACCACGGTGACCGGCACCGGCGGCGTCTCGTCCTTGCCGTCCTTGCCCTTGCCGGCGCCCGCCGTCGCTGCCGACCCCGGGTCGGCGGGCTTGTGCAGCAGGCGCAATCCCACGCCGGCCACCACGATCACGGCAATCAAGATCAACGCGATCTTCCAAAAACGCGACATGCGAAACTCCTGGGCTAAACGGTGCGGTCGGCCGGCACTCCACCACGCGGCACGCGTCGGTGAGGTGACTGGCGTCTTTCAGTCGGCGCCTGGTGGCGCCTTGCGGGGGGAGCATAGGCGCAGTTCAACGGAATTGAACAATGCCGGTTGACAGGGGGGCGCCATGACCGATGGCAGGGTGGCCGGCCCGCGGCGGCCGTTTCCGGACCCGGCGCCGGCCGCCGCGGCATGGCGACGGATCGCCACGGAGGCCTGAAACTTGCCGCGCGCTTCGTCTATAATCCGCGACTGGTTCGGCTGCCCGATCCGTGAACGGGTCGGCCGGCAGACATGATCCACGCCGCACACCCACTGGCGGCGACCCACACCGGGGCGAATCCATCGCGCTGGTGCGACACGGCAACAGGCAATTCAGGCAGGCCGGGGCAGCCATCGTGGCGTTCCGTCCGGCCCACTGACAGGAGTACGTGCGTGAGCGGTCCCATGAGCAAATCCGATCAGAGCGTCCTGCGCCAGTTCTCGATCATGATCGGGGGTCTGGCGGTACTGACGGTGGTACTGATCTTCACGGCGCTGGCGATCCACGACCACGAGCCGAAGGAAACCAACCCGAACCAGCCGGCCATGGTCGCCGCGCGGATCGCGCCGGCCGGCGCCGTGTACGCCGGCGACACCGGGCGCGCCGCGATGCAGGCTGCCGCCGATGCCGCCGCCAAGGCCGCCGCCTCGCAGGTCGCCTACGGCGGCACCACCGACGGCAAGGCGATCTTCGACCACCTGTGCACCAGCTGCCACACCTCCGGCGTGGCCGGCGCCCCCAAGCTGGGCGACAAGACCGCCTGGGCCCCGCGCGTCGCCCAGGGCATCGACACCCTGGTCAAGCATGCGATCGACGGCTACCACGGCCCGGACGGCAACTTCATGCCGCCCAAGGGCGGCAACCCGGCGCTCACCACCGAGCAGGTGACCAACGCCGTGCACTGGATCGCCGACCAGGTGAAATAACCCCCCGCTTCAATAAAGTGAAAGCAAACGCCGCCCACCGGGCGGCGTTTTCGTTTGCCCCTTCCCCTGCTTGCAGGGGGAGGTTGGGAGGGGGTTCCACGGCTTGCGAGAAGATTGTAAGCGGACACTTGCCCTCCCCAGCCCTCCCCTGCATGCAGGGGAGGGCACCCAGCGGCTCCCTGCCTGACCTGCGAGCCAACGCTCACCCCGCCTGCTTCTCGATCCACTCCCGCGCAAAGCCCCGCAACTCCGGAAAGAACGCCTCGAAGCGCCCCTGCAAGGCGGTTTCCCGCTCCAGCAGCACCGGCAGCGCCGAACCTAGCGGATTGCCGCGGCTCAGGCGCTGCCCGATGCCGCCCAGCGCCTCGCCCAGCACCGCGTCGTCGACGTAGCCGGCCGGCAAGCCATGCGCTTCCATGTAGCCGCGGAAGCGCCGCAGCGCCGGCGGCAGCAGCGCATCCTGCCGCCACAACAGGGCGCGCAGGGCGGCGGCATACTCCGGCAGCGGTTGCGCGCTCCAGCGCGGGAAATCGCGCGCCAGGCAGCGGTCGAACCACATGTCCAGCAGGATCCCGGCATAACGGCGATACGGCGATGGCAGCAGCGCCTTCGCCGCCAGCACCTCGGGGTGGGCGTCGGTGTACACGTCGATCGCCCGGTGCAGGCGGATGCCGGCGACCACCCGCGACGGGAACAGGCCCGCCTCCGGCCGCCCATGCACGAAATCGCCCAGCATGCCGCCCAGCCGCAGGGCCTCGTCGTCGCCGGCCAGCAGCACGTGGGCCAGGTGGTTCATCCGCGCCGTCCGCGGCAGCCGGCGCGCCCGGCGGTTATCATCGCCTGCATGACTCCCACCGAGCTCCCCGCCGCACCTGCCGGCTTTCCGGATGTCGCCGCCAGTTTCATGCTCGACGGCCGCGCCGGCAAGCTCGAGACCATCAGCGATGTCGCCGAACCGGCTGCCGCGCGTCGCGGCGTGGCGGTAGTCTGCCACCCGCTCACGATCGAGGGCGGCAGCATGCACAACAAGGTGGTGACGATGGTCGAGCGCGCGTTGCGCGAATCCGGCCTGGACACCGTGCGCTTCAACTTCCGCGGCGCCGGCGCTTCGCAGGGCGACTACGACAAGGGCCGCGGCGAAGGCGACGACCTGGCGGCCGTAGTGGCCTGGGTGCGCCGCGTGCGCCCGAACGATACGCTGTGGCTGGCGGGCTTCTCGTTCGGCAGCTACGTGACCATCGCCAACGCGGTGCGGCTGCGCGCCGACGCGCTGGTCAGCATCGCGCCGCCGGTGGGGCGCTGGCCGTTCGACGCGATCGCGCTGCCGACCTGCCCGTGGCTGATCGTGCAGGGCGAGGCCGACGAGATCGTCGAGCCGCAGGCGGTGTTCGACTGGGTCGAGACGCTGGAGCAGCGGCCCGAGCTGGTGCGCATGCCCGAGACCAGCCACTTCTTCCATCGCCGGCTGATGGACCTGCGCGGCGCGGTGAAGCATGCCGTGCACGCCTGGCTGCCGCCGCCGCGGCATGCCTGACGCCCCCTCTTTCCACGGCCCGTCCGCTCCATGAGTGAAAACCCCTCGCTCGCGCCCAGTGCGCGCTACCTCGAAGGCGTCGCCGCGCACCGCTGGGAGTCCGACCCGACCCAGCTGGCCTTGCTGCCGGAGTTCGACCGCATGCACGCGGCGCTGTGCGCCGCTGCCGGCAACGGCAATGGCAATGGCCTGCTCGGCCGGCTGAAGTCGCTGCTCGGCAGCGACCCGCCCGCGGCGGTGCCGGGGCTGTACCTGTGGGGCACGGTGGGCCGCGGCAAGACCTTCCTGATGGACCTGTTCGCCGCCAGCCTGCCGCACGGCGTGGTGCTGCGCCGGCATTTCCACCGCTTCATGGGCGAGGTGCACGAGAGCCTGCGCGCGCTGGGCGAGCGGCAGAGCCCGCTGGCCGAGGTGGCCGCCGGCCTCGCCGCGCGCTGCCGCGTGCTGTGCCTGGACGAGTTCCTGGTCAACGACATCGGCGACGCGATGATCCTGTCGGGCCTGCTCGACGCGCTGTTCGCGCGCGGCGTCACCCTGGTCACCACCTCCAACACCGCGCCGGCGAACCTGTACAAGGGCGGCCTGCAGCGCGCGCGCTTCCTGCCCGCAATCGCGCTGATCGAGCGGCACTGCCACGTGGCCGAGATGGCCTCCTCCCACGACTGGCGCCTGCGTGCGCTGACCCGCGCGCCGGTGTACCTCACCCCGCCGGGCGCCGAGGCGCACCGCGCACTGGAGCGGATCTTCGCCGGCCAGGCCGGCGGCAACGTGCAGGAAGGCGGCACGCTGCACGTCAACGACCGCGAGATCCCGTTCGTCAAGCGCGCCGACGACATCGTCTGGTTCGAGTTCGCCGCGCTGTGCGAAGGCCCGCGCGCGGTGGCCGACTACATCGCGCTGGCGAAGGCCGGCCCGGCGGTGATCGTCGCCAACGTGCCGCAGTTCACCATCTACAGCGAGGATGCGGCGAAGCGCTTCGTGCAATTGGTGGACGAGTTCTACGACCGCCACGTCAAGCTGGTGCTGTCCGCCGCCGCGCCGATCACCGAGCTGTACGACGGCGAACGCCTGCGCGCCGAGTTCGGTCGCACCGAGTCGCGCCTGATCGAGATGCAGAGCGAGGCCTACCTGGCACTGGAACATCGGCCCGAATGAACTGCTACCGTGCCTGCACGGATCGATACCGGAGCCACCCATGCCTCTTCCGCTCGCTGTCGCACTGCTGCTGGCCGCCACCGGCCTGCCGCCCGGCCAGGATTTCAGTACGCGCGTGACGCAGGGCCGGCTGGCGGAGGCCGCCGCCACCGGGCCGGCCTACCAGAAGCAGCTGTGGGACAGGATCACCGGCCCCACCGCCGCCGCGCTGAAGGGCTGCATCGCCAGCCATGCGCCGGCCGACAAGTCGCCGTTCACCCTGGTCGCCGACCTCCGGGCCGACGGCAAGCCGACCCGGATCGAGGTGCTGCCGCCGACCCCGGTCGCCACCTGCATGGCCGGCCGGTTCGCGGGCTGGACGCTGCCGCCGCCACCGGCCGCGCCGGCACCTTATCCGATCGAGATCGACTTCAGCATCGTGCCCTGAGCCAGCGGCACGGCGGCGCGCTAACATCGACCACCCCCGCCATGGAGACGCCCATGTACCGCACTGCCCTCGCCCTGGCGCTGGCCGCTGCCGCCATCGCACCGCTGCACGCCGCCGACGCTCCCGGCGCGCAGGCCATGGCGCAGCAGGAACTGCCGCAGGTCATCGCGTGGCGGCGCGACATCCACCAGCATCCCGAACTGAGCAACCGCGAGGTACGCACCTCGGCGCTGGTCGCGCAGGAACTGAAGAAGCTGGGGCTGGAAGTGCACACCGGCATCGCCCGCACCGGCGTGGTGGGCCTGTTGAAGGGCGACCTGCCCGGGCCGCGGCTGGCGATCCGCGCCGACATGGACGCCCTGCCGGTGACCGAGGAAGTGAACCTGCCGTTCGCCTCGAAGGCGAAGGGCGAGTACCGCGGCAAGACCGTCGGGGTGATGCACGCCTGCGGCCACGACGCGCACACCGCGATGCTGCTGGGCATGGCGCAGGCGCTGAGCGGCATGAAGCACCGGCTGCACGGCTCGGTGCTGTTCGTGTTCCAGCCGGCCGAGGAAGGCGCGCCGGACGGCGAGGAAGGCGGCGCCTCCCTGATGCTCAAGGATGGCCTGCTGCGCGACTTCAAGCCCGACGCGATGTTCGGCATGCACGTGGTCAGCGCGCTCAACGTGGGCACGGTGTCGGTGCGGCCGGGGCCGACGATGGCCGGCTCGGACTGGTTCCGCATGGTGGTGCACGGCCGCCAGACCCACGGCGCGATGCCATGGAACGGGGTCGACCCGATCGTCACCGCCGCCGAGATCATCGGCACCGCGCAGACCATCGTCAGCCGCAAGCTGGACATCGGCAAGCTGCCGGCAGTGCTCAGCTTCGGCATCGTCGAGGGCGGCTCGCGCTACAACATCGTGCCGGACCGGGTCGAGCTGCAGGGCACCCTGCGCACGTTCGACGCCGGCATGCGCCAGCAGGCGATCGACAACCTCAGGGGCATCGCCGAACACGTCGCCGCCGCGAACGGCGCCACCGTCGAGACGCAGATCCCGCTCGGCGACAGCAACCCGGTGCTGGTCAACGATCACGCGCTCGCCGCGCGCGTGCGCGACAGCCTGCGCAAGGCGATCGGCGGCGAACACGTGATCGAGGCCCCGCCGTCGATGGCCTCGGAGGACTTCGCCTACTTCGCGCGGAAGCTGCCCAGCGTGTACTTCTTCGTCGGCGCCACGCCGCGGGGCCAGGACGCGTCCAAGGCGCCGGCCAACCACTCGCCGAAATTCTTCCTCGACGAGGACGCGCTGCAGATCGGCATGGCGTCGATGCTGCAGGCCAGCCTGGATTACCTCGACGCGCCGGCCTCCTGAGCGACGCGCCTGCATGCCGATCCCGCCACGGGCTACAGCTCGGTGCTGCTGCCCGGGTGCGCCCGCTGGAAGCGGCGGTGGTGGATCAGCAGGCCGCTGAAGTAGACGATGTAGTAGCCGACCAGCAGGCCGATCACCAGCATGGTCAGCGGGCTGGCAGCGTAGTTGGCCGGCGGCATCGCGCCGGGCGCCGGCGCCTGCTGCATCTGCGGCCACGCCACCAGCAGCCGCCAGGCCAGCCGGCCCAGCAGCAGTGCGGTGAGCAGCGCGCCGATCCACGGATTCGGCACGTAGCAGTCGCCCTTTGCCGGATCGGTCTCGAAGCGGGTCAGCCGGATGCCGAGCAGGCCCAGTGCGCCGCCGAGCAACGCGCCGGCGGCGAGGCCTTCGGCCAGTGCGGCGTGGTGGAATCCGCTGAGTGCGAGCAGGCCGCCGACGAGCACGAACACCACGATGCGGAAGATCATCCGCCTGCGCCGGATCGGCTGGCGGCCGAACTGCCGGCTCACCCGCCGCCAGACGATCCAGGCGAGAATCGGCAGCATGACGAGGTAGTTGGTCAGGTGCGCGGGCATGGCACTATCCGGGTGATGGGTCGGCCACCAGCTTAATGCGGCAGACCCGCGCGGGACGACTGACGATTGTCACCTCTTCGCCGGTGCCGGGAGATCCGCAGATGCAGGTTCTCGTAGGAGCCCGCTTGCGGGCGATGCTTTTGGCGAGAGATGAGAACTGAGGGAAAGAGCTGAAGAGCATCGCCCGCAAGCGGGCTCCTACGGGAATGTGGCGAGGGCAGCGTTACTTCGCCTTGCCCTGGTTCGCCACCGCGGCCATCTTCGCCGCGATCGCGTCGGCGTCGCCGAGGTAATAGTGGCGCAACGGATTCAGCCGGTCGTCGAACTCGTACACCAGCGGCACGCCGTTGGGGATGTTCAGCTCGACGATCGCCTCGTCGGAGATGCCATCCAGGTACTTCACCAGCGCGCGCAGCGAATTGCCGTGGGCGGCCACCAACACGCGCTGGCCGGACTTGATCGCCGGCGCCAGCACCTCGTGCCAGTACGGCAGCACGCGGGCCACGGTGTCCTTCAGGCACTCGGTGTCGGGGATGTCCTTGGGGTCGAGCTTCGCGTAGCGCGGGTCGTGCACCGACTCGTTCGCGGCGCGCTCCAGCGGCGGCGGCGGGATGTCGTAGCTGCGCCGCCAGATCTTCACCTGGTCCTCGCCGTACTTCGCCGCGGTCTCGGCCTTGTTCAGGCCGGTGAGGCCGCCGTAGTGGCGCTCGTTGAGGCGCCAGTCGGTGAGCACCGGGATCCACATCAGGTCCATCGCGTCCTGCACGCCCCACAGCGTGCGCACCGCGCGCTTGAGCACCGAGGTGTGCGCCACGTCGAAATGGTAGCCGCCCTCGCGCAGCAGGCGGCCGGCCTCGCGCGCCTCGGCCATGCCCTGCTCGGTGAGGTCGACGTCGGCCCAGCCGCTGAAGCGGTTGTCGAGGTTCCACTGCGATTGGCCGTGGCGGATCAGGACGAGCTTGTACATGGGAGCGCCCAACAATGAGGTATAAACCGGCAATGGTGCAGGCCGGCCCGGGCAGCGTCAAATGCGGCCCCTGCCACAGGTCATGGCCAACCTTCCGCGACGGCGGCGCATCCTAGCGTGGTAACCCCACTCCAAAGGAGACCGCCATGCGCCGATTCCCGCCAATCCTCATCTTCGCCGCGCTCGCGCTGGGCCTGGGCCTGTCGCCGCTGGCCAGCGCGCGCGACAACGACATCGACAAGGTCAACGGTTCGGTGCAGGTCGTGGCCGGCCAGCAGGCCGGCGACGTCAGCACGGTCAACGGCGCAGTGCACATCGCCGATGGCGCCAGCGTGCGCAAGGCCAGCACGGTCAACGGGGCGATCGAGCTGGGCGACAGGACGCAGGCGGCCAAGCTGGGAACGGTCAACGGCGCGATCACCCTGGGCAGCGCCAGCCGGATCAGCGGCGAGGTGAGCGCGGTCAACGGCAGCATCCATCTGGCCCGCGGCGCCGACGTCGGCGGCCGGGTCGGGAACGTCAACGGCGCGATCGTGCTGGACGGCGCCCATGTCGCCGGCGGCATCGGCACGGTGGCGGGCGACATCACGGTGGGCGCCGGCTCGCGCGTCGAGGGCGGCATCCTGGTCGACAAGCCGAACAACGGCTGGTTCCACTGGGGCAGCGAGCGCAAGCCGGTAGTCGTGATCGGTCCGCACGCGGTGGTGCAGGGCACGCTGGAGTTCCGCCGCGAGGTGGTGCTGAAGGTCAGCGACAGCGCGCAGATCGGCCCGATGAAGGGCGCCACGCCGGAGAAGTTCAGCGGGGCCACGCCGTAGCACCATGCGTAGGAGCCCGCTGGCGGGCGATGCTCTTGCTCTGGATGCCCGACGCGAAAGCACAAGAGCATCGCCCGCCAGCGGGCTCCTACAACGGCGACGCCAGCCAGTCGCGCGGTTGCAGGTACTCGGCCAGTTTCGCTTCGGCCGATCCGGCTTCCGGCTGGTACGCGTACTCGAAGCGCACCCGCGGCGGCAGGCTCATCAGGATCGACTCGGTGCGCCCGCCGGACTGCAGGCCGAACAACGTGCCGCGGTCGTAGACCAGGTTGAATTCCACGTAGCGGCCGCGCCGGTACAGCTGGAACTCGCGCTCGCGCTCGCCGTACGGCGTGGCCTTGCGGCGCTCGACGATCGGCAGGTAGGCGTCGAGGAACCCCTGGCCCACGTCGCGGGTGAACGCGAAGCAGCGCTCGAAGCCGCCCTCGTTCAGGTCGTCGTAGAACAGCCCGCCGATGCCGCGCGTTTCGCCGCGGTGCTTCAGGTAGAAGTAGTCGTCGCACCACTTCTTGTAGCGCGGATAGACGTCCGCGCCGTACGGCGCGCACAGGTCGCGCGCCACCGTGTGCCAGTGCCGCACGTCCTCGTCCACCGGGTAGAACGGAGTGAGGTCGAAGCCGCCGCCGAACCACCACACCGGCTCCACGCCTTCCTTGCTGGCCTCGAAGTAGCGCACGTTGGCGTGGGTGGTGGGCACGTGCGGGTTCTTCGGGTGCAGCACCAGCGACACGCCGGTGGCGATGAAGCTGCCGCCGGCCAGGTCGGGCCGGTGCGCGGTGGCGCTGGGCGGCAGCGGGTGGCCGTGCACGCGCGAGAAGTTCACCCCGGCCTGCTCGAACACCGCGCCGTCGCGCAGCACGCGGGTGCGTCCGCCGCCGCCCGCGTCGCGCGTCCATGCGTCCTCCGTGAACCGCGCGCCGCCATCGGCCTGCTCGATCGCGGCGCAGATGCGGTCCTGCAGCTCACGCAGGAAGGCTTCGGCCCGGTTGGCTTGCTCGTTCATCGTCTTACCCGTCGTTGTCGATGCGGCAAGCTTAACAAGGCGCCGGCGGTTGCCCCCGCGGCGCGGCGCCGCGCCGACCTGTGCCAGATCAGCGGCGCAGCGCGGCACCTCGCACGCCGCGGTCGCGCAGGCAGCGCCCGGGATTGCGCGACGGCGCGGACGCGGCGATCCGCGGAAGTGCGGAACGTGGACGCGTCGGCATAGCCGCGGGGCGCCATCCGCGGCAGTTCGCTGGCTGAATGCCCGTTCCGCGCAGGCTAGGCATCCGCGGGGGTGCCCGCTACGCTTTCCCGATGCTTCCTTCGATGACGCCGCTCGCAGTCACCGCGTACACCGCCACGTCCGCCGTGGGCAGCGGCCTGGCGGCGCAGCTCGATGCGCTCGAACGCGCCCGCGGCGGCCTGCGCCCGAACGACTTCGGCAGCGCGCCGCTGACGTGCTGGATCGGCCGCGTCGACGGCGTGGAGGACACCGCCCTGCCCGCCGCGCTGGCCGCCTGGGACTGCCGCAACAACCGGCTGGCCTGGCTGGGCCTGAACCAGGACGGCTTCCTCGACCGCGTGCGGGCGGCGCGCGCGCGCTACGGCGCCGCCCGCGTGGCGCTGCTGCTGGGCACTTCCACCGCCAGCATCGGCGCCACCGAGGAAGCCTATCGCCGGCTCGATCCCGACGGCGGCATGCCCGACGACATGCTGCGCCCGGCGATCCACGCGCCGCATTCGCTGGCCGCCTTCGCCGCCGCCGCGCTCGCGCTGCAAGGGCCGTGCCTGACCGTTTCCACCGCCTGCTCGTCCAGCGCCAAGGTGTTCGCCAGCGCGGAGCGGATGCTCCGCCTCGGCCTGGTCGACGCGGCGGTGGTCGGCGGCGTGGACACCCTGTGCGACAGCGTGCTGTTCGGCTTCAACGCGCTGGAGCTGGTCTCGCCCGAGCCGTGCCGGCCGTTCGACGCCGCGCGCAACGGCATCTCGATCGGCGAGGCCGCCGGCTTCGCCTTGCTGGAGCGCGTCGAGGCGGCGCCGCACGCGCCGCGGCTGCTCGGCTACGGCGAGTCCAGCGACGCGCACCACATGTCCACGCCGCACCCGGACGGCCTCGGCGCCGAGCTGGCGCTGCGCGACGCGCTGGCGCGCGCCGGCCTCGACGCGGCGCAGGTGGACTACATCAACCTGCACGGCACCGCCAGCCAGAAGAACGACGAAGTGGAAGCGGCGCTGGTCGGCCGCGCGTTCCCGGCCACCACGCGGGCCAGCTCGACCAAGGGTTTCACCGGCCACACGCTGGGCGCCGCCGGCATCCTCGAGGCGACCATCGCGCTGCAGGCGATCGAGCACGGCCTGGTGCCCGGCAACCTCGGCGGCGATACGCCCGACCCGATCTGCGGCGCGCACTTCGCCTGGCGCAACGAGCAGCGGCGCGTGAACGTGGCGCTGAGCAACTCGTTCGGCTTCGGCGGCAACAACGCCTGCCTCGCGTTCGCCCGCGCGGGATTCGCCGCGTGAGCGCGCTGCGCGTCTACGTGGAAGGCATCGGCCTGTGGTCGCCGCAACTGGCCGACTTCGCCACGCTGCGCGCGCTGTTGGCCGGCACCACGCCACCAGCACCGCCACCGCGGCCGGCCGCCGCCGTCCTGCCGCCGAACGAACGCCGGCGCGCGCCGGAGAGCGTGCTGCTGGCGGTCGAGGTGGCCGGCCAGGCGGTGGCGATGAGCGGCCGCGATGCCGCCTCGCTGGCCTGCGTGTTCGCCTCCGCGCACGGCGACCAGGCAATCACCGACTACATGTGCGCCACCCTGGCGCAGGCGCCGGCGGAACTGTCGCCGACCCGCTTCCACAACTCGGTGCACAACGCCGCGGTCGGCTACTGGACCATCGCCACCGGCTGTCACGCGCCCTCCACCGCGATCTGCGCCCGGCGCGCCAGCTTCGGCGCCGGCCTGCTGGAGGCGGCCGGCCAGGTGCTGGCCGAACAGCGGCCGGTGCTGCTGGCATGCAGCGACATCGCCGGCAGCGGCCCGCTCGGCGAAGTCTCCGATTGCCGCCAGCCGTTCGGCTGCGCCCTGGTGCTGGCGCCCCAAGCCGGCGCCGCCACGCTGGCCCGGCTCGACTTCGACCTGCAGCCGGGCGCCGACGCCATCGACACGCCGCTGCCCGAGCCGCTCGCCGGCTGGCGCGGCGGCAACCCCTCGGCCGCCGCCCTACCGTTGCTGGCCCTGCTCGCCGGCCGCGGCGGCCGCTGCCGGCTGGCCGCTGCCGCTACACTGGGACTGGTCATCGACATGGAACGGGTCGCTTGAATATCCCCGCCGCACGCTGGTGCGTGCTGATTCCCTGCCTCAACGAGGAGGCCGCGATCCAGTCGGTGGTCGAATCCGTGCTGGCGCTCGGCGTGCCGGTGATCGTGATCGACGACGGCTCGGACGACCGCACGCCCGGGATCGTCGCCGCGCTGCCGGTGACCCTGCTGCGCCACGACGAACGCCGCGGCAAGGGCGAGGCGCTGCGCCACGGCTTCCACGAGGCGCTGCGGCAGGGCTACGACGCGGTGCTGACGATGGACGGCGACGGCCAGCACCTGGCCAGCGACATCCCGCGCATCGTAGCCGCCGCACGGCGCTACCCGCAGCACATCGTGATCGGCGCGCGCCTGCTCGACCGCGAGCAGCAGCCGAAGGGTCGCCGCCGCGCCAACGCGGTGGCCGACTGGGGCATCTCGTGGGCCTGCGCGCAACCGGTGGCCGACACCCAGAGCGGGCAACGCTGGTATCCGCGCGCGGCGCTGGCGCTGGTCGACCTGCCGGCGGAGCACTTCGTGTTCGAGGCGGCGCTCCTGATCGCCGCCTCGCGCGAGAAGAAGCTCGGCGTGGTCTCGGTGCCGATCGCCTCGCGCTACCACGGCGCGTTCCGCCCCAGCCACCTCAAGCCGGTGCGCGACGTCACCCGCATCACCCTCTACACCATCGGTCGGGTGTTCCACTACGGCGATATCGTCGCCAGCTACCGTCGCTCGCGCGGCATGCCGCGCGTCGTCGACGACCCCGCGGCCTGAGCCGGCTCAGCCCATCCCGCCGTTGACGCCGATCACCTGGCCATTGATGTAGCCGGCCGCGTCCGAGCACAGGAACGCCACCAGCGCGGCGACTTCCTCCGGCTTGCCGGCGCGCTGCGCGGGCACCAGTTCGCGGATGCGCCCGGGCGGGAACGCCGCCTCGGCCATGCGCCCTTCGATCACGCCGGGCGCGACCACGTTGACGGTGATCCCGCGCGAGGCCATCTCGCGCGCCAGCGACTTGCCGGCGCCCACCAGCGCGGCCTTCGCCGCCGCGTAGTTGGTCTGCCCGCGGTTGCCCAACTGCGCCGCCGCCGAGCCGATCGAGACGATGCGGCCGAAGCGCGCGCGCGCCATCGGCAGCAGCAGCGGCCGGGTGACGTGGAAGAAACCGTGCAGCGAGACGTCGATCACCCGATGCCACTGCTCGTCGCTCATCCCCGCCATCGGCGCGTCGTCGTGGATACCGGCGTTGTTGACCAGCGCCAGGATCGGCCCTTCGGACAGCAGCACGTCCAGTGCGGCATGCACCACTTCCGCATCGGTGACGTCGAATGCGACCGCCTGCGCGCTGCCGCCGGCGGCGACGATCGCCGCCGCCGTTTCTTCGGCACGGGCCAGGCTGTGGTGGCCATGCACGATCACGTGCCAGCCGGCGCCGGCGAGCGCATGGCAGATCGCGCCGCCGAGTTCGCCGCTGCCGCCGGTGACGAGGGCGCGGCGCGGGTTCGCGGGTTCGGTCATGGCTTGCGGCCCGGTGAAAAGCGCGAGTTTAGCGCAGCGCCCCGGGGCGTCGCTCGCGGCGGTCAGCCGGCGTCGGCCGGATGGATCACCGCGGCACGCCCGCTGGCGAGCAGCCGGCCGCGATGCTCGACGCGGAACGCATACTGCGCGCCGCCGTCGTCGGCGTAAAGGCATTCGGCATGGACGTCCAGATGGCCGTCGAGCCGATCGACATATTCCTCGTGCAGCTGCACCTCGCGCAGGCTGACCAGCCGGCCGGCGCGCATCCCGACGCGGCCGCGCGCACGCGCCAGCAACGCGCCGTGCACCGCCATCGCCTGCGCGCCGTATTCGGCCAGGTGCACTGCGTGCAGACCGTGCGCGCCGCGCAACGGGTTGTCCGTGCGCGCGTGGCCTGCACTGGTGGCGTGGATCGTCCGCTCGTCCCACGCCAGCACCGCGTCGAGCAGGCACATCGCGCCCGCGTGCGGGATCAGGTGCGCCCAGTCAGTCTTCGCGAGGAGCCTGTCGGACTTCGGTTGGCCGGGCTGCAAATCCGTCTGAGCGATCCGTATTTCCGCCGAGTCTTGCCCCATAGAACCACTGTGGGGCGGCGAACCGTCGAAAATCTGGCCTCGCTCAGCCAGATTTTCGCCTCGACCACCAAAGCCCGACAGGCTCCTGGCATGCGGCGCCATCAGGATCGACAGGCAGAAGTGGAACGCCACGCCCAGGCTCACGGTGAGCCCGATCGCGCGCAGCACCGGGATCGTGGCCCACGCCAGCATGCCGAACACCAGCAGCGCGGACAGCACGCAAACCAGGGTGGCGTGCAGCGTGCGCCGCTGCTCGGCCGGGTCGCCGGTGTCGCGCTCGAAGAACAGCGCGTAGTGCAGGCCGAGGCCACCGGCGAGGATCAGCGCGACCAGGTGGAACAGCGAGATCTCGACGCCGGCCACGCGCTCCACCGCCAGCACCAGGAAGGTGGCCAGCGTCATCGGCGCCAGCACGTGCCAGGCGCGGCGCAGGCTGCGCAGCGCGAACGCGATGGTCAGCACCAGCAGCACCGCGGCGGCCAGCAGCGCCTGCAGGATGCGCGTGCGGTAGCCGACCACCAGCGACTCGGAAGCGGCCTTGAGGTCGATCAGGCGCACTGCGCCATGCGTGTTTTCGCCCAGCGCCTGCAACGCAGCCACGTCGTGCACGCCGCTGACCGTGCCCAGGCCCAGCCAGTGGCCGTCGCGCTCCACCAGCATCGCGGCGAGGCGCTGGCCCAGCGGCGCCTGCGCGTAGCGCTGCGGTGTCAGCGGCGGCAGCCGGCGCGCCGCCTGCACATCGTCGAGGAACGGCTGGAACAGGTCGGCGCGGAACGGCAGACCCTGCAAGGCCTCATCCAGCGCGCGCTGCAGCGTGGCGCGGTCGGGCAGCTTCTGCTGCCGTTCGCGCTGCACCGCCACGCTGGGCAGATAGCGCGACGGCAGTTCCAGCGCGTCGGCGGCCTGCTTCGCCAGCAGCGCATCCACCCGCGGCTGCAGTGTTTCCGACAGTGCCAGCACGCCCTGCTCGGTCGGCGCCTGCAGCACCAGCAGGTAGCGCACGTCCGGCGCGCCGAGCGCCTCGCGCAGGCGCGCGTCGTGCTGCAGCAGATCCTGCGGCAACGGGGTCAGCGCGGCGAGGTTGTCCTGCCAGAACGGCGCGGGCGCGAGCGCCAGCATCAGCACGATCGCCACGGCGACCGCGGCGGGAATCCAGCGCGGCCGCGGCAACCGGTCGACCACCTCGCGCGCGCGCGCCAGCCAGCGCATGTCGGCGACGTCGCGCACGCGCCGCGGCAGCAGGTGCGGCAGCAGGTAGCGCGTGCTGAAGCCGGCCACCAGCAGGCCGACGATGGTGAACACCGCCAGCTGCTTCAGCCCGTTCACGCCGGAGGCGTAGAACGCCAGGTAGGCGATGCAGGCCGAGGCGATCGCGGTGAGCAGCAGCGGCCACAGCGTGCGCACGCTG
>NZ_LVJR01000018.1 GCF_001617365.1 Rhodanobacter sp. FW104-R8
TGAGGCGGGGCGATCAGGCCGCGCAGCGGGCTAGGTCATGGATGACCTCGCCTTTTCGCACGGGCAGGAGGCCCGTTCGAAAAGCCCGGCCCCGGCTCACGGACTTGCCGGGCGGGAGCCCGGCAAGCGCCAAGCGGGGTGGCCTTCTCTTTTGGGTTACTTTTCTCTTGGCCACGCAAGAGAAAAGTGACTCGGGCGCCATCGGCGCACGAAAGCTCTCCGCCCTGAGCCCGCATCAACGCGACAGAAGCATCGCCCGCGAGCGGGCTCCTACAACGATCCCGCGAGGTGGCTGTCGCAGGCACACGAAAGCTCCGGTCTTGCGAGACAATAAATACCAGAAACCCCTGCCCCCCCGATTGACCCCCAACCGGAAACCCATCGTTCAGCCCCCGGCGCTGGCGGCGCCGCCGGCGATCGGCCAGACTTCGCCGCATGTCTCGTCTGCGTCCAAACTGCTGGCCGTGGTGTCTCGCGGCGATGCTGCTGCCGCTGGCAACGGCGCATGCCGCGCCGGCCGGCTGGCGCTACGACACCGTGCACAGCCAGGTCGTCTTCAGCATCAGCCACAACGGCTATTCGCGGCCGTTCGGGCGGCTGCACATCGCGCGCGGCTGGTTGCGTTTCGACCCGGGCGACTGGAGCACGGCGGCGACCGAACTGGACATCGACCTGGCCGGCGTGGACATGGGCGATGCGGCCTGGAACGCGGCGGTGTGCAAGCCGGCGCTGCTCGACTGCGAGCGGCAGCGCTATGCGCACTTCCGCAGCACCGGCGTGGAACGCCGGGACGACCAGCACGGCGTGCTGCACGGGGAGCTGACCCTGCACGGCGTGACCCGCCCGCTGGACCTGGCGTTCACCTTCAACCGCGCCGCCCGCACCCTCTACGAAACGCACGAGGTGGCGGGCTTCTCGGCCACCACCAGCCTGGATCGCAACGACTTCGGCATCACCGCCAACCCCAATTCGATCGGCGCGCACGTCAGCCTCTGGCTGGAGCTGGAAGCGCTCCGCGACGACCGCGCCACCTCGCCCACCAAGGAGCATCCATGAGTCTGCGCAGCAACGACCGCCAATGGGGTTCGGTCGCCAAGTTCTTCCACTGGACCATCGCGCTGGGCATCCTCGGCAACGGCCTGTTCGGCCTGCTGATGGACCTGGCCAGCTCGCCGATGCAGAAGATCAACTGGCTGGCCCTGCACAAGTCGATCGGCCTCACCGTGCTGGCGCTGGTGCTGCTGCGCATCGCGTGGCGCTGGACCGACCACCGCCCGGCCGAGGAGCCGGCGCCGCGCTGGCAGCAACTCGCCGCGCAGGCGGCGCACGGCCTGCTGTACGTGTTGATCGTGCTGCTGCCGCTCAGCGGCTGGTGGTTCAACTCGGTCACCGGCAAGCCGCTGCAGTGGTTCAAGCTGTTCAACCTGCCGGCGCTGGTGCAGAAGAACGACGCGCTGCGCCACTTCGCGCACGGCGTGCACGAGTACCTGTTCTGGTTCCTGCTGCTGGTGCTGGTGGCGCATGTCGGCGGCGCGCTGAAACACCACCTGCTCGATCACGACAACGTGCTGCGCCGGATGCTGCCGTTCGGCCGCCTGCGCGCACGCCCCGCTTCCGAAGGAGATCACTGATGAAACGTCTTGCCATCCTGCTGCTGGCGCTCGCCCTGCCCTGCGTCGCCGCGGCCACCGACTACACCGTGCAGCCGGCGTCCAGCACGCTAGGCTTCAGCAACACCTTCCAGGGCGAATCGTTCGACGGCCGCTTCGGCCAGTGGACCGCCACGATCAGCTACGACCCCGCCCACCTCGCCGCATCGAAGTTCGACGTGGAGGTGAACCTGGCCAGCGTGAAGACCGGCGACAAGGACCGCGACGGCGCGCTGCCCGGCGCGGACTTCTTCGACGTGGCGAAATTCCCGAAGGCGCACTTCGTCACCACCGGCTTCCGCCAGAGCGGCGGCAAGGTGGTCGCCGATGGCACGCTCACCCTGCGCGGGGTGACCAAACCCATGAGCCTCGAGGTGACGTTCAAGCCGCAGGCCGGCGGCGCCACGCTGGACGTGGCCGGCACGGTGAAGCGGCTGGACTTCGGCGTGGGCACCGGCGACTACGCCGACACCTCGGTGATCGGCGGCGACGTGAAGGTCACCGCGCACCTGCAGTTGGCGCCGAAGTAAGCCGCCGCGATGGCGAGCGACACGCTGTGGCGGCGCCTGCGCGGCTGGGTCGCGCGGGGGCCCGCCGTCGCCACGCCTGCACCGCGCGCGGCCACCGACCCGACGCCGGTGGCCGACAGCCTGCGCGCGCTGCTGGATGACCCGACCATCCCGGCCGCGGTGCGCAGCGAGCTGGCCGGCGACTTCGGCCGCATCGAGGCCATGCTGGACAAGCTCGAGCGCGGCGAGCTGCACGTGGCCGTGTTCGGCCGCGTCTCCACCGGCAAGTCGGCGCTGGGCAACGCGCTGCTCGGCCGCGAGGCGTTCGCCGTGGGCGTCCTGCACGGCACCACCACCGACGCCGAGCACGCCATGCTGGACGAGGCGCAGCACGACGGCCTGGTGCTGATCGACACACCCGGCATCAACGAGCTGGACGGCGAGGCACGCGAACGCCTCGCGTTCGAGGTGGCCGAGGTCAGCGACCTGGTGGTGTTCGTCGGCGACGGCGACCTCACCCGCGAGGAACTCGACGCGCTGAAGACGCTTGCCGCCACCCAGCGTCCGCTGCTGTTGGCATTGAACAAGGCCGACCGGTACAGACCGGACGAACTGCACAGCCTGCTGCAGCACCTGCGCCGGCGCGTGGCCGGCCTGGTGCGCGCGGAAGACGTGCTCGCGGTGGCCGCGCGGCCGGCGCCGCAGCGGCTGGTCGAGATCGACGCGCGCGGCCACGAACACCTCCGCGAGCAGGCAGGCACGCTCGACGTGGCCGCCCTGCGCGAGCGGCTGCTGGCGATCGCCGCGCGCGAGGGCAAGACGCTGTCGGCGATCAACGCCGGGCTGTACGCCGGCCGGCTCACCGACCAGGTCAGCGCGCGCATCGCGCAGACCCGGCAGGCGGTGGCGGCGAAACTTATCCGCCAGTACTGCCTGGCCAAGGGCGTGGCGGTGGCGCTGAACCCGATCCCGGTGGCCGACCTGCTCGCCGCCGCCGGGCTGGACGCGGCGATGGTGGTACAGCTGTCGCGCGTGTACGGCCTGCCGCTGACCCGCGCCGAATCCGGCCGGCTGGTGGCGGTGATCTCCGCCCAGCTGGCCGCGCTGATGGGTGCGATCTGGGGCATGCAGCTGGTCGCCTCGGCGCTGAAGGGCGTCAGCGCCGGGCTATCGGTGCTGATCACCGCCGCCGCGCAGGGTGCGCTGGGCTGGTACGCCACGGTGCTGATCGGCCGCGCCGCCGAACGCTACCTGGTCGCCGGCAAGTCCTGGGGCGAAGCCGGCGCCAAGCGCGCCGTCGCCGACATCGTCGCCGGCCTCGACCGCGATTCGATCCTGCGCGAGGCGCGCGAGGAGATCCTGCTCCGGCTCAGGAACCCTGGCGCCGCCCGCTGAACCGATAGAGTCCGATAGTTCTTGCGGGATACGCCGCATGCACGGCGATCGCGCCTAGAATCCGCATCCCACCCAGCCGGCTGATCGGAGAGCGCATGTCAGAAGAATTCGAAGTCCGTGGAGTGCACGAGGACCACCTGGACGAAGCCGCCGAACGCGAGCCCCGCGGCATGGCCGGCCGGCTGGCGGTGATCACCGCCATCCTGGCCACCATGGGCGCCATGTTCTCGTACATGGCGGGCAGCACCCAGGCCGAGGCGGCCCTGCTCAAGAACGACGCCGCCATCAGGAAAACCGAAGCGGCCAACCAGTGGAACTACTACCAGGCGAAGGGCAACAAGCTGAACCTGAGCGAGCTCGGCATGGAGCTGTCCAGCGATGTGCGCAAGCCGTTCTTCGCGGCCGAGATGAAGCGCTACGAGGCGCAGAAGGCCGAGATCAAGCTCGCCGCCGACAAGCTCGAACAGGCTTCGGCCGCGCTCGACGAAAAGAGCGAGGCGCAGATGCACCGCCATCACCGCTGGGCGCAGGCCACGATGCTGCTGCAGATCGGCATCGCCATGGCCGCGATCGCGCTGCTCACCCGCAAGCAGTGGCTGGGCAGGCTGGTGCTCGTGATGGGCGGCCTCGGCCTCGTCGTCGGCACGCTGGCGTATTTCGGCGTCTGAAAGCTGGCCGGTGGTCCATCCCGACATGCAGCCGTTGCCGCGGTGCGCAGGGAGATCCTCGATCGGCAGAGAACCCGCGGCCCTTGGCCTGATGTTCCTCCCCCCGCTCGCAGGGGGAGGTCGGAGGAGGTTGTTCTGGCTTGCGGGAAAGATCAAGAGCGAACCCCTCACCTGAGGGACTCCCTCCGGTCGCCCAGCCCTCCCCTGCCTTGCAGGGTAGGGAGCTTACTTCGACAGGAACGCGCGCACGGCCGCCGCATCGAACGGCCAGTCCAGCTCGCGGCCGTCGCGCGCATCGCGCAGCACCGGCACGCGGGTGCCGTAGCGCTGCTCCAGTTCGTCCGCATCGTCCACCCACACGCTGTCGAAATCCGGCGCGTGCGCCTCGGCCATGACGGCGAGCGCGCAATCGCACAGGTGGCAGTAGTCGCGCTGGTACAGGATCAGGTCGGACATGCGCTTGCGAATGGACTGCCAAAGCCAAGGGTGCCGCGTAGAATAGCCGGTTCATTCACTTCGCCAGCAGCGCATCCATGGCCGTCAGCGTATTCGACCTGTTCAAGATCGGCATCGGGCCGTCCTCCTCGCACACGGTGGGACCGATGCGCGCCGCCGCGCGCTTCGCCGAACGCTGGCTGGAGGAGAAGGGCGTGCTCGACCGCGTCGTCCGCGTGCGCGCCGAGCTGTACGGTTCTTTGGCGATGACCGGCCGCGGCCACGGCACCGACAAGGCGGTGCTGCTGGGGCTCGAAGGCCAGCACCCGGACACCGTCGATCCCGACCGGATCCCCGCCACGCTCGAACGCATCCGCACGACGCAACGCCTGCGCGTGCTCGGCAAGCACGAGATCGGGTTCGAGGAAAAGCGCGACCTGGTCTTCAACAAGCGCCAAAAGCTGCCGTTCCACACCAACGGCATGCGCTTTTCCGCCTACGACGCCGACGGCAACGAGCTGGCCAGCCGCGACTACTACTCGGTCGGCGGCGGTTTCGTGGTCAACGCCGACGAGGCGGCGGAAGACCGCATCGTCGCCGACACCACCGAGCAGCCTTACGCCTTCACCACCGGCGACCAGATGCTCGCGCTGTGCAAGCAACACCACCTGACGGTCGCCCAGCTGATGATGGCGAACGAGAGCGTGTGGCGGCCCGAGGCGGAAACCCGCGCCGGCCTGCTGACGATCTGGCAGGCGATGCAGGACTGCGTGACGCGCGGCCTGCGCTCGCCCGGCACCCTGCCCGGCGGCCTGCACGTGGCGCGCCGCGCCCCGGCCATGGCCGACGAACTGCGCAACCAGCCCGAGGCCGCGCTGAAGGATCCGCTGACCATCCTCGACTGGGTGAACCTGTATGCGCTGGCGGTGAACGAGGAAAACGCCGCCGGCGGCCGCGTGGTCACCGCACCGACCAACGGCGCCGCCGGCATCGTGCCCGCGGTGGGCCATTACTACCTGCGCTTCTGCCCGAAGGCGGACGAGAACGGCATCATCGACTACCTGCTCACCGCCGCCGCGATCGGCATCCTGTACAAGGAAAACGCCTCGATCTCCGGCGCCGAAGTGGGTTGCCAGGGCGAAGTCGGCGTGGCCTGCTCGATGGCCGCCGGCGGCCTCACCGCCGCGCTCGGCGGCAACGTGATGCAGGTCGAGAACGCCGCCGAGATCGGCATGGAGCACAACCTCGGCCTCACCTGCGACCCGATCGGCGGCCTGGTGCAGATCCCCTGCATCGAACGCAACGCGATGGGCTCGGTCAAGGCGATCAACGCCAGCCGCATGGCGCTGAAGAGCGACGGCAAGCACCGCGTTTCGCTCGACAAGGTGATCATGACCATGCGCGATACCGGCCGCGACATGAAGGACAAGTACAAGGAAACCAGCCGCGGCGGCCTGGCCGTCAACGTCATCGAGTGCTGAAGCCCTGCCGGTGAGCGACGCTGCGTAGGGCGGGCACGGCCCGCCGGCTCTTGCTTTGTTGAATCCAGAGCGGCGGACAGTGTCCGCCCTACACGACCTGGGGCCACTCGGCTATCGGCGGCTATCCGTTTTTGCGCCAGCGCGGCGCTTGATTGAGGTCGACCGTCTCGAAGGCGGTGCCGCCAAGGCAAGGATCACGTCGCACACGACCTTCTGCTGCGCAGCCGGCAGTGCCCGGTAGATATCGAAGACCTTCTGGTCGTCGTAGGTCGGCGCCTCTTCCTTGACCTGTCTGGCGCCACGCTTTCCGTGCACGGCCCGATCGCCGAACCGCAGGAAATCCGGGCTTTCCTTCAGCCAGTCGGCCAGCACGACCAGCTTGTCCTGCTCGGGAATCCCCTTGCCGTTCAACCAGCGCGAAGCCGTCTGGAACACCACCGAGGTGCCCGGAAAGCGCAGGTTGAACTGCGTGACCAGCACCCCCGGGCGCGGCTCGTGGCCCTGCGCGAGCATCGCGGCAGCCAGGCGTTTCGAGAATTCGGCGCGTTCGTTGCTCATTCCATGGCAACTTAGCGGCCGCCCAGCCTACCGGTTAACGTACAGAGTTCACTATGATTAACGTTTGACGTTAATCCATGGGGAACGGCCGCGTGACCAATTCACTGCTGGAACAGCTGCCGGAGATCATCAGGGAAGGCCGCAAGCAGGCCGAGAAGATCCTGGAGAGCCTGGAAGGACGCCACCGGGTCAGCCTGCAGACACGCGAGTGGGTGCTGCCGTCGAAGGACACGCGCGACGGCGACTGGATCACCGCGGCGAACCGGCAGGCGCACCTGGGCGACGAAGGCACGGCCGACTGGACCAACCGGCTGATCTACGGCGACAACCTGCTGGCGATGGCCGCCCTGCTCGCCGGCGACGAACACACGCCCAGCCTGCGCGGCAAGGTCGACCTGATCTACATCGACCCGCCGTTCGACTCCAAGGCCGACTACCGCACCAAGGTGTCGCTGCCTGGCGTAGAGCTGGAGCAGAAGCCGACGGTGATCGAGCAGTTCGCATATTCCGATACATGGTCGCAAGGGACGGCGTCATATCTCGAAATGATTACCCCGCGACTGGTGCTCATGCGGGAGCTACTCGCGGACACCGGCTCGATCCACGTTCACTTGGGCATTCAGGTCAGCCACTACGTGAAGATCGTGATGGACGAAATCTTCGGCAAGGACAATTTTGTCCAGGAAGTCATTTGGGCCTATGGCTCACCTTCTGGAGGTCGAGCAGCCGGCCCCAAGATGGTCAAGATCCACGAATACATCGCGCATTACGCGAAAAGTTATGACAACCGCTACACCAAGAAGGTGTATTTGCCATACGAGCAGAAATACATCGACGACTGGTTCAAATACACGGACGAGGATGGGCGCCGATATCGCATCCGACTGCGTGGCAAAGACGACGAAGGCGAGAACATTGTTGATCGCCAGTACCTGGACGAAAGCAAGGGGCTGCCAGCTTCGACGGTGTGGACTGATATCAAACAGATCTATGCTGATCCACGCGCCTACAAAGAAAACCAGGCTAAGCACTCGGAAATCACTGGCTACGACACACAGAAGCCGGAACGTTTGCTGGAACGCATTATCGAGCACTCCTGCCCAAACACGGGCCTCGTCGCCGATTTCAACGGCGGCTCCGGCACCACCGCCGCCGTCGCCGAGAAGCTCGGCCGCCGCTGGATCACCACCGATCTCGGCAAGCCGGCCTGCATGATCATGCGCAAGCGGCTGATCGACCAGGGCGCCAAGCCCTTCCTGTACCAGGCGATCGGTGATTACCAGGTCGAGGCGGCGAAGAGTTCGCTGGGGCGCAAGTTCCGCGTGGGCGACCTGTCGGGGATCGTGCTTTCGCTGTACGGCGCGCTTCCGCTGCAGCCGGAAGACAACCCGCTGCGCAATCTCGGCGCGGTGGTGTACGGCGGCAAGAAGACCCTGGTGCTGGTGGACTCGCCGAACAAGCTCACCGGCGACGCCACCTTGCGCAAGGCGATCGCGCAGCGCGAGCACCTGCTCGGCGGCTGGGATCGGGTGGTGGTGCTGGGCTGGAACTTCGAGCCGTCGATCGGGCAGAGCATCACCGCGCTGAACGACCCGCGGCTGGAAGTGCTGGTGATCCCGCCCGACCTGCTCGACCGCCTGCGCAAGAAGGGTGGCATCGAGAAGCTGCGCGGCCAGGTGCGCTTTTCCAGCCTGCAGTACCTCACGATCAAGCCGGTGCAACGCCAGCGCAGCGGCGACGAGGAGCAGTTGCAGGTTACGCTGGACAACTACGTGCTGCTCTCGCCCGAGGCGATCAACCTGGACGAGGAGAACCGGAAGAAGCTGCTCAAGGTGGCCAACGCCGAACCGCTTGCGCTGATCGAGTACTGGGCGGTGGATCCGGACTACGACGGTGCGGTGTTCCGCTCCGTGTGGCAGGACTACCGCGGCAACACCGCCAACGACGATGACGCATTGCGCGCGGTGACCGCCGCGAACTTCAACGTGCCGCACAAGGCTGGCGAGCGCCGCGTCTGCGTGCGCGTGGTCGATGTGTTCGGCTTCGAGGCCGAGGTGGTGCAGGTGGTGGCGGAGGGAGGGAAGTGATGGCTCGCGAGACGCTCCGGCCCTCGTCATTCCAGCGAAAGCTGGAATCCAGCGTCTTTACCTGCCAGGAGTCGCTGGATTCCCGTCTTCGCGGGAATGACGGCAAAAAGCATTCAGGCTGCCAACCGCTGAACTTTACGCAGACTGTCCTTGATATCGCGCTCGGCGATTTTGAGGTCGTAGTCAGTCTGCCAGTTCAGCCACATTTGCGGCGTCTGGCCAAAGGCGCGACCAAACCGCAACGCAAGCTCTGCGGTCACCGGACGTTCGCCACGGATCACGTGCGAAATACGCATCGGCGAAACTCCGACCACGCGAGCGAAAGCCGCCTGACTCATGCCGAGATCACTCAGGATCTCTTCAAGCAGTTCGCCGGGGTGAATGGGCGGCAGACCGTTTTTGGTGGCGGGTATGGACATGTATGCAGTTCCTCAGTGGTAGTCGACGATCTCGACATCGAAGGCATCGCCGCCCTCAAAACGAAAACACAGCCGCCATTGCTCGTTGACGCGAATGCTCCATTGGCCAGCTCGATCTCCTTTCAAGGCTTCGAGACGATTGGAGGGCGGCTTGCGCAGATCCTCGACCCGGTTGGCGAGATGCAAGTGCTGCAGGCGTCCGATCGCGCGACGCGCGATATCCGGTGGAAACCGCTTGGCGGCTCCGGTGGAAAACAAGCGCTCCGTCTCCCTGTCGGCAAAGCTCCTGATCACCTGGTCACTCCTGTTTACCTGGCCGGCTTTCGCCCGACCATCGTAAACAATATGTTTACGATGCGCAAGCATGGGGAGCAAGACCATGCGTGACCCTGCCAACCCGCTGGCCCTGGCTGCGGCACTGACCCACCGCACCGAACAACTGTGCGTTGGACTGGAACAGGGCATCGCCGACCTCTACGAACTGGTGACGCCGGTGACCGCCGAGCTGCTGCGCTGGTGGTTCGGCGAGGATGCCTGTCGGTCGCGCGCGTTCAATTTTCACCCCGGCCAGAGGCAGGCGATCCTCAACGTGATCGTGGCGCACGAAGTGCTGGACAGCCCAAACCTGAAGGACCTGTACCAGCAGGTGTGCGCCGACGCCTTGCTGGTAGGCACACGTCTCGCCGACGTGGCGCAGGGCAAGCACGGCCACCCGAAGTACTGCCTGAAGATGGCCACCGGCACCGGCAAGACCTGGGTGCTGCAGGCGCTGCTGGTGTGGCAGTTGTTGAACAAGACGGCGGCACTGGACGAGGGCCGCGACGACCCGCGCTTCACCCGCCGCTTCCTGATCGTGGCGCCGGGGCTGATCGTGTACGAGCGCCTGCTCGATGCGTTCCTCGGCAAGGAGAACGAAGACAAGAGCCGCGATTTCGCCAGCTCCGACATCGCCAGCTACGCCGAGCTGTTCACCCCGCCGGCGCGGCGCGAGCGGATCGCGCAGTTCGTACGCGGCAATGTTTGCCAGAAGCAGGAGATCGGCCTGAAGGCCACCGGCAACGGCATGATCGCAATCACCAACTGGCACCTGCTCAGCGACGCCGAGGAGGAAGCGGAGCAGGAGGAAACCGAGTGGGTCGACACGCCGGGCATGGTCGCCGATGCGGCCCGCGTGGCCTACGACGTGCTGCCGCTGACGCCGGGCCGCGCCGCCGGCAACAGCCTCGACATGCTGGACCGGCGCTGGGCACGCGGCAACGTGCTCTCCTATCTCGCCGACCTGCCCGACCTGATGGTATTCAACGACGAGGCGCACCACATCCACGAGTTGAAGAAGGAAGGCGAGACCACCGAGGTCGAATGGCAGAAGAGCCTGTCGATCATCGCCGCGGGCAAGGGCCGCCGCTTCGTGCAGATGGATTTTTCCGCCACGCCGTACAACGACGTGGGCGGCGGCAGGAACAAGCGCAAGGTTTACTTCCCGCACATCGTGGTCGATTTCGACCTGAAGGCGGCGATGCGGCTGGGCCTGGTGAAGTCGCTGGTGCTGGACAAGCGCAAGGAGCTGGGCGCGCTGCCGCTGGATTCACTGGAGTTCAAGGCCGAGCGCGACGCCGACGGCAACGTGGCGCTTTCCGAAGGCCAGCGCGTGATGCTGCGCGCCGGCCTGCAGAAGCTGCGCAAGCTGGAGGCGGACTTCGCCCGGCTCGACCCCGACCGCCACCCGAAGATGCTGGTGGTGTGCGAGGACACCAAGGTATCGCCGCTGGTGGCGCAGTTCCTGTGCGACGAGGGCCTGCACGACGAGGACGTGCTCACCGTCGATTCCGGCAAGAAGGCGGAGCTCGGCGAGAAGGACTGGGCGCCGCTGCGCCAGCGCCTGTTCAACGTGGACCGGCACGCGCAGCCGCGGGCGATCGTCAGCGTGCTGATGCTGCGCGAGGGTTTCGACGTCAACAACATCTGCGTGATCGTGCCGCTGCGTTCCAGCCAGGCGCAGATCCTGCTGGAGCAGACCATCGGCCGCGGCCTGCGCCTGATGTGGCGCGACCCGGAATACGCCGACATCAAGCGCGAGAACCGCGAGCGGATCAACCGCGGCGAGGAGCCGGGCTCGCTGATCGACATTCTCTCGATCGTCGAGCACCCGGCGTTCCAGGGCTTCTACGACGAGCTGATGCGCGAAGGCCTGGTCGGCACCACTGGCGACGACGAAGGCAGCAGCACCGGCGACCTGGTCGCCGCCGAGCTGCGCGAGGATTACGAGCTGTATGACTTCGCCATCCCGTTCATCCTTCGCGAGACCGAGGAGAACGTCGAGCACCTGCCGATCGATATCGCCACGCTGTCGCCGTTCAGCGCGATGAGCCGCGTGAAGCTGGCCGAACTGCTGGGCAAGGGCGACACCTTCACCTCGCAGGACCTGCAGAGCAGCACGCTGTTCGGCGACTACCGTGTCGACGGCGTGGCGATGAACGTCAGCGGCTACAACGAGCTGTTGTCGCGGCTGACCCGGCGGGTGAGCCAGGCCTTGAACCACCCGCTGCCGAGGGGCAACAAGATCGCCCCGCACCTGGATCGCCCCTACCTGCAGATGAACACCGCCGCGCTGGCCACCGCGCTGGACGACTATATCCGCGAGCGGCTTTTCGACGAACCCTTCGAGCCGTTCGAGGACGAGGGCTGGCGACTATTGCTGCTGGATCCGGTGCTCGACCACATCGTGAAGATCTTCGGGCTGGCGCTGGTACGCGCCGAGGAGCACACCACTACCGGCGCCACCGAAGTGCGTCATCGGCATCTGTCCGAGGTGAGCAGGCTGATGGTGCGCGAAAGCGCCTCGCTGGAAGTGACCAAGTGCATCTACACGCGCCTGCCGTACCCGACCCGCAGCGGCGGGCTGGAGCGCGCGTTCATCGAGTGGGCGCAGCTGGATGCCGGCGTGGAGGCGTTCTGCAAGATCAGCGAGAACCGCCACGACTTCGCGCGGCTGCGCTACGTCAAGGACGACGGCCTGCCCGCGTTCTACATCCCGGATTTCCTGGTGCGCACGGCCGAGGCGATCTACCTGGTCGAGACCAAGGCGCAGCAGCAGGTCAGCCATCCGAACGTGCAGCGCAAGCTGAAGGCGGCCACCACCTGGTGCGAGCGGATCAACGCGCTGGACGCGGAGCAGCGCGGCGACCGCGTATGGCATTACGCGCTGGTCGGCGAGTCGCGGTTTTACGACTGGCGGGAAAAAGGCGCCCGGCTGGGCGAACTGCTGGCGTTCTCGCGCGCACGCGCCGCGCCGACAGCACAGTCGCAAGGTGGCCTGGCCCTCTGACGCCGTACTCCCGGGGAGGTTGCTCCCTCCCCTGCTTGCAGGGGAGGGTTGGGGAGGGGTCGCTCTTGATCTTGAAGCAGCAGAGCGAAAAGCCCACCCCCTCCCAGCCTCCCCCTGCAAGCAGGGGGAGGAGCAAAGGCTTCCTGCTTCGCCTGCAGCAGAGGGAAAAACCGGAGCCCCAATAGCCCGCATGACTTCCGCGAGATGACACGGGGCGGTCAGTTCTGCAACCATCGGCCTCTTTTCCCGCCTCCGACGCCTCCGCAGGAGCTTCCATGTCCCAAGCCAGCCAGATCCGCCGCGACGTCGGCCCGTTCGCCCTGATGCTCACGGGCCTGGGCTCCATCATCGGTTCCGGCTGGCTGTTCGGCGCGTGGAACGCGGCCAAGCTGGCCGGCCCCGGCGCGATCTGGGCGTGGGTGCTCGGCGCGGCGATCATCATGGCGATCGCGCTGACCTACGCCGAGCTGGGTGCGATGTTCCCCGAGTCCGGCGGCATGGTGCGCTACGGCCACTACTCGCACGGTTCGCTGGTCGGCTTCATCGCGGCGTGGGCGAACTGGATCGCGATCGTCTCGGTGATCCCGGTCGAGGCCGAGGCCTCGGTGCAGTACATGGCCGGCTGGAAGTGGCAGTGGGCGCAGGACCTGTACCGCCACGTTCCCGGCGGCCACGGCGAGTTGTCCCACGCCGGGCTGGCGATCGCGGCGGTGCTGGTGATCGTGTACTTCCTGCTGAACTTCTGGAGCGTGAAGCTGTTCGCCCGCTCCAACACCGCGATCACCCTGTTCAAGCTGGTGGTGCCCGCCGCCACCGGCATCGCGCTGATCGCCAGCGGCTTCCACCCGGAAAACTTCTCGGTGGGCGCGCACGGCGGCGCGCACGAGACGGATTTCTCGGCGATCCTCACCGCGGTGGCCACCGCCGGCATCGTGTTCAGCTTCAACGGCTTCCAGAGCCCGGTGAACCTGGCCGGCGAGGCACGCAACCCGGGCCGCAGCATTCCGTTCGCGATCGTCGGCTCGATCCTGCTGGCCACCGTGGTCTACGTGATCCTGCAGGTCGCCTATATCGGCGCGGTGCCGCGCGAGATGCTGGCCACGGCCGGCTGGCACGGCATCGACTTCAGCTCGCCGTTCGCGCAGCTGGCGGTGCTGGTCAACCTGAACTGGCTGGCGATCCTGCTCTACGCCGATGCCTTCGTCAGCCCCAGCGGCACCGGCATGACCTATACCGCCACCACCGCGCGGATGATCTACGGCATGGAGCGCAACGGCACCATGCCGAAGATCTTCGGCAGCGTGCACCCGAAGTGGGGCGTGCCGCGCCCGGCGATGTGGCTGAACCTGGTGGTGTCGTTCCTGTTCCTGTTCTTCTTCCGCGGCTGGGGCACGCTGGCGGCGGTGATCTCGGTGGCCACGATCATCTCCTACCTGACCGGCCCGGTCAGCGTGATGACCCTGCGCCGCACCGCACCCGGGCTGCACCGCCCGTTCCGCCTGCTCGGCCTGCCGGTGCTGGCCGGCATCGCCTTCGTCATGTCGACCGAGCTGCTGTACTGGGCGAAGTGGCCGCTGACCGGCGAGATCATCCTGCTGATGGCGGTGGCGCTGCCGGTGTACCTGTACTACCAGGCGAAGAGCGGCTGGCACGACTTCGGCCGGCAGATGAACGGCGCCTCGTGGCTGGTGTGCTACCTGCCCGCGCTGGCCTTCGTCTCGTGGATCGGCAGCACGATGTTCGGCGGCAAGGGCTACCTGCCCTACGGCTGGGACCTGCTGCTGGTCGGCGTGGTCGGCCTGGTGTTCTACCTGTGGGGCGTGCGGTGCGGCTGGCGCACGCCGTCGGTGGAGGCGGCGGAACTGGAGGCAAGGGTCGATCCGCACGCGCCGCTGGTGCCGCCTGACGAAGAGACCGCCGAGCGCGTCACCGGGCGCTGAGCCGCCCTACCCGGCTCCATGGAACGCGCGGCGACCAGCCGCGCGTTTTTGTTTTCAGCAAGCGGCCGCCCGCCCACGACCGCCCAGCGACAACAGCACCAGCACGATCGCCAGCACCCCGTAGGCGCCGGCGAACTGCCACACGATGCCGCGCGAGGCGGCGTCGAGCAGCCACGGCAGGTAGATGCCGCCGGACGGTTCGACCGAGTGGATCACGCCGAACAGGCTGAGCGCCCCGCCGAGCAGCAGGATCAGTGCGGCGCGCCGCGGGCGATGGTCGATCAGCGCCACCACGAAACTGGCCCAGACCATCGCGGTGATGATGAAGCCGTTGCCCAGCACGGTGATCACCGCCAGCTCGGAGATGCCGTGCGTGCCGTCGTTGAACAGCCGGGTGAAATGTTCGGGCGAGACATAGGTCGGGTCGCTCAGCTTGATCGTGAGCATCCGCGCGATCGCCGGAAAGAAACTGAACACCACCGCCGCCGCGTAGCGCATCGGCGTCGCCTCGAAGGCCTGCACGGTGATGCCGATCGCCACGAACACCAGGATAGGCGCCAGCACCGGCAGCGGCACCAGCTCGACCAGGTTCGACAGATAGCCGAACACGCCGCCCAGCCCGATCACGATGCCGGTGAGCAGGGTGTAGCCGCTGCGCGCGCCCATCGCCTTGTACGACGGCTGGCCGATGTACGGCGTGGTCTGCGCCACGCCGCCGCAGAAGCCGGCCGCCAGCGTCGCCAGCGCCTCGACCAGCAGGATGTCGCGGGTGGAGTAATCATCGCCGGCCGCACGCGCGCTCTCGGTGACGTTGATGCCGCCCACCACCATCAGCAGGCCGAACGGCAGGATCAGCGGCAGGTACGGCACGATGTACGCAAGCCCCTCCACCCACTGCAGGGTCGGCCACGGCAGCGCGAAACGCCATTGCCACGCTGCCGGCGCGTGGTAGCCCGCACCCAGCCAGCCCAGCGGGCCGAGCCCGTAGTACAGCAGCGCGCCGAGCACGAACGCCACCAGCACACCGGGCAGTCCGAACGGCATCCGCGCGTGCGCCACCAGCGCGTACAGCACCACGCCGAGGCCGGCGAACCCCACCACCGGCAGCTTGAGGATCTCCACCAGCGGCAGGAAGCCCATCAGCACCAGTGCGATGCCGGCGATCGAACCGAGCAGGCCGGCGCGCGGCACGTGCCGCTGCACCATCGCGCCGAAGAACGACAGCACGAACTTCAGCACGCCCATCACCACCAGCGAGGCCATGCCCAGCTGCCAGGTGGCGATCGCCGCGGCGTGTTCGTCCATACCGCCCTGCCTGAAGCCGAGGAAGGCCGGGCCGAGCACCAGCAGCGCCATGCCGATGCTGGTGGGCGCATCCAGCCCCAGCGGCATCGCAGTGACGTTGTCACTGCCGCGGCGCCGGGCCAGCCGGCGCGCCATCACGGTATAGGCGAGGTTGCCCAGCAGCACGCCCAGCGCGGTGCCCGGAAACATGCGCAGGAACACGATGTCCGCGGGAAAGCCGAACAGGCCGATCAGCGCCGCCGCGAGGAAGCCCATGATGGACAGGTTGTCCACCACCAGGCCGAGGAAGCCGTTGATGTCGCCGGGAGCGAGCCAGCGACGGATGGAGGTATTCACGCGCAGGATCTACCTGGGTTCGGAAAAAAAGAGGGGTCGGCACTTGCGTGGAATGATACTTCCGTCGGCTGCATCACCTGCGGCACTGGCTGGTCGCCATCGACGTGACTCGCAGGCATTTCAATCGGACGAGACCGAAGCCGTTGCTGATCGCCGACATATCTGGGCAGGGTTGTTCGAAATTCCCTGGAGCGCACGATCAAGCCGCCTTGCTTCTCTCCGACCTGCGGGATGATCCGCTGAAGCTGCACACCCGCATCACATTCGTTCACGTACTTTGATCGCAAGCGCTTGAGCGCCCCGTCCACAACCGCGATTGATCGTGTGGGCTGCGACACCTTCCACCCCGTGTTGTCGGAAGAGCGATTGATGGTCACATCAAACGCCGGCAACAGTAGCCAGAAAATATTCATCTGGACGGTCAAAGCCACCGAAATCCGGCAGATGTTTGCGTGCGCCAAAAAGACGCTGGCCTGAACGGTCCAAACAGCGTCGATCACCATACCAGCCTGTTTATCTCCTGGGTGTCACGCCAAGCGGGGACTCACGAGCATTTGGTGCGTCCGCACACCCCGCGGGCAATGCACCGCCACGACACTGCTCGAAATCCCGAAGGGGACACCCATGAAAAAAACTCTCTTGATTCCCGTCCTTGGCTCTGCCATGGCGGCCTGGTTGCCATTGACGGTGGCACGTGAGGTTGTCGTCCTGCCTGGCGTCGTCAGTCCAGTCGGCGTGGCGAGTGGTGTCGATACACGGGGCCCGGGAACCCTCACCGTTGGCAACCAGAACATCAACACCGGGAATGATGCTGGTGGCGCCATCACAACCGACGCTGCCAATACGGCGAATATCGTCTTCAACGGCACCTCGATAGTGACCGGATTCGTCGGCAAGACCGGAACCACCTTCCTTGGCATCGCCGCCGGCGCCAACGGAAACACGGTGACCTTTACCGCTCCGGTTTTCTCGACGACGTTCTCGGTTTCCGGTACCGGCACCGTCAATTTCAATGGCGGCTTCACCAGCAATACGGGTTCGACCATGGATTTTGCCGGCGACGGCCGCATCAATGTGGGACCCGGCCAAACCGTCAAGGCCGCCATAACCAACTCGGCCGGGGCGCATACCGGCACACTGACGCTCAATGGCAACAGCATCCTGGATGGTGCTGTCGGCGCGGCGAGCGGACTGAAGCAGATCAACGTCGGCGGCGGCAATGCGCTGATCACCGGTCAGGCCAACGCCGCGGCCTTCACACTCGGCACCAACACCTTGAATGTAGCCGGTGCGCTGGCCATTCCGGTGGCGGGAACCATCAATACGACCATTTTCAGTCAATCGCTGTACGGGAAAATAGTGCCGGTAGGCGCCGCGACCATCGGCAATGCCCTGCAAGTCAACGTGACCGTCACCGGACCCATTGCCAACGGGACCAGTTATAACATTGTCGACGCGACCAGCGGCACGAACGGAAGTACCGTCACCGCGACAAGCAATACTCCGCGCTACCTGTTTTCGGCGGCACCCACCACGAACGGCTTGGTGAAAATCACCACGACGCAGATACCCCTCGCGGACGTGGTGGCTCCAGTGGTCGTTCCGGCCGCGCCCGTCATTATCCCGATCATCGCGCCGGTCATCGATGCGTTGCCGTTGACTCCGAATACGGCACCGCTTTTGACCGCGATTACGCTGCTGCCGACGGCACCCGCCGTGGCCAATGCACTGGTGCAACTTGCCCCGGGAACGGCCGGCACCGCAGCACCGCAGGTGAGTTACCGGGTCACCCAGCAGTTCCAGAACCTGTGGGCCTCCCATCTCGAGGAAGGTCAGGACAAATGTGGCCAGAACGGGCAGCCCCATCGACAGAACATGCCTCAAGGAGAGGCGGCCGCGGCTTGCCAATACAACGATACGCGCGCGCGCTGGTGGGGAGCCGCCTTTGGCTATTTTGGCAAACAGCGCAACACGCAGGGAATTGAGGGATACAGCTCCGACAGTTACGGCGCCATGGTCGCATATGAAACACCGCTCAGCGAAACCACCCGTGCAGGTTTTGGCGTCAGATACGCTCGGTCGGTAGTCGACGGCAACAACTCCGGCAGCCACGGCACCATCAAGTCCTACCAGGCCACGGCCTACCTGGGTTATGCGCCAGGGCCCTGGTTCGCCAATGTCAGCCTCGTGTATGGACTGGACGATTATTCGGGTTCGCGTCGCGTCTCGTTTCCCGGTGTCGAGAAAACCGCGTCAGCCGATTACAACAGCCACCAATACACTGCCTTTGGTACCACGGGCTATCACTTCTATGTCGGCGACGGCCAGACCGTCATCACGCCGATCGCAACGCTTCAATACACCCGCATGCTTGTCCCTGCCTATGCGGAGACAGGCGGGGGCACGATCAATCTGAAGGTCAACGCCCATGACTACGACTTCGTGCAATCGGGCCTCGGGGTAAAGATCGCTCGCAACATTGCCCTTTCCGATACACAGACGCTGCGTCCCGAGCTGCATGTCAACTGGCTGCATTCTTTCAGCGGCGGAACCATGAACAACACGGCAGCCTTCGTGAGCGGCGGCCCCACCTTCACCGCCACCGGATTGAAGCCGGAGAGGAACACCTACGACGTGGGCGTCGGCGTGGTACTTGCCAGCGGCAAGAAATGGTCGCTTGAAGGCGCTTACGATTACCAATGGAGTCACGGCTACAAGGCGAATCAGGCAATGCTGAAAGCCATCCTGTACTTGTAGCCGACCTAGCCCTCGCAGGCTGTTGCCGTCTTTGCATGCTCCACCAAGGCAGCAACCCGCTCCCTGTCGGTTGCTGCGCACACCGCAAGGTGGCGGTGTGCGCAAAGAGCCCCGGCATTCAACGCCGTCTCGTTGCTGGACATCGCTGCGCTCACTCCAACCTGCTGAAGCGCTTTCACATCAGCGCCAGCACGTCCCCCAGCAGCGCCTGCGCGGTCACCTCCGGTCCCGCGCCCGGCCCCTGGATCACCAGCGGCTGGGCGTGGTAACGGGTGGTGGTGAGCGCGAACTGGTTGTCGGTGCCGTACAGCCGCGCGGCGGGATGGGTGAGCGGCACTTCGGCCAGGCCGACGCGCGCATGCCCGCGCTGGTTGAGCCGGGCCAGGAAGCGCAGCACGCAGCCGCGCGATTTCGCCTCGGCCTGGCGCGCGGCCAGCGGCGCGTCGAGTTCGGCCAGCCGCGCCAGGAACGCCTCGGTATCCAGTTCGCGCAGGGATTCGGGCACCAGGCCTTCCACCTGCACCTCGTCGGTGCCCAGCGCGAAGCCGGCGTTGCGGGCGATGATCAGCAGCTTGCGCGCCACGTCCTCGCCGGACAGGTCCGAGCGCGGGTCGGGTTCGGTGTAGCCGAGCTGGCGCGCCTCGCGCAGCAGCTCGGAAAACGGGCGGCTGCCGTCGTACTGGTTGAACAGCCACGACAGCGAACCGGAGAACACGCCTTCCAGGGTGAGCAGGCCGTCGCCGCAGGCGCGCAGCCGGCGCAGGGTGGACAGCACCGGCAGGCCGGCGCCCACCGTGGCCGAGTCGCCGTAGCGGCCGCCGTTCGCCAGCGCGGCCTGCAGCGCGCGCCAGCCGGACAGTTCGCCGCCGGCCAGTGCCTTGTTCGCGGTGACCACGTGGTAGCCGTGCGCCAGCCACTCCGCATGACGCGCCGCCAGCGCCGCACTGGCGGTGGCGTCCACGATCACCTTCACCGCCGCGTCGCTGGCGTCCAGCGCGGCGAGCAGGCTGGTGTTGTCGCGCGGCGTGCCGTGCTGGCCCAGCTGTTCGCGCAGGTTGCGCCGGGCCAGGCTGGCCGGATCGGTCTGCTGGCGGCGCGAGTTCGCCGCGCCGACCAGCCGCAGCGAGCCCGCGGCCGAGGTGTTGAGCAGCTTGAGCAGCGCACCGCCGACCACACCGGTGCCCAGCAGCACGATCGCGATGGCGGGGGATGCGGCGGCCCCGGCATTTGCCGCGCGTTCGGCCAGCACCGCGCTCACGCGAGCACCCGGCGTTTGGACGTCTCCACCGCTTCGGCGCGGACCAACGCCGCGTCGAGATCGCGCAGCAGGTCGCCGCCGTCCTCGATGCCGATCGACAGGCGCAACAGGCTGTCGGCGATACCCGCGGTGCGGCGCGCCTCCGGCGCCATCGCTGCATGGGTCATGGTGGCGGGATGGGCGATCAGGCTTTCCACACCACCCAGTGATTCGGCCAGCGAGAAGTACTGCAGGCCGTCGACGAACGCCTCGATCTGCGCCGCGTCGCCGTCCAGCTCGAAGCTCAGCATGGCGCCGAAACCCTGCTGCTGGCGCGCCGCCAGCGCATGTCCTGGGTGGCCGGCCAGGCCGGGGTAGTAGACCTTGCGCACGGCGGCGTGCGCATCGAGCCGCTCGGCGATGCGCACGGCGTTTTCCTGGTGCTGGCGCAGCCGAACGCCGAGGGTGCGCAGGCCGCGCAGGGTGAGGTAGCTGTCGAACGGCGCGCCGGTAAGGCCGTTGCAGTTGGCCCACCACTTCAGCTGTTCGGCCACCGCCGCGTCGCGCGCCACCGCCGCGCCGCCCACCACGTCGCTGTGGCCGTTGATGTACTTGGTGGTGGAGTGCACCACCACGTCGGCGCCCAGCAGCAGCGGCTGCTGCAGCGCCGGCGACAGGAAGGTGTTGTCGACCACCAGCAAGGCGCCGGCCGCGTGCGCGGCCTGCGCCACGTGGCGGATGTCGGTGATCCGCAGCAGCGGGTTCGACGGCGTCTCCACCCATACCAGCGCCGGCTTGCGCGCCAGGCCGGCGGCCAGCGCCACGCTGTCGGTGAGGTCGGCGAACTCGACCTGGAAGCGGCCCTTCTTCGCCCAGGCGTCGAGCAGCCGCCAGGTGCCGCCGTAGCAATCGTGCGCCGCCAGCACGGTGGCGCCGGCCGGCACCAGCTCCAGCGCCAGCGCCACCGCCGACATGCCGCTGGAAGTCACCACCGCGCCGGCGCCCTGCTCCAGTTCCGCCAGTGCCTCGCCGAGCAGGTCGCGGGTGGGATTGCCGCTGCGCGAGTAGTCGTACGCGCGCTTGCGGCCGAAGCCCGCGAAGCTGTAGTTGGTCGACAGGTGCAGCGCGGGCACCACGGCGCCGTGCTGGGTGTCGCTCTCGATCCCGGCGCGCACGGCGCGGGTACAGGGGGCGGGGGTGTCGCTCATGTGCATCTCCAGGTTGTTCGTCGCGGCGTTTTTCGTAGGAGCGCACCTTGTGCGCGATCGCTCTTGCTTTGTAGGGCGGGCAGTGCCCGCCGGCTCTTCGACGATGCGTCACGGCCAAGGGCGGCGGGCAGTGCCCGCCCTACGCGGCCGGAACGAAGAGCGTCGCTCACAAGGTGCGCTCCTACGCGAGGGCTTCGCGCAACAGGGGCGCGAGCTGTTCGGGTTCCTTCAGGAAGGCGTCGTGGCCGTACGGCGACTCGACCACCTCCAGCGTGGCCGGGCCATGCAGGCGGCGCTGCAGTTCGCACAGGTCGGCCAGCGGCACCAGCCGGTCGGAGGGAAAGCCGATCAGCGTGGCCGGGGTGGGGATGCGCTCGGGCTGCACGTCGTGCAGGTCGATCGACTCGGACAGCGCGAGGAAGCGGTCCGCATCGAAGCGCTCGACGAAGCGGCGGCCCTGGTGCGCCAGGTAGTCCTCGACCGGGAAGTGGAAGCGCTCCTCGCGCCACTCCGGGCCGCCGGCGAAGCGGCGGCCGAACTCGGCGCTGCCGCGGTAGGTGGTGATCGCCAGTTGGCGCGCCAGTGCCAGCGCCTCGTCGGCCTGGCCGCTGGCCTGGCCCAGCCGCACGATGCCGCGCTGCACGCTGCGCTGCGCGGTGCTGAGCGGATGCGGCCGGTGCGCGCCGGCCAGCAGCAGCAGGCGGTCCACGCTGCGCGGGTGCCGCGCGGCGAATGCCAGCGCCACCATCGCGCCGTAGGAGGAACCGACGAAGGCATGCGCCTGCGCGATGCCCAGTTCGCCCAGCAGCGCGGCCAGCGCGTCGGCCTGGTCCTCGCTGGAGACCGAGCCGGCGCCAAGCCGGTCCGGGCTGAGCCAGTCGATCGACAGCACGCGCCAGCGCTCCAGGTCGATCGCCGCGCCGCGGCCGACCAGCGCCTGCCACCAGCCCGGCGCGGCGCCGCCATCCAGCGCGGTGACGTCGCGGTCGGCCGAGATGCCGCCCTGCACGATCACGGTGGGCGCGCCCGGCGCGCCGCACCACAGGTAGTCCACGTCCACCTCGCACGGGCCGCTGCCGTACTTAGGGCTGAGCCGCAGCCGGCGGGTGCTGCGCTGGGCGGTGAGCGGCGGATGCGCGTACCGCGGCTCGGCGACGGCGGCGACGACGGCCTGGCTAGGCTCGGTACAGCGGGTTTCGGGCAGGAACGTCATGGAACTCTCTCCGGTCGGCATCGCCCTGCGCAGGACCGGAAAGGTCGTCGGTACCGGTTTGGCGAAAGCTGCCGCGAGCCGGACGACGCCCATCTTCCGGTGGATGCCGCAGCATCCCCGCAGGAGTTGGCACCGTGGCGGAAGCGCTCCGCAGGTTGCCCCGGCTTCAATGGGCCTGTCCCTCAGCCGGTCTCGATGAGTGGGCGGATAGTGAGGCCTGCGCATATACCTTGTCAATAGACGTCTAAACGTCTAGACGCATATATGTTTATTCGATCACATCATTTGCCGATGGCGTGGCGGCGGGACAAAGCTCGGCACACCGCAACATTCCCCACGGAGACCGCCATGAGCCTGCAACTGGGCGACACCGCCCCCGACTTCACCCTCGACTCTACCGAGGGGCCGATCCGCTTCCACGACTACGCTGGCGGCCGCTGGGTGGTGTTCTTCTCGCACCCGAAGGACTTCACCCCGGTGTGCACCACCGAACTGGGCGCGTTCGCCGGCCGCAAGGCCGAGTTCGACGCGCGCAACACGCGGCTGCTCGGCCTGTCGGTGGATTCGGTGGCCGACCACCGCGGCTGGGCGAAGGACATCGAGGACGTAGGGGGCGCCGCGCTGAACTACCCGCTGCTGGCCGACCCGGAACTGGAGGTGGCGAAGCTGTACGGCATGTTCCACCCCAAGGCCGACCCAAAGGTCACCGTGCGCTCGGTGTTCGTGATCGACCCGCAGAAGAAGGTGCGCCTGGTGCTCACCTACCCGCCCAGCGCCGGCCGCAACGTGGACGAGGTGCTGCGCGTGCTCGACTCGCTGCAGCTCACCGACGGACGCAAGCTGACCACGCCGGTGGACTGGCAGCCCGGCGATGACGTGATCATCGCGCCATCGGTCTCCGACGACGACGCGAAGAAGCTCTACCCCGGCGGCTGGAAGACGCTGAAGTCGTACCTGCGACTGGTGCCGGCGCCACAGGCCTGACTGCTCCCTCCCCTGCAAAGCAGGGGAGGGTCGGGGAGGGGTTCGCTCTTGATCTTCAGTCCAAGTCAAAAGCCAACCCCCTCCCAACCTCCCCCTGCACACAGGGGGAGGAGCAGAATCAACGCTTTCTCCCGAACTTCCTCTCCATGAGCATCCAGCCCGACCTCTCCGCCGCCATCGGCCGCACCCCGCTGCTGCGCCTGCGCCACGCCTCCGCGCTGACCGGCTGCGAGATCCTGGGCAAGGCCGAGTTCCTCAATCCCGGCGGCTCGATCAAGGACCGCACCGCGCTGGGCCTGCTGCTGGACGCCGAGCGGCGCGGGCTGATCCGCCCCGGCGGCAGCATCGTCGAGGGCACCGCCGGCAACACCGGGATCGGGCTGGCCCTGCTCGGCGCCAGCCGCGGCTACCGCACCACGATCTTCATGCCCGAGACGCAGAGCCGCGAGAAGATCGACGCGCTGCGCATCGCCGGCGCCGAGGTGCGACTGGTGCCTGCGGTGGCGTACAAGGACCCGAACCACTACGCGCACCAGGCCCGCGCCCATGCCGAGGCGGCGAACGCCGCCGATCCTGGCAGCGCGTGGTTCGCCAACCAGTTCGACAACACCGCCAACCGCGACTGGCACGAAGCCACCACCGGGGTGGAGATCTGGCAGGACGCCGGCGGCTGCGTCGACGGCTTCGTCTGCGCCGCCGGCACCGGCGGCACCCTGGCCGGCGTGGGCCGCGCGCTGAAGGCGCGCCACCCCGGCGTGCGCATCGCGCTGGCCGACCCGGCCGGTTCGGCGCTGGCCAGCTACGTCAACACCGGCGAACTGGTCGCCGCGGGCAATTCGATCAGCGAGGGCATCGGCTCCAGCCGCGTCACCGCGAACTTCGACGGCGCGCCGATCGACCTGGCCTGGTCGATCCCCGACGACGAATCGGTGCCGCTGCTGCACCGCCTGCTGGCCGAGGAAGGCTGGTGCACCGGCGGCTCCAGCGGCGTCAACCTGGCCGGCGCGATCCGCCTCGCCCGCGAACTCGGCCCCGGCCACACCATCGTCACCGTACTGGCCGACGCCGGCACGCGCTACCAGGCCAAGCTGTTCAACCCGGCGTTCCTGCGCGAAAAAGGCATCCCGGTGCCGGACTGGCTGGCGCGGGCGTTTCCCGGCTGAGGGCCACGAGCATCGACTGTCGGTAGGAGCCCACCCTGTGGGCGATGCTCTTGATTTCGGGGCCTGCGACAAGAGCATCGCCCACGACTGAAGGAAGTCCCCTGTCCACAGGGTGGGCTCCTACCGACCTTCGCCGTGGGCAGGCAGCCATCGCCGCTGCAGGCCGGTGCTGCTAACGTAAACGGATGACTCCCCTCCCCGACACGTCCGCGCTGCACGACCGGCTGCAGCGCGACGGCTTTGCCTTCGCCACCGCCGACACCATGCGCAACCTGCTGGACGCACCGACGCTGGGCGACTGGCCCGCGTTCGTGGCCAGCTGGAACGACCTGGCGCAGGATACCTACCTCGCCGCCAGCGGCCGCCACCGGCGGCGGCGCCACGCCACCTTCAGCGCCGACGCCGACGGCATCCGCCGCGAGGCGCACCAGCCGCACTACCAGAGCCTCGCGTACAACCCGCTGCAGGGCGACATCCAGCGCTGGTTCGAACCGGTGCTGCCGGCGATCGGCGGCGGCGCCAGCCTGCGCCGCATCCTAGGTTTCTGCCGCGACTGCTTCGGCGCATTGGCTCCTGCAACCCGCCACTGGCACGTCGAGGTGCACCAGTTCCGCATCGAGGCACGCGCGGACGAGGCCGGCGAGCCCACCCCCGAAGGCGTGCACCGCGACGGCGTCGACTACGTGCTGGTGCTGCTGATCGACCGCGAGAACATCGAGCGCGGCACTACCACCATCCACGCGCCGGACGGCCGTGAGCTGGGCAGCTTCACCCTGGCCCACGCCTTCGACGCGGCGCTGGTGGACGACCACCGCGTGTTCCACGGGGTCACCCCGGTCACGCCGCTCGATCCACAGAGGCCGGCCCACCGCGACGTGCTGGTGGTGACGTTCAAGGCGGCCTGAACGCAAACGGCTCCCGGCGCGAGCCATGCGGAGATATGGAACAGGCTCCGAGCTGCGCTACGCTGGAACGCGCCCCGACCGCACCGGAGATCGCATGTCCGCCGCCGCCAACCTCGTGATCGGCCTGATCGTGCTGCTGCACGCCTGGTTCCTGATCCTGGAGATGTTCCTGTGGACGCGGCCCTCGGGCCGCCGCGCGTTCGGCACCTCGGCGGAATTCGCCGAACAGTCGAAGGCGCTGGCCGCCAACCAGGGCCTGTACAACGGCTTCCTCGCCGCCGGCCTGGCCTGGGGCCTGCTGCTTTCCGGCGCGGAGGCGCTGCACGTGAAGTGCTTCTTCCTCGGCTGCGTGCTGCTGGCCGGCATCTACGGCGGCATCACCGCGGCGCGCAAGGTCCTGTGGTTCCAGGCGCTGCCGGCGGCGGTGGGCCTGGCGCTGGTGCTGCTGGCCTGAGGCGCCGCCATGCACACGCCAGACCGCGAAGCCGTCGGCACGCGCTTCGATCCCGCCCTGATGCAGCGCGCCCGCGAGAAGACCTGGGCCGCGCTGCACGGCATCCGTGCGCGCATGCACCCGGGCATCGGCGAGGACGAGGCGAAAGCCGCGGCGCACGAGGTGTTCCGCGAGCTGGGCTGCGAGCGGCTGTGGCACCCGACGATCATCCGCATCGGCGCGAACACCACCAGGACCTACCGGCAGGCCTCCGACCCCGGCGTGCGGCTGGGCGAGAACGACAGCTACTTCATCGACCTCGGCCTGGTGTTCGACCGCCACGAGGGCGATGTGGGCGACACCTTCGTGGTCGGCCACGCGCCCGAGCGGCAGGCCTGCGCGGAGGCGGCACGCGCGCTGTTCGGCGAAGTGGCCGCGGCATGGCGCTCGCGGGGGCTGAGCGGGCAGGCGCTGTACGCGTTTGCCGGCGAGCGCGCCGAGGCGATGGGCTGGCGGCTCAACCATGCGATCAAGGGGCACCGGGTCGGCGATTTCCCGCATTCGATACACAAAGGCGGCGATCTGGGCGACCTGGAAGCGTCGCCGTCGGGCGGACTGTGGATACTGGAGATCCAGATTGCGCATCCGACGGAACCGTTCGGCGCGTTCCACGAGGACCTGCTGACGCGCTGATCCGTGCGCAAGAGCGCCTCGCCTGCGGCAATCACCTGGGGTGAACGGCATCCGCGCTATGCTGCTGCCTCGTCCAGGCGTTGCCCGGATTCAGGCTGTCCCGCATGCCGTCGCATCTGAAGCCAGTGCCCACCCGCACCGCCAACACAGGCAAGGGCGGCTTATCGACGAAAACCCGCAAGCCGCCACCGACCCACACCATGATCGTCGGTATCGGCGCTTCCGCCGGTGGGCTGGAAGCGTTCAAGGCGTTCTTCGCGCACATGCCGGTGGATGGCGAGCTGGCCTTCGTGCTGGTGCAGCACCTGGCGCCCGATCACAACAGCCTGCTGGCCGAGCTGGTCGGCCGCAGTACCAGCATGCCGGTGCTCGAGGCGACCCATGGCATGCGCGTCGAAGCGCGGCATGTCTATGTGATTCCGCCGAATGCCACCCTGACCGTCGCCGACGGCGTGCTGCAGGTATGCAAGCCGGCGCCGCCGCGCGAGCATCGCTGGCCGATCAATACGTTCTTCACGTCGCTGGCCGAGGACCAGGGCGACTGCGCGGTGTGCGTGGTGCTGGCCGGCACCGGCAACGATGGTGCGCAGGGCCTGCGCGCAGTGAAGGATCACGGTGGGCTGGCGCTGGCGCAATCCGGTTTCGACCACGAAGCGATGACGGGCATGCCGGCCAACGCGGTGGCCACCGGGCTGGTCGACGCCGTCATGCCGGTGGCCGACATGCCGACACGGCTGCTCGCCTACCAGAAGCAGATGCACGCCGCGCAGCAGAAGAAGGGTTCCGATGGCGTGCGCGGCGACGTGGCGACGCACCTGAAAACCATCTGTGAACTGCTGCATGCCGAAGTCGGCCACGACTTCAGCCAGTACAAGGAAAAGACCCTGATGCGGCGGATCCAGCGGCGCATGCTGGTGGTGCAGGCCGAGACCGTCACGGATTACATCGACCACCTGCGGCAGTACCCGAACGAGCACGAGCTGCTGTTCCGCGAGTTCCTGATCGGGGTCACCGAGTTCTTCCGCGATCCGGTCGCGTTCGAGGCACTGCGCACCATCGCGATCCCGTCGCTGCTGGCCAACCGCAGCAGCGACGATGTGCTGCGGGTCTGGGTGCCCGGCTGCGCCACCGGTGAGGAGGCCTATTCCATCGCGATCCTGCTGCGCGAGGCAATGGGTTCGCAACGCGGCCTGAAGGTGAAGATCTTCGCCACCGACATCGACGACCAGGCGATCGGCCGCGCCCGTGCCGGGCGTTACCGCGCGCCGTTGAACGGCATTTCGCCCGAGCGCCTGGAGCGCTGGTTCAGCAAGGATCGCGATGATTACTGCGTGGTCAAGCAGATCCGCGAGATGTGCGTCTTCTCGCCGCACAGCGTGATCAAGGACCCGCCGTTTTCGCGGATGGACCTGGTCTCCTGCCGCAATCTGCTGATCTACCTCGACAACGACCTGCAGGAACGGCTGGTGCAGTCGTTCCACTACGCGTTGCGACCCGGTGGCTTCCTGCTGCTGGGCCCGTCGGAACGACTAGCCCGCAACGCGCGTCTGTTCACCGAGCTGGACAAGAAACAGCGGCTGTACGTGCGCCGCGACGATGCACACACACGTCCACGGGATTTCGTCAGCATGTATCCGCGGCCCTCCGGCAGCGCCGAGCACGCCGCGCCGCGGTATGTCGAAGACCCGATCGATCAGCAAGTACGCCAGGCGCTGGAGCCATGGTCGCCGGCCTACGTGGTGATCAACGCCAGCCACGACGTGCTGCGCTTCGGCGGCGATACCAGGCATTATCTAGCGCCATCGTCCGGCGCGGCCAGCCTCAACCTGTTCCAGCTGCTCGACAAGCCCTTGCGCGGCGCCGTGCGTGCGGCCGTGCTGCAGGCATTCGCCAGCGGTCAGCAGGTGATCCGCGATAGGCTGGACATCCTGCTCAACGGACATGAGCGGTCATTGCGATTGATCGTGGAGCCGTTGGGCGACGACGGCAAGGCCGAGATGTATGTGATCGCCTTCCAGGAGCTCGAGTTCGCGGCACGTTTGAGCCAGTCCGCAACGGACGCCACACCAGGCGGCGAGCTCACGCGCATTCACGCCCTGGAGGACGAATTGCGCGGCACCCGCGCGCAACTGCATACCGCCGTCGAACTGCACGAAACGGCCAGCGAGGAACTGAAATCGGCGAACGAGGAATACCAGTCGGTCAACGAGGAATTGCAGTCCGCCAACGAGGAACTGGAAACCTCCACCGAGGAGATGCAGTCGATCAACGAGGAGCTGCAGATCGTCAACACCGAGCTCAACAGCAAGAACGAAACGCTGAACCGGCTCAACAACGACATCCGCAACCTGCTCGACAGCACCCACATCGCGACCATCTTCCTCGACCGCGAACTGCACATCCGCAGCTACACGCCGATGATGACCGAGCTGTTCCACCTGCGCGACGGCGACAAGGGCCGCCCGATCACCGAGATCTCGCCGCGCATCGACTACCCGGAACTGGGAAAAGACGTGGTACATGTGCTGCAGGACATGACGGTCATCGAGCGCATGTTGCGCGGGACCGGCGACGCGCCCACCTTCCTGCTGCGCATGCGCCCCTACCTGACGTTCGACAATGTCGTCGACGGCGTGGTGCTGACCTTCGTCGACATCACCGAGAGCCAGCGATTGAACAGCGAGCACGCCCGCCTGGCGGCGATCGTGAACTCCTCGCGCGATGCGATCTTCGGCTTTTCGCTGGACGAACGGATCAGCAGCTGGAACGCGGGCGCCGAACGCATCTTCGGCCTGACGGCCGAACAGGTGGTCGGCCAGCCGTTGAGCCTGTTACTGCCGCCCGAGCCGTCCGAGGAGACCAGGAAGTTTTTCGTCAGTCACGAGCGGCCGCTGCGGCTGGCCGAGTTTGACATGACTTGGGTGCGCCCGGACGGCGAGTCGGTGCCGCTGGCGTTCAGCTATTCGCCGGTGTGCGACAAGGACGGCATGCTGTTCGCCGGCAAGCTGATCGCACGCGACATCACCGAGCGCGTGCGCGCGGCGCGGCATACGGAAATGATGATGGCCGAACTCAACCATCGGGTGAAGAACACCCTGGCCACGGTACAGGCGATCGCCCACCAGACCATCGCCACCGCGCCGGACCTGCGCGCCTTCAAGGAAAGCTTCCTGTCGCGGCTGCTGGCGCTGTCGCATACCCACAACCTGCTGGCACTGGATGCATGGCTTGGCGCACCGCTGGTCGGCATCATCAACAACGAGTTGGCGCCGTACCGGCAGGACAGCGACGCGCGCGTGAATGACGCGAGGGTGCGCCTACAGGGCAATGAACTCAACCTGCCGCCGAAACAGGCGCTGGCGCTGAGCATGGCGTTCCACGAACTGGCCACCAATGCCGGAAAGTACGGTTCTTTGTCGGTACCCGAGGGCCAGGTCGCCGTCACCTGGGCCACACGCGTGAGGGATCACCGTCCGTGGCTGCTGCTGCAATGGACGGAAACCGATGGCCCCGCGGTTGAGCCGCCCTCCCGCCGAGGCTTCGGCTCACGCCTGATCGATGAAGGCATTCCGTATGAACTGGATGGTGAGGTATCGCTCGTCTTTCCGCCCGGCGGCGTCACCTGCACCATCGATATACCGCTGGGCGAGGCAGTTTCCCGATGACCATTGATATCAAGCTACCCTGCATCCTGCTCGCCGAAGACGAGATGATGCTGGCGATGATGCTCGAGGACCGCCTCAGAGCTTCGGGCTATCGCGTGCTCAAGGCCGCGCGACTGGCCAAGTGCCTGGAGCTGGCCGACTCCCAGCTGATCGACCTGGCGATCCTCGACATCAACCTGGCCGGCGAACAGAGTTTCCCCGTGGCCGTGGTGTTGCGCCGCCGCGGCATACCCTTCGTGTTTTCCTCCGGCTACGGCGGCGAAGACATCCCGGAGATGTGGCGCAACGAAACCGTCCTGCAGAAACCCTATGACACGCGGCAGCTGACCGCGGCACTGACCGCTCTGCGCGCTGCCTGACCGTCTTCGCCGATGGCGGAACATGCCGTCCGCGCGCTGCGGGGCACTGTTGCGTTGCCCCGACTGACATGCCGAACCGGCGCGACCGGGCTCGGACGCTGGCCGGGCGCCCTGCCAAACGGTGCGGCGGCGGTTGCCGGCACGGCGCGCGCCGATCGGGCCGGCCCGCGCGGTACCTTGAACCGTCGCGGCAAGCCGGCACGGCCATTCGCGCATTGAAAAAGTCCGCAGCAGACAATATTTGAGCTGTCACTTGGCTGCGTTCGTGCAGCCCCCTCCGGAGTCCAACCCGTGGCCCGCAAGAAACCCCTGAGCCTGTACCGCAACATCGGCATCATCGCGCACATCGACGCGGGCAAGACCACCACCACCGAGCGCGTGCTCTACTACACCGGGCGCAAGCACCAGATCGTCGACGTGCACGACACCAAGGACGGCAAGGGCTCCACCACCACCGACTACATGGAGCAGGAGCGCAAGCGCGGCATCACGATCCAGTCGGCGGCGGTGACCGCCGAGTGGAAGGGCCACCAGATCAACGTGATCGACACGCCCGGACACGTCGACTTCACCATCGAGGTGAACCGCTCGCTGCGCGTGCTCGACGGCGCGGTGGTGGTGTTCGACGGCGTCGCCGGAGTGGAGCCGCAGACCGAGACCAACTGGCGCCTGGCCGACCAGTACAAGGTGCCGCGCATCTGCTACGTCAACAAGATGGACCGCATCGGCGCGAATTTCGCGCATTGCGTGAAGGGCATCCGCGAGCGCCTGGGCGCCAACGCGCTGCTGTGCCAAATCCCCCTGGGCAGCAGCGACGAATTCGTCGGCATGGCCGACCTGGTCGCCGGCGTGGGCTATCTCTGGGCCTCCGACGACAAGGACAGCGTGTGGGAAAGCGTGCCGCTGGAGCAGCTCAAGGCCCGCCTGACGTTCGGCGCCAACGCCGACACCGCGTGGATCGCCGACCTGCCGAAGCTGCGCCAGGACCTGCTGGAAACCGCGCTGGCGCTGGACGACGACGCCTTCGAGCGCCTGCTCAACACCGGCGAATTCGACCCGGCGGTGCTGAAGCAATGCATCCGCCGCGGCACCGTCACCGGCGCGCTGGTACCGGTGCTGTGCGGCTCGTCGTACAAGAACAAGGGCGTGCAGCAGCTGCTGGATGCGGTGGTCGACTACCTGCCCTACCCGGGCGAGAACGGCGGCATCGCGATGGTCGACGAGGACGGCCACGTCGTCGGCGAGCAGGTCGTGACCGACGACGCGCCGGCGCGCGCGCTGGCGTTCAAGGTGATCAACGACCAGTTCGGCACGCTCACCTTCTGCCGCATCTATTCCGGCGTGATCAGGAAGGGCGACACCCTGCTCAACGTCACCCGCGGCAGGAAGGAGCGCGTGGGCCGCATCGTCGAGGTGCAGGCCGACGACACCCGGGAGATCGACGAGGTGCGCGCCGGCGACATCTGCGCCTTCGTCTCGATGAAGGACACCGAGACCGGCGATTCGCTGGCCGACCCGGCGCACCCGGCGCTGCTCGAGCGCATGCGCTTCCCCGACCCGGTGATCAGCGTGTCGGTGGAGCCGAAGAACCGCAACGACGTCGACAAGCTGTCCAGCGCGCTCTACAAGATGGTCAAGGCCGACCCGTCGCTGAAGCTCGAGGTGGACCAGGAGACCGGCCAGACCGTGCTCAAGGGCATGGGCGAACTGCACCTGGAGGTGACCATCGACCGCATGCGCACCGAGCTGGGCGTGGAAGCGAACATGGGCAAGCCCCGGGTCAGCTTCCGCGAGGCGTTCGGCAAGACCGTCGAACACACCTACACGCACAAGAAGCAGACCGGCGGCTCCGGCCAGTTCGCCGAGGTGACGATGATCTTCGAGCCGGGCGAACCGGGCTCGGGCGTGGTGTTCTCCGACGAGGTGGTCGGCGGCCGCGTGCCGCGCGAGTACATCCCGGCGGTCGAGCATTCGGTCAAGGCCGAATCGCGGGAGGGCCAGGTCGCCGGCTACGAGGTGGTCGACTTCAAGGCGCGCCTGATCGACGGCAAGTACCACGACGTCGACTCTTCCGCGCTGGCGTTCGAGATCGCCACCCGGCAATGCTTCCGCGAGGCGCAGAAGCTCAGCAAGCCGAAGCTGCTGGAACCCATCATGCGGCTCGAGGTGGTGATGGAGGCGGACTACCTGGGCGACGTCATCGGCGACATCAACCGCCGCCGCGGCAGCGTCAGCGACCAGGGCCAGAAAGGCAGCTCCGCCTTCGTGCAGGGCTTCGTACCGCTGGCCGAGATGTTCGGCTACATCAACTTCCTGCGCTCCGCCACCCGCGGCCGCGGCACCTTCAGCATGGAGTTCGACCACTACCAGGAAGTGCCGGCCGGCATGGTCGAGAAGCTGATGGAGAAGGAGGCGAAGTAAGGCTTCGCCTCTTCCGGCCAGTGCCCGCATGGCTGGCGCCGGCGCGCGCCGCCACGGCAACTCCCCTCATCCTGTACTGAAGGAAAACGACAGGGCCCACCCTCGCCCCGGCGGGCGGTAGCATATTGGCCGCCCGCAGGAGCATCACCGCCTGCATCCGGGCGCCGGGGGGCGCCCACCATTCAGTAGGGGATACCATGAATTCTCAACGCATGCAGTCGGATGTGCTTGCGCGGCCTGTCCGCAACCGTCAGCGGCCATTGGCCGTCGCCTGCGCCACCGCCCTGCTCGGCCTGGCCCTGGCCGGGGCCGCGTCGGCCCAGCAGGCACAGGTGCAGGAGCAGGCATCCACGCCGACGGACGCCCGGACGGCACCCGTGGCCAAGCAGGCCAAGGCCGCCGAAAAGAAGAACAAGAAATCCGAGAACACGGTGAGCAACCTGGACGCCGTCGTCGTCACCGGCATCCGCGGCAGCATCGAGAACTCGCTGAGGGCCAAGCAGAACTCCAACGACATCATCGAGGCGATCTCGGCCGAGGACATCGGCAAGCTGCCGGACGCCAGCATCGCCGAGAGCCTGTCGCGCGTGCCGGGCCTGGCCACCCAGCGCATGAACGGCCGCGCCAGCACGATCTCGATCCGCGGCCTGTCGCCCGACTTCGCCGGCACCACGCTCAACGGACGCGAGCAGGCCACCACCGGCGAGAATCGCGGCGTGGAATACGACCAGTACCCGTCCGAGCTGATCAGCGGCGCGGCGATCTACAAGACGCCCGACGCCAGCCTGATCGGCCAGGGCCTGTCCGGCACGGTCGACCTGCACACGATCAAGCCGCTGGACCTGTCGAAGCGCACGTTCGTCGCCAACCTGCGCGGCGAGCACACCAGCAACGGCAAGCTCAACCCGGGCAGCGGCGTGGGCACGCTCGGCCACCGCGCCAGCTTCTCCTATATCGACCAGTTCTTCGACCACACCCTCGGCCTCGCGGTGGGCTTCGCCCAGCTCGACTCGCCGATCCAGGAGAAGCAGTACCAGGCCTGGTGGTGGAGCGTGGACAACGGCAGCGCCGGCGCCGAACAGAACTGGGGCGCGCCGCACACGCCGGGCCTGCCCGACAACGTGATCTCGCAGGAGGGCATGCAGTTGCGCGCGCAGTCGCAGAGCCAGCTGCGCAACGGCCTGATGACGGTGTTGGAGTGGGCACCGGGCGACCACTACCACTCCACGCTGGACCTGTACTACTCGACCTTCAACGAGAAGAAGTACACCAACGGCGCGCAGTGGTCGAGCAGCCCGTGGGACAACATCGCCTACTCCAACGTGGGCATCACGCCCGCCCAGCCCTACCCGGTGGTCACCTCGGGCACGATCAGCGGCATCGCGCCGATCCTGCAGAACCAGTACACCAAGGAACACGACAAGCTGTTCTCGGCCGGCTGGAACAACCAGTACGACTTCGGCAACGGCTGGGCGGCCAGCGCCGACCTCTCCTACTCCAGCGCCAAGAAACGGCTGCACGATGCCTACCTGTTCACCGGCCTGGCTGGTGGCGCCTTCACCAACGTGGCATTCAACACCCCGCTGGGCAACGGCTATCCGTACTTCTCGCCCGCGGTGAACCTGGCCGATCCTTCCGCGGTGGTGTTCACCGACCCGGACGGCTACGGCTACAACGGCCGGCAGGAGTTCGACCACCAGAAGGACACCATCAAGGCGATGCGGCTGGAGGTGAGCCATCCGCTGGGCTGGATCTTCAGCGACTTCACGCTCGGCGCGGACTACTCCGAGCGCACCAAGACCAAGACGGCCGACGTGGACTTCGCCTGGCTCAACGGCAACGGCTCCACCTCGGGCACCTACGACAACCACTTCAGCACGCCGGTGAACGGTGCCTACCTGCGCCAGCCCACCTCGCTCGGCTACGGCGGCATCCCGGGCATCCTCTACTACAACGTGCTGGGCGCGCTGTACAACCAGTTCTACCTGACCCAGCGCAACGGCCAGGGCGACTGGAGCCGCAACTACACGGTGAAGGAGAAGGTGCCGGTTGCCTACCTCAAGCTCAACATCGACACCGCGCTGGGCGACGTGCCGCTGCGCGGCAACGTGGGCGTGCAGTTCGTGCGCACCGACCAGTCGTCGCAGGCGCTGCAGACCAACGGCGACACCCTGGTCGGCCGCATCGCCGATGGCGCGAAGTACAACAACGTGCTGCCCAGCCTGAACCTGGCGGCCCAGCTCACCGACCGCCAGTACCTGCGCTTCGGCTTTGCCAAGACCATGTCGCGCGGCCGCATCGACGACGAGAAGGTGGCCACCTCCGCCGGCGTGGGGAAAGTGCAGAACGGCCCCGCCGCCGGCCAGGTGCTGTGGTCCGGCAGCGGCGGCAACCCGAAGCTGAAGCCCTACGTGGCGGTCGGCACCGACCTGTCGTACGAGTTCTACTTCGGCAAGTCCAGCTATTTCGCCGCGGCGGTGTTCAACAAGAACCTGCTGAACTACATCTACAACCAGACCACGCTCAACTACGACTTCTCGCACTACACCAACGACAACCCCACGCTCACGCCGACCAGCAACATCGGCTCGTTCACCCGGCCCGCGAACGGCACCGGCGGCAAGATGCAGGGTCTGGAGCTGTCCGGCGCACTGGAAGGCGGGTTGCTGGCGCAGGCGCTGGACGGCTTCGGCGTGCAGGCCAACTTCTCGCTGACCAACAGCAACATCCCGACCAGCTCGATCTCCTCGATCCCCGGCGGCCCGACCACCCTGCCCGGGCTGTCGCGCAAGGTCGCCAACCTGGCGCTGTACTACGAGAAGTACGGCTGGTCGGTGCGCGTGGCCGAGCGCTACCGCTCGTCCTTCACCGGCGAGGCGGTGGCGCTGTTCGACCAGCTCGGCTACACCAAGGTGCTGGCCAACAAGCAGACCGACCTGCAGATCGGCTACGCGTTCACCGGAGGCAGCTGGAACGGCCTGTCGCTGCTGCTGCAGGTGAGCAACCTCACCAACACTCCGGACAAGACCGTGCAGGTTTCCGGCCTGCCCAACAACGTGCAGGTGGCGCGCCCGCTGGAGTACGACACCTGGGGCCGCACGGTGATGCTGGGGGTGAACTACAAGCTGTAGGCGATCCGGCGACAGCGGAAAGCCATGAAGCCCGGGGAGCGATCCCCGGGTTTTTCATTGGGCGCCCGTCACGCGGAAAGATGTTCGTGCAGGATCGCCGCTCGGTATCGACGCCGCCGGCGATCTCCGCGCGCCGGCCGCCGACGGCCGCCCGCGCGGCAGATGCAAGCGCGCGTGCCGCCGCGCATACTCGGGCATCGCTCAGCATACGCACCGGAGAACTTCGAATGAGAGCACCACGAGTACTTGGGCCCGCCGCAGCGGCCACGCTGGTCTTCTGCGCCGGCATCGGCCTGGCCCACGCCGACGCCAGGACCGGCACCGCGGCCGACACCGGCGCCAAGGTACTGCCCGAAACCATGGCCATGCTGAAGCACGCCATCAGCATCCCCACGGTGGAGGGCCAGCACCAGGTGCCGGTGCTGGCCGCCTACCTGGCCGACAAGCTCAAGGCCGCCGGCTTCGCCGCCAGCGATGTCGAGATCATCCCGGTGGGCGAAACCGCCGCGCTGGTGACGCGCTATCGCGGCACCGGTGAAGGCAAGCCGATCCTGCTGTCCGGGCACATGGACGTGGTGGCGGCCAAGCGCAAGGACTGGACCCGCGACCCGTTCACCCTGGTCGAGGAGAACGGCTACCTCTACGGCCGCGGCACGGCCGACATGAAAACCGCGGTGGTGGTGCTGGTCGAGACGCTGATCCGACTCAAGCGCGAGGGCTTCAAGCCGCGCCACGACCTGATCCTGCTGCTGTCCGGCGACGAAGAGACCACGATGGCCTCGACCCGCGAACTGGCCAAGCGCTATCACGACGCCGAATTCCTGCTCAACGCCGATGCCGGCGGCGGCACCCTGAACCCCGCCACCGGTCAGCCCGCGCTGTACGAAATCCAGGCTGCCGAGAAGACCTACGCGGATTTCCAGATCAGCCTGAGCTCCGCCGGCGGGCACTCCAGCGAACCCAACGCGGACAACGCGATCTATCGGCTGGCGCGAGTCATCGACCGCGTCGCCGGCTACCAGTTTCCGCCGCAGAGCAACGAGATCACGCGCGCCTCGCTGCGTGCACTCGGCGCCCACACGCCCGGCCCGCTGGGCGCGGCGATGACCCGCTTCGCCGCCCATCCCGACGATGCCGCCGCGGCGGCCACCATCTCCGCCGATCCCGCCTACGTCGGCCAGATCCGCACCACCTGCGTGGCCACCATGCTCAACGGCGGCCACGCACTCAACGCCCTGCCGCAAAGCGCCAGCGTCAACGTGAATTGCCGCATCTTTCCGGGTACACCGGTCGACAGCGTGCGCGACACGCTGGTCAAGGTGATCAACGACCAGTCCGCCACCGTCACCGTGCTGCCGCCCCCGCCGGTGGCCAGCCCCGCCTCGCCACTGCGCCAGGATGTGATCGCTGCCGTCACCGCCGCGGTGCACGCCCGCTTCCCCGGCGTCGAAGTGGTGCCCGGCATGTCCGCCGGCGCCTCCGACAGCATGTACTTCCGCAACGCCGGCGTGCCCAGCTACGGCATCGATGCGGCGTTCACCAAACCCGACGATACCTTCGCCCATGGTCTCAACGAAAAGCTGCCGGCTTCGGAAGTCGAAGCGGGGCTGGAGTTCTGGCATCGGGTGTTGATGCAGCTGGCGAAGTGACGTAACTGGCAGAGCCGGCGTAATGCCGGCTCCCGATCTTGGGCAAATGTTGGAACGGCCGAACCTGACTCCATCCTCATCGTGCAGCATGCGACCAGCCGCCACAAACCTTGGCGGGATTCATTCAAGTTATCATCGGATGATATATAGTCATGTCAAAGGAAGACGTGGGACTGGAAACGCTGCTGTTGCTCAACGGCGAGATCTATGATCAGGACGACGGCTACTGGATCAAGATCGAGGCATGGCGTATCGAGGCGAACGAGCATGTGCCACACGGCATACGCTACGCGCTGACATTGCATGATCGCTACGGCACGCGGTTACTCGGTTTCGACAACGCGCATGCCGTCAAGCCACCGAAGCGCAAGCGTTATGCAGGTCGTCGTCTGGCCTACGACCATCGACATCGTCACGCCAGCGACAAGGGCGTGCCGTACGAATTCACCAGCCCGCAGCAATTGCTGGAGGATTTCTTCAACGAAGTCGATCGCGTACTTGAGGAAACGAAATCATGAAAAAGTTGGTCATCGGCATCGCATCCCAACAAGCCATCCGCGCCCGCGCACTGGCCATTGCGCGCGGCGATCATCAGCCACGCCCCAACGAGCCAAAGATCTGGTTCACCTCCATGCGCTCCCTGGCCGAAGTGCTGTCCGACGACAATCGCGCGTTGCTGCGTGTCATCAGGGAGCAGAAGCCCGAGTCACTGAGCCAGCTCGCGGAGTTCACCGGGCGCGCGCCCAGTAATCTTTCGCGGACGCTCAAGACGATGGAACGATACGGCCTGGTCGAGATGCGCCGCACGTTGCGTAACGTGCAGCCCATCGCCACGGCCAGCAAATTTGTGATTCAGGCGGCGTGAGGCCGACGATTTAAATGACAATTTCGGGACGGCCACAGGGGTATTCAAATTGTCCCTGACACCTTTTCGCCCGCTGACACCTTTTCGCCTGCGGTGCGGCGGTCGGATAACGGTGTTGATCCGACCGCCGCAGGCGCTTTGCTGTTCACGACCTCGTCGCTGCGGTCCGCCATCGGAAGCGACGAGACCCGAACAACCCATCGGGAATCTGCCACTCTCGCTCCCGAACAGCGCGTTCGACCGGACTGCGGGTATAGGATGTCGCGACAATCGAGCGCTGCGTGCCGCAGCCAGTCAACTTTGGCGTTAGGCCTCAAATTCATGACACGGAGATCTCATGAAAGTCAAAGACCTTATTGCCGCACTTGGCAAACTGGACCCAAATTCGGATGTCTACGGATACTGTGAAGATGAGTCGCTCCAAACGACCGAAAAGCTTTTCTCAGTATTCTTCATAGACGGCGCGAATGATCACATGGCTGTGACCGAGCGCAATGAAAAGGGCAATCCGACTGTTAAGTTCGACAGTGGCCCGGGCTCGAGAAAGCTTGCGTTCGTCAACATGACAGCTGACTTCTAGGCTGGTGAGCTCCGACAACTCCTTCGAGGTGGACGGCGCCGCCGCCACTCAACTCAAGCGTTAGGTTCAAGTCATCTGTATCAAGGGGAAACACGTAATGAAACGATTGATATGCGGGCTACTCGCAATTTTCATGTACTCGATTGCCTATGGAGCAGGTGTCACGGAGCCAACGACAATCCTGGGCTTCACGATAAAAGAAAACTTCAATCTCCCTGAGTGTCACTGGAAGGGTAACGGTGCACTTGCAACATACGATTACGACTTCCAGCAGCCAATTACGCCGTGTTGGAAGCACAACATTCTGAAGGCGCACCCGGGCGATCCATTGGATACCAAAGGAACGTTCAAGGTTGGAGCCATTCCGGCAAGCGGAAAAACTCCCGACGGCGTGCGTAGTGATTCGCTTGATCTAATCGTCGTTGACGGACACATTGAGGGAATAGTCGTGCCAACGAACGGCCTCGACAGCCAAGATAGCTTCTTAGTGCTTCTCACAAAAAAATACGGTAAGCCGGAATCAAGCCAGCATACACAGGTTGAAAACCGCTACGGCGCGAAGTTCACTAAGTACACCGTCGCATGGAAGAAGCCAGATGCGTTGATAACTTACGACAGCATGGTATCGAGCATAGATTGGGGTCTAATTTTGGTAGCGAGCCCGTCAGGACAAAAGTTCCTTAAAGACGAACAATCGAAAAGAGAAGACAGCTCTTCGTTCTAACATCGCGAAACCTAACTCGTCATTCGAGGCGGACGGTTACGTCGCCGTTTAATTCAAGCGTTAGGCCCCAGGGGCGGTTTATGGAAAACATCCCAAAGCACGACGAACTCCAAGCGCTGTCCGAAGCTGAGCTTATCGTTCGTTACAACGCGGCAACGTCAAATACTGTGGTTGGCACGGAGTTCTATCGCGAGGAGTTAGTCCGTCGGCAAATGGCAAAGGAAAGCGCTCGCATGCTTGCACTTACCCAGACGATGCGTACTCTCACATGGGCAATACTTGGGTTAACGGTAGTCAATGTAATTCTAGTTGCAGCCTCGCTCTTGCGTTCCTAGGTCACTTGTGGGCTAACAGTTCGCTCAAGGTGGACGGCTTCGCCGCCGCTTAATTCTAGCGTTAGGCTTTGTAAACGGGGGCAATATGGCTCTAATTAAGTGTTCAGAATGTGGCCGCGAGATTTCCGACAAAGCGGCAGCCTGCCCAGGTTGTGGGGCGCCCGCTCCGGCCATGACTGCGGGGCTACCAAGGGCCGCCCCATCTCCGAGCCACATTACATACGACGCACAGACCGACACTTTTGCTGGCACCATGGCGACAGTGGTCAAGCTCGCCATGCGAGCGATTCAGCAATTAGACTGGAAGTTGGACAGCGCTAACGAAAATCTTGGTTTGGTTACGTTCCAGACCGGAATGAGTTTCGGCTCGTGGAGCGGCATATCGGGATCCCTCAACATCGAGGAGATCGAGATTGGTCATTTCAAAGTCTCCGGCACGGGTAAGCAAAACCTTCGTGGTGGTCAACTGATCGCCTTAAATATTGCCGGTGAGGCACAGGGCAAGGCTCGCAAAGCAATAGAAGTAATGAAGCAACTTGTAAGTAGCGTCGCAGACAAGGAATCGCGACGCGCATCAGAAGAAGGCGTGAAGAAGGAGCGTCATTTGCACGCGCTTGCGCTATGTTCTGAGCTTAAACAAAAGCCGATAGATTTGCGATCATACATGTTATTGGCGGAACAGGCTGGCGGCTGTATTGAAGCAAGGGGACTATTTATTGAAAATTACGTTTATATAAAAAATGGAAAAATTACAAAACTAGGTAAGCTTGAGGAATTGAGGCCTTGGTTCGTTGAGAACATCGTTTCCTTGATAGAGAAGGACGCCCAAGGACGCTCTGGCCGCGCCGACTGATCACGAACGCGGAGGAGAAGTGGCTCGCGCGAGGCCCACCACCGATCCAAGCTACAATTACCGGTTCGCGCTCCAGCCGACCCGCCTCCATGCCCTCGCATCTCCAAGAAACCCGCCGCCGCCGCACCTTCGCCATCGTCAGCCACCCTGACGCGGGCAAGACCACGCTGACCGAGAAGCTGCTGCTGTTCGGCGGTGCGATCCAGATGGCCGGCTCGGTGAAGAGTCGCAAGACGTCGCGCAGCGCCACCTCGGACTGGATGGCGCTGGAGAAGGAGCGCGGGATTTCGGTGACCTCGTCGGTGATGCAGTTCCCGTACGAGGGCAAGATCGTCAACCTGCTCGACACGCCGGGACACGCGGACTTCTCCGAGGACACCTACCGCGTGCTGACCGCGGTGGATTCGGCGCTGATGGTGATCGACTGCGCCAAGGGCGTGGAGGAGCGCACGATCAAGCTGATGGAGGTTTGCCGGCTGCGCGACACGCCGATCATGACCTTCATCAACAAGCTCGACCGCGAGGGCCGCTCGCCGATCGAACTGCTGGACGAGGTGGAGTCGGTGCTGGGCATCGCCTGCGCGCCGGTGACCTGGCCGATCGGCATGGGCAAGCGGCTGAAGGGCGTGTACCACCTGGCGCTGGACGAGGTGCACATCTTCGAGCCGGGCAAGAACTTCACCCGGCAGGACTCGACCATCTTCAAGGGCCTCGATGCGCCCGGCCTGGCCGAGAAGATCGGCTTTGATGCGATGCGCGAGCTGCGCGAGGAGCTGGAACTGGTACAGGGCGCCGCGCCCTCCTTCGACCTCGACGAGTACCTGGCCGGCCGGCAGACGCCGGTGTTCTTCGGCTCGGCGGTGAACAACTTCGGCGTGCAGCTGCTGCTGGATTTCTTCGTCGAGCACGCGCCCAGCCCGCGCCCGCGTGCCACCACCACGCGCGAGATCCAGCCGGAGGAGGAGAAGCTCTCCGGCTTCGTGTTCAAGATCCAGGCGAACATGGACCCGGCGCACCGCGACCGCGTGGCGTTCATGCGCGTGTGCTCGGGCACCTACAGCGCCGGCATGAAGATGATCCAGACCCGCACCAACAAGGAAGTGCGCATCGCCAACGCGCTGACCTTCATGGCCAGCGACCGCGAGATCGTGGAGACGGCCTACCCGGGTGACGTGATCGGCCTGCACAACCACGGCACCATCACCATCGGCGACACCTTCACCGAGGGCGAGCTGGTCACCTTCACCGGCATCCCGAACTTCGCGCCGGAACTGTTCCGCCGCGCGCGGCTGCGCGATCCGCTGAAGATGAAGGCGCTGCACAAGGGCCTGGCGCAATTGAGCGAGGAAGGCGCCACCCAGTTCTTCCGCCCGCTGATGTCGAACGACCTGATCCTGGGCGCGGTCGGCGTGCTGCAGTTCGAGGTGGTCGCCTACCGGCTGAAGGACGAGTACAACGTCGACGCCAGCTTCGAGCCGGTGACGGTGACCACCGCGCGCTGGGTGCACTGCGACGACGCGAAGAAGCTGGAGGAATTCCGCGAGAAGAACGCGATGAACCTGGCGCTGGACGCGGCCGGCGAGCTGGTCTACATCGCGCCGACCCGGGTCAACCTGCAGCTGGCGCAGGAGCGCTGGCCGCAGGTGCGCTTCGCCGCCACCCGCGAGCACGCGGCGGCGGTGGAGCTGTAGCAGCACTGCCATACCGCTGCTAACGTGCGAACCTTTGCCGGCGGATCACGCATGCACGACCAGGCCATCGCCTTCACCACGCCTCCCGATGCGCCGCGCTGGCAGCGCTGGCTGCTGTTCTCGCCGCTGGCGCGGATCGTGATCTTCGTCGCGATGTTTCTGATCCTCAGCCTGGCGATGGGCTGGCTGCTGCATGCGCTGGGCTGGCTCGGCAAGGCCGCCCCGGCCACCCTCCACGGCCTGGCGCAGTTCCTGATGCGCGCGCTGCCGGCGCTGCTTGCCTACCTCCTGCTGGTACGGCTGGTGGAGCGCCGCCCGCTCGCCGAACTGGCGCCGCGCCGGCTGCTGCCGGACGGCGCCGCCGGCGCCGCCGCCGGCCTGCTGCTGTTCAGTGCGGTGGTCGGCGTGCTGTACCTGCTCGGCAGCTATCACGTCACCGGCACCAACCCGCATGCGCAGTGGCTGCCGGCCCTGCTGATGGCGGGGCTGGGCGCCGGCATCGGCGAGGAGCTCATCTGCCGCGGCGTGCTGTTCCGCATCGTCGAGGAAGCCCTGGGCAGCTGGTGGGCGCTGCTGGTCTCGGCGCTGTTCTTCGGCGCGGTGCACATCGGCAACCCCGGCGCCACGCTGTGGAGTTCGGCCGCCATCGCGATCGAGGCCGGCCTGCTGTTCGGCATGCTCTACCACGCGACCCGTTCGCTGCCGGCCTGCATGGGCCTGCACGCGGCGTGGAACTTCGCCCAGGGCACGATCTACGGCATCCCGGTTTCCGGTACCCGCGCCGACGGCTGGCTGGTCTCCACCCGCAGCGGCCCGGACTGGCTGAGCGGCGGCGCGTTCGGCGCCGAGGCGTCGGTGGTCGCGCTGGCCCTGTGTACCTTGTGCACGATCGGCCTGCTGGTCGTGGCGCGGCGGCGCGGTTCGATCGTGCCGCCGGCCTGGCGCCGCTGAACCGCGGCCGCCGCCGGCCTTCATCCCGGGCATACGACAGGCGAAGTGGCAAGCTGCGATGATATCCGCATGCCCATGACCCGAACGTCCAACACCTGGCTGGCCGACCGGCCGCTGCAGCACAAGGCCGTGCTGGCCATCGGCCTGCTGCTGGGCTTGTTCCTGCTGGCCGGCGCGATCACCCTGCACTCGCTGCACCAGCAGGAGGACGACCGCCGCTGGTCGATGCATACCTACCAGGTGCTGCTGCAGCTGGATCACGTCCTGCAGACGGTGCAGGCCAGCCAGGTCGGCGCCCGCGGCTACCTGCTGACCCAGGATGCCGCGCAACGCGGTGCGTTCGAGAACGCCAACCGGAGTCTGCTCGCCCATCTCACCCGGCTGCGCGAGCTGATGTCGGACAACCCGCTGCAGCTGTCCCGCATCGACAGGCTGGAGGCGATGGCGATGCTGTGGCAGAGCGAGTTCCGCAGCGAGGTGATTGACCCCCTCGCCGGCCTGGGTACGACCGAGCCGGCGCAGGCCGTGCTGCAGCGGCAGCACATCCAGTCCGACTACCTGAAGCACCGCAGCGTCAGCGTGAAGGAAATCAGCGACCTCATCGGACAGATGACGCTCGATGAGAACCGGCTGCTGGCCACCCGCAACCAGCGCCTGGACAGGACCCTCGCCATCACCCGCACGGTCAACATCGTGGCGACCCTGCTCGCCATCCTGTTCGGCCTGGCGGTGATCCGGCTGACCCTACGCCTGGTCACCCGTCCGCTGCGCGGCCTGACCGACCAGCTGACCCGGCTGGCGAACCACGACCACGACTTCGAGATCCACCGGCTCGAACGCCGCGACGAGATCGGCGAGATCGCCCGCGCACTGCAGGTATTCCGGCAAATGTCGGTGGATACCCAGGCGCAGACCTGGATCAAGGAGCAGGTGTCGGGCATCTCCCACCTGCTGCTGCAGGCCACCACGCACAAGGAGTTCGCGCGGTGGCTCACCAGTGCGCTGGTGCCGCTGTGCAAGGCCGGCGTGGGCCTGTTCTATTCCTACGACGACGCGCGCCACCGGCTCGACCTGCTCGGCAGCTACGGCCTGCGCCTGGGCAATCGTTCGGCTGACCAGTACATGCCGGGCGAGGGGCTGGTCGGGCAATGCGCGATCGAGCGCAAGGCGATCGTCCTGGACGACGTGCCGGCCAACTACCTGCACATCGACTCCGGCAGCGGCGAGGCACTGCCCGGCCATCTGGCGATCATGCCGGTGCTGTACCGAGACACCCTGATCGGCGTGCTGGAGCTGGCCGGCTTCACCCCGCTGAGCCCGCTGGTGCAGCAGATGCTGGACGAACTGCTGCCGCTCGTGGCGCTGAGCCTGGAGAACCTCAACCGCACGGCCAGCGTGCAGGACCTGCTGCAGCGCACGCAGGAGCAGGCCGACGAGCTGCGCGTGTCCGAGCTGGTGATGCGCCAGCAGAAGGAGGTGCTGCGCGACAACAACGACGCGCTGCAGGCGAAGACGGAAGAGCTGGAGGAACAATCCCAGCGGCTGATCGCCTCGGAGGAGGAGCTGCGCGTGCAGGCCGAGGAACTGCAGGCGTCCAACGAGGAGTTGCGCGAGAAGACCGAAAGCCTGAACCGGCAGAAATACGTGCTGGAGGACCTGCAGCAGGAAACCGCCGAGAAGGCCGCCGAGCTGGCGCGGGCCAGCCAGTACAAGTCCGAATTCCTCGCCAACATGTCGCACGAGCTGCGCACGCCGCTGAACAGCCTGCTGATCCTGTCGCGCAGCCTGGCCGACAACGACACCGGCAACCTCGACGAGGAGCAGGTCGAGTCGGCACGGATCATCCACGACGCCGGCAACAGCCTGCTGCACCTGATCAACGACATCCTCGACCTGTCCAAGGTCGAGGCCGGCAAGATGGAACTGGTGATCGACAACCTGGCGCTGGCCGGGCTGGGGCAACGGCTTCGGCGCACGTTCGCGCATGTGGCCGAGGAAAAGCGGCTGGGCTTCACGCTGGACATCGACCCCGGCCTGCCCCCGGTCCTGCGCACCGACGCCAGCAAGCTCGAGCAGATCGCCAACAACCTGCTCAGCAACGCGTTCAAGTTCACCGCCGATGGCACGGTGGGCCTGCGCATCGGCCGCCCCGGCAGCGACGCCGACATCCCCGAGGCACTCCGCGGCCAACCGCTGATCGCGATGACGGTGAGCGACACCGGCATCGGCATTCCGCAAGACAAGTTCCAGCGCGTCTTCAACGCGTTCGAGCAGGTGGATGCCGGCACCAGCCGCAATTTCGGCGGCACCGGGCTGGGCCTGGCGATCTCGCGGCGGATGGCGCAGCTGCTGGGCGGCGATATCGTGTTGCGCAGCGAAAGCGGCCGCGGCAGCCACTTCACCGTGCTGCTGCCGGAGACGCCGCCTCCGGCATCCGGCACCGCTGAAGACGCGCCACGCGCCGGCACGGCCCGGCTCAGCCGGGCCGCCTCGCCGTATCTGCCGCCGAAGCCGGCCGACGACGACCGCGACGCGCCGATGCCGGACCAGGCCACGATCCTGGTGATCGAGGACGACCCTGCCTTCGCGCGCATCCTGATCGACATGATCCACCGCAAGGGCTATCGCGCGCTGGCCGCCGGCGATGGCGAATCGGGCCTGCAACTGGCGCGCGAACATCGTCCCACCGGCATCCTGCTGGATGTTTCGCTGCCGGCGATGGACGGCTGGAGCGTGCTCGACCAGCTCAAGGCCGACGACGCCACGCGGGCCATCCCGGTGCACTTCATCTCGGTCATCGACGGCGGTACGCGCGGGCTGCAGCGCGGCGCGGTGGGCTTCCTGACCAAGCCGGTCAGCCGCGAATCGATCGGCCTGGCACTCGAGCGACTGCTGCATTTCGCCGCCGGGCAGCCACGGCACCTGCTGATCGTCGACGACGATGCCGACTCGCGCACCGCCGTGCGCACCCTGCTGCGCGACGACAGCGTGCAGATCGAGGAAGCGGGCTCGGCGGAGGACGCGATGGGGAAGGTCGCCCGTACGGATTACGACTGCATCGTGCTCGACCTGGGCCTGCCCGGCATGTCCGGGCTCGAACTGCTGGCGCAACTGGCGCAGACCAGCAAGGGCGTGCCGCCGGTGGTGGTGTACTCCGGTCGCGAACTGAGCCGCGAGGAGAGCCTGAAGCTGCGCCAGTACACCGACGCCATCGTGGTCAAGGGCGCGCGCTCCACCGAGCGGCTGCTCGATGAGGTCAGCCTGTTCCTGCACAGCGTCCGGCATGCGCCACCCCGGAGCGTCGCCGAACCGGCAGCGGGCGACGGGCTGGCGGGCCGTCGCGTGCTGCTGGTGGACGACGACATGCGCAACCTGTTTGCGCTGTCCAAGGTGCTGCGCGGCTGGGGGCTGCAGGTGAGCATGGCGCAGGACGGGCACAAGGCGCTGAAGATGCTGGCCGACGGCGAAGCGCCGGAACTGGTGCTGATGGACGTCATGATGCCGGGCCTGGACGGCTACGAGACCATCCGCGCGATCCGCGCCCAGCCGCATTTCGCCAGCCTGCCGATCATCGCGCTGACCGCCAAGGCGATGCGCGGGGATCGCGAGAAGTGCCTGGAGATGGGTGCCAGCGATTACCTTTCCAAGCCGATCGACACCGACCAGCTGGCGGCGCTGCTGCGCGCGTGGCTGCAGCGTCGGGCGTGATGCCCGCACCGGCCACGACCGCGTGAGTCCGGATTCCGCGCCGATGGCCGTCGGCTTCAGCGCCATCGACGCTGCCCCGCGGCTGTACCGGCGAGGCCACCGACCCGCCTCGCTCGAGCCTGACGGGGCGGTGCGGCCGTTCACGCCGGCCATGACCGCCAACGGTTAAGGTTGGCCGGGAGGAAATGCTCCACCACCGACATGAACGCGATACCACCGAAAATCCTGATCGTCGACGATACCGCCGCCAACCTCGTCGCCATGCGCCGGCTGCTCGCCCGCAGCGGCGCGCAGCTGTTCGAGGCGCGCAGCGGCAACGAGGCGCTGGCGCTGTGCCTGGACCACGAGTTCGCGCTGATCCTGCTCGACGTCAACATGCCCGACATGGACGGCTTCGAGGTCGCCAGCCTGCTGGGCGAGGCCGAGCACCTGCGCGACACCCCGATCATCTTCGTCACCGCCGCCTATGCCGACGACATGAACCGGCTCAAGGGCTACCGCTCCGGTGCCGTGGATTACATCGCCAAGCCGATCAACGACGTGATCCTGCAGTCGAAGGTGCGCGTGTTCCTGGAACTGTACGCGGCGCGCGCCAAGCTGCAGCACGCGCTGGACGAACTTGCCGAGCGCAACCAGCAACTGACCCAGGAAATCGCCGAGCGCGAGCTGATGGAGGCGATGGTGCGCCACCAGGCCCACCATGACGCCCTGACCGGCCTGCCGAACCGCATCCTGTTCCACGACCGCCTGCATGGCGCGATCCAGCGCGCGAACCGCCACCACAGCCAGTTCGCGCTGGCCTGCATCGACATCGACGGTTTCAAGCACGTCAACGACAGCCATGGCCACGCCGCCGGCGACGCCTTGCTGCAGGAGATCGCCGCACGGCTGTCGGCACACTTGCGCAGCAACGACACGGTGGCCCGGCTGGGCGGCGACGAGTTCGCGCTGGTGCTGGAGGACATCGGGGATCCGCAGCTGGCGCTGCAATTGTGCGGAAAGTTGTGCACGGCGCTGGGCGAACCTTATGCGCTGAGCGTCAACGGCCACCTGATCGAGGTGCGCATCAGCGCCAGCATCGGCATTGCGCCCTGCCCGCTGGAGGCTGCCCCCGACGCCGGCGAGCAGCTGCTGCATGCGGCCGACCGCGCCATGTACGCGGCCAAGCGCAGCGGCAAGAACCGCTGCGTGCTGGCGGACTGACGGCGCGCAGGCAGTGCGCTCAGCCGCGCTTGCGCGGCGACACCCACATCAGCACGCGCGCCCGGAAGACGGTCTCGCCCGCGTCGTCCACCACCTCCACCCTGACCGGCCACTCGTGGCCGCCGCCGGAGACGGGCGCGGCCAGTTCGGGCGTGGCGATGCCGCGCATCGTGCCCGTCGCCTTCTTCAGGTACTCGACGCTCATGCCCTTGGGAATCCAGCGCATGTCCGCCGGAATCGTCGCATCGGTCATCACGCCGGCACTGAGTTCGGCCAGGTTGCACAGCGCGATCGCATGCACGGTGCCGAGGTGGTTGTGCACGCGGCGCCGGTCGCGGATGCGCACCTCGCAACGCCCCGGCGCCAGCGCCACGAAGCGTGGCGCGATGGTGGCGAAGTACGGCGCCTTGAGGCAGACCAGGCGCGAGAAGATCCGGTGGCCCGCCGGCCAGCGGGTGATGCGGCGGTACAACGACAACACCGAGGCACTCATCGGTCGCCCTCCGGAAAAGAACCGGCCCGCAGGGCGGGCCGGTCGGTCAGCCCGATTTACGCGGCATCCGCCCGCGTCTTGAACGCGTGCAGTTCGTCGGTATCGAAATCGTCCACCGAGATGAACTCGAACACGCCGTCGCGCACGTGCCGGAGCAGGTCCGCCTCGGCTTCCGAAATCACCCCGGCCTGCTGCGCCTCGGCGAGCTGGCCCAGGTAGTCGTGCGAGGCGAACTGGCCGGCCTTCTGCGCCTTGCCGAACTTGCGGTCGACCGGCTCGGCGGCGATCACGTCGGGCAGCAGCGCCTTCATGCGGCCGATCGTGTTGTTCGGTGTGGGCGTGGTGTAGACCCAGTCGGTGAGGCGCTCGAGCGCCTCGTTCGGCGCGGTGAGCAGCGCGGCGACACGGCGGCCGAGGCGATCGGACGGCGGCACCTCGCGCCGCCCCAGCGGGAACACCAGCGCGCGCAGCAGCCACGCCACCGGACGCACCGGGAAGTTGCGGATCGCACCGTCCAGCGCGTTCTGGATCAGCCACATGCACTGATGGAAACCCCAGGCCAGGAACGGGCGGTCCGCCTCCGGCCGACCGGTGTCCTCGTAGCGCTTGAGCATGGCGCTGGCGATGTACAGGTAGCTCAGCACGTCGCCCAGGCGCGCCGACAATTTTTCCTTGAACTTCAGCTTGCCGCCGAGCACGCCCATGAACACGTCGGCGCACAGCGCCAGCGCGGCGGAGTAGCGGCCGAGCTTGCGGTAGTAGCGGCGGGTGTAGTTGTCGCCGGCGGCGTCGCCCAGGCGCGCGCCGGAAAGGCCCATCGCGAAGCTGCGCACCGCGTTGGAGATGCCGAAGCCGATGTGGCCGAACAGCAGCCGGTCGAACGTCTTCAGCTGTTCGCCGCGGTCGGCGATCGACAGCGCCTGCATTTCCTTCAGCACGTAAGGATGGCAGCGGATCGCGCCCTGGCCGAAGATCATCAGGCTGCGCGTCATGATGTTGGCGCCCTCCACCGTGATCGCGATCGGCACCGCCGACCAGCCGCGCCCGGCGTAGTTCTTCGGGCCCAGCTGAACCGCCTTGCCGCCATGCACGTCCATGGTGTCGCTGGCGATCTGCCGCGCCCATTCGGTGGCGTGGTACTTGGCGATCGCCGACGGTACTGCCGGTTTTTCGCCGCGATCGACCGCTGCAGCGGTGGCGCGCGACAGCGCGGCGGTGGCGTAGGTGAGGCCGCCGATGCGCGCCAGCGCCTCCTCGACGCCCTCGAAGCGGGCCACCGCCAGGCCGAACTGCTTGCGCATGCGCGCGTACGCGCCGGTGGCCAGCGCCGAGGCGCGCATGCCGCCGGTGGCGTTGGACGGCAGCGAGATCGCGCGGCCCACCGACAGGCATTCCACCAGCATGCGCCAGCCGTGGCCAGCCATGTGCGGGCCGCCGATCAGTACCGACAGCGGCGCGAACACGTCCTTGCCGCGCACCGGACCATTCTGGAACGGGATGTTCAGCGGGAAGTGGCGCCGGCCGATCTCGAGGCCGGGCGTGGAGCGCGGCAGCAAGGCCAGGGTGATGCCGAGGTCGTCCTTGTCGCCGAGCAGGTGTTCGGGGTCGTACATGCGGAAGGCCAGGCCGACCACGGTGGCCACCGGCGCCAGCGTGATGTAGCGCTTGTCGAAGGTGAGCTTGATGCCGAGCGTCTCGACGCCGTCGACCACTTGCCTGCAGACAATGCCTACGTCGGGGATCGAGGTGGCGTCGGAGCCGGCGTACGGGCCGGTCAGCGCGAAGCAGGGAATCTCCTCGCCCACCGCCAGGCGCGGCAGGTAGTGGTTCTTCTGCTCGTCGCTGCCGTAGTGCAGCAGCAGCTCGGCCGGCCCCAGCGAGTTCGGCACGGCCACGGTGGAAGACACCGTGGCCGACATCGTGGACAGTTTCTGCAGCACCGCCGAATGCGCCAGCGCGGAGAACTCGAGGCCGCCGTACCGCTTCGGGATGATCATGCCGAAGAAGCGGTGCTTCTTGATGAACTCCCACACCTCCGGCGGCAGGTCAGCCAGTTCGTGGGTGATCTGCCAGTCGTCGATCATCGCGCAGAGTTCTTCCACCGGACCGTCCATGAAGGCCTGCTCCTCCACGGAGAGCTCCGGCTTCGGCTGCTTCAGCAGTTCGTGCCAGTCCGGCTTGCCGGAGAACAGCTCGCCCTCGAAACCGACTGTGCCCGCCTCCAGCGCGGTCTGCTCGGTCTCCGACAGTTTCGGCGTGACCTTGGCGAACAGCTTCAGCAGCGGGAGGCTGATCTGCTGGCGACGGAAGTCCACCAGCAGCAGCGGCAACGCGATCGCCAGCTCGACGATCAGCAGGATCGCCGTGGTCCACGGCGCATGCGCGATCAGGCCGACCACAAGCGTGGCGACGATGGTGGCGATCGCCCAGGTGCGCAGGCTGCTGCGGTGATAGGCGCAGGCGCCGGAGGCAAGCACCGCCGCCAGCAGGGTCAGTATCACGGACATCTCAACACCTCATTGCGATTGAACGGCGCCGGCGACGCGCCGGCCGGCGGGTAAGGGGGCAAGACTCTGCGCGAAACGCACGACCTCGCGCGTGAAGGCATCGTTCGCGTCGCCCGCCACCATGTGGGTGGCGTGCGGCAGTTCCACATGCTGCGCATGCGGCACCAGTTGCAGGAATTCGTCGACGGTGGCGCGCGACACCACATCGCTGCGCGCGCCGGACAGCAGCAGCACGGGCACCTCGATCTTCGTTGCGGCGGCCTGCAGGCGCGGCTGGTAGCGCTCGCTCTCCTGCACCAGGTCGCCGGCGAGCAGGGCCGGGTCCCAGTGCCAGCGCAGCCGGCCATCGGCGCCTTCGCGCAGCAGCGGGCGCAGTTGCTGCTCGCTCTTGCGCTCGCGCCGCTGCGGCAGGTAGGCGGCGATCTGCTCGGCCGCCTCGGCGTAATCGGCAAAGCCGTCCGGATGCGCCTGCATGAAGGCGAGGATGCGTTCCACGCCGCGGGTCTCCCAGCGCGGCGTGATGTCCACCAGCACCAAGGCGCGAAACGGCGACGGGCGCACCTCGCCGGCCAGCACGAGGCCGAGCAGGCCGCCCATCGACGCGCCGACCAGGACCGGCGGCTGCGGCTGCGCCACGGCCAGCCGCCGCAGATCGTCGGCGAACTGGTCCATGTGGTAGTTGCCGCCGGGCACCCGGTCGCTTTCGCCGTGGCCGCGCGCGTCGAAGGTGACGCAGCGGCAGCCCGCCTGTGCCAGCGCCGCGGCCGTACCGTTCCAGGCGCCACGGGTCTGGCCGAAACCGTGCGCGAACAGCAGGGTCGGATGACCGTCCGGGCAGCGCGTCTCCACCGCCAGAGTCAGGTCGGCAGCGGGGAAGCGGCTGATCGCCGGGGACGCAGGGACATTGTTCACCATACGGAAGAGTATGGATTGCTCCGGCGAGCGGCGTCAACCATGCGCCGTGCGTTCCGGCGGCCGTCCGGGCAAAGCCGGAGCCCTCGGCCGGATCGACATTCCGCATTACAAATGCACGGGGTGCCGCTACCATACGCACATGAATGTCAGTAGCAAGCCAGAACGCACCCGGCTGTCGGCCGAGGATTGGGAACTTGCCGCCCTGCAGCTGATCGCCGAACAAGGCGTCGGCGCACTCGCGGTGGAAGCGCTGGCACGCCAGCTGGGCGTGACCAAGGGCAGCTTCTACTGGCACTTCCGTACCCGCGAAGCCCTGCTGCATGCCGCGCTGGAACGCTGGGAACAGTACGGCGAGCGCGAAGTGCTGGGCCAGATCGAGCAGATCACCGACCCGCGCCAGCGCCTGCCCGAGCTGTTCCGCCGCGTCGCACACGAGTTGCAGCCGCACCGCGTCTACGCCGCCCTGCTGAAGGCGCTGGACCACCCGCAGGTGGTGCCGGTGATGGCCCGCGTATCGCAGCGGCGCATGGAGTTCCTCACCACCGCCTATCGCGAAGCCGGCCTGCCCCCTGGCGAGGCGCTCAACCGCGCGCGGCTGACCTATGCCGCCTACGTCGGTTTCCTGCAGCTGAACTTCACGCTGGGCCTGCCGCGGATCAACCTGGAAGAGTTCGACGCCTACGTCGAACACATGATCGCGACCCTGATTCCGGCCTGAGCCAGCTCTGCGGAACACCCCGTACGGCGCCATCCGGCGCCGTTTCTGCTGCACGGAACCTTGCAATACCAGTGCGCGCAAACTACCGTGCCAACTCCTTTTTTCCACAAGACCTTAGGGGACACGATGGCCAGCAAGCTGGAAGCGCTTGATCGTTGGGTAGCCGAAGTGGCGGCGCTGACCCGCCCTGCGCGGATCCACTGGTGCGACGGTTCGGACGCCGAATACCAGACCCTGCTGCGGCAGATGCTGGCCGACGGCACCCTGATTGAACTGAACCAGCGGACCCATCCGGGCTGCTACCTGCACCGCTCCCACCCCACCGACGTGGCCCGCGTCGAGCACCTCACCCTGATCTGCCACCCGAACCGGGAAGACGCCGGCCCCAACAACCACTGGATGGACCCGGCCGAGGCGCACGCGAAGATCGACGCGCTGTTCGACGGCTGCATGGAAGGCCGCACTATGTACGTGATCCCGTACTGCATGGGCCCGATCGACTCGCCGCTGGCGCGCTGCGGCGTGGAGATCACCGACAGCCCGTACGTGGTCGCCAACATGAAGATCATGACCCGCATGGGCGCTGCCGCGCAGGCGCGGATCGAGCGTGAGGGCCGCTTCGTGAAGGGCCTGCATTCCAAGGGAGAGCTCGACCCGGAGCGCCGCTGGATCATGCACTTCCCGGCCGAGCTCACGATCAAGTCCTACGGCTCCGGCTACGGCGGCAACGCGCTGCTGGGCAAGAAGTGCCACGCGCTGCGCATCGCCAGCCACCAGGCGCGCAGCGAAGGCTGGCTGGCCGAGCACATGCTGATCGTCGGCATCGAGAACCCGCAGGGCGAGACGCACTACGTCGCCGCCGCGTTCCCGTCCGCCTGCGGCAAGACCAACCTGTCGATGCTGATTCCGCCGCAAGGCTACCTGCGCGATGGCTGGAAGGTGTGGACGGTCGGCGACGACATCTGCTGGATGCGTCCCGGCGCGGACGGACGGCTGTACGCGATCAACCCGGAAGCCGGCTTCTTCGGCGTGGCGCCGGGCACCTGCGACGCCACCAACCACAATGCCATGAAGAGCATCTCGCACGACACCATCTTCACCAACGTCGCCGTCACCGCCGACAACCAGCCGTGGTGGGAAGGCCTGCCCGGCACGCCAGTCACCGACTGGCAGGGACGTCCGTACGATCCGGCCAACGGCCCGGCCGCGCACCCGAACTCGCGCTTCACGGTCAGTGCGAAGCAGTGCCCGACCTGGTCGGAGCAGGCCGAGGCGCCGCAGGGCGTGCCGATCAGCGCAATCGTGTTCGGCGGCCGCCGGCCCTCGCTGCTGCCGCTGGTGATGGAAGCGCGCGACTGGACCCACGGCGTGCTGATGGGCGCCGCGATGGGCTCGGAAACCACCGCGGCGGCCACCGGCGCGGTCGGCGTGCTGCGCCGCGACTCGATGGCGATGAAGCCGTTCTGCGGCTACCACTACGGCGACTACTTCGCGCACTGGCTGTCGTTCGACAAGCCGGGCGCGAAGCTGCCGAAGATCTTCCACGTCAACTGGTTCCGCAAGGGCGCCGACGGCAAGTTCCTGTGGCCGGGCTTCGGCGACAACCTGCGCGTGCTGGAATGGATGATCGACCGCACCGAAGGCCGCGCGAGCGGCGTCGAGACGCCGATCGGCATCCTGCCGGGCGAGGGCGAGCTCAAGCTGGACGGACTCAAGCTCGAGCGCGCCAGGCTCGACGAGCTGCTCGACGTGGACAACGCCGGCTGGCAGGCCGAGTTGTCGGCCATCGGCGAGTACCTCGACAGCTTCGCCCCGCGGCTGCCCGAACGCCTGCGCCGGGAGCAGCAGCGCGTGGCGCAGGCACTGCAGGACGATGCCGACCAGTCGCGTCGCGAAGCCATCGCCTCCTGAAGCATCCCGTCACGGGCGGATTCATCGCGATCCTCCCGTGAGGCCTGCAGCTACGCCACTGCGGCGCCCGTTCCAACCCTTTCGCGCAACGTCGCATCCAAGCTGGCAAGATGACTGCCGCCTGTCCTGCCCTTGGAAGCTCCATGTCGCCTGCCTCAACGGGAGCGAACGACAGCGATGACGTGCGCGCCGCGGCCGCCGGCGACCGCGGCGCGTTCCAGCGGCTTTACCGGCTGCACGTGGGCCGCGTGCACGGAGCGGTGTACCGGCTCGCCGGCTACGACCATGCCCGCGCCGAGGACCTTACCCAGGATGCGTTCGTCCGCGCCTGGCAGAAGCTGCCCGGCTTCCGCCACGAGAGCGCCTTCGGCACCTGGCTGTACCGGCTCGCGGTGAACGTGGCGCTGATGGACATCCGCGCCCGCGGCGCCGACCCGGTGAGCATGGTGGACGACGATCACCTGCCCGACGCCGGCGAGACGCCGTTCTGCGCGGCCGAGCGCGAGGAACTGGAACACGCCGTCGGCAAGCTGCCGCCGCGCGCCCGTGCCGTGCTGGTACTGCACGACATCGAAGGCTGGAAGCACGAGGAAATCGCCGCCGAGCTGGCGATGGCCGTCGGTACGTCGAAAGCGCAGTTGCACCGCGCCCGCGGCCTGTTGCGCAAGGCATTGGGAGAAAGCTCATGAACGAATTCGAATGGCGCCGGCAGATGCGCGGCCTGCGCCGGCCACTCGCGCCACGGCGCGACCTGTGGGCCGCGATCGAAGCCGCACTGGACGATGCCGGCCAAGGCGATCCGCACGCCACCGCCCCTCCGGCCGCACCACCTCGCCGCCGCTGGCGGGTCGCCGCCGGTCTCGCCGCCTCGCTGCTGCTGGCCGGCGGCCTCGGCTGGCACTGGCGGCAAGTGCCGGCGACCACCCCGCTCGCCACCGCTGCCAAGCTCCCGGCGAGCTGGAAGCCGTCCGATCCGCGCCTGGCCGGCGCCGCGATCGAGCTGGACGCCGCGCGGATGGAACTGCAGATGGCGATCCGGCAGGCGCCGGACTCGCCGGCGCTGCAGCGCCTGCTCGGCCGCACCGAACGTCAACAGGCGCAGCTGCGCCACCTGGCCGGCCAGGCCGGCTGAGATCCACAGGAACGACCATGAAAACCGTCCGCTACCTTCCCCTCCTGCTGTGCTTCTGCATCGGCCAGGCCCTCGCCGACACGCCGATCCAGCTGCGCCATGACGCCACTCCGACCGCCCGCATCCGCATCAGCAACGTCGCCGGCACGGTGAACGTGACCGCCTGGGACCGCAACGAGGTTCAGGTCGGCGGCCGGCTCGGCGAAGGCGCCCGGCCGCTGGCGATCAGCGGCAGCAACGGCAACCTGGAGATCAGGGTCGAGCCGCAGGGCGGCTCCGGCCGGTTCAACTGGGGCGGCGACAGCAAGATGGCGCCCACCACCCTGGAACTGCACGTACCCAGGGCGGCCTCGCTCGAGGTCAGCGTGATCAGTGCACCGCTGGTCATCGACGGCATGAGCGGCGGCAGCATCCAGGTCAACACGGTCAGCGGCAAGGCACGCATCAATGCACGCACGCCCTCGCTCAAGGTGGACAGTGTCAGCGGCAACATCGAGCAGGCCGGACATGCCGAACGGGCCGAACTGCAGACCGTCAGCGGCGACATCCTGGCTCCCGCGTTGGGCGGCAACGTCGGACTGCAGACGATTTCCGGCCATGTCCAGGCCAGCGGCGGGCCATGGCAGAAACTTACGCTCAGCACGGTATCCGGCGACGTGCAGCTGACCGGCGCGCCGGCAGCCGGCGGCAGCCTCGGCATCGACAGCATGAGCGGCAACGTGCAGCTGCTGCTGCCGGCGAACACCTCCGGCAGCCTGCACGCCAGCAGCTTCAGCGGCAACCTGCGCAGCGATTTCGGCACCCCGACGCAACCCGAGCACGGCCCCGGCAGCTCGCTCGACGTCCGCCTCGGCGACGGCCGCGGCAAGATCAACATCGAGACCTTCAGCGGCGACCTGCGCGTGCGCAAGCAAGGCTGAGCGCCGCCGGTGCCGCCGGAAACGAAAACGCCGTCGCGCTAGCGACGGCGTTTTTCATGATGCGCGGGAACGGGCGGACGGGCCGCTCAGAGGTCCTGGTGATACTGCACGTACGGCGTGCGCGACTGGTCCGGCTCCGGGCCAGCCGGCGTATTGGCCGGGGTGCCGGACGACCACAGGTTCTGCGCGCCGACGCTCAGCGAGCCGCGCCACGGCAAACGCCAGGTCACGCCCAGGTCGATGCTGTTCCAGCGCCGGTCTGCGTTCAGGCTGCCGGGAATGCCGGCCTGCGGCTGCATCGTGCGGCCGACCAGCACGCCGCTCAGCGGGCCATGATCGACGCCGAAGCTCAGCGCCTTCTGGTCCAGCGCATTGATGCCGAGCAGATTGCCCGGCAGCAGGTGGACGCGGCCGACGCTGGCGCCCACGTCGATGCCGCTCTTGCTGCCCAGCGCCAGCCGACCGTGCGCCTTCAGCTGGGAGCTGCTGTCGAAATCGGGCAGGCCGTCGACACCCGGCGCCGCACCCGGCAGCACGCGCGGCAGCACCGCATTGTTGTCCGGCACCTTGCTCGCGCCCACGCTCACGCCCACGCTGTAACGGCCGGCATCGAACGTGGCGCCCACCTCGCTGTCGAGCACGCGCAGATTCGAGTTGGCCCACGAAAGCTCGCTGACCTCGGCGTGCGCCTGCAACTGCGGACCCAGCCCATATTGCAGGCCGGTGGTCGTCACGCCGGTGGCGTCGACCACGCGCGGGGCCAGTTGCGGATTCCTGCGCAGCGCCTCGGCACCGGTGCTGCGATCCGCCTTGAGCGTCAGCAACTGGCCATCGGTGCCGCGCCACAGCGGCACCGCCGTACCGGTTCCGCCCACCTGCCCGGCCGGCCGCGCCAGCAGTTCCTGGGCCGTGGCGCTGTCGGCGCCCACGGACTGTCCCGCCGCCGCAAACGGCAGCAGGAGAATCAGCAACAGGGCAGACAGGCGGCGCATCAGTTTGAACCCGTGGATCTCGGCAAGTAAGGCTATCCGGGCAGCAGTATACCCCGCTTTACGTTTTACTAACACCCAGAAAACTCGCGCCAACTCACAAAATGACAGGGTTTCCGCGCCTGTTTCGACCCCTGTGGCGCCATCAGGTTCCCGCCCGTGGAAACTGGCGACGGGGCCGGCTTACACGATATAAAGGGGTGCGGCACCGCACCGATCCTGCCGGATCGCACCGGAATCCACCCAGCCCCATGAGCGCCACGCCGACGATCCGTTCCTCCCCGCCGTTTCCGGTGGCGCGGGATCTTGCGGCCCTGCATGAGGCCATGGAACACCTGTTCGAGGCCGCCGACGCCGCCAGCGTGATGGAAATCTGCGAGCTGATGCTGGGCAACTTCGGCATCCAGGGCCGCCTGCGCTGGCGTCGCGGGGACGAATCCCCGGGGCATCTGGCGGGGCAGATGGAACTGGCCGTGGATCCCCAGGGCCCGCGCACCCTGGTGCTGGACTGGGCCGACCTGCCACTGCCCGAGCCCGTCCATGACCGGCTGGACTGGATGGGCCGGCTGGCCGGCGCCCGCCTGCGCCAGCTGGCCGAAACCAGCCGCCTGTACGAGGCGATCTCGCGGCTGGCACAGGCCGAGCGGCTGCAGCGCGCACTGTACGCGATCGCCGAGCAGGCCGGCGCCGAGCACGACATGCCGGAGATGATGCGTTCGCTGCACGCCATCGTCAGCAGCCTGATGTACGCGGAAAACTTCTACATCGTGCTCTACGACGCCGCCACCGACACGGTGCGCTTCCCCTACTACATCGACATCAAGGACACCGACCCGCCGCCGCCGGACCAGAGCCTGCCGCTGCACGGCATGCTGCACAGCCTGACCTGGAACCTGCTGCAGGAAGGCCGGCCGCTGATGGGCTCGATCGACGAGCTGCGCCAGCAGTTCGGCAACCGCCTCGTGCCGCTCGGTCCGAACTGCGAGCACTGGCTGGGCGTGCCGCTGCTGCGTGCCGACCACGCCGTCGGCGGCATCGTGATGCAGAGCTATCGCGACGACACGCATTATTCGCAGCACGACCTGGAACTGCTGAACTACGTGGCCCAGCACGTGCAAACCGCGCTGGAACGGCGCGAGGCGCACCTCGAACTGGGCCGCCGGGTCACCGACCGCACCGCCGCGCTGCGCGAGGCCAACCGCGTGCTGCGCCAGCAGGTGCTGCAGCGCCAGCGCGGCGAGCGCCTGCAGGCCGCGCTGTTCCGCATCGCCGAGCTGGCCAGCGCGCCGGAAAGCCTGGATGCGTTCTACGCGGCGGTGCATCAGGTGATCAGCGGCCTGCTGTACGCGCGCAACTTCTATATCGCGCAGATCGACGAGGAAAGCGGCCACCTCACCTTCCCCTACTCGGTAGACGACGTGGACAACGTGCGCCTGCCGCGCACGCACGGCCGCGGCGCCACCGAATACGTGCTGCGTCACGCCAGGCCGCTGCTGGCCACGCCGGCGGAAATCGACCGGCTCAGCGCACTCGGCGAAATCAGCCTCTTCGGCGCACGCTCGGTGTGCTGGCTCGGCGTGCCGCTGATCTGGGGCGGCAAGGCGATGGGCGTGCTGGCGCTGCAAAGCTACTCGCCCGAGCACACCTACAACGAGCGCGACCAGGAACTGCTGACCTTCGTCAGCTACCACATCGCCAACGCACTGCAGCGCAAGCAGGCCGCGGCGACGCTCAAGCAGGCCTATGCCGGGCTGGAACGGCGCGTCACCGAGCGCACCCGCGCGCTGGCACTGGCCAACCGCGACCTGCGCGAACAGATCGCCGAGCGCGAGCGGGTCGAGCGCCGCCTGAAATACGAGACCCTCCACGACTCGCTCACCGGCCTGCCCAACCGCACCCTGCTGCTGCAGCGGCTGGAGCAGGCGATGCAGCGCTGCCACGCGAACCCGGACGAGCAGTTCGCCGTGCTGTTCATCGACCTGGACCGCTTCAAGGTGATCAACGACTCGGTCGGCCACCTGATCGGCGACGATCTGCTGTTCCAGGTCGGCGGCCGCATCCGCGCCTGCCTGAAGACCCGCGACGTGGTGGCGCGCCTCGGCGGCGACGAGTTCGCCGTGCTGCTGGAGGGCATCGTCGACGCCAACAAGGCGACGCTGATCGCCGAACGCATCATCAGCGAGCTGCACACGCCGTTCCGGCTCGGCACCAAGGAGATCTTCACCTCCGCCTCGATCGGCATCGCGCTGGCCAGCCCGCACTACCGCCAGCCGGAGGAACTGCTGCGCGATGCCGACGCGGCGATGTACCACGCCAAGGACGGCGGCCGCCACCGCGCGGCGATGTTCGACGACCGCCTGCGCCGCGAGGCGCTGTCGCTGCTGGACATGGAGAGCGACCTGCGCCACGCGCTCAGCCGCAACGAGTTCGAGCCGTTCTACCAGCCGATCGTGGAGCTCGCCGACGGCCGCGTCGTCGGCTACGAGGCGCTGCTGCGCTGGCACCACCCCGAGCGCGGCCTGCTGCCGCCGCACGACTTCCTGCTGATCGCCGAGGAATGCGGCTGCGCCGAGGCGATCGACTGGCAGATCTTCGAGCAGGTGTGCACCCAGGCCGTGCGGCTGATCGGCACCGAGGGCTTCATCAGCATCAACGTCTCCGGCCGGCATTTCCGCTCGGCCGACCTCGACCAGCGCCTGCTCGCGCTGTTCGACCAGTACGCCGTGCCGACGCACTGCATCCGCATCGAGGTCACCGAACACGCGCTGCTGGAGAACCCGACCCAGGTCAAGCAGATGCTGCAGAACCTGCGCAGCCACGGTGTCGGCATCGCGCTGGACGACTTCGGCACCGGCTATTCCTCGCTCAGCTACCTGCACCAGTACCCGTTCGAGTCGCTGAAGATCGACCGCTCGTTCATCATCGAGCTGGCGCCCGACGACGTCGAGACCCAGGGCCTGGCGCTGGTGCGCGCGATCCAGGTGCTGGCCGATTCGCTGCGCATGAAGGTGATCGCCGAAGGCATCGAGGAGGAATCGCAGCGCCAGGCGCTGCTGCGCGTCGGCTGCCGCTACGGCCAGGGCTTTCTGTTCGCCGAGCCGCAACCCGCCGGCACCTGGCTCGGTGCGGGCAAACTGCTGCCGGGCTGAGCGTCCTGCCGCGGCCGCGGCTCCCGGCCGGCCCGAACGCTGCCGGCAAGGGACTTGCCTACTGCGCCGTCCCCGGTGCGCCGGGCGCCGCCGCGGCGCTGAGCAGGTGCTCGGCATCGATGCGGTCGAAGTGGTAGTGCTGCGCGCAGAACTCGCAGACCACCTCGATCTCGTCGCCGCGCGCGGCCAGCGCCGCCTCCACCTCGTCGCGGCCGAGCGAACGCAGCATCGCGCTTACCCGCTCGCGGCTGCAGCTGCAGCCGAACGCCAGCGGACGCGGCTCGAACAGGCGCACCGATTCCTCGTGGTAGAGCCGGTACAGCAGCTGCTCCGGCACGCTGGCCAGCAGTTCCGCCGCGCCCAGGGTGGCGGTCAGGTGCACCACGCGGTTCCACGCATCGTCGTCCCGCACGGCATCGTGGCCGCCCTCGCCCGGCATCTTCTGCAGCATCAGGCCGACCGCGTGCTCGCCGTCGGCGGCCAGCAGGATCCGCGCCGGCAACTGCTCGGACTGCACGAAGTAGCCCTCCAGCGACTCCGCCAGCCCGGCATGCCGCAGGTCGACCAGGCCCTGGTAGCGCTGGCCGCGATCGACGTTGCCGATGGTGATCGCCATCACCGCGTCGGCCAGCGCGTCCAGCGCCAGCGGCTCGGGCAGCGGCACGTTCCAGCGCGCCAGTCCGCGCAGGCGGCCGTGGTCGCTGCATTCGGCGAACAGCAGGCGCAACGCGCCGGCGCTCTTCAGCTCGATCGACAACGCGCCGTCCAGCTTGATGTTGCCGGTCAGCAACGCGCTGGCCGCCAGCGCCTCGCCCAGCAGCGCGTGCAGCGCCGGCGGGTAGTCGGCGCGACCGGCCACTTCGCGCCAGGCCGGCCCCAGCCGCACCAGGGTGCCACGCACGCCGGCGTGCTCCAGCAGGAAACGGTGCAGCACGTCTTCGACAGGCAGGTTTTCCACGGCAGGCAGTCTCTTTGAGGGCAAGCGCCACAGATGGGGGCGCGGCGGCATCCGGACAACGCCCCTTATACTGCCGGCTCCTTCCCATGCGCAGCGCTATGCCGCACTCGCCCCGACGCCACCGCTTGACCCGCCTGCTGCGTGCGCTGGCGATCCTCGTGCTGGCCTGGCTGGCGCTGAGCTGGCTGGTAGTGCTGGTGCTGCGCTTCATGCCGCCGTGGACGTCGGCCGTGATGCTCGAGCGCCAGCTCGGCGCCTGGCTCCACGGCGAGAAGGATTTCCGCCTGCACCAGCACTGGGTGCCGTGGAACCAGGTGTCGACCTGGGTGCCGCTGGCGATGGTGGCCGGCGAGGACCAGAAGTTTCCCTACCACCACGGCTTCGACCTCGACTCCATCCAGGACGCGCTCGACGCGGCCGACGACGGCCGGCGCCTGCGCGGCGCCAGCACGATCAGCCAGCAGACCGCCAAGAACCTGTTCCTGTGGAACGGCCGCAGCTTCGTGCGCAAGGGGCTGGAGGCGTACTTCACCGTGTTGATCGAGCTGAGCTGGCCGAAGCAGCGCATCCTCGAGGTGTACATGAACATCGCCGAGCTGGGCGACGGCGTCTACGGCGTGGGCGCGGCCAGCGAGGCGTACTTCCACGTTCCGCCGGCCCAGCTCGGCCCAGCCCAGGCCGCCCGCCTCGCCGCGGTGCTGCCGAGCCCGCGGCGATTGCACGCCGACCGCCCCAGCGCCTACGTGCAGCGCCGCGCCGGCTGGATCCAGCAGCAGATGTACCGGCTCGGCGGCCCGGGCTATGTCGAGGGCGACGCGCCACCACGTCCGCCGCATTGAGCGCGGCTCGCCTCGCGGCAGCCGGTTGGTTAGCATGAAGCCGACTTCCGCAGGTTCCACCCATGCCGCAGCTCACCGTCGTCGTTCCCGCCTACAACGAATCGGCCGTGCTGCGGTCGTTCCACGAGCGCCTGCGCAAGGTGCTGGATGGCCTGCCGCTGGCGTGCGACGTGCTCTACGTCGACGATGGCAGCCATGACGACACCTGGACCATCATCGAGTCGCTGGTCGCCGCCGACCCGCGCACGGGCGCGCTGAAGCTGTCGCGCAATTTCGGCAAGGAGGCGGCGCTGACCGCCGGACTCGACGCCGTGCTCGCCGATGCCGCCGTGGTGATCGATGCCGATCTGCAAGATCCGCCCGAGCTGATTCCCGCCCTGGTCGAGCAGTGGCGGGCCGGCTACGACGTGGTCTACGCCACGCGCAGCGCGCGCGAGGGCGAGAGCGGTTTCAAGCGCCTCACCGCGGCGGCGTTCTACCGCAGCATGGAGCGCCTGTCCGACACCACGATCCCTCGCGACACCGGCGATTTCCGCCTGCTCTCGCGCCGCGCGCTGGACGCGCTGCAGCAGTTGCGCGAACGCCAGCGCTTCATGAAAGGCCTGTTCAGCTGGATCGGCTACCGGCAGACCGCCGTGCACTACCTGCGCGAGCCGCGCCAGGCCGGCACCACCAAGTGGAACTATTGGCGGCTGGGCCAACTCGCGATCGAGGGGATCACCTCGTTCTCCACCGCGCCGCTGCGGCTGGCCACCTGGGTCGGGCTGGCCGCGGCCGGGGTGTCCTTCGCCTACGGCGCCTTCGTGCTGGTCAAGGCCCTGCTCTACGGCGATCCGGTACGCGGCTACCCCACCCTGATCCTGGTGGTCCTGTTCCTCGGCGGCGTGCAGTTGCTGGCGCTCGGCGTGATCGGCGAATACCTCGGCCGCAACTACGCCGAGAGCAAGCAGCGGCCACTGTATTTCATCGAGGAGCGGCGCCAGCCGCGCACGCCGCGCTGAACGCGGCGGGACTTCACAACTTCGCTACACGCCAGCCCGGCAGCGGCGCTAGACTCGTTCCGGGCGGCCCGTCCGGGCCGATGGGAGACCACCGCATGAGCCAGGTGAAGCATCTGCTGCAAGGCAAAGGCAACGCGATCTACCGCATCGCTCCGGAGGCACCGGTGCTCGAGGCGATCAAGCACATGGCCGAGCATCGGATCGGCGCCTTGCTGGTGATGCGGGGCGAGCAACTGGTCGGCGTCATCTCCGAACGCGACTACGCGCGCAAGGTGATCCTGCAGGGACGTTCCTCGTCGCAGACTGCCGTATCGGACATCATGAGCGGCACGCCGCTGACCGTCGGGCCGGACACCGACGTGTTCGACTGCATGCGCCTGTGCACCGACAGCCGCATCCGCCACCTGCCGGTGGTGCAGGACGGCAAGGTGGTGGGGGTGATCTCGATCGGCGACCTGGTCAAGGCGGTGATCGACGCGCAGGCCGAACAGATCGAGCACCTGCAGCGCTATATCACGAGCTGAGATTCGGGATTCGGCTCGCGCAGGCAGGATGCCGGAGCGAACATCGGCGAAGCCGATGGCCCGCAGGGCGAGCCGCGGACGCGGCGAGTCATTCCGGATTCGGGAAAGCATCGGCTCAAACCGATGCTTTCGCGCCCTCGTCCACGGGCGCGTGTTCGTCAGGCGCCAGATCGGGCGACCAGCCGGCGCGCCGGGCCACCACCGTCGCCAGCGCGGCGACGCCGGCGCCCGCCAGGGCCAGCCCGCCGAGGCCCCAGCCCAGCATGCGCAAACCGCTCACCGCGCTGGTCACCACCAGGTCGCCGAAGCGCCACACCGCGGTCTCCACGAAGTTCTTGCCCTTGTAGCGCGTCTCGCGCGGCACCCGCGTGTACAGCGCGTCCACCGCCGGCTTGGTCATGCCGTAGGCGAAGCCGCGCGTGACCACGCTCATCACCGCCAGCAGCGGCACGGCATGACCGAGCAGCACCAGGTTACCGCCGCCGATCAGGGCCACGCCGGCCAGCAAGGCCACGTTCACCAGCGCCGGCAGCAGCAGGCCCCAGCCGGCGCCGTGGCGAACCAGCAGCCAGCGGGTCAGGCTCAGCTGCATGACCGCGCCGAGCAGGTTGGTGGCCAGGTCGAGGTCGTTGTAGAACACGGTGCGCGCCACCGCATCGGCGAAATGCGCCTTGGCGTAGTCGGCCACCAGCGCATAGGCCAGCGTGCCGATGCCGTCGCCGAACAGCATCAGCAGCGCCATGTAGCGCAGAAACGGGCGCGACCACAGCTCCTTGATCCCGGCCCACAGCGAGCCGCCGACCGCCTCCTCGCCCCGGCTGCCCGATTGCCGGCCGTGGTCCGCCGAAAGCCGCATCAGCAACGCCAGCGACAGCGACAACGCCAGCGCCGAAACCAGCAGCAGCGGCGCCACGCCGATCACCCGCACCAGCAGCCCGGTCACCAGCGGGCCGAAGATCGCGCCGCCCATGCCGCCCAGCGCGATCAGCGAGAACACCTGCCGCGCCCGGCCGCTGGAGAAGATGTCGGCCATGAAGCTCCAGAACAGCGACACCACGAACAGGTTGAACACGCTGATCCAGACGAAGAACACCACGCCCAGCTCGCGCGCGCCGATGCGCTCCTGCGCCATGAACGCGGGTACGAACGCGAGCAGGCACAGGATGAAGAAGCTGTAGCTCCAGCCCAGCAATTGGCGCCGTCGAAAGCGCGCCACCAGCAAGCCGAACAGCGGCGTCAGCAGCAGCATCACCATGAACACCGCGAAATAGAACAGCGGCAGCGACTGCGAACCGACCGCACCGCTCAGCTGGTCACGGACCGGCCGGATGATGTAGTACGAGGTCATCACGAAGAAGAACGCCAGCGCGGACAGCATCGGCGCGGCTTGTTCCACAACGGCTTGGCGGGGCAAACTCACGGGCACGTCCAGCGTGGGGCGCGGCAAGCCTAGCATGCGGCCATGTCCATCCAGCAAAGCATGGAGAAGCCTTGAACCACTACGACTACGTCATCGTCGGTGCCGGCTCGGCCGGCTGCGTGCTGGCCAACCGGCTCAGTGCCGACCCGGCCACGCGCGTGCTGCTGCTGGAAGCCGGCCCCACGGACTGGAACCCGCTGATCCACATGCCCGCCGGCATCGCGCGGCTGGCCAACAACCGCGCGCTCAACTGGAACTACCGCACCGAAGCGGAGCCCGCGCTCAACCAGCGTCGCCTGTGGTGGCCGCGCGGCAAGACGCTGGGCGGCTCCAGCGCGATCAACGCGATGTGCTACATCCGCGGCGTGGTGGCCGACTACGACCGCTGGGCCGAAGCCAGCGGCGACCCGCGCTGGTCGTGGCGCGAGGTGCTGCCGTGGTTCCTGCGCAGCGAGGACAACAGCCGCGGCGCCAGCGCGCTGCACGGTGCCGACGGCCCGCTCGGCGTTGCCGACCTGCGCCATCACAACGTGCTGTCGGAAGCGCTGGTCGACGCGGCCGCCAGCGCCGGCTTCCCGCGCAACGACGACTTCAACGGCGAACAGCAGGCTGGCTTCGGGCTGTACCAGGTGACCCAGCGCGACGGTGCGCGCTGCTCGTCGGCCACCGCGTTCCTGAAGCCGGTGCGCCGGCGCGCGAACCTGCACGTGCGCACGCATGCGCTGGTCGAGCGCGTGCTGATCGAGCGTGGCCGCGCGGTCGGCGTGCAGCTGCGCCACGGCCGGCAGGGCGCCGGGCGGATCGAGGCGGGCGAGGTGATCCTCGCCGGAGGCGCGATCAATTCGCCGCAACTGCTGATGCTGTCCGGGCTCGGCCCGGCCGACCACCTGCGCGAGCACGGCATCGCAGTGGTCGCCGACCTGCCCGACGTCGGCGGCAACCTGCAGGACCACCTGGACATCTGCACGCTGGACGGCAACCCGAGCCGCGTCAGCTACGACCACCTCAACGAACTGTCCGCCGGCTGGCGCTGGCTGCGCCACCGCGACGGGCCGGGCAGCTCCAACGTGGCCGAGGCCGGCGGCTTCGTGCGCAGCCGCCACGCCGCCGATGCGCGCTGCGACCTGCAGTTCCACTTCGTGCCCGCGCTGCTCGACGACCACGGCCGCCATCGCCTGCCCGGCTACGGCTACACCCTGCACGCCTGCCACCTGCATCCGCGCAGCCGCGGCCGGCTGCGCCTGCACTCGGCCGATCCGGCGCAACCGATCGCGATCCACGCCAACTACCTGGGCGACGAGGAAGGCCACGACCTGAAGATGATGATCGAGGCGGCGCGGCTGTCGCGCGCGATCCTCGACCAGGCCGCGTTCGCGCCCTACCGCGGCGCGCCGGTGTTCCCCGAGCGGCGCATCGCCAGCGATGCGGAATACGTCGACTTCATCCGGCGCAAGGCGGAAACCATCTACCACCCGGCCGGCACCTGCCGCATGGGCAAGGACGATCGCGCGGTGGTCGACAGCGAGCTGCGCGTGCGCGGCGTGGAGCGCCTGCGCGTGGTCGATGCCTCGGTGATGCCTGCCTTGCCCAGCGGCAACACCAACGCGCCCACGATCATGATCGCCGAGCGGGCCAGTGCGCTGATCCTCGGCGCGAGCTAATCCATCCGTTGTAGATCGCCACGAAGTACAAGACAATCAGGGGGACCACGATCGAGGGAACGATCAGACCCATCGTCGAGTTCCCGCCCTGAGGCGACTCCCACGCCGGAATCACGTCAAACACCATGCAGTTTCGAACGACCTTCCTGCTGATCGCGGGTGCGCTGGGGCTGGCCTGCACGCCGGTTTTCGCCACCACCCCGCACACCACGCCGAGCGCTGCGCCGGCCGCCGACAACGCAACGCAGAAGCTGCCACCGGCGCGCGTCAAGCAGGCGCTCGCCGACTACCAGCATTGGCTGGATCGCCTCGCCGAGCGCCACGCCGTCGCCGGGCTGGCCACGGCCGTGGTGGTCGACGACAAGGTCGTGTTCGAACACACCCTCGGTTACGCCAATACGGTCACCAGGCAGCCGATCACCCCGGAGACCGTGTTCCGGCTCGCCTCGCTGTCGAAGGCGTTCGCCACCGCCGTCACCGGGCTGCTGGTCGACGACGGCAAGCTGGGCTGGGATACCAGGCTGGTCGACGTGCTGCCGTATTTCAAGCTCAAGGACATGCAGGCGGCCTCGCAGGCCACCGTCGCCGACATCCTCGGCCAGCGCCTGGGCCTGCCGCGCAACACCTACGACAACATGCTCGAGGGCGACGCGCCGTACGAGGAACTGGTGCGCAAGCTGGACGAGGTCAGCATGGTCTGCGGCGTGGGCCAGTGCTACGGCTACCAGAACGTCGCCTTCAGCATGATCGGCGACGTGGTGCTGGCGCGCACCGGCGACTTCTTCTACCGCCAGGTCGACAAGCGCATCTTCTACCCGCTGGGCATGACCACCGCCAGCTACGGCCGCGCCGCGCTGGAATCCAGCAAGAGCTGGGCGCGCCCGCACCGCCCCACCAGCGGCGGCTGGGTGCCGTTCGAGCCGAGCGAAACCTACTACCGGGTCGCCCCGGCGGCCGGCGTCAACGCCAGCCTGCGCGACATGGAGAAATGGCTGATCGCGCAGATGGGGGGGCGCCAGGATGTGCTGCCCGGCTCCTTGCTCGACGTGCTGCACAGCCCCGGCGTCGCCACCCCCAGCGAGCTGCACGCCACCCCCTGGCGCAGCGAACGCCTGACCGCCGCGCACTACGCGCTCGGCTGGCGGGTCTACAAGTACGGCGGCGAGGCCCTGATCTACCATGCCGGCGCCGTGGCCGGCTATCGAACCATGATCGGGTTCTTCCCGAAGTACCGCACCGGCGTGGTCACCCTGTGGAACTCCACCGGGCCGATGCCCAGCGGGCTGATGCCGATGGTGTTCGACGCATTGCTTGGGTTGCCCCACGTGGACTGGGCCGGCGTCGAAAGCAACGCCAAGCCGGCGGCGGCCAGGCCGAAGCCCGGATCGCGGCGGCCGCATCGCGCATCACGCCGTCGCTGAGCCACGCTCGGCTGGCTCCGGACAAGACGAAGGCGGCGCGTGCCGGGCACCCGCCGCCCTCGTCATGACAACCGCGGCACGATCAGAGCTTGAACTCGATCCGCTGCTGCTTGGTGCTGGAGACGGCCACGCCGTTCCGCATGGCCGGAGTGAACTGATAGCGCTCCACCGCGTCCATGGCGGCGCGGTCGAAGACGTGGCGCGGCTGCGATTCGACCACCTTGACGTCGCTGGTCTTGCCGTCGGCATCCACCGTGAACGACACCACCACCCAGCCTTCCTGGCGCGCGCGCATGGCCGCGGTGGGGTAACGCGCGCTGGCCCCCTTCACCAGCACGGCCGCGTTGGTCTGCGCGGACTCGCCGCCTTCGTTGCCGGCTACGCTGCTGCCGTCCGCCGCCGCCGTCGCCGACTGACCGGCCGCTGCCTGACGCGAGGGCTGCGCGGCACGGGACGCTTCCGCCTTCTGCTGCGCCGCCAGCTGCGCCTTCTGCTGCTCGGCCAATTGCTCCGCCGCCTGTTTTTCGGCCGCGGCCTTCTGCGCGGCCAGCTGGGCCGCCGCCTTCTCCTGCTCCTGCTGCTTGTCCACTGTCTTGCGCTGGGCATCCAGCTTGGAACGCAGGATGGTCAGCGTGAAGTTGGCCGGGTCGGCCTTGGCCAGCAGGTCGATCTGGCGCTGCGCCTCGTTGAAATCGCGCGAGTTGATCGACTGCTCGGCCGAGGTGGCGGCGAACGGGAAGGTCTCGCGCAGCGCGTCGGACGCCACCTTGTTGCCGGGCTCCTTCTGCAGCACGCGCAGGTAGAACTCGAACGCGTTGTTGCCGGCCGGTGCGAGGTAGCGCTGCTCGTTCATGGCGGTGCGGGCCTCGGCCAGCAGCTGGTCGATGTCCATCCCCGCCACGTTGGCCGGCGCAGCAGCCGCCGCCCGCGTCGCGGTGGACACCGGCGTCGACGGATGACCGCCCGACTCGGCCATGATCAGCTCCTGGTGCGGCTTGATGATCAGGAACCAGGCGCCTACGGCGAGCAGGACAAAAATGGAGATGATGGCAATGAGCATGGGCTTGGCAGCCCCGCGCGCATACCGGCGCGCGTTGAGTGTGTATCGGGTATCCATGGTCTCTCGCTGAGTGTCGACAGATACCCGCGCTTTTTCCCCCTGTCGATCCAGGAGCGGCGAATCCCCTGATTCGCCGCGGCGCGGATGGGAGAAAGGTAACTCCAATATCCCGGCACGGCAAATGACGCGGGAGTTCACGACACCGGGCGGCGATTTGCTCTATGCGATCGCGGCGCCCGGCAGCCGCGGATCGCGGCGGAACAGTGGCGCGAGGGCTCGACACCGCGTCGATGGATAGTGCACGGCACGCGCCCGGCGCCGGTTTCCGCGCCCCTGAAACGAAGCGTCCCGGCCAGGCCGGGACGAAGGCTTCTCGAAGTGCTCTCCCCGCGCTGGGCACCGCGGGGAGAGAAGTCGATAACTTGTCTAATTGTATGGTGACGCGTGTGGCTTACTTCTTCGCTTTCGCGGTCCGGGTGGCTTTCACCACCTTGGCCGGTGCAGCCTTCTTCGCAGCAGCCTTCTTCGCAACCTTCTTCACGGCAGCCTTCTTGGCGGCCGCCGGCTTCTTGGCAGCAGCCTTCTTGGCGGCCGGCTTCTTGGCAACCTTCCTCGCAGCCTTCTTGGCGGCCGGCTTCTTGGCAACCGGCTTCTTCGCGGCGGCCTTCTTCACGGCGGGTTTCTTGGCGGCGGCCTTCTTGGCGGCCGGTTTCTTTGCAGCGGATTTCTTGGCAGTGGCCATGGTTCGTCTTAGCTCCTCATCAGTTGGCAGTGGTTGCCCAGTAAAAGCGTGCAGGAACGCTTCGACCAACAAGTCGCTGTTGGTAGCGTGCCGAAGATTGTTCACCTGGCGGTGGGTACGTAAATCAGAAAGTCGCCGCAGCACATGCAACGGAATCGAGACGGTGATCTTGCGTACTGCATTGGCCTTTTCACCGTGCTCGACATACGGCTTGATGAATTTCGTTGTCGCCATAAAAACACATTCCCCGTGATCTGTTGCGAAAGCTATCCCCGAAGATTTCGGCTGTCAATTGATTTCAGCCATGAAATCAATCCGCTCCAGCCCACCCAGGGCAGGTCGAAAACCCGGTCCGGCAAGGCTTTCGGGGTAATGCGCCGACATTATGTTTGGACGTCTATACGTCCAAACATAATCATCCATAAAACAAGGCATGCCCTTGAAACCCTTGCAGCGCAATGCTTTTCGGGCATTCGCCATGTTTCGCTTCAAAAAGCGCGCTGCGGGACACGTTCGCAAAACGAGGCGCGCCACGGGGTATCCGACCGCATTCCACAGATGAACGGAACGCGACTGGAGGCGCCTGGAACGGCATCCAGGCACGGCAAAAAAAATCTGCCGCCGGGGGCGGAACCCTCGCCGACGACACCTCGGGCGGCGGGCGACGGCACCGGTCCGGCACGGCTCGCGCTCCGATTCGCCGCGACGCGACGGCCATATGTGCATCGACGAAGGTCCGCGCGCACCCCCGGACATCGAGGCGATGGCATCGCCGTGCGCGGGAAGGAATTCGTTTCGCGCGCTCGGCATCCGCCGGAAGCGCGGCGATGGCGTCGTCGCCGAAAACGACGCCGGCCGCACATGGCGGCCGGCGGGGTCACGCGGGAGGGCGGTGGCTCAGTGGTCTTCGTTCTCGACCAGTTCCCCGTACTCGTTCGCGTCGAGCAGCTCGTCGAGCTCGGCGCGGTCGCTGGGGCGCACCAGGAAGATCCAGCCTTCGCCGAAGGCGTCCTCGTTGATGGTCTCGGGCTTGTCGTTGAGCAGTTCGTTGACCGCGACGACTTCGCCGGACACCGGCGAGTAGATGTCCGAGGCGGCCTTCACCGACTCGACCACGGCCGCGCCGACGCCGGCCTTCACGGCGGAGCCGATTTCCGGCAGCTCCACGTAGACCAGGTCGCCCAGCTGGTCCTGCGCGTGGTCGGAGATGCCCACCCGGACCAGGCCGTCGTCTTCGGCGCGGGCCCACTCGTGGGATTTGAGGAATTTCAGATCGCCGGGAATCTCGCTCATGATCGGGGTCCAGTCGTTGGGTTGGGTCGGGGTACAGGCGGAGATTCTAGCCACATCCGCCGTCGGAAAAACGTGTCGCGCGGGGCGCCGCTCAGATCCCTTCGCAGGGCTTGCCGTCGCGCACGAACGGGTACTTCACCAGGCGCACCGGCACCTCGCGGCCGCGGATGTCCACGCGGATCGCGCCCGGCTCGCCCACGGGGATGCGCGCGAACGCCACCGCCTTGTCGAGGGTCGGCGCGAAGCTGCCGGAAAGGATCTCGCCATCGCCGTTCGCGGTGAGCACCTTCTGGCCGTGGCGCAGCACGCCCTTCTCGTCCAGCACCAGGCCCACCATCACGCGCTTCACGCCGGCGGCCTTCTGCGCCTCCAGCACCTTGCGGCCGACGAAATCGCGGCCCTCGTCCAGCGCGATGGTCCAGCCGAGGTTGGCCTCCCACGGCGACACGCCCTCGTCCATGTCCTGGCCGTAGAGGTTCATGCCGGCTTCCAGCCGCAACGTGTCGCGCGCGCCGAGGCCGGCCGGCTTCACGCCGGCGGCGGCCAGCGCTTCCCACAGCGCCACGGCGTGTTCGGCCGGCACGATGATCTCGAAACCGTCCTCGCCGGTGTAGCCGGTGCGCGCCACGAACAGCGGCATGCCGTGCGGCCCCTGCGCGGCGGCGGCGGCGAACTTGCCCAGCTTCTCGATACGCGGGCGGTCCACCTCGTGCAGCAGGCCCAGCACCTTCGCGCGGGCGTTGGGGCCCTGCACCGCGATCATCGCGAACTCGGGGCGCTCCTTCACCTGCACGTCGAAGGCCTTGGCCTGCTGCTCGATCCAGGCCAGGTCCTTGGCGCGGGTGGCGGCGTTCACCACCAGCCGGTAGAACTCGTCGCCGAGGAAGTACACGATGAGGTCGTCGATCACCCCGCCCTGCCCGTTCAGCATGCACGAGTACAGCGCCTTGCCGTGCGCCTTGAGCTTGTCCACGCTGTTGGCCAGCAGGTGGCGCAGGAAGTCCCTCGTGCGCGCGCCGTGCAGGTCGATCACGGTCATGTGCGAGACGTCGAACATGCCGGCATCGCGGCGCACCGCGTGATGCTCCTCGATCTGCGAGCCGTAGTTGATCGGCATGTCCCAGCCGCCGAAGTCGACCATGCGCGCCCCGAGCGCGCGGTGGGTGGCGTTGAGTACGGTTTTCTCGGTCATCGCGGAGGTCGCCTGGCGGGGGAAGTCCCGCATTATCGCCGCCGGCCCCGAGCAATCCAAGCGGTGCGCGGCCGTTGGCCGCGGCGCGTCAGCCGTCCGCGCCGCCGTCGAACGTGGCCACGATGCGCGCCACCACCTGTTCGGCCAGCTCCTCCGACCGCCCCGCGCCCGCCAGGTGGATGTCCGGCGCCTCGGGGCGCTCGTACGGCGCGTCGATGCCGGTGAAGTTGCGGATCGCGCCCGCGCGCGCCTTGCGGTAGAGGCCCTTGGGGTCGCGCCGTTCGCATTCCTCCAGCGGCGTGTCGACGAACACCTCCATGAACTCCGCGGCGGCAAACAGCTCGCGCGCCGACTGCCGCTCGCTGCGGTACGGCGAGATCACGCTGACCAGCACGATCAGCCCGGCGTCGACCATCAGGTGCGCCACCTCGGCGATGCGGCGGATGTTCTCCACGCGATCCTCCGGGGTGAAGCCCAGGTCGCGGTTGATGCCGTGGCGCACGTTGTCGCCGTCGAGCAGGTAGGTGTGGCAGCCCAGCGCATGCAGGCGCCGCTCGACCAGGTTGGCGATGGTGGACTTGCCGGCGCCGGACAGGCCGGTGAACCACAAGCACAGCGGCTGCTGCCCCTTGCTGGCGGCGCGCACGGACTTGTCGATGTCGACATGCTGCCAGTGCACGTTGGCCGAGCGGCCCAGCGCGAAGTCCAGCATGCCGCAGGCCACCGTGGCGTTGCTCTGGCGGTCGATCAGGATGAAGCCGCCCAGCGTGCGGTTGTCCGCATAGGCCTCGAACGCGACCTCCTCGTCCAGGCCGAGCGTGCAGTAGCCCACCTCGTTGAGTTCCAGGTGGCGCGCGGCCAGCCGCGCCTGGCTGTTCACGTCCACCTTGTGCTTGATCGCCATCACCCGCGCGTTGACCGTGCGCGTGCCGAGCTTCAGCCAGTAGGCGCGATTGGGCAGCAGCGCGCTGTCGCCCAGCCACAGCAGGTGGCAGGTGAACTGGTCGGCCACCGGCGCCGGGCGCAACGCGTCGGCGATCACGTCGCCGCGGCTGGCGTCCAGCTCGCGGTCCAGGCACAGCGTCACCGCCTGGCCGTCGCCCGCGCTGTCCAGGTCGCCGTCGGCGGTGACGATGCGCTCGATGCGCGCGCGCTGCACGCCGGGCTGCACCACCACCTCGTCGCCGCGCGCCACGCGGCCGCCGCAGATCGTGCCGGCGTAGCCGCGGAACGACTGGTCGGGCCGGTTCACCCACTGCACCGGCATGCGGAAATCCACCGCCCGGGCGGGCGCTGCGTCGGCCGATTCCAGCAGCTCCAGCAGGCTGGGGCCGCGGTACCAGGGCATGCGCGCGGAGCGCGCGCCCACGTTGTCGCCGCCCGGCGCGATCACCGGCAGGCATGCCACGCTGGCGATGCCCAGCGTCTGCGCCAGCGCCCGGTAAGCTTCGCTGATCCCGCGGTAGACGGCCTCGTCGCCATCGACCAGGTCCATCTTGTTCACCGCCAGCACCACCTGGCGGATGCCGAGCAGGCTGCATATATAAGTGTGCCGGCGGGTCTGCGGCAGCAGGCCCTTGCGCGCGTCCACCAGCACCACCGCGAGTTCCGCGTTGGAGGCGCCGGTGGCCATGTTGCGCGTGTACTGCTCGTGGCCGGGGCAGTCGGCCACGATGAAGCTGCGCCGCGCGGTGTGGAAGTAGCGGTAGGCCACGTCGATGGTGATGCCCTGCTCGCGTTCGGCGTCCAGCCCGTCGGTGAGCAGGGCGAAGTCCAGCGCGTCGCCGGCATCGGCATGCAGCCGGCGGCTGTCGCGCGCCAGCGCGGCGAGCTGGTCCTCCGGCACCGTGCCGGCGTCGTACAGCAGGCGGCCGAGCAGGGTGCTCTTGCCGTCGTCCACGCTGCCGCAGGTGATGAAGCGCAGCAGGCCCTTGCCGGCATCGGTCGTGGTCGGTGCGCCCATCAGAAATAGCCCTCCTGCTTCTTGCGCTCCATCGAGGCGGTGGGGTCGTGGTCGATCACCCGGCCCTGCCGCTCGGAGCTGCGCGAGTCGGCCATTTCCCGGATGATCTTGTCCAGCGTGTCGGCGCCGGATTCCACCGCGCCGGTGAGCGGGTAGCAGCCCAGCGTGCGGAAGCGCACCTCGCGCATTTCCACCGTCTCGCCCTCGCGCAGGGCGAGGCGTTCGTCGTCCACCATGATCAGCGCGCCGTCGCGAGCCACCACCGGGCGCGGCTTGGCGAAGTACAGCGGCACCACCGGGATGTTCTCGCGGCGGATGTACAGCCACACGTCCATCTCGGTCCAGTTGGACAGCGGGAACACCCGCACGCTCTCGCCCCGGCGGATCTGCGTGTTGAAGGTGTGCCAGAACTCCGGGCGCTGGCGCTTCGGATCCCAGCGGTGCTGCGCGTTGCGGAACGAGAACACGCGCTCCTTGGCGCGCGACTTCTCCTCGTCGCGGCGGGCGCCGCCGATGGCCGCGTCGAAGCCGTAGCGGTCCAGCGCCTGCTTCAGCGCCTGGGTCTTCATCACGTCGGTATGCACGGTGGCGCCGTGGACGAGCGGCGAAATGCCCTGGCGCACGCCCTCCTCGTTGATGTGCACCAGCACCTGCACGTCGCCGGCCGCCGCCACCCGGTCGCGGAACGCGATCATCTCGCGGAATTTCCAGGTGGTGTCCACGTGCAGCAGCGGCAGCGGCGGCTTCGCCGGGTAGAACGCCTTGCGCAGCAGGTGCAGCAGCACCGAGGAATCCTTGCCGATCGAATACAGCATCACCGGATGGCGGAAGCTGGCCGCCACCTCGCGGAAGATGTGGATGCTTTCCGCCTCGAGATCGTCCAGGTGCGAATGCGTTGGCGCGTTGTCTGTACTCATGCGTGGAACCCGAGCTGGTCTTGCGCGGACGCGCCATCGCGCGCCGGTCATCCGGTCATGTTACGCGATCCCCGACGGGGTTCCGAAATAACCTCGGCGCGACAGGCCGTGCGCGCACGGCATATGCCCCGCGGCAGGATCGCCGAAAAGGCCGCGCCCTGCCGCCGCCCTGGCGCACGCCGGGACAACGCGGCCGCAAGTGGCCGGGGCGCCCTCAGGCGATCGCCGGATACACCGGTTCCGCGTCCAGCGTGGCCGCGCACACCGCGGCCAGTTCCAGCAGGCGCAGGTCCGAGCCGCGGGCGCCGACCAGTTGCAGGCCCACCGGCATGCCGTTCGGCAACGTGCCCATCGGCAGGCTCACCGCGGGGCAACCGGCCAGGCTGGCGAAGCTGGTGAGGTCGCCCTGGTTGTCCGGCACCGGGTCGTCCAGCGGGAACGCGCCCTGCGGCGTGGTGGGCAGCACCAGCACGTCGACCTGGGCGAACAGCCGGCGCATCTTCAGCGTGGCCGCGTCGAGCACGCGGTCGGCCCGCGCGTAGTCGGCCGCACTCTTGCCGGCGGCGTAGCCGAGCAGGCGGCGGAAGTGCTCCGAGACCGGGCGCTCGGTGCTGGCCAGGTCCGCGGCGAACGTGCCGAGCATCTCCGCCTCCATCAGCAGCAGGCCGGCACGGCGGGTACGGGCGAAATCCCAGTCGGCGAAGTCGACCGTGCGCAGCTCGCCCAGCGCGTGCGGCAGCTTCGCCAGCGCCGCTTCGAACACCTCGATCACGTCCGGCTGCACGCCCAGCGCGGCGAGATCGGGCAGCAGGCCGGTGCGCAGGTTGCCCGGCTCCCAGTCCGGCAGCGCGAACGCCACCCGGCGCCGGCGCGAGCGCGCGTCGTCGGCGTCGTAGCCGGCCAGCACCTGCAGCAGCACGGTGAGGTCGTCGGGGCTGCGCGCCAGCAGGCCCACCGCGTCGAGCCGGCGCGCGGCCGGCAGCATGCCGCGGGTGGAAATCTCGCCGTGGGTGGGCTTCAGCGCGTACACGCCGCAATAGCTGGCCGGGATGCGGATCGAGCCGAGGCTGTCCGAACCGACCGCCGCCACCGCCAGCCCCGCGGCCACCGCCGCCGCGGCGCCGCCGGAGGAACCGCCGGCGGTGCAGCCGTGGCGATACGGGTTGTGGGTGGCGCCGAAATGCGGATTGTCGGTGACCGCGCCCAGCGCGCCCTCGTCCATGTTGGTCTTGCCCAGCAGCATCGCGCCGGAGGCGCGCAGCCGCGCCACCACGTGGGCGTCCTCCTGCACCGGCCGGCCGCGGCCGGGCAGGCCGGCCCGGGTGGGCCAGCCGGCGATGTCGAAGTTGTCCTTCAGCGCGATCGGGATGCCGTCCAGCCGACCGATCACGCCGTCGCGGCGGCGCCGTTCGGCCAGTTCCGCCTGGTCCTGCAGCAGGCCGGAGCGCTGATCGACGTAGGCATGCAGTTCGGGATCGATCCGCTCGATCGCCTGCTGGTAGACATCGGCCAGCGCCTGCGGCTGCACCCGGCCCACCGCCAGCCAGTGCAGCAACTGGCACAGCGAGGCACGGCGCAGGTCGAGGTCGGCGATCGGCGGCATCGAATTCATGGACACTCCCTCGGGTTGCCCCGATTATCGCCGCGCCCGATGAATCGATTGCAAGCGGTAGCGCAGCACGCGTTGCCGCCCGCCACCCGAAAACGGACAATGGCGGCTTGGCCCATACTCACACGCACGGCAACCGCCCGCGCCTCCACCAGGGAATCCGCCATGAGCGAACGCGAAACCATGGAATACGACGTCGTCGTGGTCGGCGCCGGTCCGGCCGGCCTGTCGTTCGCGATCCGTCTGAAGCAGCTGAAGCCAGAGGTGAGCGTGTGCGTGATCGAGAAAGCCTCGACCGTCGGCGCGCAGATCCTCTCCGGCGCAGTGATCGAGCCGCAGCCGCTGGACGCGCTGCTGCCCGGCTGGCGCGCCAATCCGCCGCCGATCTGCGTGCCGGCCGGCGAGGACGAGTTCTGGCTGCTCAGCAAGACTGGCGGGCGCAAGCTGCCGGTGGTGCCGCCGGGCATGCGCAACCACGGCAACTTCATCGTCTCGCTGGGCGCCATGTGCGCGTGGCTGGCGCCGCAGGCCGAGGCGCTGGGCGTGGACGTGTTCCCCGGCTTCGCCGCTGCCGACAACATCTACAACGAGGACGGTTCGGTCGCCGGCGTGCGCATCGGCGACATGGGCGTGGCGAAGGACGGCACGCACAAGAGCGGCTACACCCAGGGCATCGACATCAAGGCCAAGGTCACCGTGCTGGCCGAAGGCGCGCGCGGCAGCCTCACCAAGCAGCTGATCAAGCGCTATGCGCTGGACAAGGACAGCGATCCGCAGGGCTACTCGATCGGCATCAAGGAGCTGTGGCAGCTGCCGCTCGGCCGCGTCACCCCGGGCAAGATCGTGCACAGCTTCGGCTGGCCCGCCGACACGCATACTTATGGCGGCAGCTTCATGTACCACCTGGACCAGGACCGCATCGCGCTGGGCTACGTCAGCGGGCTCGACTACAGCGACCCGAACTACCAGCCGTGGGAAGCGTTCCAGCAGTGGAAGAACCACCCGATGAACCTGCCGCTGCTGGAAGGCGGCACGATCCTCTCCGCCGGCGCGCGCGCGATCGTCACCGGCGGCTGGCAGTCGCTGCCGAAATGCGAGATGCCCGGCGCGCTGCTGATCGGCGACACCGCCGGCCTGCTCAACGTGCCGAAGGTGAAAGGCACCCACCAGGCGATCCGCAGCGGCATGCTCGCCGCCGAACACCTGGTTGCGAACGCGCTGGACCCGGCCGGCTTCGACGCGAAGCTGCGCGGCTCGGACGCGATGGCCGAGCTGAAGAAGGTGCGCAACATCAAGCCCGCGTTCAAGAAGGGGCTGTGGTTCGGCATGCTCAACGCCGCGTGGGAAACCGTTACCGGCGGGCTCTCACCGTGGACGCTGAGGAACAAGCCCGACTGGTCCTCGCTGCACAAGCTCGGCCAGCAGGAGGAGCCGAAGCGCGACTACGTGCAGCGCACGCTGCCGCCGCGCGACCGCCTGGCTGGCGTCTACTTCGCCGCCACCGAGCACGACGAAGACCAGCCCGTGCACCTCAAGGTGGCCGACACCGACATCTGCGCCACCAAGTGCGTCGAGGAATACGACAACCCCTGCACCCGCTTCTGCCCCGCCAACGTCTACGAGATGGTCGCAGACGTCAGCGCGCCGCACGGCAAGCGCCTGCAGATCAATTCCGCCAACTGCGTGCACTGCAAGACCTGCGACATCAAGGACCCGTACGAAATCATCACCTGGGTCACGCCGGAAGGCGGCTCCGGGCCGAATTACCAGAACCTTTGAGTGGCAGGAGCAGTCCGCTGATCGGCAACCTGCACTGGCGACTCAAGCGCCTGGGCTACCTGTGGCAGCGCACGCGCGGCAGCCTCGCGCTGCGCGGCTGGCGCGGTACGCTGGCGCGCATGCGGCAGGAGTTCCAGTCGCGCCCCGAGCTGGACGAGGCCCTGGCGCTGCTGCCGCTGGATGAACCGTTCGCGCCATTCGCGCTGCCGCTCAGCGACCGGCCGCAGGTGTCGGTGATCATCCCGGTTCACGGCGAGCTCGCCCATACCCTCGCCTGCCTGCGCTCGCTGGTGCGGCATGGCGCGCAGGCGCCGTTCGAGGTGATCGTGGTGGACGATGCCTCGCCGGACGCCAGCGCCGCCACGCTGGCACAGGTCGGCGGCCTGCACCTGCTGCGCAATGCCGCCAACCTCGGCTTCATCGGCAGCTGCAACGCCGGCGCTGCCGCGGCCCGCGGCGAGTTCCTGCTGTTCCTCAACAACGACACCCAGGTCACGCCCGGCTGGCTGGACGCGCTGCTCAACTGCTTCGCCGAGCGCGCCGACTGCGGCATCGCCGGCAGCCGGCTGGTCTACCCGGACGGGCGCCTGCAGGAAGCCGGCGGCCTGGTGTTTGCCGACGGCAGCTGCTGGACCACCGGCCGCTTCGAACCGCGCGACGTGCCGCTGTTCCGCTGCCGCCGCGAGGTCGACTACGTCTCCGGCGCCTCGCTGCTGATCCGCCGCGAAGTGTTCCGGCGCGTCGGCGGCTTCGACGCACGCTACGCGCCGGCCTACTACGAGGATGCCGACCTGGCGTTCGCGGTGCGCCGGCTCGGCCTGCGCGTGTACTACGAACCGGCCAGCACGGTGATCCATTGCGAGGGCATCAGCGCCGGCACCGACCTCGACCGCGGCATGAAGCGCCACCAGCGGCCCAACCGGGCGAAGTTCGCCGCCAAATGGACGACCGAACTCGCCGCCCAGCCGCCCGCCGGCACGCCGCTCGAGCGCGCGATCCGCTGGCGCCGGCGCGGCCGCGTGCTGGTGGTGGACGCGATGGCGCCGGAGCCTGCGCGCGACTCCGGCTCGCTGCGCCTGTGCGCGATCCTGCGCCTGCTCGACGAGCAGGGCTGGAGCACCGCCTTCCGGCCTGACGACGGCCGCGCCAGCCCGGCGGAGATCGACGCGCTCGGCGCACTGGGCTGCGAAGTGTTGTGCAAGCCGTGGGTGGCGGACCTGCCGCGCTGGCTGCGCGAGCATGGCGGCGAACTGCGCGCGGTGATCCTGTGCCGTCACACCGTCGCCGGCCAGTACGCCGGGCTGGTGCGCCGGCATGCGCCGCAGGCGAAGCTGCTGTTCGACACGGTAGACCTGCACTTCCTGCGCGAACGGCGCGCCGCCGAACTCGGCGGCAGCACCCTCATGGCCCGCCAGGCCGAAGCCGCCCGCCGCAGCGAACTGGCGCTGATCGAACAGGCCGACGTCAGCTTCGTGGTCAGCCCGCACGAACAATCGCTGCTGGCGCGGCTGTTGCCGCAGGCACGGGTGGAACTGCTGTCCAACATCCACGAGGTGCACGGCTGCCGGCACCCATACGCGGGGCGCCGCGACCTGGTCTTCATCGGGGGCTACGGCCACCCGCCGAACAGCGACGCGATCCGCTGGATCGCCGGCGAGATCCTGCCGAAGCTGCGCGAGGCGCTGCCCGACATCCGCGTGCACGTGCTCGGCGACATGCCGGACACGGCACGACACGAGCTGGCCACGCCGGGTCTCGAATTCCACGGCCGCGTGGCCGAACTGGCGCCCTGGCTGGACCACTGCCTCGCCACGCTGGCGCCGTTGCGTTTCGGCGCCGGCGTGAAGGGCAAGATCAACATGTCGATGAGCCACGGCGTGCCGGTGATCGCTACCACCATCGCGGTGGAGGGCATGCGATTGACTGACGGCACGAACGTGCTGGTGGCCGACGACGCCAGCGCCTACGCCAACGCCGTCCAGCGGCTGCAGCACGACGAGACGGTCTGGCGGCAACTCTCCGAACATGGTCTGGACAACGTGCAACAGCACTTCTCCGCCGCCGCCGCCGCGGCCACCCTGCATCGCGCGCTGGATTGACTGCGCGTACCGGCGAGGTTGATCAGCCGTACCGCTCCGCCATGATCAGTGTTCCGTTGGGGAACCTCGAATAACCCTGCTCCAAGCTCGTCATCCCAGCGAATGCTGGGCTCCAGCGCCCCCAAGCCATTGAAGCACGGGGGCACTGGATTCCAGCTTTCGCTGGAATGACGCTTCGTGGGAGGTTTTTCGAGGTTCCCTGAATTCCTGCCTTCGCAGGAATGACGGTGGTTATTCGAGGCTCCCGTTGGTGATCAGAACCGCGTGCGCTGGCCGATCCCATGATCTTGTCCGCTTCAGTGTTGGTGCATTTGACAACACCCTGTATGTGTTGGTATGTTCTCCAACATGAAAGCCAAACTGCTGCTCCGCGAGCGCCAAAGCCTGACGGAAACAGCGTTCATTGAGGCTGTCATTTGGCACGTGTCCAGGCCAGTGTCCGGCAGTGACCATGACTACAAGTACAGCTTGTTGCTGGTTGCTGAAGGTGTTTGCGTACTGCGATATGACAACGAAGCTGGCAAAGGCGACCACAAGCATGTTGCCAGTCACGAAGTGACCTATCGCTTCATCGACTTGTCCACGCTGCAAACCGATTTCTGGAACGACGTTGAAGCGTGGAGGGCAGAGCAATGAAAACAGTGACGCTCGGTGTTTCTTCAGTTGAGGCAACCAAGCGGCGAATGGCCGCCGCTTTTCAGGGCGAGGCGCAGGGCACGTTCATTTCGTTCACATCGATTGAACTGCTCTGGAAAGTGCTGACCGCCAAACGATGGGAAATCCTGCATGCCATGACAGGTCAAGGTGAGCTGGCGATCCGCGAGGTGGCCCGCCGTGTCGGCCGCGATGTCAAAGCTGTTCATGGCGATGTGACGGCCCTCGTCCATGCTGGCGTACTTGAACGATCGGGCGATGGGGTATCGTTTCCCTACGACGCCGTGCATGTCGATTTCACTCTGCGCAAAGCAGCGTAGCCACACACGTTTTCTGACGATCCGGCCGGCAGCGCGGCGGGTGATCACGGTGCGTCGAAACTCTGATCATTTCTCACCAGTGGGAGTCTCGAATAACCTCCGTCGCCCCAGCGAAAGCTGGGGCCCAGTGCCTTCAAGCCATCGAAAAGCAAAGGCACTGGATGACTCGCTGCGCTCGCCCCTCCGGGGCCGCCTTGCAGGTGTTCTGCGCGCTGCGCGCTTGTCCTGCTTTCGCAGGAATGACGGGGAAAATGGGGTTATTCGAGGCTCACCAGCGCACGCGATTGACCACAGTCGTGCCAACCGCGATGCTCCGGCATCACCACTGATAGACCGCCATGCCCCTCCGCGACTTCGCCAAACGCTGTCTGTTCACCGTGCTGCGCACCGGCTTCCGGCTGACTCCGATGCCGGTTGCCACGCGCGACCGGCTGCGCCAGCGCTTTCTGGATCGACACGCGGATCTGCTGCCACGGGGGCCACGCGGGCAGCTCACCGCCTCGTTACAGGTCGAGCGCCGCCCGCGTACCCATGCCGCCGGGCGCGCGATCGGTTTCGTATCCCGGCGCAGCGGCGCGCTGCCGACGCCGCTGCCTGCCACCGTGGTGGCGTTCTACCTGCCGCAGTTCCACCCGATCCCGGAGAACGACGCGTGGTGGGGCGAGGGCTTCACCGAGTGGCACAACGTGACGCGCGCGTTGCCGCAGTTCGAGGGCCACCAGCAGCCACGCCTGCCTAGCGAGCTGGGCTTCTACGACCTGCGCCTGGCCGACACGATGCGCCGGCAGATGCAGCTCGCGCGCGAGTATGGCATCGGCGCGTTCTGCAGCTACTTCTACTGGTTCGCCGGCAAGACCTTGCTGGAAACGCCACTGCAGCAATGGCTGGCTGACCCCACGCTCGACCTGCCGCTGTGCCTATGCTGGGCCAACGAAAACTGGTCGCGGCGCTGGGACGGCCGCGCCGACGACATCCTGATCGGCCAGCGGCACAGCCCCACCGACGACCTCGCCTTCATCGAACACGTCTCACGCTACCTCGCCGACCCACGCTATCTGCGCGTGGACGGCAAGCCGCTGTTGCTGGTCTACCGCCCGGGACTGTTGCCAGATCCGAAGGTGACCGCCGCGCGCTGGCGCGAATGGTGCCGCGCCAACGGCATCGGCGAGATCCATCTTGCCTACGTGCAGAGTTTCGACCGGGTCGACCCGCGCACGATCGACTTCGACGCCGCGGTGGAATTCCCGCCGAACAACACCACGCCCGCGCCGATCACCGCGCGGCAGCACCTGCTCAACCCGGACTATCGCGGCGACGTGCACGACTGGCGCGAGCTGGCGCGGCAGTCGATGGCGCAGCCCGAGCCCGCCTATCCGCGCTACCCAGGCGTCAACCCGGGCTGGGACAACGAGCCACGGCGCAGCGGCCGCGGCCGCGTGTTCGCGCATGCCTCGCCGCGCGGCTACCGCGACTGGCTGCGGCACGCCATTGGTGTCGCGCAGCGGCGCTTTCCGGCACAGCCGCTGGTGTTCGTCAACGCCTGGAACGAATGGGCCGAAGGCGCCGTGCTGGAACCAGATACCAGGCTCGGCCACGCCTGGCTGGAGGCCACCCGCGCCGCGCTGCGGCCGGAACCGGCCGCCGATACGCGCCCCTGCGCGGTGATCCACGTCTGGTATCCCGAACTGCTGGACGAACTGGTGGCGGCGCTGCGCGCCAGCGGCATCGACTGGCGCGTCGTGATCACCACTGCCCACGAGCGTGAACAGGCCGTGCGCGAACGGGCGGCGCAGCTAGGCCTCGACGCCGAGATCGACGTGTTCGAGAACCGCGGCCGCGACATCCTGCCATTCCTGCACGTGGCCAGCCGCCTGCTCGACGAAGGCGTGGCAACCGTGCTGAAACTGCATGGCAAGCGTTCCACCCATCGCGAGGACGGCGAGACCTGGCGCCGCGAACTGCTCGACAAGCTACTCGCGCCCGAGCGCGCCGCGCGCATCGTGGCGGCCTTCCACGACGATGCCAAACTGGGATTGGTGCACGCCGAAGGTCATCGACAACCACTCGTCGAATACATGGGAGCGAATCAAGCCAACGTCGAATACCTCGCTCGTCGCTTTGGCATCCCCGCATCGCAGATTGAGTACGACAACTTCATCGTCGGCAGCATGTTCTGGTTGCGTCCGGCGGCCTTACGCTCGCTACTGGATGCCCATCTCCGTGTGGAGGAATTCGAGCCCGAGGCCGGCCAACTCGACGGCACCCTTGCCCATGCCATCGAACGCGTGTTCAGCCTCACCGCCAGCGCCAGTGACTTCAGCACGGTCAGCGCGGCCACTCTGCTTGGCCTCGCCGAAGCGGTGCCCGCGCCATACCCGTATGCGCGGCGCAGCGGTTGACCGCCTTCGCCGCGTCGCAACGCCGCAGAACCACCCATTTCATACGATTGCTTGATGCCGGATAGAATGGGCATTCCCGCGCCCCGGCAGGGGCTGCCATGAGTCAAGGAATCGTTGATGAAAATTCTGGTCGGCTACAAGCGCGTCGTGGACTACAACGTGCGCATCCAGGTCAAGCCTGACGGCACCGGCGTGGTCACCGACGGCGTCAAGTTGTCCGCCAACCCGTTCGACGACATCGCGCTGGAAGAGGCGCTGCGCCTGCGCGAAAAAGGCGTGGCCGAGGAAGTGGTGGTGGTCGGCATCGGCCCGGCCGATCTCACCGCGCACCTGCGCAACGGCCTGGCGATGGGCGCGAACCGCGCCATCCACGTGGTCGCCGCCGATGCCGTGCAGCCGCTGACCGCCGCCCGCGTGTTCCTCAAGCTGGTCGAGAAGGAGCAGCCCGGGCTGGTGATCCTGGGCAAGCAGGCGATCGACGACGACGCCAACCAGACCGGCCAGATGCTCGCCGCGCTGTGGGACCGCCCGCAGGCCACGTTCGCCAGCAAGGTCGACATCGCCGGCGGCAAGGCCACGGTGACCCGCGAGGTCGATGCCGGCCTGGAAGTGATCGAGGCGGAACTGCCGGCGGTGATCACCACCGACCTGCGCCTCAACGAGCCGCGCTTCATCAAGCTGCCCGACATCATGAAGGCGAAGTCCAAGCCGATCGACACGATCGAGTTCGGTTCGCTCGGTGTCGAGGCGCACGACCACCTGAAGACCACGCACTATGCCGCGCCGGCCAAGCGCAGCAAGGGCGTGATGGTGAAGGACGCCGCCGAGCTGGTCGCCGCGCTGAAACAGAAAGGCCTGCTGTAACCCCATTCCTGTATGTAGGAGCCCGCTTGCGGGCGATGCTCTTTCTTTCGAGACCCAGAGCAGGAGCATCGCCCGCAAGCGGGCTCCTACAACAAAAGCTTCGGAGACACACATGAGCAAGATCCTGGTCATCGCCGAACACCTCGGCGGCAAACTCAACTCCTCCACCGCACGCGCCGTGAGCGCCGCCACTGCGGTGAAAGGCGAAGCGATCGACGTACTGGTGCTGGCCGACAGCGTCGACGCGATTGCCTCCGAAGCGGCGAAGATCGACGGCGTGAGCCGCGTGCTCACCGTCGCCCGCCCCGAGAACGCTCATCCACTGGCCGCCATCCTGGCGCCGCAGATCGCCAAGGCCGCTGCCGGCTACAGCCATGTATTCGTGCCCTCCACCACGTTCGGCAAGGACGTCGCCCCCCGCGTCGCCGCCCTGCTCGGCGTTGCCCAGGTCAGCGACGTGATGAGCGTCGAGGCTGCTCACACGTTCAAGCGCCCGATCTACGCCGGCAACGCGATCATCACCGTCGAGGCCGACACCGCCCATACCGTGGTCGCCACGATCCGCTCGGCCTCGTGGCCGGCCGCCGCCACTGGCGCCAGCAGCGCACCGGTCGAGGCGCTGGCCGTCGACGCCGCGCTGCCCACGCATACCCGCTTCGTCGAGCTGAAGCAGGGCAGCAGCGATCGCCCCGACCTGCAGAGCGCCAGCAAGGTCGTTTCCGGCGGCCGAGGCGTCGGCTCGAAGGAGAACTTCGACATCATCTTCAAGTTCGCCGACAGGATCGGCGCCGCCGTCGGGGCCTCGCGCGCCGCCGTCGACGCCGGCTACGTGCCCAGCGACCTGCAGGTCGGCCAGACCGGCAAGATCATCGCCCCCGAGCTGTACATGGCCATCGGCATTTCCGGCGCCATCCAGCATCTCACCGGCATCAAGGACGCTGGTACCATCGTGGCGATCAATAAGGATGGCGAGGCGCCGATCTTCGAGATTGCGGATTTCGGATTGGTGGGGGATCTGTTCAAGATCATTCCGGAATTAGAGAGCTTGCTCTGACGAAGAGTCTAGAGAATTAATTGTCGCGCAAACAAGTGCGGCCCTACTGACGATAAAGCACAACTGCACGAGACGCGCTGCTTCAGCAACCGTGTGAGATGGGGGATATTCGAATACATGGAAAACACAACGCGCCCTCTATGTGTCGACCTTGACGGAACCCTCATATACTCGGATCTCCTGATTGAGTCGGCACTTTCGCTACTGAAGAAAAATCCTTTCTTTATCTTCGCAATGCTGTTCTGGCTAACCAAAGGACGCGCCAACCTCAAGCGTCAGATCGCTGTCAGAGTTACGCTTAATACGGCATTGTTGCCTTACAACCTCGAACTGCTCGCCTGGTTAAAAACCGAAGCATGCCTACGACCATTGGTGTTGGTAACCGCATCAGACATTTTATTCGCGAATGCAGTCGCCAGCGAAGTCGGTTTATTCGGTGACATCATAGCCAGTGATGGCGAGACAAACCTATCCGGGACGAAAAAGGCACGGTTATTGTGTGACCTTTATGGTGATCGCCAATTCGATTACGCAGGCAATGAGCACATCGATCTCAAGGTTTGGGCCCACAGCCACACCGCTATTGTTGCGAGCGACCGGAGCACACTTCGACAGCGAGCCTCAATGCTTGCTGATAAAACCGTGTTCTTCGCGGGGCGGAAGCAATCGACACATCAATGGATCAGGGCACTACGTCTGCATCAATGGATCAAGAACCTCCTTGTATTCATTCCACTGCTGGCAGCACATCGCGTGTTCGAAAGTGCCGCGATCCAAGGGGCAGTCATCGCTTTCATATCGTTCGGCCTGTGCGCTTCAGGCGTGTATTTGCTGAACGATCTGCTCGATCTTACCGCTGATCGAGCGCACCACACGAAGAGAAACCGCCCGTTCGCAGCGGGGCGCTTGGATCTGAAAACAGGTATCCTCGCGATCCCCGTATTGACAGCGTCTTCGATAGCACTCGCGGCCATTTTTTTGCCCAGCCACTTCCTGTGGGTTCTGCTGATCTACCTCCTCACAACGGTCACCTACTCCTTCAAGCTCAAACGAGTCCAGTTACTCGACGTTGTGACGCTTGCTGGCCTTTATACGATCCGTATCATTGCCGGTACAGTCGCCATTGTAAGCCTGCTTTCGTTCTGGCTGCTGGCATTTTCAGTCTTCATTTTCCTGAGCCTGGCCGTCCTGAAGCGTTGCATCGAGCTCGACGCTGCCAGGGAACGTGGGCTCATCGATATTCCAGGTCGAGCCTATCGCCCGGATGATCTATCGGTGTTGCAGCCAATGGGCGTGGCTAGTGGCTATCTAAGCGTGCTTGTGCTCGCGCTTTACATCAACAGCTCGGCGAGCGAAACGCTCTACCACCATCCGCAATTTCTCTGGCTTGTCTGCCCTTGCTTGCTGTATTGGGTTAGTCGTGCCTGGTTCGTCGCTCATCGCGGCAAGATGGTCGACGACCCGATCGTCTTTGCCGTTCGTGATCGAACGAGCCAGATTACGCTTGCGATTGCGGGGATACTGATATTCCTGTCTCTTTGACTCCCAGCACTACGTCGAGCGTTATCACCATTCCTGGTACTGAATAATGTCCATGGCGTACCTCCTGCTCGACGCTGCGATTTGTATCGTCGGCCTGTTTTTTATTGGCTACCCACTAACCCGACTCAGTCACGCCATCAAGGGGGCAGAGCGGCTAGCGTGGGCACTGATACTCGGTATTTGCGCAATGATCGTCTTTGTGCGCACGATCAACAGCTTGGCAGCTATCGACAAGGCCGTGCCATTCATTGCTGTCGCCATTGCTGGCTGGCTTGCGTACCACTGGCGCAAGAAGACCCTACGCGATCTATGTATTGGCGATCTTCGGGCACTCAACCTGATCATGAGCCTCTGCTGGTTCGCTGCGCTAATGCTGCTCGTCATCACCTTGAATTATCCAGTGCTAAAGCACCATGCGCTGGTCTTCGAGGCCTCGCCCAATCACGACGCGATTTACTACATAACGAACGCTCGCTGGATGCTGGGCCATAGCTTCGACGAGACGGTAACCTACAGCGCCAACGAGCCCTTATTCTGGATATCGAGGTTGTTTTTTGGCGAAGCACCGCCACTCGGTCGCGTCGGAGCGGAGGGCCTTCTTGCGTTTGTGAGTGCGCTCACCGGTCAAGATCCCCTGGCACATTTCCAAGCCATGCAGGCGGTTGCCATGATTGCCGGCGCCGCAGTGAGTACCCTGCTGCTACCGCGCCCGATCACCGCGTTGATCATACGTCCCACGTTATCCGGGCTGCTGATCGTCATGTCGGTCGTGTTTGCTCCAGCCTTCATTCAGATCGCGATCAACTCGAGCTTTGCCAACGCGTATGGGATAGTCATCATGACGGCGTTCGCCCTGATCTCGCTGCGCAGCCCCACGCGTGGCCTAGACATCCTGCAGCCGCTACTTTTCGCAGGCGTCCTCGCAACCTACCCCGAACTGTCGCCCATCGGCCTCGTGATCATCGGCGGCGCGCTCTTGTTTGAGCTGATCTTGCGGAGTCAGCCGTTCAAAGAAGTGTTTGCTCGCGGCATGCGGGTACTGGCAGCTGTCGTAATCGCAGTGATCGCGTTGCCATGGATATCAATCATCGCCTTGATGGCGCTGAAATATGTCTACTTCGCCGCCAGCACGCAGGGGAATTCCTGGCCGGATCCCTACGCCGGGCTCAACCCCCTGCAGCTGCCGCTGGCCGTGTTTACGACAAGTCGATCACTCGCCAGCATCGTGCCAGGAGCATTCAACATCCTCATCGCGGCGATCCTCTGCTTGGCCTTCGCCCGATCCGTTCGGCGCTCGCGGGACACTGCCCTGTCCCTAGGTGTCACACTTGCTCTGATCATTTTCCTCGGCTACATTTTTTATAAGGATTTTAACTACGGAAAACTGAAGATTCTCGAATATTTTTCGCTTTTCCTGGCGCCGTCCCTGATCGTAGCATGCGGCTTTACCGTCACCGATACCAGCCGTAGCAAATTGGATAAACTGGTGTCTTATGCCGCCCTGCTCGGCCTCGTTTGCGTGAATGTCGGTGCGTCCTATCTGCTACTGAAACAAGGCATGCACACAGCAGACAAGAAATATATCGCCAAAGATTTTGTCGACGCCGTGAAAGCTGCAGACAACCTGCCTGGTTACCATTATCTTGCAGCTCGATTTACAACAGAGCCGTTCTTTTATTCCATGTGGGTGTCTTATTTCTCCCACGAGCCCGTCGTCTTTTCCAAATATTTTGGAACGGGTGGTTACATGCAGCCATTCACCGACGAGCATCCGGCAGCACCTTATGACACTGCCCCTACAGCAATTGTCGATGAAAGAGCCTTCTCATCCTCGGTGTTCGGGGCAAAGGTACTGGGCCGTTACGGTCGGTTCCTGCTACTCGATCAGAGGAACAGCAGCCAACTGTCGTCAACGAATCTTTACGCCAATGAGGGCGGCTGGTCCTGGATGGGTAAACAGCTCGTCCTTGATATCAGTGGGGACAATGCCCGATTCGTGGATCTGGCGCTATCCAATCGATTCGCTCCCGAAGGCGCTACCGAGAAAATCTCGATTACGATCGACAGCAGGCATTGCGAATTTCTAGGCTCCACGACATCGAATAAGCTGTCACTCGCCATACCCGAAGGGCCACACCATCAAGTGACGATCGTACCAATGGGCCGCGCCGTCAGCCCGAGCATCCTAGGCCAGTCAAACGATGATCGCATTCTGACCTACCAAGTATCAAAACTCGCATTGTCGACCGATGCCACGTTCCAACCTGTAACATGCGGGAGTGCACCTTAATGCCTTTGCTTATCCTACTGTCGATGGTTTTTTTCGGTGCTTTGCTAAGCGCCATAGGCGGCATCTTCCTCAAGCTGGGTGCCACGCGCTTGGCGCCAATTCATGGTATGTTCGATCTATTTGCGATTCTGCTTAACTGGCGCATCATGGCCGGATTGACGCTGTATTTCATCCCTGCAGTGATCTGGATTTTGCTGCTGCGGAAAGTTGAACTTAGCCTGCTCCAGCCGCTTATGTCGATCGTATATGTCATCACACCGCTGCTGGCGGTTTATTTCTTGGACGAACACGTATCCGCTTCGCGCTGGGCCGGGATCGCGGTCATCGTGATCGGCGTAGTCATGATTTCGAGGTCGTGATGGCATCCCGTAAACGCATACTTCTCGTGCTGAGCTACTACCACCCTTACATAAGCGGCATATCAGAATACGCGAAAATGCTCGCCGAGGGCCTGGCGCAACATCATGACATCACCGTGTTAACGGGGCGGCACCTGGACACGCTACCCACTAGGGAAGAAATCGGCGGCGTTACGATCGTTCGCGCCAAACCGCTTCTGTTCATGCATAAGGGCTATATAAGCCTCGATCTAGCCCTGCAGTTCCGGCGTCTTGCACGCGCTGCGGATGTCATCAACTTTCATCTGCCCATGCTCGATGCAGCCTGGCTCACGCACCTGGCACCGCGCTGCGCACGCTTCATCACGACTTACCAGTGCGATGTCCAGCCAGTTGGTGGCTGGATCGACCGACTTGCAGTTGGCGCAGTCAATCTGGGATCCCGAACGTGCATCCGTCGTTCGGAAAAGGTCGTCGCGCTGTCTCATGATTATGCCGCCGGATCGAACATTCTGAGTGGCGAAACCGTCCCCATTGCCGAAGGCTACGCTCCTATCAAGGACATGGGGCTCCCGGCCTCAGCAAGGATTGGCGACGACGGGGCGTTCCCGGTTATCGGTTTCCTTGGTCGATTCGTGGCCGAGAAAGGCATTGACGTTCTCATTCGTGCCTTTGAACGTGTGCGCTTGCGCTACCCCTCTGCCCGATTGCTGTTAGGTGGCGACTACAAGACAGTTGCCGGCGGTTCGATCTATCCTCAGCTCAAGGCAAGCATCGACGCTCTCGGCGACCGTGTCGAGCTGCTTGGTCGCATCGAAGAAGCCGATCTGCCGAACTTCTACGCACGTCTGGATGTATTCGTACTACCGAGCATCAATGCCTATGAGGCGTTCGGGATGGTGCAGGTCGAGGCAATGCTGGCGGGAGTTCCCGCTGTTGCCAGCGACATGCGCGGGGTCAGGGTGCCGGTCCAGCTGACCGGCGTCGGTAGCCTGGCTCCGCCCGGCTCCGACGATGGCCTGGCCACAGCAATCGTCGATGCCATCGCCCCTGAGCAGCGTTGCGACCGGGAAACAGTGCGCCAGACCGCTCTGAAAATATTTTCTAATCAGGCATTTATAGAACGCTACCTTGCTCTGATTGACTCTGACGCAACCTAATGCGTTGGAAAACAGTTCTCCCGCTTGGCGGCAACTGAACCCCTGTTTGATGGGCACTTGGCCCCCTGCTCTCGCTGGTAGCGATATACAATCGGAAGCCGAGAAGTAAATATATTCCTTTGTGGATTACGCACTAGCTGGGGAACGTTGACACGATACCTCCCGAACTGATTGAAGTGCAGCCAAGTAGCTATTAGGCCAAGACGATATCGTAGGATGTTATTGATGTTTATGGCCACACTTACTCCCGGTAGATTTTGCCAAAGGATGACACCTGATGATTGAATCCACGCTTGGTTATGACAACTCGTATTATCAGGGTAATCAGCAAGATCGTGATCGACCCGCCTTGGCGCTCTACCAACGCCTTGTTCGACGATATATCCCCCCCGGCCCCGTCGTTGATTTTGGCTGCGGCATGGGGCATTTGCTTAAACGTCTCGGCAGAGACCGCGTCGCTGCCGGAGTCGAAGCAAGCGAATGGGCCTCTGTGGCATCGCGGCAAAACTGTCCCGCGTCCACGGTCTACCGTTCGCTCGACGAAATCCCGACCGCCGCCTATGCCGGAATAGTTTCAATCCATGTAGTCGAGCACATCGAAGACGAAGGCTTGGCCGCCGTATTGGCGCAATTCAAGCGTATCCTGCAGCCCGGCGGCCGTCTTCTGATCGTTACGCCGGACGCTACCGGCTGGGCCTCGCGGACCAAGGGTACGGCTTGGCTCGCGCTGACCGATCCGACCCACATCAATCTGAAAGGTCACGCCGCATGGCGTCAGCTGTTTCTGGACCACGGATTCACAGTCCTGAAAGAAGCGGCAGATGGGCTTTACGACTTCCCTTATCCACCCAGGAAATCCAGGCTCATCGACATAGCCTTGCGCGGTTGGCCAACGATTGTCCAGTTCATTGCCGGCCGCTTGCTGTTAAAAGCAGGCACTGGCGAATCGGTAATTTTCCTGCTCGGCCACCTCGCGTCAAATACGTCGCATGAAACCGTATAAGGGTCGGGTCAATAGCACTGGACTACGGAGTGCATTGCACTCGCCCGGGCTTGTCCAAGGGTGTCATTCATCGTCCGCACAACCTCACCATGGTACCTTCGGAACCGATTGAAGTGCGGACCGGCAGGCAGTTACCTGGCTAGGCTCACGTCATCCACCGGTGATGTCCACGGACGAACCCGTGGAAACAGCAGCATCCGCTCTGAATGTAGCTCTCCCGTGATCTTTTTGAACGCCCACTACTTGAGGAAACCGACATGCTTTCGATGCGCAACGCCCTTGGCACCCTTGCACTTGCCTCAACGCTTGCGCTTGGTGCCTGCAGTTCAAGTCAGGAAGGCTCCGATCAGCAGTCGAAGGCTTCGACTGCCAGTCCCATGCCGTCGGCCCCAGCGGCGACGCTCACCGCTGATCAGGTGAACGTAAAACTCACTCTGCAAGGTGAGCCGGTTCTCACGGCGGACGGGCAGAACATCGCCGTAACCGTGGACTTGGCAAATAGCGGCAAGACCTTGTTGACTTCGTCCGGCAGCAATCCGGTCAACCTCGGAGCACACAGCGTGGATGCCAATGGGAAGATCATCAACAACGACTTGGTACATGCCGCCCTTCCGGACATTGCCCCCGGCACCTCGACTGCCGTGACCATTCTCCTGCCGGTGGCTGGAATAGTGAACGAGAGTGCACAAATCCTTCCTGTTCAGGAAGGTGTGGCCTGGTTTGATACCTGGGGCACCAAACCATTGACGGTCGGCCCGTTCAACAGCTGCAAAAATACCGCTGAAGGTGCGATCTGCAACGCTGATGGCAAGCCACTTGCCACGACCCCAGCCCACTGAAGTTGCCCACTGAAATCGTTTGCTGCATGAGGAGGGCCTGCACTCCCCCCTCCTCATGCATACCTTCATGCCGTAATCAACAAGCGTAGCTCTGCAGTCTTTTCGACAAGCAGTTTCGTATCACCGCGAGTCTCGACGTTGAGCCTGAGCAATGGTTCTGTATTGGAGGAGCGCACGTTGAAGCGCCAGTTCGCGAACTCCAGACTGAGTCCATCAGTACGATCCTCCGCCTGGGCTTCTGCGACGTAACGATCATGCAGCCGCTGCACCACCAGCTCAGCATCACGCACCTCGAAGTTGATCTCACCGCTGCATGGATACTTGGCGATGCGCTGCTCCACCATCTTGGCCAATGTCATCCCCGTCTTGCTGATGCGCTCGGCGATAAGCAACCACGGAATCATGCCTGAGTCGCAATAGGCAAAGTCTCGGAAGTAGTGATGCGCACTCATCTCACCGCCGTAGACCGCATCCTCGATGCGCATCCGCTCCTTGATGAACGCGTGTCCAGTCTTGCTCAGGACAGGTACGCCACCAGCGGTCCGGACCATATCAATGGTGTTCCAGGTCAGTCGCGGATCGTGAATGATCTTTCCGCCAGGACACTTCTCCAATAGTTGAGCGGCAAGCAGACCAACCAGGTAATAGCCTTCGATAAAATGACCGGCGGCATCGAAAAAGAAGCATCGATCGAAATCGCCGTCCCATGCAATGCCAAAGTCGGCACCGTGGATACGTACCGCCTCCGCTGTCGCAGCTCGGTTTTCCGGCAGGAGGGGGTTAGGTATGCCATGAGGAAAAGTTCCATCAGGCTCATGATGAATACGCACAAACTGGAACGGCAAATGCGAGGCAAGCTCGTCGACGACAATACCCGCACCGCCGTTGCCGGCGTTGACGACGATTTTCAACGGGCGCAGCGCTGTACGGTCAACATAACCAAGTAGATGCTCGATATAGGCGGACTTGTCGGCATCCGCCCGAATCGTGCCTGCAGTGGCATGGTGAGCGAATGAAACCGACTCGACCAATCGCTGGATGTCCTTGAGCCCGGTGTCCCCACTGATCGGTCGGGCATCTTCGCGGATCAGCTTCATGCCGTTGTAATCCATTGGATTGTGGCTGGCCGTAACCATGATGCCCCCGCCCGTACCACGATGGGCGGTCTGAAAATAGACCTCTTCAGTGCCGCACAATCCGATATCAATGACATCCGCACCGGCATTATTCAGGCCACGCATGAGCGCCATCGCCAAGGCAGGGCTGTTCAGTCGCACGTCCCAGCCGACCACCACATCTGTCGGCTGAAGAATCTGCGCGAATGAACGGCCGATACGATAGGCGACATCCTCGTTCAGCTCATCCGGAACACGACCACGGATATCGTAAGCCTTGAAACATTTCATCATAGATAAAAATCCTGGCACTCGAAACGAAGCCGGTGCATACCTTGGTCACCCAGCCGTTCTTTCGTAAACGAAGTACTGTCATCCATGGCATATCCTGTCCGTTGCCATCAGATGGTGGGCTGACCCGAATACTGCCAAGCAAGTGTCTGTAACAATGTGTTCTGCGCATGCCACCCGGTCAAAGTCACCAACTGAGCATGCGATCCAACCAGACGCGCAACCTCATTACTGCGCACAAAGGCAGGGTTGACGCGAACCTCGATCCGATAACCGGCAATCTCGGCCATCATGTCGAGCACATCCCCCAGCGAGTAGCCGACGCCAGAGCAGATATTCAGGGTCTGGCCCACTGGCGATGTCTTCACGATCGCCGCATAAGCTTTGGCCACGTCGCGCACGTCGCTGAAATCGCGAGCCACCAGTGTATTGCCAAGCTCGATCACGCGATCACCACGCTTGAAATGGTCGACGATCTTGGGTATCAGGAATTGCGTGGATTGCCCGATGCCGGTGTAATTGAAAGGCCGCGTGATCACGATCGGCAAGCGATCCATCCACAGTCGCGCCATGTGTTCCATGGCTAGCTTGCTCACCGCATAGTCATTTGCAGGAGCTGACGGCGTATCCTCGGTGATCGGCTCGACATGCGCGTTGCCATAGATGTTGGCACTGCTTGCCAACACCACGATTTCAGGCCGGCGAGGGGCCTGCGCCAGCGCTTCCAGCAGGTTGCGCGTTCCCAGCACATTGACGCGATAG
>NZ_LVJR01000019.1 GCF_001617365.1 Rhodanobacter sp. FW104-R8
GTGCTCCTGGCTGGATCCTGCGGCTGGGACGACTGTACGGCGGCGCCGGACGACACGCGGGGTGCGTCGTCCGGCAAAAACGCGATTATCGCGCAAACCCCGCGGGGTCGCGAACCGGTTGCGTCCCGGTGAAGGCGGTGTGCAGGGCCGCGGGGGCGCCGGCAGGCGGCATCGACGGGTACACTGCGCCGACATTCACGGCGACTTCGCCGCACAGGATGGATCCGATGGCCACCGCACGCAAACGCCTTTGATGACATGCAGCATTCGATGATTTCGATGGGCCTGGCCGCGGTCTCGCTGCGCGACCTCGCGCTGGTGCAGGCGGTGCATCGCCACGGCAGTTTCAACAGTGCGGCGCGGGCGATGCATATCAGCCCCTCCGGGCTGTCGCACCAGGTGCAGAAGGTGGAGCAGGCGCTGGGCGCGCCGCTGTTCGAGCGCGGCGGCCGGAAGATCGTGCCGACCGCAGGCGGCCAGCGGCTGCTGCAGCAGATCGACGCGGTACTGTCTTCCGCCGAACACCTGCAGCAGGTCGCCCGCGCCGGCGAGGTCGCCTTCGGCGGCGAGCTGCGCCTGGGCGTGCCGGCATCGCTGGGGCCGTACCTGCTGCCGCACCTGATCGCGCCGTTTCCGCAGCATTTTCCCGGGGCGCGGCTGGGCATCTCCGAAGGCAAGCCGCGTGGCCTGCTGCGTCGTCTGGGCGAGGGTGAACTCGACGCGGTGCTGGCACCGCCGGCACCGGCGGTCAGCGGGATCGCATCACGTCCGCTGTTCTTCGAGCCGTGGGAACTGATGCTGCGCGCCGACCATCCGCTGGCCGGCCAGGACAGCATCGCGCTGGACCGGCTTGACCCGGCCGAGGCCACGCTGATGGCGGAAAGCCACGCCGACGGCCTGCAGGGCGGGGGCAGCGAGCACGGCCACGTGCAGGACGTCAGCCTGGAAAGCCTGGCTGCCCTGGTCAGCCTGCGCGGCGGCTATGCGCTGGTGCCGGCGCTGGCGCACGAGCGGCTGGCCTCGATGCCGAACATCGCGCTGGCGAAACTCAACGGGCAGGCAAGCGGCCGCGAGATCGCGCTGTACTGGCGCGATGCCTCGCCGTGGCACGACGACCTGCAGGCCTTCGCCGAGCTGCTGCGCAAGCTGGCGCGGCAGCGGCGGGGGCTGCGCGTGGCCGCTGCGAAGGCGAAGGCGGCTTCGCCCTGACGGCACCTCGGGACCGACAGGGCGGGCCGCCGCTACGGCAGGCGCCGGAAGCGCTGCGCGCGATGCGTTGCGATGGTCAGAGTTCCAGATGCGCCCGCAGCGCCACGAAGCGCGCGGGCCCGCGATCGCGGTTGTAGCCGGGGTTGTGCACCAGTTGCAGGTCGGGGCTCAGGGTGAGGTACCTGCCGATCGAGAAGTTGTAGTAGACCTCGAGCAGCCGCTCCCTGCCGTAGCGGAGCGCGCCGTCGCCCAGCACGAACCCGCTGCCGCCCAGCGCGAGGTATTCGCGATGCCCTGGCGAGAGCTCGTTGAGCGCCACACCGACGCCGAGACGGTCGCCGGGCCGGTTCCAGTGCGCGCCCGACAACTGGAAGCCGCCGCTCAGGGTGCGGTCGACCTCGGTGAAGGCGAACGATTCGGTGCGGCCGTCGTTCCAGCCGGCGCGCATGAACAGGCCGGTGTCGCCGTGGTCGGCCAGCGGCAGCTCGCCGTTGAGGCCGAAGCCGTACTTGCGACGGCCGGGGCGGTCGTCGGCCGCGATGTCGGGCACGCTGCCGCTGGCCCGCGCCGTGTCGATGGCCTGCCGGTATACGCCCATCGAGGCGGTGTTGCGGAAGGCCAGCAGGCGCAGCGCCCAGCCATCCGGATCGGGTTGCACGGTCAGTTCGGCCTGCTCGCCGCGGGCCCGGTGCAACGACGACACCAGGCGCTGGCCGTTGGCGTGCAAGGGCATCCGGTAGATGCCGTAGCGCAGGCTCCAGCCGGCATCCACCCAGGCCAGCATCACGCCGTCGGTATAGCCGCGGGTATCGGCGGCGAAATCCCAGGCGGTGTCGTTGAACAGCGTCCAGTTCATGAACTGGGTGCGCGTGCTGCCGGCGTAGCGGTTCTTGTCGAAGTCGTCGCCGACGGCCATCTTGCCGGCCTTGACCTCGACCCGCCGCACGGCTTCTTCACCGGGCAGCTGGTCCTGGGCGCGCTCCACCGCCGAGGTGGCGTCGCCCAACGGCAGCGTCCAGCGCAGGAAGCGGCGGGCCACATAGGGACCCTTGCCCAGGCCGGTGGTGCCGGCGCGGATCACGTCGCCGTTGGTCAGGCCGCCCAGGCCGGTGGCGTCGCTGACGCCGGCGCCCTTGAACATTTCCACATCGAAGTAGAACTGCAGGCGCGCGGGCAGGGCCACGCCGAAGTAGACGCCGAAGGTGTCCGAGCGCCGGGTGTCGCTGCGGGCGTGCAGGCTCAGCGGGCCGGCATAGGGCGAATGCAGCGAAGACTGGTGCTGGTCGACGAAGGTGTATTGCGCGCCCAGCCACTGGGGCACGAACAGGGGCGCGTCGCCGGCGTGGGCGAGCGTGGCGGCCAGCGCCAGCGGTGCGGCGAGGAGGTAACGGGTGAAGCGCATGGTCTCGTTCCGTGCAGGGGCACGGAGCGAGCGGGTCAGACCGGTCCGGCCCCGCTCACGGCCGTGCCGTGATGGTATGGCTGCGGTGGGCATGGCGACGCTGGCGCGTCGGGCTGCCGCCGCGACTACTGGCGGGATCGTCGTTCATCTGGGTTGCGGATATCCGGTGGGGCCTCCCGGGCGGAGGCGCGCGCATGATCGGCGCACGCGACCGGGGTGTCAATGCCGGTGGCGTGTGCCGATGGGTGTTCGTCACGAGCCGCGCGAGGCCCGCTTGCGGTCGTTTTCGGTGAGGTGCTTCTTGCGCAGGCGGATTTCCTTCGGGGTGACCTCGACCAGCTCGTCGTCGTCGATGAAGTCCAGCGCCTGCTCCAGCGAGAACTTGATCGCCGGGGTCAGCTGGATTGCATCGTCCTTGCCCGAGGCGCGCATGTTGGTCAGCGGCTTGGGCTTGATCACGTTCACCGTGAGGTCGTTGTCCTTGGCGTGGATGCCGACCAGCTGGCCTTCATACACGTTGTCACCCTCGGCCGCGAACAGCTTGCCGCGATCCTGCAGCGGCCCCAGCGAATACGCGGGGGTGGTGCCGCCGGCGTTGGCGATCATCACACCATTGAGGCGCTTGGCGATCTGGCCCTCTTCCTTCGGACCGTAGTGGTCGAACACGTGGAACAGCAGGCCCGAACCCTGGGTCAGGGTCTTGAACTGGTTCTGGAAGCCGATCAGGCCACGCGCCGGAATCTCGTAATCCAGGCGCACGCGGCCCTTGCCGTCGGATTCCATGTTCTTCAGCTGGCCCTTGCGCACGCCGAGCCTTTCCATCACCGCGCCCTGGTGCACTTCCTCCACGTCGACCACCAGTTGCTCGATCGGCTCCATCTTCTGGCCGTCGATCTCCTTGATGATCACTTCCGGGCGCGACACGGCCAGCTCGTAGCCTTCACGGCGCATGTTCTCGATCAGCACCGACAGATGCAGCTCGCCGCGGCCGGAGACCAGGAACTTGTCGGCGTCGGAGCCTTGCTCGACCTTCAGCGCCACGTTGTGCACCTGCTCGCGATCCAGACGCTCACGCAGCTGGCGGCTGGTCAGGAACTTGCCGCCGGACAGATCCTTATTGCCGGCGAACGGCGAGTTGTTGACCTGGAAGGTCATCGAGATAGTCGGCTCGTCCACGGTCAGCGCGGGCAATGCTTCAGGTGTATCCAGCGCGGTGACGGTGTCGGAGATGGTGAGGTCGGCGATGCCCGAGATCGCGACGATGTCGCCGGCCTCGGCGCTGTCCTGCTCGATCCGCTCCAGACCGAGGAAGCCCAGCACCTGCATCACCTTGCCCTGGCGCTTCTTGCCATGGCGATCGATCACGGCGACCGGCATGCCCTTCTTCAAGGTGCCGCGCTGGATGCGGCCGATGCCGATCACGCCGACGAAGCTGTTGTAATCGAGCTGGCTGATGCGCATCTGGAACGGGCCATCCGGATCGACGTCCGGCTTGCTCACGTGCTGCATGATCGCTTCGTACAGCGGGGTCATGTCGCCTTCGCGCACGTCGTCGTTGAGGCCGGCATAGCCGTTCAGCGCCGAGGCGTAGACGATCGGGAAATCCATCTGCTCGGGGGTGGCGCCCAGGCGATCGAACAGATCCCACACCTGCTCGACGACCCACTCGGGACGGGCGCCGGGGCGGTCGACCTTGTTGATCACCACGATCGGCTTGAAGCCCATCGCGAACGCCTTCTGCGTCACGAAGCGGGTCTGGGGCATCGGGCCGTCCATCGCGTCGACCAGGATCAGCACCGAGTCCACCATCGACAGCACGCGCTCCACCTCGCCGCCGAAGTCGGCGTGGCCGGGGGTGTCGACGATGTTGATGCGGTTGCCCTGCCAGGTGATCGCGGTGTTCTTGGCCAGAATGGTGATGCCGCGTTCCTTTTCCTGGTCGTTCGAGTCCATCACGCGCTCGGCCAGCACGGTGCGCTCGTTGAGCGTGCCGGACTGCTTGAGCAGGCAATCGACGAGGGTGGTCTTGCCGTGGTCGACGTGGGCGACGATGGCGATATTGCGCAGTTTTTCGATGGACATGGGATTGACTCGGGCGACTCGGAGGCCGTCACGCAGGTTTTTGAAGGGCGAATTGACCGATTATACGGACTTGTGTGACAACTTGCCCGTCATTTCTTCGGTCCGTTCATCCCGCCTGCAGCCCGCGATCCGCGGACGCCGCCGTGGCTACACCACGCCGAGGAGATAGTACGCGGCGATCACCACCAGCACCGCCAGGGTCTTGACCACGGTGATGGCGAAGATGTCCTTGTAGGACTGCCGGTGGGTCAGTCCGGTCACCGCCAGCAGGGTGATCACGGCGCCGTTGTGCGGCAGGGTGTCCATGCCGCCGGAGGCCATCGCCGCGACCCGATGCAGCACCTCCATCGGGATGCCGGCGGCGTGCGCGTTGGCGATGAAGGTCTCGGCCATCGCCCCCAGCGCGATGCTCATGCCGCCGGAGGCCGAGCCGGTGATGCCGGCCAGCGCGGTGACGGTGACCGCCTCGTTGAGCAGCGGGTTCGGGATCGTGTGCAGCGCATCGGCGACCAGCTTGAAGCCGGGCAGGGCGGCGATCACCGCGCCGAAGCCGTATTCCGAGGCCGTGTTCATCGAGGCCAGCAGCGCGCCGCCGACCGCCGCCTGGCTGCCGGCGGCGAGATGTGCGGTCACCGCCCGCCAGGCGAACGCCAGCACGCACAGAATGCCGGCCAGCAGCGCGCCCTCGACCGCCCAGATCGCAGCGACCTTGGACACCTCCTGCACCACCGGCTTCGCGCTGCCGACCACGCTGGGCAGGAACGATTGCGTTTCGCCGTAGAGGCGCGGGATCAGCTCGGTGAACAGCTTGTTGCACACGCCCACCAGCACCAGCGGCAACAGCGCGACCAGCGGGTGCGCCAGCCGGCCGCCCTCGAACGGGGCCGGCTCGTTGACCAGGTCGTCGCCGTAGCCTTCGCCGGCCGCGGCGGCCTGGCGCCGGCGCCAGTCCAGATAGCCCAGGCCCGCGATCAGGATGAATACCGCGCCGATCGTGCCCAGCCACGGCGCGGCCCAGGTGTTGGTGCCGAAGAACGACGTGGGGATGATGTTCTGGATCTGCGGCGTGCCCGGCAGCGAATCCATGGTGAAGGTGAACGCGCCCAGCGCGATGGTGCCGGGGATCAACCGCTTCGGAATATCGGACTGGCGGAACAGTTCCGCGGCGAACGGGTACACCGCGAACACCACCACGAACAGCGACACGCCGCCATAGGTCAGCAGCGCGCACACCAGCACGATCGACAGGATCGCCCGGCTGCGTCCGACCAGGCCGATGGTGGCCGCCACGATGGCCTTGGAAAAGCCGGACAGCTCGATCAGCTTGCCGAACACCGCGCCCAGCATGAATACCGGGAAGTACAGCTTGAGGAAGCCGACCATCCTGTCCATGAACAGGCCGGTGAACATCGGTGCCACCAGCGACGGATCGGTCAGCAGCACCGCGCCCAGCGCGGCGAGCGGCGCGAACAGGATGACGCTGTACCCGCGATAGGCCGCGAACATCAGAAAACACAGTGCGGCCAGCACGATCAGAAATGCCATCCGTGAATCTCCCCCGAAGTGAGCCAGATCCGCGACGATGGTCGGGACATTGGCCCGAGTATCCGCACCGCCGCCGGCCGCCGGCACTGTACGAAGGTACAAGTGCCGGCCCCCCGATGGGTATCTAAGCTCGTTCCGTCAGCATCCGTTGCCGGTGGCCGCGTCCACTGCCGGTCACACCACAGGAAAGGGGAAGGGGAAACCATGAAGCGCACGTACCTGAGTCTGGCGATCGGCCTAGCCACCGGGCTGCTGTCCGCGGCACCGTTGCATGCGCAGCAGGCCACCGACACCGGCGGCAAGGCGGCGAAGACCACCAGCGTCAAGCAGCTCGACCAGATCACGGTCACCGCACGCAAGCGCGAGGAGACGCTGCAGGACGTGCCGATCGCGGTCAGCGCCTTCACCGCGCAGGCGCTGGAAAGGCAGAACGTGCAGAACCTGGCCGACCTGCAGGGCAAGGTGCCTTCGCTGCAGATCTACGCCGCCCGCGGCTCCAACACCACGCTCACCGCCTACATCCGCGGCGTCGGCCAGGCCGACCCGACCTGGGGCTTCGACCCGGGCGTGGGCATCTATCTGGACGACGTCTACCTGGCGCGTCCGCAGGGCGCGGTGCTGGACGTGTTCGACGTCAGCCGCATCGAGGTGCTGCGCGGCCCGCAGGGCACGTTGTACGGCAAGAACACCATCGGCGGCGCGATCAAATACGTCGCCAACCCGCTGCCGGTGAAGACCGAGGGCTCGGTGGAGGCGACCGTGGGCACGCATGGCGAAAAGGACGTCAAGGCCAGCCTCGGCGGCGCCAGCGCGGACCAGGTGTGGCGCGGGCGCATCGCCTACGCCAGCGGGCACAACGACGGTTTCGGCAAGGACATCCTCACCGGCAGCCGCAACGGCAACAAGAACAGCAATGCCGCACGCGCCACGTTCGGCTTCTTTCCGTCCAGCCAGTTCAACGTGCAGCTGTCGGTCGACGGCGTGCGCGACAACTCCAACCCGCGCGGCGCCAAGATGCTCACGGTGAACAAGCTCGACCCGGCCTACAAGCCGCTGTCGAGCGATTTCGACACCCGCAGCGGCTTCGCCCAGGTCAACCACACCAAGCTGTACGGCACCGCGCTGACGATGAACTGGATCGCCAGCCCGAACTGGTCGCTGAAATCCGTGACCGCCGTGCGCGGCTCCTCGACCGACACCAACATCGACTTCGACACGCTGCCGGAGAAGATCGCCGACGTGAACGCGGTCTACAAGGATCATCAGTTCAGCCAGGAATTCCAGGCCAACTACGACGCCGGCGGCAGCCTGCACGGCGTGTTCGGCGCGTACTACTTCGACGGCCATGCCGACGGCGAGATCCACAACATCTTCCTCGGTTCGCCACCGTACTCCACGCTGCACCTGTCGCAGTACGGCAGCACCGGCGGGCGCATGGGCACCAAGAGCTATGCGGGCTACGGCGATTTCACCTGGGACATCAACCCCAGCTGGAGCCTGGACGTGGGCCTGCGCTACACCCACGAGACCAAGACCGCGCTGATCCAGAACTTCGGCTTCTCGGACGAGACCTTCACCACGCGCACCAGCACGCTGGCCAACTTCAGCGGCTCGCACGCGACCAGCAACGTCTCGCCGAAGGTTTCGCTGGACTGGAGCGTGAACGACCAGGTGAGGCTCTACGCCAGCTACTCGGAGGGCTTCCACTCCGGCGGCTACAACATCCGCGCCAATTGCGTGGCGGTGCCCAGCTCGTGTCGCCCGATCGACGACGAGAAGGTGCAGTCGTTCGAGCTGGGCAGCAAGATGACCTTCCTGGACGGCGCGCTGATGATGAACACGGCGCTGTTCCACAACCTCTACACCAACATCCAGCTGTCGGTATTCAGTTCCTACACGCTGCCCAACGGCAGCCAGGGCTTCTTCGGCGACTTCACCAACGCCGGCAAGGGCCACATCGACGGCCTGGAGGAGGAGTTTGCCTGGAAGCCGGCCGAGAACTGGACCCTGCGCGGCAACGTCGCCTACCTGCACACCAAGTACACCGAGTACATGACCCGCGGCGTCAACATCGCCGACCAGCAGAAGTTCACCAACGCGCCGAAGTGGTCCGGCGGCCTGTCGCTGGAGAACACCACGCCGCTGGCCAGCGGCGGCAGCGTCACCGCGCGGGTGAACTACACCTACCAGAGCATGGTGTACCCGGAAACCACGCTGTCGCCGCTGATCGCCCAGCCCGCGTATGGCCTGTGGAACGCCGGCGTCATCTGGCAGGTCAACCAGCCCTGGTCGCTCAGCCTGCAGGGCACCAACCTGGCCAACAAGTCCTACCGCACCACCGGCTACAATGTCGGCGCGCTGGGCATCTACACAGGCTTCTACGGCGCCCCGCGGATGGTCATGCTGAGTGTGAAGTACCGGTTCTGACGATGGCGTTTCCCCATGCCCCGCGGGAGTCGCCGGTGGGCTCCCGCGGGGAGTTTTGGTCCGGATCCTGCCGGGGCCGGTCCGGCTACCATCGCGGTTCCGGCCGGGCCTGGTGGCGGCATGAGGCCGGCTGCCGGACGCCGGGCCGCCAGCGGAGAGAATCCATGCGCAAGACCCTCGGTTTCCTGACCCTGCTGCTCGCGGCTACGCTGGCCCGGGCCGCCGCTGCGCCGCCGCTGTCCAGGCTGAAGATCGATGCTTCGCGCACTGCCGTGGTCGGCCTTTCCTCCGGCGCGTACATGGCCGGCCAGGCGCAGCTGGCGTACCCGGAGCTGTTCCCGAACGCGGCCATCGTGGCCGGCGGTCCGTACGGCTGCGCCGGCGGCAAGCTGGACGTGGCGCTGGGCAGCTGCATGAAGGGCGTGCCGGCGCCGGATGTCGGCGCGCTGGTGGCCAGCGCCGGCAGGCGCTCCGCCAGCGGCGAGATCGGCGCGCTGAAGAACTTGGCCCACGCCCGCGTCTACCTGCTGCACGGCAAGGACGACGTGCTGGTGGCGCCCGCGGTGGCCGAGGCGGGCGCGCAGTTCTACCGGCAGCTGCGCAACGGCGTGCCGGGATTGAAGGGCATGCAGGTGCATGACGACGGCCAGCGCGCGTTCGCGCACAACCTGCCGGTGGCCGCCGGCGGCGACGACTGCGGCAAGTCGGTGCCGCCCTACCTGGGCCACTGCGGCTTCGACGCGGCGGGCGAGATCTTCGCGCAGATGTTCGGCAAGCCGCCGCGCGCGGCGGGCAGCGCGCAGGGTGAACTGCGCCGCTTCGACCAGGATGCGCTGCGCCCCGGCGGCGCCGATGCATTCCTGGCCGACACCGGCTACGTCTACCTGCCGCCGGCCTGCCTCGCCGGCAAGCCCTGCGGCGTGGTGGTGGTGTTCCACGGCTGCAGGCAGAACGCCGCCGCGGTGGGCGAGGCCTTCGTCGAGGACGCCGGCTTCAACCGCTGGGCCGACGTCTACGCCGTGGCGGTGCTATATCCTCAGACCCGCGCAAGTTTCGCGCCCTTGAATCCGCAGGCATGCTGGGACTGGTGGGGATATTCCGGAGCCGACTACGACAGCCGCCAGGGTGTGCAGCTGCGCTGGCTGGTGAACGCGGTGCGGGCGCTGGGAATGCCAGCGGGGCATTGATGGCGGGGCGCCGCCGTCCGCGTCTTTGTCCGACTGTAGGAGCGCACCCTGTGTGCGATGCTCTTGCTTCATTCGGAGCCAAGGGTTTCAGAGCAAAGAGCTTTCGTCCTCCTGCGGAGGCCGAAAGCTCTTTGCTCCGGACCATCGGCGAAGCGACAAGCGCATCGCGGTTGCAGCCGCACCCAGAAGCCCAGGCACCATGCTGAGCACCACCCTCATCGCCATCGCCGCGCTGTGCTGGCTGGGCCTGCTGTTCGGCGTGGCGCTGCTCGGCGAGCGCCGGCCGCACATCTTCGAGAAGCGCTGGGCGATCGTGTACGCGTTGTCGCTGGCGATCCACTGCACTTCGTGGACGTTCTACGGCACCGTGACCCAGGCCAGCCGTTCGGGCTGGTGGCTGCCGCCGACCTTCGTCGGGGCGATCCTGATGTACCTGTTCGCGCTGGGCTTCCTGCGCCGGATGGTGCGGCTGGTGCGCGAGTACAACGCCGGTTCGCTGGCCGACCTGATCGCGGTGCGGCTGGGGCGGCACCCGGGACTGGCGGCGCTGGTCACCGCGGTGGTGGTGATCGGCATCGTGCCCTACATCGCGCTGCAGCTGAAGGCGGTGGCGATGAGCTACGGCATCCTCAGCCGCGGCCAACTGGCGGAATCCAGTCCTTGGCAGGACAGCGCACTGTACGTGGCGCTGCTGATGGCGCTGTTCGCGATGCTGTTCGGCACCCGGCGCGCCTCAACCATGGCGCACAACCGCGGGCTGGTGCTGGCGATGGCGTTCGAGTCGCTGTTTAAGCTGGGCGCGATGCTGGCGCTGGGCACGCTGCTGTTCGCTGCGTTGCCGGCGGGACTGCCGGCGAACGTGCCGGCGCCGCCGGACAGCAGCGGCTTCCCGGCGCTGATCCTGCTCGGTGCGCTGGCGATGTTCACCATGCCGCACCAGTTCTATGCCGGCATCGTGGAGTGCCGCGAGGATGGCCAGTTGCGTACCGCGCGCTGGCTGTTTCCGTTGTACCTGCTGCTGATCTCGCTGCCGATCCTGCCGCTGGCGCGGCTGGGCGACGCGTGGCTGGGCGCGAGCGGCGTGTCGTCGGACATGTACGTGCTGGCGCTGCCGCTGGCGCGCGGCGAGCATGGGCTGGCGCTGGTCGCTTTCCTCGGCGGCCTGAGCGCCGCCACCAGCATGGTGGTGATCGCCACGCTGACCCTGAGCCTGATGGTGGTCAACCATTTCATCGCGCCGCTGCGGGTGCGCTCGGGCTGGGGTCGCGACGAGCACGGCGACCTGCGCGGCGAGCTGCTGAACCATCGACGCGTGGCGATCCTGGTGGTGATCCTGCTGGCATGGGCGTACAGCCGGCTGCTGGCGGGCAACGAGGCGCTGGCCGACATCGGCGCGATCTCGTTCTCCGCGCTGGCCGGGCTGGCTCCGGCGCTGCTGGCCGCGGTGTACCGGCCGCAACTGGGCTCGCGCGCGGTGATGGCCGGGCTGGCCGCCGGCACACTGGTATGGATGTACGCGGTGCTGCCGGCATTGCTGTCGTCGGTGCCGGCCTGGCTGCACGACGGCCCGTTCGGCCTGCACTGGCTGGCGCCGGACGGCCTGCTCGGGCTGGGCAACTGGAACCGGCTCGGTCGCGCCGTGGTGGTGAGCCTGCTGGTCAACGTCGCGGTGATGCTGGCGATGGCCGGCTCGCGCTATGGCAGGGGCGCGCGCGCGGTCAGCGTGGGCGACGTCGGCCTGGTCGAGCTGCGCGCGCTGGCGGCGCGCTTCCTGCCGCCGGAGCGGGTCGGGCACCTGTTCGCCAGCGCGCCCGCGGCGGGGCCGGCCGGAAGCGCGCGGGTCGCCGAGGTCGAGCACGAGCTGGCCGCGGTGATCGGTGCCGCCTCCGCGCGCTTGCTGCTGGAAGTGGTGCACCGGCAGGGCCGCGACGATCTCGATACGGTGGTTGCCATCGTGGGCGAGGCGGCGCAGGACCTGCGTTTCAACCAGCGCGTGCTGGAGGCGGCGCTGGAGAACATGAGCCAGGGCATCTGCGTGGTCGACGCCGAACTGCGGCTGGTGGCCTGGAACACGCCGTACGCGCGGCTGTTCGACTATCCGCCGGAGATGTTGCAGGTGGGCCGGCCAGTGGCCGAGCTGACGCGCCACAACATCGACGCCGGCCTGCTCGGCCCTGGCGAGGTGGAGCAGCGCGTGCAGCGCCGGCTGGCGCACATGCGCGAGGGTACCCGGCACCTGTCCGAGCGACGCTTCCCCGACGGCACCATCGTCGAGATCCGCGGCAATCCGATGCCCGGCGGCGGCTTCGTCGCCACCTTTACCGACGTCACCGCGTTCCGCCAGGCCGAGGCGGCGCTGAAGCGCGTCAACGAGACGCTGGAACTGCGCGTGGAGAAACGCACCCGCGAGCTGGCCGCGGTCTCGGCCGAGGCGCAGGCGGCGAACGAGGCGAAGAGCCGCTTCCTCGCCGCGGTCAGCCACGACCTGATGCAGCCGCTGCACGCGGCGCAGCTGTTCGCCCACTCGCTCACCGAAAGCGGCGCCGACGCGGCCAAGGTGCGGCATCTCAACGGCGCGCTGGCCGCCACCGAGGGCCTGCTCACCGGGCTGCTCGACGTGGCCCGGCTCGAAGGCGGCCGCCTGCATCCGCAGCCGCGCGCGTTCGCGCTGGCCGAGGTGCTGGATCCGCTGGCCGCCGAGTTCCGCGCCATCGCGATCGATCGCGGCGTGCGGCTGGACGTGGTCGGCACGCGCGCCTGGGTGCGCTCCGATCCGCAACTGCTGCGCCGCGTGCTGCAGAACTTCCTGTCCAACGCGTTGCGCTACGGCGAACGCGGCCGCGTGCTGCTCGGTGCACGCCGGCGCGGCGCGCAGCTGCGCGTCGAGGTGTGGGACACCGGCCCGGGTGTCGCGCCGGAGGAGCAGCGGCTGATCTTCCAGGAGTTCCGCCGCGGCAGCGCCGCGGGCGGGCAGGGCCTGGGCCTGGGCCTGTCGATCGCCCAGCGGATGGCCGACCTGCTCGGCCACCCGCTGGGCCTGCGCTCCTGGCCCGGCCGCGGCAGCGTGTTTCATATCGACGTGCCGGTCGCGCCGGCCGTGGCGCGATCCGCGCCGCCCGCGCCCGCACAACGGCCGCTGCCCGCCGGCCGCGCCCTGCTGCTCGACAACGAACCGGCCGCGCTGGCCGCGCTCGGCAGCCTGCTGGCCGGCTGGGGCTGGCACGTCCACGCAGCCCGCAACGCCGAGCAGGCGCTGGCCGCGCCGTGGCGGCCCGACCTGCACATCCTCGATTTCCATCTCGATGGCGGGCAGACCGGGCTGGACGTATGGCATCTGTTGCGCGCCCGGTATGCCGATGTGCCTGCCGTGATGCTCACCGCCGACCGCGACGGTGAACTGCGCCAGCGCCTGCTCGAGGCCGGAGTGGGCGTGCTGTACAAGCCGCTGAAGCCGTTGGCGCTGCGGCAGGTGCTGCAGCGGGTGATCGCAGGAGCGGCGCGGGCTTGACCGGCGCTCCGGATGCCGGCGGCACTTCCGGTCGCCCGTGTCGATCCCGCATCATTCCGTCAGGGCGGTCGCAGCGACGACGCCCATTTTCCGACGGGAATTCCGATGCGGCAGACATGCCTGATGATGCAGGTTGATACACCCCGGGGCGCATGCGGCGCCGTTGCCGCGGGTACGGCAGCGGGAAGTCCGGAGCAGTGAGCCAGCCGATGCCGCACGACATGCCTACCGATCACGCCGCCGCTCCAGGACGCGCGGGCCGTGGCGTCTTCGTCATCCTGCTCGCGCTGTACGTCCTGATCCTTTACCCGATCCTGCGGGCGAACCGCTATTACATGGACGACCTGAAGCGGGCCCTGGTCGGCCACACCGGCTGGGATTCCAATGGCAGGCCGCTGACGACCCTGCTGATGAAGCTGCTGCAGTGCTACGACTCCGCGCTGGTCGACCTCTCCCCGCTGATCCAGATCGGCGCCGTGGCGGTGCTCGCCTGGGCCGGCGTGCTGGTCGCGCGCCGCTATGCCATCCGCTCGCCGTGGGTGGCCGCGCTGGTGGCGTTTCCGCTGGGCGCGCAGCCGTTCTACCTGGAGAATCTTTCCTACAAGTTCGATGCCCTGAGCATGAGCATGGCGATGCTGCTGGCGCTGTTGCCGCTCATCGCGCTGAAGGACGATCGCCGGGGATGGTGGTTGGGCGTGCTGGCGATTTTCGCCAGCCTCTGCTTCTACCAGGCCGCCATCAATGCCTGCCTGATCTTCGTGCTGCTGGAGGTGGTGCTCGCCCAACTGCACGGGGTGGAGCTGCGGCGATGGACCCGCCAGCTGCTGGCGCGGGCGGGGCAGGTCGGCCTCGCCATGCTGGTCTACCAGCTGCTCGTCGGCATCCACATCCACGGCTGGGTGCAGCAGAAGGCCGAGCGGATCCGCGGTCTGCACGACCTGCCGGTGATCAAGGGCAACATCGTCGATTTCTACGGTTTCATCGGCGGCAGCTTCAACCGCCACTGGTGGATGTATTTCGCCCCGGTCCTGGTGTTGCTGGCGTTGCTTCCCGTCGCGATCGGCCTGCGTTATGCGTTGCGGGTTCGCCGCACGCATCCGGCCTGGGTCGGCGCGACCCTGTTCGCGACCAGCTTCGCGCTGCCGCTGGCGGCGCTGCTCTGCGTTGCGGGCCCCATGCTGGTATTGCTCAAGCCGGAGATCGAGCCTCGCGTGCTGGTGGGCGCCGGTGCGCTGCTGGCGGCGGCGCTGATCGTGATGCAGGCGGCGCTGCGGCAGTGGTGCCGCTCGCCGCGGTGGGCCATGGCCGTCGCCGGCATGCTCGCCCTCGGCATGTGTTCCATTGCCAGCGCCTACGGCAATGCGCTGGGCGAGCAGAAAAACTACGAGGAGCGGATCGCCGCGCGGCTGGCCGACGACCTTGCCGAGCTGGGTGCCGCCGGGCCGCTGCACGCCTACCTGCTCGACGGCACGGCGGGATACGCGCCGCCTGCGGCGCACGTCGTGGAGCAATTCCCGCTGGTTCGCGCGCTGGTGCCCATCTATCTTTCCGTGGACGATGTGTTCGCCAGCCACAATTTCCTCATGTATTACATCCCCGGGCTGGCGGATATGCGCTACCGGACCGACCCCGCGGCGACACAGCGGGTGACCGCGATCCTGGCGGAAGCCTGCGCGGTGCCGGTGGCGCGCCGTACCAGCGCCTACACCCTGCGCCTGGTGGACGATACCGTGGTGGTGACATTCGGCTCCGCGCTTGCGCAGCGTTGTGCCGACGGCACGGGCACCGCGCCGGGCGCCGGTACGAGCCTGCCGGCCCGGATGTAGCGGGCGAGCGGCGGCGGCGCGGCGCGATGCAGGGCCACCGGCGCGGTGCCGCGCTCAGGCCTCCCGCGGCGGAGTCTCCAGGTCCAGCGAGCGCAGCGCCATCCCGGCCTGCGTCCGGTTGCGCACCTTCAGCTTCTCGAAGATGGCGGTGACATGCGCCTTCACCGTGCGTTCCTGGATGCCCAGGCGGTCGGCGATCTGCTTGTTGAGCAGGCCTTCGGCGAGCAGGGCCAACACGCGCGACTGCTGTTCGGTGAGGCGGGCGAGGCGGTGGGCGAGGTCGGTGTCGGCCGGGTCGGCGGGCAGGGCGGCGACGGCGTCGGCGAGGCCGGGCGGCAGCCAGCTGCCGCAGTCGAGCACGCTCCTGATCGCCCCGCCGATCTCGGCCGGGCTGGCACTCTTGGGGATGAAGCCGGCGGCGCCATGGTCGAGCACGCGGCGCACGATCCGCGGGTCGTCGTGGGCGGAGACCACCAGCACGGCCACGCCGGGATGCTGGCCGCGCAGCGCGGCCAGCCCGGACAGGCCCCGGCTGCCGGGCATGTGCAGGTCGAGCAGGACCAGGTCGGTATCCGGTTCGGCGGCCAGCGCGTCGAGCACGCCGGACAGGTCGGCGGCTTCCTGCACGCGGCAGCCGGGCAGGTTCTCGCCGGCCGCCAGGCGCAGCGCGGCGCGGAACAGCGGGTGGTCATCGGCGATCAGCAGGGTGGTCATCCCGCCGAAGTTAACCGGCCGCGGCGGCCGCGTCGAGTTCGGCGCACGGACTTTCGTACGATGGCGGCTGCCGATGCGCTTGCTATGGTGGCCGGATGAAGAACTCCGCCCGCATTTCGTCGCTGCTGTTCTTGCCCGTGCTGGTATCCGTCATGCTGTCGGCCTGTGCCGGCCAAGGGATGAGGAAGGAATCTGCCATGCGTGAGCTCGATTACGGCGAGGTGCGGATGACCGAGCATCGCGGCCACGACGATCTGCTGAGCGCGGGACTGGGCCTGGCGGGACTGGCCGGCCTGCCGTCGCCGTTCGCCAACCCGCTGGATCCCGCCCCCGGGGAATTGCGCCGGCGCGCGATCCAGACCAGTTGGAAGGGCATCGCCGACCTCGGGCCGCTGGGCGGCTACGGCAGCGTGTATGGCGCCGTGCCGGACGTGCCGGGGCGCGAGTACCAGGCGTTCGCGCGCATCCCCGGTGCGCGCTCGCCGCACCGCGTGCTGCTGCAGCTGCCGGACGGTTTCGACCGGCAGAAACGCTGCCTGGTAGTGACCGCCTCGTCCGGCTCGCGCGGCATCTACGGCGCGATCGCGCTGGCCGGTGCCTGGGGCCTGCCGCACGGCTGCGCGGTGGCGTACACCGACAAGGGCACCGGCGCGGGTTACTTCGATTACGCCGACGACAGCGGCGTGGCGCTGGACGGCCGTCGCGCGAAACGCGGCGAGGCGGAACTGGAGTTCCAGCCGCCGCCGGCAGCGCCGGGCGCGGGCATCGCGGTCAAGCACGCGCATTCGGGCGACAACCCGGAGGGTGACTGGGGCCGGCACGTGATCCAGGCGGCGCAGTTCGGGCTGGCGATGCTCGACCGCGCCTTCCCCGCCGAGGCGCCGTTCACGCCGCAGAACACGAAGATCATCGCTGCCGGCATCTCCAACGGCGGCGGCGCCGTGCTGCAGGCGGCGGGACTGGACCAGGAACACTTCTTCGCCGGCGTGGTGGCGCTGGAACCGAACGTGCACGTGCCGGGCCGCGGCCGCGCGCTGTACGACTACGCCACCGAGGCGGCGATCTGGCTGCCGTGCGCATTGAGCGCGGAGGATTTTGCCGCAGTGCCGCTGGCCCGCGGACCCCGCGGCGTGCCGCTGCCGGCCTGGCTGATCCGCTGCGCCAGCCTGCGCGCGCAGGGCAAGCTCGGCGGCAACACCTTGCCTGCCCAAGCCGCGCAGGCGCGGCAATACCTGCACGTGCGCGGCTGGACCGACGAAGCGATGCACACCGCGGCCAGCACGACCGCCTTCGACCTGTGGCGGGTGATCGCCGCGGGCTACGCCTCGGCCTACCTGCGCCGCGGCGCCGCCGACATGCCGTGCGGCTTCCGTTACGCGGCGATCGGTCCCGCCGGCCAGCCTGGTGCAGCCGATCCGGCAACGCGGGCGAGCTGGTGGGCGGATGGCTCGGGCATTCCGCCGGGCAACGGCATCGGCCTGTTCGGCGGCATGAATGTCTCGGCCGACCCCACCCTGATCGGCAGCGAGTGCCTGCGCGGGCTGTGGACCGGCGACAACCACGAATCGCAGATGCTGCATGCCGCTGTCGCGGCCACCGCGGCGAGGCTGCCGCGCCGCGACCTGCCGCTGTGGGTGCTGCACGGCGCCGGCGACGGCCTGCTGCCCACCGCGTTCAGTTCCGAACCGTACGTGGCGTGGCTGCGCGACGAGGGGCGCCACCCGATCTACTGGAAGGTGCCGCACGCGCAGCATTTCGACGCCTTCCTCGTGCTGCCCGGTTTCGGCGAGCACTACGTGCCGCTGTTGCCGTACGGCTATGCGGCGCTGGACCGGTTGTGGGCGCATCTGTACGAAGGCGCGGCGTGGCCGCTCGATGCACCGACGCCGGCGGCACGGCCGCGTGGTGCCGGCCCGCTGGAGCGCACCACGCTGGGCCTGTAGGAGCGCACCCTGTGCGCGAATGCTTTCCGTCACGTGACGAAGAGCATCGCGCGCGACCGAAGGAAGTCCCTTGTGGACAGGGTGCGCTCCTACAGGTGCGCTGGGTTATTCTTGGCAGCCCTCGTGCCCGTGTCGTGGCGCGAAGCAGCTTTCAAACCCAAGGATTCGCGATGACCATCAACGTCACCTTCACCACCAACCGCGGCCCGATCCACCTGCGCCTGCATGAAGACAGGGCGCCGGTGACGGTGGCCAGCTTCGTCAACCTGGCCCGTCGCGGCTACTACGATGGCCTGTCGTTCCACCGCGTGATCGCCGATTTCATGATCCAGGGCGGTTGCCCCGAGGGCAGCGGCCGCGGCGGTCCGGGCTACAAGTTCGAGGACGAGTTCAACCCGTCGCTGCGCCATGACAAGCCGGGCGTGCTGTCGATGGCGAATGCCGGCCCGCGTACCAACGGCAGCCAGTTCTTCATCACCCACGGTCCGACGCCGTGGCTGGACGGCAAGCACAGCGTGTTCGGCGAAGTGGTCGACGCGGCCGACATGGACGTGGTCAACGCGATCCGGCAGGGCGACACGATCGGGAAGGTCACCGTCGAGGGCGATGTCGACGCGTTGCTGGCGGCGCAGGCCGACCGCGTGGCGGAATGGAACGCGGTGCTCGATCGGCGCGGCTGAATTCTTGCCATGGATGCACAGGAAACCGCCGGTCCCAGCCGGCGGTTTCTTTTTGTGCGCGGACGTCATGACAAATGCGGTTTCGCGTGTCTATGATCGGCAGGCGACGCGCCCATTCACTTGATGAAGGAGAACGACCATGTCATTCCTCGACAGTCTGCTCGGAGGACAGGGGCAACAGGCCGGCGGGACGGGTTCGCTGATTGGCGTGGCGGGCCAGTTGCTGCAGCAGGCCGGCGGGGTGCAGGGCCTGGCCAGCATGCTGCAGCAGCACGGGCTGGGCGATGCCGTGCAGTCGTGGATCGGCACCGGCGCCAATCAGCCGGTTTCCGGCGAGCAGCTCGGCCAGGCGTTGCAGAGTGGCGGCATGGGCTCGGTTGTGCAGGAGGCCGCCAGCAAGCTCGGCGTCGATCCCAGCGTGGTGCTCAACGGGCTGTCGCAGGTGCTGCCGCATGCGGTCGATCACCTGACGCCGGATGGCCAGGCTCCGGCTGCCGGCCAGCAGGGCGGCGGTTTCGATCTCGGCATGCTTGAAGGCCTTGCCGGCAAGCTGATCGGTGGCAGGGCCTGAAACAGCCGGCCTGAAACCGGAGCGGTTCACGAAAAGAAAACGGCGGGAGTCACCCCGCCGTTTTCTTTTTTGCACGGCTTGCCGAGGCGGACGCTCGCGCCCCGGCTGCCGACGACGGTCAGTGGACCACGAAGTGCACGACCAGCAGCAGGATGACGGCGCCCACGATGGACATCAGGAAGCCGGCCGTATGGAACTTGGAATCGGGCGGCGGCGCGCTGATCATCCTGCCGATCAGGCCGCCGATGACCGAACCTACGATGCCGACGATGGCCGTCAGCCAGAAGCCGAGGTGTATGTCGGCATGGAAGATGTGGACGAGGAGAAACTTGCCGATCAGACCGACGAAGAAGCCAACGATGATGGACCATATCAGGTGGAACATGGACATCTACCTCCCGGGTTGTTGTTGACTCGACCAATTCCACCAGCGACCGTGTGCACGATGGTGCGGCGGCGACCGCATCATGCATGGATTTGGCCGAATGGCGCCATAGGCACTTGATGTCGCAAGGTTTTGCGGCTCGCTGGATGCCGTAGCGCCGCATGCTAAAATTCGCGGGTTTGCAGACCGCACCCCCTGACGTCGAGGAACCCATGCCCCATCTCGCCCAGCGCGTCGGCCGCGCCAAACCCAGCGCGATCATGGTGATTGCCGAGAAGGCGAAGCAGCTCAAGGCCGCGGGCCGCGACATCATCAGCTTCTCCATCGGCGTGCCGAATTTCCTGCCGGGCGAGCACGTGTACGCCGCCGCGCGCGAGTCGCTGTCGCACGACTCCGGCCAGTACGGCAGCAACCGCGGTGCCGAGGCCTTGCTGGATGCGTTCCTCAAGCACATCGAGGCGCTGGGCTTCACCGGCTACACCAGGATGAACCTGTCGATCGGCATCGGCGCCAAGCAGGTGCTGTACAACCTGGCCGAGGCGCTGCTGGACGAGGGCGACGAGATCTGCTTCGCCGCGCCGTACTGGACCACCTACCGCGACATCGCCGACATCGTGGGCGCGAAGGCCAACGTGATGCACTGCGGGCCGGAGCAGAACTACAAGCTCACCCCGGCCCAGCTCGATGCCGCGCTGGCGCGCAAGCCGAAGGTGTTCCTGTTCAACAACCCGTCCAACCCCACCGGCATGGTCTATACCGCGGGGGAGATCGCCGCGCTGGCCGACGTGCTGGCGAAGCACCCGGACACCTGGGTGATCACCGACGACATCTACAACTCGATGGTGTTCGACGGCATCGGCTACCACAACTTCGTGTTCGCCCGGCCCGAACTGCGCGAGCGGGTGATCTTCGTCGACTCGGTGTCCAAGACCTACGGCATGCCGGGTTGGCGCGTGGGCCTGGTGGCCGGCCCCGAGGCGGTGGCCAAGGCCATCACCACGCTCAATTCCAACCACATCACCAGCCTGCCGGAAGTGATCACGGCGGCGGCAGTGGCCGCGTTCAGCGGACCGCAGGACATCCTGCGGGCGAAGTGCGCCGAGTTCGCCGGCAAGCGCGACATCGTGGTCGCCGCGCTCGAGGCGATCCCCGGCGTGGTCTGCCCGCGGCCGCAGGGTGCGTTCTATGCGTTCCCCGACGTTTCCGTGGCGTTCGGCAAGAGCCATGGCGGCACGAGGATCCACAACGACGTGGAGTTCTGCGCCGCGCTGCTGGAAGCCAAGGGCGTCGCCTGCGTGCCGGGCTCCGCCTTCGGCGAGCCGCGCGCGATGCGCATTTCCTACACCTGCCCGACCGCACAATTGCAGCCGGGCCTGCAACGCATCCAGCAGTTCTTCGCCGAGCTGAGCTGAATACATCACCTGCAGGAGCGCACCTTGTGCGCGATGGCTCTTCGCTACGTGACGAAAAGCATCGCGCACAGGGTGCGCCCCTACATAAAATGAACATCCCAAGAAGGAGTCACTGTCCATGAAAGCCCCCGTTCGAGTTGCCGTCACCGGCGCCGCCGGCCAGATCGGTTACGCCTTGCTGTTCCGTATTGCCGCCGGCGACATGCTGGGCCCGGACCAGCCGGTGATCCTGCACCTGTTGGAAATCACCCCGGCGCTGCCGTCGCTGCAGGGCGTGGTGATGGAACTGAACGACTGCGCGTTTCCGACCCTGGCCGGCGTGGTCGCCACCGACGACGCCAACGTCGCGTTCAAGGACGTCGACTACGCGCTGCTGGTCGGTGCCCGTCCGCGCGGACCCGGCATGGAGCGCAAGGATCTGCTGGAGGCGAACGGTGCGATCTTCGGCCCGCAGGGCAAGGCGCTGAACGCGCATGCCAAGCGCGACGTGAGGGTGCTGGTGGTGGGCAACCCGGCCAACACCAATGCGCTGATCGCCCAGCAGAACGCCCCGGACCTGGATCCGAAGTGCTTCACCGCGATGGTCCGCCTCGACCACAACCGCGCCAAGAGCCAGCTCGCCGAGAAGACCGGCAAGCACAACACCGACGTGAAGAAGATGACGATCTGGGGCAACCACAGCTCCACCCAGTATCCGGACCTGTACCACGCCACCGTGGGCGGCAAGCCGGCGCTGTCGCTGGTCGACCAGGCCTGGTACGAGAGCGACTTCATCCCCACCGTGCAGCAGCGCGGCGCGGCGATCATCAAGGCGCGCGGCGCTTCATCGGCGGCGTCGGCGGCGTCGGCCGCGATCGACCACATGCGCACCTGGGCGCTGGGCACGGAAGAGGGTGACTGGGCCTCGATGGGCATCCCGTCGGACGGCTCCTACGGCATCGCGCCGGGCGTGATCTACGGCTACCCGGTGACCGTGAAGAACGGCAAGTACGCCATCGTGCAGGGACTGGAGATCAACGCGTTCTCGCGCGCCCGCATGGACGCCACCGACAAGGAGCTGCGCGAAGAGCGCGCCGGCGTCGAGCACCTGTTCGCGAAGAAGTAAGCCGCCCTTCCCGGAACCGGAAGGCGATCGACGGGCCGGCCTTGCCGGCCCGTCGTCGTTTGCGCCCGCGTGACGCGAAGTAGGGGTACGGCCGTCACGCAGCTTGTACATGCCTTCTTGCTTAAATCGCCGCGATTGCAGGGGCCCGCCGGCGTTTCCGGGCAGACGCCGGAACAGCGGGGTGTCGTGATGGCGGCCGGGCGGCGGAAGGTACGGGAATGGCTGCGACTATCCTGGTATGCGGCAGGCTGTTCGACGGCATCGGCGACGCGCTCACCGGCCCGGTCGAGATACGCATCGAAGACGGTCGCATCGTCGAGCGGGGCGCGTCGACAGGGCATCCGTCGGGTGCCCGCGTGGTGGACCTCTCCGACCGCACGGTCATGCCGGGGTTCATCGACACCCACGTCCATCTCTGCATCGACGGCCTCAACCTGCGCCAGCAGACCCTGCAGTGTCCGGCGACCAAGGCGTTGGGCGGCTTGCATCTGGCGCAGCAGTACATGCGCTGCGGATTCACCACGCTGCGCGACATGGGCACGCTCGATGCGGAATGGCCCACGGTCAACCTGCGCGACGCCATCGACGGCGGACTGGTGCATGGCCCGCGGCTGGTCGTCGCCGCGCACATGATCAGCGCCACCGGCGGGCATGCCGACATGCAGGGAGCGTTCCCGTGCCGCTGTCACCTGGGCCTGTCGAAGGTGGCCGACTCGCCGGGCAGGATCCGCGAACTGGTGCGCATGGAGCATGCCTTCGGCGGCGACTGGATCAAGACCATGAACACGGGCGGCTACATGAGCTTCGGCGACGACCCGGCGCGGGTGACCTGGTTCGAAGAAGAAATGCAGTGCCTGGCGGAGGCGGCGCACCAGCTGGGCTTGCCGGTGGCGGTGCACACCGGGGCAGCCGAGGGATGCAGGCAGGCGCTGCGGGCCGGTGCGCGCAGCCTGGAGCATTGCTACCTGATCGACGACGAGGGCATCCGGATGGCCGAGAAGAACGGAGCCTTCCTGGTGCCGACCATGCAGATGACGCGCGAGGACAAGGCCTTGCTGGAAGCGCACCGGCTTCCCGCACAGGCGACCTGGAAGTTCAGCCGCGATGTGGACGCCATCGAGACCGCACAGCGGCGGATGGCGAACAGCCACGCGAAGATCGCCTACGGCACGGATTGCGGCATGTTCCCCTTCAGCCACGGCATCCTCGAGTTCCAGGCGATGGTGGCCGCCGGGTTGTCCCCGCTGCGCGCGTTGAAGGCGGCCACCAGCGTCGCGGCCGAACTGCTGCAGCGGAACGACATCGGCGTGATCGAACCCGGTCGGCAGGCGGACATCGTGGCGATGCCCGGTGACCCGGTTGCCGACATCGCGGCCACGGCGAACGTGGACTTCGTGATGCGCGCCGGTCGTATCTACCGGCATGGAACCTACGATCCCCTCCGGTGACGCCGAAGGCCGGATGCGCGCCGGCAGCCAGCCGCTCGACCAGCCCTGCTGGTTCCCGCCACCGCGAGGTCACTATCATGAAGGCGCGGAGCGCGACCCGGAGTTCACCATGCTGAGCAGTTATCCGTTGACCGGCAACCATGCACAGGCGACTGCCGGTGCCGCACCGGCCCTCACGTCGCGGTTCGGTGATCGCGCCCGCGGACTTGCGCCGGTGCGGCCGGGGCCGGGCGGGCGCGCTGCATGAACGAGACGCTGCTGTTCGCGCTGCTGGACCTGACCGGAACCTTCGTGTTCGCGTTGAGCGGCGCCACGGCGGCGAAACAGCGCAACCTCGACCTGTTCGGCATCATCGCCCTGGCCTTCCTCGTGGCCTGCGGCGGCGGCATCGTCCGTGACCTGTGCATCGGGGCGATTCCGCCGACGGGTCTGTCCGTCTGGCGCTACATGGCGGTATCGATCCTGGCCGTGCTGGCGGTCATCGGTGCCTATCCGTGGGTGGCGCGCCTCGCGCATCCGGTACGGTTCTTCGACGGCCTTGGCATGGGCTTCTTCGCGGTCGCCGGCGCGCACAAGGCCTTGCTCCACGGGCAGAACGTGGAAACCGCCGTATTGCTGGGCATGGTCACTGCCGTCGGTGGCGGCGTGATGCGCGACGTATTGCTGAACCGGGTGCCATTGATCCTGCAGAAGGAGATCTACGCCTCGGCGGCCCTGCTGGGTGCAGGCTTCGAGGTCGCCGGCGAACACTTCGGCTGGTCGACGCAATGGGTGCCCTGGGTGGGGATTCTGCTCAGCAGCGGGTTGCGCCAGCTGTCGCTGCAATACGGCTGGCAGTTGCCCACGTTCCCTTCCAGGCGGGGACACCAACCTCCCGATTGACCCGCCGGCGGGGACGGCTTCGCGGGTACGACGCTTCGACCATGGTCGACTGCCGTGCCACGGCGGGTCTGGTACAGACTGTGGCATCGAGACCGCGGGAGCGCGCGCATGCGTTACGAGGATTTCTACCGGCAGTCGGTCGAGGCGCCGGAGCAGTTCTGGGCCGAGCAGGCCCGGTTGATCCACTGGGATACGCCGCCGCGGCAGATCCTCGACCAGTCGAACCCGCCGTTCCGTCGCTGGTTCGTCGGCGGCACCACCAACCTCTGCTACAACGCGGTCGACCGGCACCTGGCCGAACGCGCGGAGCAACTGGCGCTGGTGGCGGTTTCCAGCGAGACCGACATCACGCGCGAGTTCACCTACCGCCAGCTGCATCGCGAGGTAAACGCGTTCGCCGCCGTGCTGCAGTCGCTGGACGTGGGCAAGGGCGACCGCGTGGTGATCTACCTGCCGAACATCGCCGAGGCGGTGTTCGCGATGCTGGCCTGCGCGCGCATCGGCGCGATCCATTCGGTGGTGTTCGGCGGCTTCGCCGCGCACAACCTGGCGTTGCGCATCGACGACGCGCAGCCGAAGCTGCTGGTCTGCGCCGATGCCGGCATGCGCGCGGGCAAGGTGATTCCGTACAAGCCGCTGGTCGACGCGGCGCTGAACGAGGCCTCGGCGCCGCCGCCGCACGTGCTGATCGTCGACCGCAAGCTCGATCCGCAGATGACCCGGGTGGCCGGGCGCGACCTCGACTACGCCGAGCTGCGCGCGCGCCACGAGGATGCCGAGGTGCCGGTGGCGTGGCTGGAGTCGAACGAGCCGAGCTATCTGCTGTACACCTCCGGCACCACCGGCAAGCCGAAGGGCGTGCAGCGCGACGTGGGCGGTTACGCGGTGGCGATGGCGCTGTCGATCCGCCAGGTGTTCGACATCGCGCCGGGGCAGGTGATGTTCGCCACCTCGGACGTGGGCTGGGCGGTGGGGCATTCCTACAACGTCTACGGTCCGCTGATCGGCGGTGCCACCAGTTTGTTGTACGAGGGCCTGCCGACGCGGCCGGATGCGGGCATCTGGTGGCGGCTGTGCGAGCAGTACGGCGTGCGCACGATGTTCTCCTCGCCTACCGCGATCCGCGTGCTGAAGAAGCAGGATGAGAGCTGGCTGAAGAAGTACGACCTGTCGAAGCTGAAATGGCTGTTCCTCGCCGGGGAGCCGCTGGACGAGCCGACCGCGCAGTGGATCACCGGCGCGCTCGGCGTGCCGGTGATCGACAACTACTGGCAGACCGAGACGGGCTGGCCGGCGATCACCCTGATGCCGGGGCTGGAGCTGAAGACGGTGAAGTTCGGCTCGCCCGGCCTGCCGGCGCCGGGCTACCGGATGAAGGTGATCGACGAGAACACCGGCAAGGAAGTCGCGGCCGGAACCAAGGGCGTGCTGGTGTTCCAGCCGCCGCTGCCGCCGGGTTGCCTGACGACCGTGTGGCGCGACGACGACCGCTACGTGCACAGCTACTTCAGCCACTTCCGCGAGCTGCTGTACAGCTCGCTGGACTGGGCCGTGCGCGACGAGGACGGCTACACGTTCGTGCTCGGCCGTACCGACGACGTGATCAACGTGGCCGGCCATCGCCTGGGCACGCGCGAGATCGAGGAATCGGTGGCCAGCCACCCGGCAGTGGCCGAGGCGGCGGTGATCGGCGTGAGGGATGAATTGAAAGGGCAGGTGCCGATCGTGTTCGCCACGCTCAAGCAGGACGCCGGCGACGGCGCCGGCGCGGTGGCGAAGGCGATGCAGCAGCGCGTAGTCGACCAGCTCGGCGGCGTGGCGAAACCGTCGCGCGTCTACGTGGTGAATGCCTTGCCGAAGACCCGTTCCGGCAAGCTGCTGCGCCGCTCGCTGCAGGCGCTGGCGGAGCAGCGCGATCCGGGGGATCTGTCCACGCTGGATGATCCGGGCGCGCTGGACGATATCCGCCGTGCGCTGGAGCGTGGCCCCGACCAGGGTAGCTGATCCGTTGTAGGGCGGGCACGGCCCGCCGCTCTTGCTTGCCCGACGATAGTCGCAGCGCATCGAAAAGCCGGCGGGCGGTGCCCGCCCTACGAAGCTCTTCGCGTCGATCGACGTTAGAGCCATCGCGCACAGGGTGCGCTCCTACACCCGTTTTTTTGCGGTCAGGCTGCCACCGCTTGCTTTTCCGGTTTCGCGGCGGCCACCGGGCTGCGGATCAGGTGGTCGAACGCGCCCAGCGCGGCGGTGGAGCCGGCGCCCATCGCGATCACGATCTGCTTGTACGGCACCGTGGTGGCGTCGCCGGCGGCGAACACGCCGGGCAGCGAGGTCTGGCCGCGTGCGTCGATGACGATCTCGCCGCGCGGGGACAGTTCCAGCGTGCCCTTCAGCCATTCGGTGTTCGGCAGCAGGCCGATCTGCACGAAGATGCCTTCCAGTTCGAGGCTGTGCATCACGCCATCGACGCGATCCTTGTAGACCAGGCCGGTGACTTTCTGCCCGTCGCCCAGCACCTCGGTGCTCTGCGCGCTGACGACCACGTCGACGTTGGGAAGACTGCGCAGCTTGCGCTGCAGCACCTCGTCCGCGCGCAGCTTGCCGTCGAACTCGACCAGGGTGACGTGGGCCACGATGCCGGCCAGGTCGATCGCGGCCTCCACGCCGGAGTTGCCGCCGCCGATCACCGCCACGCGCTTGCCCTTGAACAGCGGGCCGTCGCAGTGCGGGCAATAGGCCACGCCCTTGTTGCGGTACTCGTCTTCGCCGGGCACGCCCATCTGCCGCCAGCGTGCGCCGGTGGAAAGGATCACGGTTTTCGATTTCAGGGTGGCGCCGTTGGCCAGCCGGACCTCGACCAGGCCGCCGGTGGCGTCGCTGGCCGGCACCAGCTTCTCGGCGCTCTGCAGGTTCATGACGTCGACGTCGTATTCCTTGACGTGCTGCTCCAGTGCCGCGCCCATCTTCGGGCCGTCGGTGGCGGTGACCGAGATGAAGTTCTCGATCGCCATGGTGTCCAGCACCTGGCCGCCGAAGCGTTCGGCCGCCACGCCGGTGCGTATGCCCTTGCGCGCGGCGTAGATCGCCGCCGCGGCGCCGGCCGGGCCGCCGCCGACGACGAGCACGTCGAACGCGTCCTTGGCCTCGATCTTCTCGGCCTCGCGCTGCGCGGCACCGGTGTCGAGCCTGGCCAGGATCTGCTCCAGGCTCATGCGGCCCTGGTCGAACACCTCGCCGTTGAGGAACACGGTGGGCACCGACATCACTTGGCGTGTTTCGACTTCGTCCTGGTACAGCGCGCCGTCGATGGCGACGTGCCGGATTTTCGGGTTCAGCACGCTCATCAGGTTCAGCGCCTGCACTACGTCCGGACAGTTCTGGCAGGACAGCGAGAAATAGGTCTCGAAGCGGAACACGCCATCAGGGGCGGGGCCGTCGAGGTTCTTCACCTGCTCGATCACGTCGGCCGCGGCCTTGGACGGATGGCCACCGACCTGCAGCAGGGCCAGCACGAGCGAGGTGAATTCATGGCCCAGCGGAATGCCGGCGAAGCGCACGCTGATGTCGCTGCCGACGCGGTTGATCGCGAACGAGGGCTTGCGCGCGTCGTCGTCGCGGCGGACCAGGCTGATCCGGTCGGACAGCGCCGCGATTTCCTCGAGCAGCTCGTTCAGTTCGGCGGACTTGGCGCTGTCATCCAGGGACGCAACGATCTCGATCGGCTGCGTGACCTTTTCCAGATAGGCCTTCAACTGGGTCTTGAGGTTGGCATCCAACATGGCGGGCTCCGTGGGTTTCTTCGGGGTGTGCGTGGCGAGCACCCGGGCGGACCCGGGCGTCGCTTCATGCTTGTGTTTCGGTAGTGCGGGCCCGGAAGAACTCCGGGCCCGTGGCGCATGGCGCGGTACCGCTCAGATCTTGCCGACCAAGTCCAGCGACGGGGCCAGGGTCTTCTCGCCTTCCTTCCACTTGGCCGGGCAGACCTCGCCCGGATGGGCGGCGACGTACTGCGCGGCCTTGACCTTGCGCAGCAGCTCGGAGGCGTCGCGGCCGATGCCGCCGGCATTGATCTCGACGATCTGGATCTTGCCTGCCGGGTCGATCACGAAGGTGCCGCGGTCGGCCAGGCCGGCTTCCTCGATCATCACCTCGAAGTTGCGGCTGATCGTGCCGGTGGGGTCGCCGACCATGGTGTACTGGATCTTCTTCACCGCGTCGGAGGTGTCGTGCCAGGCCTTGTGGGCGAAGTGAGTGTCGGTGGACACCGAGTAGATCTCCACGCCCAGCTTCTGGAACTCGGCGTAGTTGTCGGCCAGGTCTTCGAGTTCCGTCGGGCAGACGAAGGTGAAGTCGGCCGGGTAGAAGAACACGACCGACCACTTGCCCTTCAGGTTGGCGTCGGTGACTTCGATGAAGTTGCCGGCCTTGAGGGCCTGGGCCTTGAACGGTTTCACTTCGGTGTTGATCAGGGACATCGTTGCTTGCTTCCCGTGGTGGTTGGAGGATGGAGGAATGCTACGGCCTGCGATTTCATAAATCTAATTGATTGTCGGCATGGTTGCGATTGGTCGTGGCTATCGTTCGGCCATCCATGATGGTGAGGCCGGGCGGGGCAGCTTCAAGGCCCCGCCGCCCGGCCGCGCCACGTGCAAGGAGTTACGGCGCGGCCGCGAGCCGCTCGCGCAGCTGGTGGTCGACCACCGTGGCGGTGACGATGTCGCTGCCCACGTTCACCGTGGTGCGCATCATGTCGAGGATGCGGTCGACGCCGATGATGATGCCGATGCCTTCGGGCGGGATGCCGAACGTGGCCAGCAGGCCGGCGATCATCGGCAGCGAGCCGCCCGGGATGCCGGCCACGGCCACCGCGCTGAGCACCGACAGCAGCATCAGGATGGCCTGGTGGCTCAGGGTGAGTTCCACGCCGAACGCCTGCGCCACGAACAGCACCACGCAGCCCTCGAACAGGGCGGTGCCGCTCATGTTCATGGTCGCACCCAGCGGCAGCACGAAGCCGGCCGTGCTGGGGGCGAGCTTCAGCTCGTCATGCGCCACCGCCAGCGAGGCGGGCAGGCAGGCGTTGCTGGAACTGGTCGAGAACGCGGTAATCAGCAGCGGCCGGATTTGCCGGAAATACTCCAGTGGCGAACGCCCGGCCAGGAAGCGCAGCCACAGCGACATGGTGCCGAACAGGTGCAGCGCCAGCGCCACGGTGCAGCCGGCCACGAACACCGACAGCGCCAGCAGCACGTCCACGCCGACCTTGACGATCACGCTGTAGATCATCGCCGGCACCGCGTAGGGAGCCAGTTCCAGCGCGAAGCCGACGATCTTCGTCATCAGGTCGGTGATGGTGTCCAGGGCGGCCTGCACCCGCCGGCGTTCCTTCTCCCCGAGCTGGGTGGCGGCCGCGCCGGCCAGGATCGCGAACACGATCAGCGGCAGCACGTCGCCCAGTGCGTCGCGGCTGGGGCCGGCCACCGCGCCGAGCAGGTTGCGCGGCATGAACATCTCTACCAGCGTGCCGAAACTCATGCCGGGCTGGGCCGCCTTCCTGTCGATCGACTGCTGCGCGCTGCCGCCGTATTCCTGCATAAGCTGGATGCGCGCCTGCTCGTCGAGGTGGTGGCCCGGCTGCACCGTGTTCATCATCGCCAGGCCGATCGCCACGGCGATGCCCATATTGAGGAAGAACAGCAGGAAGGTCCGGCCGGCCAGCGGGCCGAGCCGGTCCAGCCGGCCGAGCTGGGCCACGCCGGAGGCCAGCGAGGTGAACACCAGCGGGATCACCACGAAGAACAGCATGCGCAGGAAGATCTGCCCGAACGGGTCGAACACCGCGCCGGACACCTTTTGCATCAGTGCCAGCGTGGGCGGGTGCAGTTGGCCGATGCCCAGCGTGGCCACGGCGGCCACCACGCCGATCACCAGGCCCCAGAGGATGCGTTTTGCGAGAGGAGTCGATGTGCTCATCCGGCTGAATGTACGGGGTGGCGGCGGATTCGTCACGCAGGAACTTGCGCCGCGGCACGAACCCAGCCGGGCCGATGCCGTGGCGACCCCGTCGCGCATGGCGGAAGGTCCAATCCCGGCCGCGGACTGGCATGGGCTAAAATGGGCGCTTTGATGGAGGCCACATGACACAGCCAGCATCTCCCGGCGCACGTTTTCGCGCAGCCCTCGCCGCCGAACAGCCCCTGCAGGTCATGGGCGCGATCACTGCCTATGCCGGCCTGATGGCCAAGCGGGTCGGCTACAAGGCGCTGTACCTGTCCGGCGGCGGCGTGGCCGCCAATTCGCTGGGCATGCCCGACCTGGGCATCAGCACGATGGAAGACGTGCTCACCGACGCCCGCCGCATCGTGGACGCCACCCAGCTGCCGCTGCTGGTCGACATCGACACCGGCTGGGGCGGCGCGTTCAACATCGCGCGCACGATCCGTTCCTTCGTCAACGTCGGCGTGGCCGCGGTGCACATCGAAGACCAGGTCGGGCAGAAGCGCTGCGGCCATCGCCCTGGCAAGGAAGTGGTGCCGAAGGAGGAGATGGTCGACCGCGTGAAGGCGGCGGTGGACGCGCGCACCGATCCCGGCTTCGTGATCATGGCGCGCACCGACGCGGCGGCGAAGGAAGGCATCGACGCGGCGATCGAGCGCGCGGTGGCCTACGTGGAGGCCGGCGCCGACATGATCTTCCCCGAGGCGATGAAGACGCTGGACGACTACCGCAGGTTCAAGGCCGCGGTGAAGGTGCCGATCCTCGCCAACCTCACCGAGTTCGGCTCCACCCCGTTCTTCACCACCGACGAGCTGCGCTCGGCGAACGTGGACATCGCGCTGTACTGCTGCGGCGCCTATCGCGCGATGAACAAGGCCGCGCTCAACTTCTACGAGACCGTGCGCCGCGAAGGCACGCAGAAGAACATCATCGACACCCTGCAGACGCGCGAGCAGCTGTACGACTTCCTCGGCTATCACGCCTACGAGGACAAGCTCGACACGCTGTTTTCCCACAAGAGCTGACACGCTGCCGCTGTAGGAGCGCACCTTGTGCGCGAAAGCTCTTGGCGAAAAGCGTCATCGCGCACAGGGTGCGCTCCTACACGCTCCGTTTCCCACCGTTCGAAACCCCTGCATCACAGGAGACACCCGATGAGCGAGCAAGCCATACCCAAGGCCAAGAAATCCGTCGCCCTGTCCGGCGTGGCCGCGGGCAACACCGCGTTGTGCACGGTCGGCCGCAGCGGCAACGACCTGCATTACCGCGGCTACGACATCCACGATCTCGCCGCCAAGGGCTGCTTCGAGGAAGTGGCCTACCTGCTGGTGCACGGCGTGCTGCCGAACTGGACCGAGCTGCAGAACTACAAAGCCAAGCTGAAGCGCCTGCGCGGACTGCCGGCGCCGGTGAAGGCGGCTATGGAACTGCTGCCGGCTGCCACCCACCCGATGGACGTGCTGCGCACCGGCTGCTCGGTGCTCGGCACCGTGCTGCCGGAGAAGGACGACCACAACGTCACCGGCGCACGCGACATCGCCGACCGCCTGATGGCCAGCTTCGGCTCGATGCTGCTGTATTGGTACCACTTCAGCCACAACGGCAAGCGCATCGAGACCGAGACCGACGACGACTCGATCGCCGCGCACTTCCTGCACCTGCTGCATGGACGCAAGCCGAGCGACCTGCACGCGCAGTCGCTGGACAAGTCGCTGGTGCTGTACGCCGAGCACGAGTTCAATGCCTCGACCTTCGCCGCCCGCGTCATCGCCGGCACCGGTTCGGACATCTACTCGGCGATCACCGGGGCGATCGGTGCGCTGCGCGGCCCGAAGCACGGCGGTGCGAACGAGGTGGCGATGGAGATCATCGCGCGCTACCGCAGCGCCAATGATGCGGAAGCCGACATCCGTGCCCGCGTCGAGCGCAAGGAGATCATCATCGGCTTCGGCCACCCGGTGTATACCGTGTCCGACCCGCGCAACGAGATCATCAAGGAAGTCTCGCGCAAGCTTTGCACCGACGGCGGCAACCCGACCCTGTTCGACGTTTCCGAACGGATCGAGAAGGTGATGGGCGAGCTCAAGAAGATGTTCCCGAACCTCGACTGGTTCTCGGCCAGCGCGTACCACATGATGGGCGTGCCCACCGCGATGTTCACGCCGCTGTTCGTGATCGCACGCACCTCCGGCTGGAGCGCGCACGTGATCGAACAGCGCCAGGACGGCAAGATCATCCGCCCCAGCGCGAACTACACCGGCCCGGAAGACCAGGCCTACGTGCCGATCGACAAGCGCTGATCGCACGCCTCGAGACGCGAAGGAAAAGGGAGCCGGATGGCTCCCTTTTCCATGCGGCCGTCGCCGTCGCCGGCCATCCGCTCAGCCCCCGGGCAGGGCGGGGCCGTCGTGCGGCGCCGTTCCGCGAGGAGCAGATTTCGACCGTCGCCACTGCACCAGCCAGCCGCCGCCGCAGATGCCGATCACCGCTAGCGCATCCAGGCCGTACTTCGCCCAGCCGCGGGCGCCGAACCAGCCGCTGAGCAGAGGGTCGTGGGTGATCATGCGCCCGGCGGTGATCGCGATCGCGGCGGCGCCGACGTACATGATGATCGGGAAGCGGTCGATCAGCTTCAGGATCAGGGTCGAGCCCCAGACCACCAGCGGCACGCTGATCAGCAGGCCAAGGATGACTAGGACGAGGTGGCCCTTCGACGCGCCGGCGATCGCCAGCACGTTGTCCATGCCCATCAGCGCGTCGGCGGCGATGATCGTGCGCAATGCCGCCCAGAACGTGTTGCCGGCCTTGATGTCGGGGCTCTGCCCGTCACCGTGGCTCAGCAGTTTCCAGGCGATCGGCAGCAGCAGCACGCCGCCCGCCAGCATCAGTCCCGGCAGCTTGAGCAGGTAGACGACGACGGCGGTGAGCACGAAACGAACCGCGACGGCGCCGAACGTGCCCCAGAACACGGCCTTCCTCTGCAGTTCCCTGGGCAGGCGGACGGCGGCCATGGCGATGACGATGGCATTGTCGCCGGCGAGAACGAGGTCGAGCAGGATGATGGCCAGCAGGCCGGAGAGAAAGTCGGGACTGGTGAATTCCATGGGCGTTTCCATGCGCGTCGGACATTGCAGTAGCTGCGGACGCGCGCGGCCCGCAGCCACCGCAAAAGTCTCGTTCGCAGCATGGCTGCCGAGGTGACCGGAGCGAAGCATCGCCCGTGTTGACGATCACCACACCGGGGCAGGCGAAGCCGCCGCGGGAACTACTCCCTTTTGGGGGGTGTGTTGCCGAATTGTCGGGGGCGGCGCGATCGCGGTCAAGCGACGGGGTGCATGCCGGTCGGCTAAAATGGCGGTTTTCCCCTGCCGCGAGATCCGCCATGAGTGCGCACGATATCCGCTCCGCCGTCCGTCCCGATCCCGACCAGCCGCTGGTCGACATCGCCGACTACGTGGTCGATTACCAGATCGACTCGAAGGAAGCCTACGACACCGCGCGCTACATGCTGCTGGACTCGCTGGGCACCGCGATGCTGGCGATGAAGTTCCCCGAGTGCGTCAAGCACCTCGGGCCGCTGGTGCCGGGTGCCACGCTGCCGGGCGGTGCGCGCGTGCCGGGCACCAGCCACGAGCTGGATCCGGTGCAGGCGGCATTCGCGATCGGTACCCAGATCCGCTGGCTCGATTTCAACGACACCTGGCTGGCGGCCGAATGGGGCCACCCATCGGACAACCTCGGCAGCATCCTGGCGTTGGGCGACTACCTCAGCCGCAAGGCGGAGCGCGAGGGCGGCCAGCCGCTGACCGTGCGCGACGTGCTCGGCTACGCCATCAAGGCGCACGAGATCCAGGGCTGCTATGCGCTGCTGAACAGTTTCAACCGGGTCGGCCAGGACCACGTGATCCTGGTGCGGCTGGCTTCCACCGCGGTGGCCACGGCGATGCTCGGCGGCGGCAAGGAGCAGATCGTCACCGCGGTATCGCACAGTTGGATCGACAACGGCGCGCTGCGCACCTACCGCCACGCGCCGAACACCGGCCCGCGCAAGAGCTGGGCCGCCGGCGACGCCTGCCGCCGCGCGGTGACCCACGCGATCAACGCGGTCTACCGCGGCGTGGTCGGCTATCCGTCGGCGCTGTCGGCGAAGACCTGGGGCTTCTACGACGTGGCGTTCAAGGGCAAGCCGTTCGAGTTCGAGCGTCCGTTCGGCAGCTACGTGATGGAGAACGTGCTGTTCAAGATCAGCTACCCGGCCGAGTTCCACGCGCAGACCGCGGTGGAGTGCGCGATGAAGCTGCATGGCGAAGTGGCCGGCAGGCTCGACCAGGTCGAGAAGATCGTGATCGAGACGCAGGAGGCCGGCTGCCGCATCATCGACAAGACCGGTCCGCTGGCGAACTACGCCGATCGCGACCACTGCATCCAGTACATGGTGGCGGTGCCGCTGATCTTCGGCCGGCTGGTGGCCAGCGACTACAACGACGACGTGGCCGCCGATCCGCGCATCGACGCGTTGCGCGACAGGATGACGGTAGTCGAGAACCCGCAATTCACCCGGGACTACTTCGATCCCGCCAGGCGCTACATCGGCAACTCGGTGCAGGTGTTCTTCAAGGACGGCAGCAGCACCGAGAAGGTGTCGATCGACTACCCGATCGGCCACCGCAAGCGTCGCGCCGAAGGCATCCCGGTGCTGCTGCGGAAGTTCGAGGCGGCCATGCGCGGCCAGCTTCCGGCGCACCAGGTCAAGGCGATCATGGCGGCGGTCGAGAATCCGGCGCAGTTGGACGCCATGCCGCTGCAGCAGTTCTTCGGGCTCTTCACATTGTAAAGACGGTGTGAGTGGATAATTAACGGCAAGGCAGCCGCCACATGTCGGCTGTTGCCTTGCCAATCCGCTTCCACCTGGGGATCCAGCGTCAATGCAGGGGCTGTATGCGACACCAGCTTCCATACGCGGATCGATCACGTGCAAGCCACTGAACTTTCCTGAACAAAGCCTCACCAGAATGGTGTGGCAACGATGTTAAAGCACTACCCACTTAACGATTTTGCTACACTCTCCGCCGCTTGTTGCAGGAAAACACCAAGCAGGGGCTGCAAGAGTCCTGAATGAAGTAGTTCAGTTCTGACGTGCGACTTCCGGTTGGGGTTGAACGGATGCGAAATCTAATAAACGAGGAGACACCTGATGAAACGTAAGGGCTTGTATTTTCTGATCGCGCTGGCCCTGGGCGGCGTAGGTGCCGTTCATGCGCAGGACACCGCTGCTCCCGCCGGTACCACCGCTGCCACGTCTTCCTATGACGGCCGTTGGTATATCGCGCCGACCGTGGGCGGTTACTACAACGACACCGATCGCAATACCAACAGCCGCCAGTTCTATTACGGCCTGGGCGTAGGTCGTTTCATCGCGCCGAATGTCTCGATTGACGGGTTCATTGACCGCACCAAGCGCAATCGTGATTCCCGCGTCGGTGGCGGCAGCTGGTCCAACAACAACGTCGGCGCAGCCGTGCGTTACTACATGGGTGACTGGAACGCTTGGCGTCCGTACCTGCTCGCCGGCGTGATGGGCAGCAACCATCACAACTCCGGTGACAAGGGCTGGTCGCCGGCTGCCGAGCTGGGCGGCGGCGTGTCGAAGACGATCACCGACAGCTCGGATTTCCGTGCCGAAGCCGGCTACCGTTACGACTGGGACGACAAGTCCCAGCCGGCGAAGAGCGGCTACGGCGACTGGTTCCTGGGCTTCAGCATCGTTTCGCGTTTCGGCGCACCGGCAGCAGCTCCGGCTCCGGTAGCGGCCACCCCGCCGCCGGCTGACTGCTCGACCATGGACAGCGACCACGACGGCGTCAACGATTGCGACGACAAGTGCCCGGGCACGCCCGCCGGCACCATCGTCGGCCCGGACGGTTGCCCGCAGAAGGTCGTGATCGACCTGCGCGGCGTGAACTTCAAGTACGATCGCCCGAAGAAGGGCGAGACCGATATCTCGAAGTCGCTGGCCGAGCCGAGCGCCGATTCGATCGCCGTGCTGAACCAGGCCATCGACACCCTGCAGCGCTACCCGCAGGTGAAGGTGACGGTTGCCGGTTACACCGACGCGAAGGGTACCGATGCCTACAACCAGAGCCTGTCGGAGCGTCGTGCGAAGATCGTGTACGACTACCTGACCAGCCACGGCATCGCTGCCAGCCGCCTGGAGGGCCCGATCGGCCACGGCAAGAACGACCCGATCGGTGACAACGCCACCGACGCCGGCCGTGCGCAGAACCGCCGTACGGAACTGCAGGTCAAGCAGTAACCGGACCGCGCGACACAGCAATGAAAAAACCCGGCTTCGGCCGGGTTTTTTTTGGCTGCTCCCCTGTGGCCGCGGTGCGTCTTGTTGTCGCATCGTGGCCCCGGCCTATACCCTAGCGCGATGTCTCGTCCGTCTTTCCGCCCCGCACCTCCTGCCGCCGCCGCGCCGCCGCCGCGGCACGGGTTGGCACGCGTGTTGTCCAAGCTGGGCGCGTGCTCGCGCAGCCAGGCCGAGCAGTGGGTTCGCGACGGTCGCGTCAGCGTGGATGGCCGGGTGGTTCGCGATCCCCACCATCCGACCTTGATCGATCGGCAAAAGGTGGCCGTCGACGGCCAGGTGGTGAAGTCCGCCGAATGTGTCTATGTCGCCTTCAACAAGCCGCGCGGGCTGGTCGTCAGCGCGTCCGACGAGCAGGGGCGCGCCACCGTCTACACCGCGTTGGCTGCCGCCGGCTTGCCATGGCTGGGACCGGTGGGCCGGCTGGACAAGGCCAGCGAGGGCCTGTTGCTGTTGAGCAACGACACCGGCTGGGCGGCCGCCATCACCGACCCGGCCACGCACCTGGACAAGACCTATCACGTGCAGGTGGCGGGCAAGCCGGACGCATCGGTCCTGGCGGCGATGCTGGCAGGCGCGGAGGACGCCGGCGACTGGTTGAGGGCGCGCCATGTGTCGCTGCTGCGCACGGGCGAGAAGAACGCCTGGCTGGAGGTGGTGCTGGACGAGGGGCGCAACCGGCACATCCGCCGGTTGCTGGGCGCACTGGGTTTCGACGTGCTGCGCCTGGTCCGGGTGGCGATCGGGCCGCTTGTGTTGGGCGAACTGGCGAAAGGGCAGTGGCGTCAACTGAGTGAGGGTGAAGTGAGAGCGCTCGACGCCCGCCACGTCTTGTAGGGCGGGCACCACCCGCCGCTCTGGCCGTCAAAAGCCGGCGGGCAGTGCCCGCCCTACAAGACGTGGCGTGCTGTCAATTGCCTATCACGCCCAGCTTCCGGCCTACCCTGGTGAACGCGTCGATGGCCCGGTCGAGATGCTCGCGGGTGTGCGCCGCGCTCATCTGCGTGCGGATGCGCGCCTGGCCCTGCGGCACCACCGGGTAGAAGAAGCCGGTGACATAGATGCCTTCCTGCAGCAGGGCGCTGGCCATGGCCTGCGCCTTCGGAGCGTCGTAGATCATCACCGGCACGATCGGGTGCATGCCCGGCTTGATGTCGAAACCGGCCCGCGTCATGCCTTCGCGGAAATGGCGCGTGTTTTCCTTGAGCCTGTCGCGCAGGTCGCCGGCGCTGGCCAGCATGTCGAACACCTTGATCGCGGCGGCGACCACGTGCGGCGGCAGCGAGTTGGAGAACAGGTACGGGCGCGAGCGCTGGCGCAGCAGCTCGATCACTTCCTTGCGGCCGGTGGTGAAACCGCCCAGCGCACCGCCGAGTGCCTTGCCCAGGGTGCCGGTGAAGATGTCGATCTTGTCCATCACGCCGTTGACCTCGGCCGAGCCGCGGCCGGTGTCGCCGAGGAAGCCGGTGCAGTGGCACTCGTCGATGTGCACCATGGCGTTGTACTTTGCGGCCAGTGCGGTGATCTGGTCGAGTTTGGCGATGAAGCCGTCCATCGAGAACGCGCCGTCGCTGGTGATCAGCTTGGTGCGCGCGCCGGCCGCGTCGGCCGCCTTGAGCTGGGCCTCCAGGTCGGCCATGTCGCTGTTGGCATAGCGGAAGCGCCTGGCCTTGCACAGGCGGATGCCATCGATGATCGAGGCGTGGTTCAGCGCGTCGGAGATCACCGCATCCTCCTCGCCCAGCAGTGGCTCGAACAGGCCGCCGTTGGCGTCGAAGCAGGCGGCGTAGAGGATGGTGTCCTCGGTGCCGAAGAACGCGGCGATCTTCGCCTCCAACTGCTTGTGCAGGTCCTGCGTGCCGCAGATGAAGCGCACGCTGGCCATGCCGAAGCCGTGCGTGTCCAGCGCGTCCTTGGCGGCCTGGATCACTTCGGGGTGATCGGCCAACCCCAGGTAGTTGTTGGCGCAGAAATTCAGCACCTTGCGGCCGCCTTCCAGCTCGATCTCGGCGGACTGCGGCGAAGTGATGATGCGCTCGGCCTTGAACAGGCCATGTTCGCGGATGGCGTCGAGTTCGCTGGCGTAGCGCGCCTTGGCGGAGTAGGTCATGGCAGGGTTCCGGGCCTCGGGAAAAACCCATTGTAGCGGCCTGCCGCGGGCAGGGGACGAGCGGCCGGCCCCGCTCCCGTCGCTGCGTCAGTGCAAGCCGAAATCCACGCGCGTCGTTTTGCCCTTGTCCTCGATGCCCTTGGCGTCGAGCTTTGGTGCCTGCAGCGTCATCCGCTTGTCGTCCAGCTTGCCCTTCAGCCACGCCTGCACGGCCAGCGCACGGCGTTCGGCCAGCTTTTTCATGGCCTCGGCATCGACCGCCATGTTGGTTTCCAGCAACTGGTGCATTTCCTCCGGCGGCTGCGACTTGGTCAGGCCGATGATGTTCTTCGGCTTCGGGAACTTGGCTCGCTTGTACACCCGCACCAGGTAATGCTGGTATTCGTCGGGGGTGAGCTGGAGCGTGGCCGGATCCTCGTGCTTGCCGTCGTCGTCGGCCTTGGCCTGGCGCACCAGGTCGTCGACCATCACCTTGCGCAGGCCGTTCTCGTCGACACTGGGGTCGATGCGGCCCGAGATGTCCAGGGCCAGCGATGGCTTGGACTGCAGGAATGCCACCAGTTGCTCCAGCCGCGACCTGGCTCCGGCATCGAGCACGGCCGAGCCCGGCGCGAATTCCACGTAGCCCAGGTCGGGCTTGTTGCCGCCGCCGATCGACGCCAGCAGGCGGAACGGCGAAGTCACGGCGCGGGTGATCAGGTTCACGAACGCATGCCAGACCAAGCTGCCCATGCTGAACTGCGGATCGTCCAGCGAACCGGACACCGGGATGTTCAGGTCGATGTTGCCGTCCGTGTCCTTCAGCAGTGCCACCGCGAGCTTCACCGGCAGGTGGCTCGCGCCGGTGCCTTCGATGCGGTCGCCGAAGGTCAGCTGGGTGATGAAGATATGGTTGTTCGCGGCCAGCTTGCGCTGGTCGAGCTGGTAGTGCACGTCGACGTTGAGCTTGCCGCTGGTGATCGGGTAGCCCGCGTATTTGCCCGAATAAGGCGACAGGTGCGAGAGTTCGACGCCGTCGGCCTTCGCCTTGATGTCGAGGAAGGCCACCGGCGTCAGCGGGTTGATGGTGCCGTTGATGTCCACCGGGGAGTTTTCGTCGAGCTTGCCCTGCAGTACCAGCTCCGCCGGCGGCGTGCCGCCGGTGGTGCCGAAGGCGCCGATCTTGCCGGTGAGGCCGGTGACGTTCGCGGTGTAGTTCGGCTTGATGAAGTTGTCGGTGTAGTTCAGTTCGCCGCGGGCGAGGGTGATCTGGCCGATGTGGATTTCCGCGGCCGGGCCCGCGTTCGGCGCCGCGGCCACCGCGGCGGCCGGCGCGGTCGTCGTCGCGGGGGCCGGCCGGGGCTTGGCCGGGGTTGCCGCGGCTCCCTGTTCGCGGGTCACCGATACCGGGGCCGCCGCGGGATTCGCGACGACGTCCTGCAGGTTCAGGCGACCGTTCGCGTTGATGATCACGCGGGTGTAGAAGTCGCTCAGCGCGATGCCGCCGATGTCGGCGCGCGGCGCGCCCTGGCCCAGCCGGATGGCCATGCCCGAGGCGGTCAGCGAGTGCCAGCGCAGGAAATCGTCGCCGGTCAGCTTGTCCTGGATGCGGACCCGGCCGAACGTGGCCTGGCCGCGGTAGTCCACCCAGGCCGGAGCCTTGCCACGGTCGCTGTAGCGCACGCGCCCATCCAAGCTGAGCAGGGCGCTGGCGATGTGCACGTTCAGCGGCACGCTGATCAGCGACTGCAGCGGCGCGATGTCCACGCCGGTGGCCTTCAGGTGCAGGTCGGCCTCCAGCGGCCGCGGCTTCACGCTGCCTTCGACGCCGTAGTCGCCCTTGCCCAGCTTGCCGGTCAGCGCCAGCTTCAGGGGCTTGCGCAGGTCGTCGGACAGCCCGTCGATGCTGTAGTGGTCGGCATGCACCATCAGCGGCATCGGCCGGTCGGCGGCGAGATCCTTGAACGTCACGTCGCTGTCCTGCAGTTGCAGGTTCGCCACGCTCCAGCGCCACGCCGGTGCCGCTGCGGCCGTGCCGCCTTTCGCCGGCGCCGGCGGCGCGCCCATCAGCGCGGCCAGGTCGATCGTGCCGTTGCGCTGGCGCTGCAGGTCCAGCTTCAACCCGTCGACGAGCACGCTGTCGAGGCGGGCCTCGCGGCTGAGGAGATCGAGGATGGCGATCTTCAGCTGCAGCGATTTCCAGGCCAGCGGCGTGGCCTGGCCGTCGCGCCGTTTCAGGGCCAGACCGTTCACCGCGAGGGCGGCCGGTTCCAGGTGCAGGTTCACTGCCTTGCCCCATTCGGCCCGCAACTGGCCATCGGCATCCAGCGTGCCGCCGGCGACGGTCGCCTTCAGCTGCGGCAGCGCCAGCGGCTGCAGTTGCGCCAGCTGCACGCCCTGCAGCTTGAGCTTGCCGTTGAAGCGCGCGGCGGCGAGATCGAGACCGCCGTTGCCGGCGACGCCGCCGCCGTTGAGCTGGCCGGCGATGTCGAGCGCGGCTGCCGGCGCCGCCACGGTAGACAGCCCGCGCAGCGTGCCGTGCAGGTTCTCCAGTTGCAGCGTGCCGGGCGCATCGCCGCTGGAGCCGAGGTCGACGTAGTCGAAACGGCTGGCGCTCAGGCTCAGCGTGTCGATCCTTACCTCGGTGGGCCGACCGGCCGGCCCGGGTGGGGCGGGTGCGGCAAGCGAATCGAAGTTGCTGTGGCCGCCGGCGGTGCGGTGGTAGTGCAGGGTGGCCTTGTCCAGCGAGATCGCGCCCAGGTGGTAGCGCGACTGCAGCGGCTGCACGTCGACCAGTTCGGCGGTGCCGCGCTCCAGTTCCAGCAACGCCACGCCGTCGGGATTGTTCAGCGCGAAATCGTCCAGGGCCAGGCCGCCGCCCAGGCGCAACTGGTTGCCGCCCTGGGCCACCACGAAATGCAGTTCCAGCTTGCCGGACAGCTGGCCGCGGGGCACCGCGACCGGCAGCGGCGTCGGCGCGTAGGCGAGGTACTTCGGCAGGTCCAGGTGGTCGATCTGGAACGTCATCACCGATTCGCGGCTGTTCGCGAACGGCTTGGTCTGGCCCTCGATGCGCAACGGGCTGCCGTCCACGCGCATCGCCAGCAGCGGCTGCACGAACAGGTCGGTATCGGCCGGCAGGTTCGCCAGGAACGGAACTCCCACCTCGATCCGGTCGACGCGGTGGCTGGTTTTCAGCACCTGGTCGTCGAACGCGATGTCGCCGCCGTGCACGCTGATGTTGGCGAGCGCGAAGCGCGCCGGCTTCGCGTTCGGGTCGGACGGACGGGAGAATCGCTCGACCATGTCCGAGAAATTGAAGCGCTGCGGCCCGGTACGTACCAGGCGGATCCGCGGCCGTTGCACGGCCAGCTCGTCCAGTACCGGCGCCAGCCGGAACAGCGAGGTCCATGATGCGTTGATGGTGAGCCGGTCCACGTCCACGAACGGCGAGTGGCCGTCGGCGTCGGCGATGTGCAATTGGTCCAGGTCCAGTCGCAGCGTGTACGGGTTGAGGTGCGCAGCACCGATCGTCACCGTGCGCCCCAGTGCCGCACCGAGCCGTGTCTGCAATTGCGAGCGGATGATCGGCGGCGCCGCGAAGAAGCCCAGCAGGCCGAACACCAGCAGCACGATCGCGGCGATCAGCAGGTTGCGGCGCAGGCGGTGCGAGCGGTACAGCCTCTCGGCGCGTTCCCGCACGGCGACCCAGCGTGGCCCGGCGAGAAAATGACGATCGATCATGGACAACCCCCATGGGCACCCGGCCCAGTGGCGCGGAATGCGCCATGCCGGCTGTCGGCCATCCCGCCCGGATCGGCGCAGTGTACGGAGAAGCCCGGGATGGGTGAAGGATCGGCCGACGCCTGCGTCAGCAGCGGTTAGGGTGGCCCGGCGACATTCACGAAACGGGCATCGCCGCTCCGTGAATTCGAGGTGCGCCCGCGCTCAGCCCCAGGAGCAGACCACCTTGCCGCACTTGCCCGCGTCCATCAGGTCGAAGCCCTTCTGGAAGTCGTCGATGCGGATCTGGTGGGTGAGCACCTTCTGCAGCGGGAACCCGGTCAGCACCATCTGGGTCATCTTGTACCAGGTCTCGTACATGCGCCGGCCGTAGATGCCCTGCAGGGTGAGGCCCTTGAAGATCACCTTGTCCCAGTCGATGCCGGCGCCCTTGGGCTGGATGCCGAGCAGGGCGATCTTGCCGCCGTGGTACATGCAGTCGAGCATGTCGTTGAACGCGCGCGGGTTGCCGCTCATCTCCAGGCCCACGTCGAAGCCTTCCATGTGCAGGTCCTTCATCACGTCCCGGAGCGACTGGTTGGTGACGTTGACCACCCGCGTGGCGCCCATCTCGGCGGCCAGCTTCAGGCGGTAGTCGTTGACGTCGGTGACCACCACGTTGCGTGCGCCCACGTGCTTGGCGATGCCGGCGGCGATGATGCCGATCGGGCCGGCGCCGGTGATCAGCACGTCCTCGCCGATCAGGTCGAACTCCAGCGCGCAGTGCGCGGCGTTGCCGTAGGGGTCGAAAAACGCGGCCAGCTCGGACGGGATCTGGTCGGGGATCGGCCACAGGTTCGAGGCCGGCATGGTCATGTACTCGGCGAACGCGCCGTTGCGGTTCACGCCGATGCCGATGGTGTTCGGGCACAGGTGCTGGCGGCCGGCGCGGCAGTTGCGGCAGTGGCCGCATACGATGTGGCCCTCGGCCGAGACGCGGTCGCCGACCTTGTAGCCGGTCACGCCCGGGCCGATCTCCACGATGCGGCCGACGAACTCGTGGCCGATGGTCAGGCCGGGCTTGATCGTGCGCTGGCTCCACTCGTCCCACTTGTAGATGTGCAGGTCGGTGCCGCAGATCGCGGTCTTCTCGATCTTGATCAGCACCTCGTTCGGGCCGACCTCGGGCAGCGGCACGTCTTCCATCCAGATGCCCTGCTCGGGCTTGCGCTTGACCAGGGCTTTCATCGTCTGCGGCATGGGAATTTCCGTGGGAAGAGGGCGGGGAAACGGCCATTATAGGAGGCGGGGCAGGCTGCCGCCTTCGTGCAGTGCAGCGTTGCCGCGCCGGCTGCTTCAATCTAAGGTTGCAAATTTCTTCGACCAGCTGCAGGAGAAACGCATGCGCTTCAAGACGACAGGCCTCACGACGACCGCAGCTGCCGATCCGAGGCTGCTGTTGCCCGCCGTCGTTTCCTCGCTGCGTCGCCGATGGGTGGCGCTGCTGGCCGTCGCGCTGTTGGCGGTGCCGGCGGTATCGCCGGCGCTGGCTACCGATCGGGCCGCGTCGGCGCCGCTGCAGTTCCGCATCGCCGAAGGGCGCATCGAGAATGCGTTCTATCAGGATGGCGACATCGCCGCCCACCTCTTGCTCAGCTCCGGCAACAAGCCGCGCGTGCTGGTGGCGTTCCCGGCCGGCGACAGCGGCGCGGGCGTGTGGTTCGAGCCGACCGTCGCGCCGGTGCGCTGGACGCTGGGCGAGGTGAAGGGGGAACACCGCATGGTCGACGGCCACGCCTGGAACGGCATCGTCGCCGAGGCCAGCGTCGCGGCCGATGAGCTGGTGCTGAAGGACGCGGTGCTGGGCAGCGTCCGCGTGCTGCGCGACTACCAGCTCGGCCAGGGCTATCCGCCACAGACCGCCGCGGTGCCGCAGCTGTCGGAGCGCTCCGCCCAATGGCGGCGCAATCGGCTGGACGGCGCGCCGGGCTATGCCATTGCGCTGAGCACGGACAACGGCCGCTTTCAGCGCGATGGCAGCCGCATCCTGCTGCGCCCGAACCGCGCGGGCGAGCCGCTGCACCTGCGCATCGAGGCGAGCACCGGCGAGACCCCATTGACGCCGTTCACCAACCTGCTCAACGAGCATGCGCGGGCCGACGTGCGCAGCCGCCAGGCGTTGCAGTTCCTCAGCTACCGCGAGAAGTTCCTCGCCGGCTCCTGGCGCTTCGATACCTATTTCGGCCGCGACACGCTGATGTCGCTGCGCCTGCTGATGCCGGTGCTGCAGCCGGCCGCGGTCGACGCCGGCATCGCCTCGGTGCTGGCGCGGCTCTCGCCCGACGGTCAGGTCGCGCATGAGGAAGGCATCGGCGAATTCGCGGTGCTGCAGCATCTCAAGGAACAGGGCAAGCCGTCGGCCAAGCCCATCTACGACTATGTGATGGTCGACGACGACTACATGCTGCCGCCGGTCGCCGCCGCGTGGCTGCTGGAAGACCCACGCGGCCGCGCTGGCGCCCGTGCGTTCCTGGCCGGCAAGGTCGACGGGCAACGCCATGGCGATGCGCTGGCGCGCAACCTGCTGTTCGTCGCCGCCAGCAGCGAAGCCTTCGCGCGCAAGCCGGTGTACGCGAACCTGATCGCGCTCAAGCCGAACAGCCCGGTGGGGCAGTGGCGCGACAGCAACGAGGGCATCGGCCGCGGTCGTTATCCCTACGACGTCAACACGGTCTGGATGCCTGCCGCGTTGCGCGCGATCGGCGAATTCCTCGATGCCGGCCTGCTGGACGATTACACCACGCCGGCGCAGCGCGAACGCCTGCGCTCGGCTGCATCGGGCGCCGGCGGCTGGGAACAGCACGCCAGTGCCCTGTTCGCGGTGCATCTGCCCAGGGAGCGCGCCGCGCAGCAGGTGCGTGACTATGCCAGACAGATCGGTGTGCCGGACGCGCCGGCCCTGAAGGCGCTGGACGACTCCGCCCTCGAATTTCCCGCCATTTCGCTGGACGCCCAGGGCCACCCGGTCCCGGTACTGCACTCGGACGAGGGTTTTCGCCTGCTGTTCGGCCGGCCGGATGCGGCCGTGCTGGATCGCGACGTCGGCAATCTGATGCGGCCGTTCCCGGCCGGCCTGATGACCGATGCGGGGATGCTGGTCGCCAATCCCGCCTACGCCGGTCGCGACGTATGGTCGCGCTTCGGCAACAACGCCTACCACGGCACCGTGATCTGGGCCTGGCAGCAGGCGGTGATGGCGGCCGGCCTGCGACGCCAGCTCGCCCGCAGCGATCTGCCTGCGACCACCCGTACCCATCTGGCCGAGGCGCAAGCGCGTCTGTGGCGGGCCATCTGCGCCGCCGATGCGGTGCGCACCTCGGAGTTGTGGTCGTGGTCGTATGTCGGCGGGCATTACCGGATCGAGCCGTTCGGCGCCGAGGGCGCGCACGAGGACGAATCCAACGCCGCCCAGCTGTGGAGCACCGTATTCCTGGCGCTGCCGCCGCCGGAAATCGCGGCGGGCGCGGCCGCAGAGAAGCCCTGCCGGTGATTCTTCCCGACACCGGCGCCGCAGTGGCCGAAGGGCACCGGCCATGATCGGTGGCGGGTCCGTCCGTGCGATACGCGGTCCAAGTGGGCCATCCACAGCGTGACGCCATCCCCGCGACGCTGTGCAGTGCAGCGTTGCCGGGCCGGTCGCTTCGTTCTAAGGTCGCAAGTTTATGCGATCACCCAAAGGGGAAAAACGAATGCGCTTGAAGACGATGGGCCTGGCGGTGGCGATGATGCTGGCCCCGGCGGCACAGGCCGATGAAGGCATGTGGATGCCTTCCCAGTTGCCGGATATCGCCAGGCAACTGCGCAGCGCCGGTTTCCGCGGCATCCCGGCCGACCTGGCCGATCTCACCAGGGCGCCGCTCAATGCGGTGGTCAAGGTCGGCGGCGCCACCGGCGCCTTCGTCAGCGACCAGGGCCTGGTGCTGACCAACCACCACGTCGCGTTCGGGGTGATCCAGTACAACAGCAACGCGCAGCGCAACCTGATCGAGCAGGGCTACGTGGCGGCCGACCGCGGCGAGGAGCTGCCGGCCAACCCGGACTTCCGCCTGCGCGTCACCGTCGGCTTCGACCAGGTCACCGACCAGGTGCTGGCCCATGCCCGCGGCAAGACCGGGCGCGCCTACTACGACGCGGTGGACGCGGCGAGCAAGGCGCTGGTCGCCGCGTGCGAGCACGAGGACGGCATGCGCTGCAGCGTCGCCACCATGTTCTACGGTCGCGACTTCTACCTGGTGAAGCAGCTGGAGCTGCGCGACGTGCGGCTGGTCTACGCGCCGCCGCGCGCGATCGGCAACTACGGCGACGAGGTGGACAACTTCGTGTGGCCGCGCCATAGCGGCGACTTCACCGTGCTGCGCGCCTACGTCGGTCCGGACGGCAAGCCGGCGGATTACTCGAAGGACAACCGGCCGTACACGCCGCCGGCGCACCTGCAGATCGCCCGCGAAGGCGTCAACGCCGGCGACTACGTGATGCTGGCCGGCTATCCCGGCATCACCTACCGCCACCGCAGCGCCGCCGAGTTCGCCGACCAGGTGCAATGGCGCCTGCCCGCGTCGGTGGCGGCGATGAAGCAACTGCAGGACGTGATCGAGGACGCCGGCGAGAAGGACGCACAGGCGAAGGTCCGCTACGCCTCGCAGCTGCAGTCGCTGAAGAACGGCATCAAACGCTTCAGCGGCGAGCTGGACGGCCTGCAGCGCAGCGATGCAGTTGCGGTGCGGCAGCAGGACGAGGCAGCGATGCTGGCCTGGCTGGACGGCCAGGGCACGGCGAAGGCGCTGCGCCCGCAGATCAACGCGGCGATGGCGCTGATCGCCGGCGGCAACGCCACCCGCGAGCGCGACCTGCTGCTCGGCCTGATCCAGTCGCAGACCCAGCTGCTGCGCTCGGCGCTGCGCCTGCAGCGGCTGGCGCACGAGCGCGCCAAACCCGACGCCGAACGCGAGAACGGCTACCAGCAGCGCGACGAGGAACTGATCGTCAGCGGCCTGCGCCAGGTCCAGCGTCGCTACGATCCGGTCGTCGAGAAGCGCCTGCTGGGCGCGCTGCTGGCCCGCTACCAGCAGCTGCCCGCCGCGCAGCATGTGGCCGAGTTCGATGCCGCGTTCGGCCGCACTGCGGCCGAGCTGGCGGCCACGCTGGATCGCGTCTACGCCACCACCCGGCTGGGTGACGAGGCGCAGCGCCTGCGCTGGATGGACGCCGATGCCGCGGCATTGGCCGCTACCGACGACAGCCTGCTGCAACTGGCGGCGAAGCTGCAGCCGGCGCTGCTGCGCATCGACGACGAGCGCAAGGCGCGCGAAGGCGAGTTGCTTCGCCTGCGCCCGGCCTACATGCAGGCGCTGATCGCCTATCGCCAGCAGCAGAATCGCGCGGTCTACCCGGATGCGAATTCCACCCTGCGCGTGAGCTACGGCAAGGTCACGCCATTGCGAGCACGCGACGCGGTCGGCTACGAGCCGCTGACCAGCACCGCCGGCATCGTCGAGAAGAACACCGGCACGGCGCCGTTCGATGCGCCCAAGCCGCTGCTCGACGCAATCGCCAAGGGTGACTACGCCGGCTACCTGGACCCGAAGTCCGGCACCATGCCGGTGAACTTCCTCAGCAACCTCGACACCACCGGCGGCAACTCCGGCTCGCCGGTGCTCAACGCCAAGGGCGAACTGGTCGGCCTCAACTTCGACAGCAACTGGGAAGCGGTCAGCGCGAGCTGGATGTTCGACCCGCGCTACAAGCGCGCGATCCACGTCGACCTGCGCTACATGCGCTGGCTGATGGACAAGGTCTATCCCGCGCCGTGGCTGCTGCAGGAACTGGGCGTGCCGGCGCGCTGAATGTCGCAGGCATGACTTGCGGCATATGCCGCGGTCGCCCGGCTCGGGCATAAGTCGCAAGTTATTGCGTCACCGTTGCCGGCCTCCCACGGCCGGCTTTCATCAGGAGATTCCCGTGCGTCGTCTATTGCTCGCTGCCGCCGTATCCATCGGCCTCATCTCGTCCGCCCATGCCGTCGAAGGCATGTGGCAGCCCGCCCAACTGCCGGGCATTGCCGCCACGCTGCAGCAGCACGGCCTGAAGCTGGACCCGAAGACACTGACTGACCTCACCGCCTATCCGATGGGCGCGATCGTGAGCCTGGGCGGCTGCACCGCCTCGTTCGTCTCACCGGAAGGCCTGGTCGTGAGCAACCATCACTGCGTCTACGGTGCGCTGCAGCTGAACTCCACGCCGGAAAACAACCTGATCGAGAAGGGTTTCCTGGCGAAGACCAAGGCGGATGAACTCTCCGCCGGTCCGTCCTCGCGCATCTTCGTCACCGAGGAAATCCGCGACGTCACCAAGGCGATCACTGCCAGGCTCAATGACGGCATGAGCGGCGCCGAGCGCTACAAGGCGATCGAGCAGGCGATCAAGCAACAGGTGAGGGACTGCGAGACGGAAGGCTACCGCTGCGACGTCTACACCTTCCACGGCGGCTACAGCTACCAGCTGATCAAGCAGCTGGAGATCAAGGACGTGCGCCTGGTCTACGCGCCGCCGGAATCCATCGGCAAGTTCGGCGGCGACGTCGACAACTGGATGTGGCCGCGCCACACCGGCGACTTCGGCTACCTGCGCGCCTACGTCTCGAAGGACGGCAAGTCCGCCGCCTTCTCCAAGGACAACGTGCCGTACCGGCCGAAGCATGTGCTGAAAGTGAACCCGCATGGCGTGGAGCAGGGCGACTACGTGATGGTGGTCGGCTACCCGGGCCGCACCAACCGCTACCGCCTCGCTGACGAGGTGCAGAGCTCGATCGACTGGGTCTACCCGACCCAGATCAAGGTGTACGAGGACACGCTCAACATCATCAACACCGCCGGCAAGGCCGATCCCAAGGTGGCGGTGAAGTACGCCAGCATGGTCGCCGGCCTCAACAACTACCTGAAGAACTTCGGCGGCCAGCTCGAAGGCCTGCATCGCGCCGACGCGGTCGCGGTGAAGCGTGCCCAGGAAGCGCAGTTGGAAGCGTGGCTGAAGCAGCAGGGCGGCGCCGAAAACACCGCGCTGGCGGCCGATGTCGGCCAGCTGCGCCAGCAGATCGCCGCCGACCAGGCGAACCGCGAGCGCGATCTGGCCATCAGCCTGGTCAGCCGCGCGCAGTTGTTCGGCAGCGCGGTGCGCTTGGTGCACCTGGCGAAGGAGCGGCCCAAGGCCGACCTCGAGCGCGACGCCGGTTATCAGCAGCGCGACTGGGTGCGCATCGAAGGCGGCCTGAAGCAGATGGACCGCCGCTACGATCCGGGCGTCGACCAGCAGTTCATGGTCTATGGCTTGCAGCGCTACGTGGCGTTGCCGCAGGCGCAGCGCCTGCCTGCGCTGGACGCGTGGCTCGATGGGGCGAAGACCGAGGCCCAGCTGAAGCAGAAGGTGGCCGCGCTGTATGCCGGCAGCCAGCTCGGCAACGTCGACGCGCGCATGAAGTGGTTCGAGGCCGACAGCAAGGCGATCGACGCCAGCAGCGACAGCATGCTCAAGCTCGCCCGCGCGGTGCAGCCGCAGCTCAAGCAGCTCGAGGACGCCCAGGATGCCCGCGCCGGCGAGATGAGCAAGCTGCGCCCGCGCTACATGCAGGCGATGATCGCGTGGAAGGATGCGCAGCACCTGCCGGTCTACCCGGACGCCAACAGCTCGCTGCGCGTCACCTTCGGCAACGTGCAGGGCGTGGCGCCGCGCGACGGCGTCAGCTACGCGCCATTCACCACGGCGCAGGGCATCGTCGAAAAGGACACCGGCGTGGAGCCGTTCAACTCGCCCAAGGCCGAGCTGGCCGCGATCAAGGCGAAGGCGTTCGACAGCTATGCGTCGCCGAAGCTGGGCACGCTGCCGGTCAACTTCCTGGCCGACCTGGACATCACCGGCGGCAACTCCGGCTCGCCGGCGATGGACGCGAACGGCCAGCTGGTCGGCCTGGCGTTCGACGGCAACTGGGAGTCGGTCAGCGGCGACTGGCTGTTCAACCCGCAGCTCAACCGCTCGATCCAGGTCGACGTGCGCTACATGCTGTGGGTGATGCACCACCTCGACCACGCCGACAACCTGCTCAAGGAAATGGGCGTGCCGGCGAAGTAAGCCGCTCGTTCGCGCGACCACGAAGGCCCGCGCCGGCGACGCGGGCCTTCGCATATGCGGGCGTAGGAGCGCACCCTGTGCGCGAATGCTTTTAGTCAGGTTACGAAGAGCATTCGCGCACAGGGTGCGCTCCTACACGGTGGCGTTGCACCATTTACACTGGCCCGATGCCGCTCGACACCCGTCCCCTCGCCATCTTCCTGATGGGCCCCACCGCCTCCGGCAAGACCGCCCTGGCGTGCGAGCTGAGCGAGCGGTTTCCGCTGGACCTGGTCAGCGTCGACTCGGCGCTGGTCTACCGCGGCATGGACATCGGCACGGCGAAGCCCGATCCGGCGACCCTGGCGCGTTATCCACACGCGTTGGTTGACATCCGCGATCCCGGCCAGCCGTATTCGGCGGCGGATTTCCGCGCCGACGCGCTGCCGGTGATGCAGCGCATCAGCGCACGGGGCAGGGTGCCGCTGCTGGTCGGCGGTACCGGGCTGTACTTTCGCGCGTTGCAGCAGGGGCTGTCCGATTTGCCGGAGGCCGACCCGGCGACCCGCGCACGACTGGCTGCCGAGGCAGGGCAACTCGGCTGGCCGGCCATGCATGTGCGGCTGGCGCGCCTCGACCCGGTCGCCGCCGGCCGGATCGGTTGCAACGACGTGCAACGCCTGCAGCGCGCACTGGAAGTGATCGAACTGACCGGCCGGCCGCTGTCCGAACTGCAACGCGGCGGCGCGGCAATGCACTTCCCGTGGCGCGTGCTGAAGCTGGCGCTGCTGCCGGCCGACCGGCAGGTTTTGCACGATCGTATCGCCCGGCGCTTCGACGCCATGCTGGCGGAAGGCTTCCTGGACGAGGTGCGCGCGCTGCGCGCGCGCGGCGACCTGCACGCCGACCTGCCCGCGATCCGCGCGGTCGGCTACCGGCAGGCGTGGGAGCATCTGGATGGCCAGACCGACGCGGCCGGGTTCCGCGACCGCGCCATCTTCGCCACCCGCCAGCTGGCCAAGCGGCAGATCACCTGGTTGCGCAGCGAGGTCGGTGCCCGGCTGTTCGACCCGGACCAGCCCGGCCTGGCCGCCTGCGGCGCCACCGCGGTGCAGCTGTTTCTGGGCCAACCGGGCCTGCCAAGCCTGCCAGCGTGACCCCGCGCACTTGCGCGGCGCGAAAATCTCCTTTCATCAATCATTTGAAAGCAGCTAACATCCCGTTACATGTTGGGCCGGGGCGCCATCGGCGTTTTTTCTCCGGTCTGTCCGAGGCAAGGGGAGAACAAGAAATGTCCAAGGGGCAGTCGTTGCAAGACCCGTTTCTGAATGCATTGCGGCGTGAACGCGTGCCGGTAGCCATCTATCTGGTCAACGGCATCAAGTTGCAGGGGACGGTGGAATCGTTCGACCAGTTCGTGGTGCTGTTGCGCAACCAGGTGAGCCAGATGGTCTACAAGCACGCCATCTCCACCGTGGTGCCCAGCCGCAACGTGCGTATCGGCAATGGCCACGAGGGCCACGAAGGCCACGACCATAACGCCGACGCGCTGTCCGCCTCCACCGACGCGGACGCTTGATAGACGGGGTGTCAGCCCGCATGAAGTGGGTCTGCTACCGAAGGACCGTGCCCACTCGTGTTTGACCGACAGAAGAAAGGCGACCGCGCCGTGCTGGTGCTGCCGCATACCCGCGGCGAAGGTGACACGGCGCGGCGCGCGGCGGAGTTCACCGAGCTGGTGAAGTCCGCCGGTGCCGAGGTGCTCGGCGTAGTCAGCGCCCGCGTCGAGGATCCCAACCCGCGTTACTACATCGGCACCGGCAAGGCCGACGAGGTGGCCGAGGCCGCGCGCGCGCTGGAGGCCGACCTGGTGCTGGTCGACCACGTACTGACCCCGGTGCAGGAACGCAACCTGGAAAAACACCTGGGCATCCGCGTGGTCGACCGCGCCGGCCTGATCCTGGACATCTTCGCCCAGCGCGCCCGCTCGCACGAGGGCAAGCTGGAAGTGGAACTGGCCCAGTTGAAGCACCTGGCCACCCGGCTGGTACGCGGCTGGACCCACCTGGACGCCCAGCGCGGCGGCGCCATCGGCAACCGCGGCCCGGGCGAAACCCAGCTGGAAACCGACCGCCGCCTGCTCGGCGAGCGCGTCAAGATGCTCACCAAGCGGCTGGAGAAGGTGCAGACCCAGCGCGGCCAGCAGCGTCGTGCGCGCTTGCGCAACACGGTGCCGCGGGTCGCCCTGGTCGGCTATACCAACGCCGGCAAGTCCACCCTGTTCAACGCGCTGACCACCGGCGACGTCTACGCCGCCGACCAGTTGTTCGCTACGCTCGACCCCACCGTGCGCAAGCTGGAGGATCTCAGCTGCGGCCCGGCCGTGCTGGCCGACACCGTCGGTTTCATCCGCGAGCTGCCGCATGACCTGGTCGCCGCGTTCCGCGCCACCCTGGCCGAGGCGCGCGACGCCGACCTGCTGCTGCACGTCAGCGACGCCGCCGACGAGGAACGCGAGCGGCTGCACCACATCGTGGACAATGTGCTGGAGGAGATCGACGCCGGCGACGTGCCGCAGCTGCACGTGATGAACAAGATCGACCTGGCCAGCGCGGAACCGCGGATCGAGCGCGACGGCAACGGCAAGCCGGTGCGGGTCTGGCTGTCCGCCGCCACCGGTGCCGGGCTGGGCCTGCTGCGGCAGGCGCTGGGCGAGCTGCTCGGCGGCGAGCGGGTGCAGTCGGCGCTGCAGCTACCGCTGTCGGCCGGCCGCCTGCATGCGCGGCTGAAGGCCGCCGGCGCGATCCGCAACGAGACGGTGGACGAGCACGGTTGGCAATTGCACATCGACGCGCCGCGCAGCGTGATCGCTCCGATCAGCGGCGGCGACGCAGCCGAGACCCGGCTGCTGCGACAGCTGCTGGCCGTGGCGGAATGACGCCCCGGCGCGAGCCGCGCTCTGCTAGAATCCCCGATGTTTGCGCGGCTGCGGAAGGCGGCCCGCGCGGCACCCGACAGCTCAGGCTGGATCTTGTGTACAACCCGGTGCAACGCGTGTTCCGGCCGTGGTTGCCGGCCTCCCGACGGCCCCAAGGAGACTGACTCGTGGCATGGAATGAACCCGGCAACAACGGGCAACGTGATCCGTGGAACAGGAATCGCCAGGGCGGCAAGTCGCCGCTGGACGACCTGCTCAACAACGCCAGGAAGCACCTGGGCAAGCTGGGGCAGGGCCCCGGCAGCATCCTCACCGGCGTGGTGGTGCTGCTCATCGTCGGCCTGCTGTTCAGCAGCTACACCATCATCGGCGCGCGCCAGGCCGGCGTGGTGCTGCGCTTCGGCGAGTACTCGCGCACCTTGCCGCCGGGCTTCCACCTGAAGCTGCCGCAGCCGATCGAATCGGTCACCAAGGTCGAGGCCACGCGGATCCGCTCGGTCACCGACAAGGTGGCGATGCTGACCAAGGACGAAAACATCATCACGATCGACTTCACCGTGCAGTACCAGGTGGACGATTCGCGCAAGTACCTGTTCTCGCTGAACGACCCGGACGGCACCATCGGGGCTGCCGCCGAGGCCGCCGTGCGCTCGGTGATCGGCAGCAGCGACATGGACCAGATCCTGTCCGCCGCCGGCGCCAGCCTGGTCACCCAGGCGCAGGAAACCCTGCAGAAGACCCTGGATACCTACGACTCCGGCCTGCGCGTCACCGAGGTCAGCTTCCAGAACGTGGCGCCGCCGAACGAGGTGAAGGACGCGTTCGACGACGTCAACAACGCCCGCGAAGACAAGCAGAGCATCGAGAACGCCGCCCTGGCCTACGCCAGCAAGGTGGTTCCGGTGGCGCGCGGCGATGCCGCGCGCATCGCCGCCGAGGCAGAGGGTTACAAGGCCGAGCGAGTCGCCCGCGCCACCGGCGACGCCACGCGCTTCGACCTGCTGCTGAAACAGTACAAGGCTGCGCCGGAAGTGACCCGCAAGCGGCTGTGGCTGGAAACGATGGAACAGGTGATGGCGAAGAACCCCAAGGTGATCGACGGCTCCGGCGGCCGCAACATCATCAACCTGCCGGCGCTGCATGGCTCGCCGGCGGCGGCGCAGCCTGACGCGGGCACCGTCGGTGCGGCGGTGTCGCCACCGACCGGCAATACGGCCGGCAAGGGGACGCAGCCATGATGAGGATCGGTTCCGCCATCGTCGCGCTCGTCATCGTCCTGCTCGGCCTGAACAGCATGTTCGTGGTCGGCGAAGGGCACAGCGCGCTGCTGCTGCAGTTCGGCCGCATCGTGCGCACCGACTACCAGCCGGGCCTGCACTTCAAGCTGCCGGTGATGCAGCAGGTGATGCACTTCGACAAGCGCATCCTGTCGCTGGACGCGCCGCCGGAGCGCTACTTCACCTCGGAGAAGAAGAGCGTCAACGTCGACTTCTACGTGAAGTGGCGCGTGGCCGACAACGCCGCGTACTACCGCGCCACCGGCGGCGACCAGCTGCAGGCGGCGCAGCGGCTCACCCCGATCGTGAAGGACGCGCTGCGCTTCGAGTTCAACGCGCGCACCTTGCCTGACCTGATCTCCGGCGGACGCAAGGACATCACTGAACGGGTGCGTGTGCAGACCGACGCCTCGGCGCGCAAGAACCTCGGCATCGCCGTGGTCGACGTGCGCATCAAGCGCATCGACCTGCCGAACGAGGTCAGCGAATCGGTGTACAAGCGCATGCGCGCCGAACGCCTGCAGCTGGCCAACGAACTGCGCTTCACCGGCCAGGAAGCGGCCGAGAAGATCCAGGCCGACGCCGACCGCCAGGGCCAGGTATTGAGGGCCGACGCCCAGCGCGACGCGGCCAAGGTGAAGGGCGAGGGCGACGCACAGGCGGCGGTGATCTACGCCCAGGCGTACGGCCAGGATCCGGAATTCTTCGCGTTCTATCGCAGCCTGGCCGCCTATCGCACCTCGTTCGAGGACGGCAAGGGCGTGCTGGTCATGAAGCCCGACGACGAGTTCCTGCGCTACTTCGGGCAGCCTGCGCCGAAGCGCTGAGTCGATGACGATGCACCAGCTCGTCGCCGCGTCTTGCCTGCTGCTGGTGCTCGGAGGCCTGCTGCCGTTCGCGGCGCCCGAAGGCTGGCGGGCGATGGCGCACGAGGCGCTGAAACTGCCGCCGCGTAAGCTGCGGCAGCTCGGCGCCGGCGCGATGGCGGCCGGCCTGATGCCGTTGCGGTTTTTCCATTGATACGCGCGACCCCTTTGCGGGGCGCCACCAACCTGATCGAGAACATCTCGGAGTAATGCAGCATGGGCAAGTCAGTAGTCATTCTGGGTGCGCAGTGGGGCGACGAGGGCAAGGGCAAGATCGTCGACCTGCTGACCGAGCGGGTCAGCGCGGTGGCGCGTTTCCAGGGCGGCCACAACGCCGGCCACACGCTGGTGATCAAGGGCAAGAAGACCGTGCTGCACCTGATCCCCTCGGGCATCCTGCGCGATGATGCGCTGTGCCTGATCGGCAACGGCGTGGTGCTCTCGCCCGAGGCGCTGATCAATGAGGTCGCCGAACTCGAAGCCAACGGCGTCGAGGTGCGTTCACGCGTGAAGATCAGCCCGGCCACGCCGCTGATCATGCCGTACCACATCGCGGTGGATAAGGCGCGCGAGATCGCCGCCGGCGGCAAGGCCATCGGCACCACCGGCCGCGGCATCGGCCCGGCCTACGAGGACAAGGTGGCCCGCCGCTCGATCCGCGTGGCCGACCTGATGTACCCGCACGAGCTGCCGGCGCTGCTGAAGACCGCGGTGGACTACCACAATTTCATCCTCACCCAGTGGCTGAAGGCCGAGCCGGTCGACTACGACGCCGTGCTCAAGGACGCGCTGGCCTGGGGCGAGTACATCCGCCCGCTGGTCGACGACGTCGCCACCATCCTGCACGACGTGCGCCGCGACGGCGGCAACATCCTGTACGAGGGCGCGCAGGGCGCGCTGCTCGACATCGACCACGGCACCTATCCGTACGTCACCTCGTCCAACACCACCATCGGCGGTGCGCTCGCCGGCACCGGCGTGGGCGCGGGCGACATCGACTACGTGCTGGGCATCTGCAAGGCCTACGCCACCCGCGTCGGCAGCGGTCCGTTCCCCACCGAACTCAACGACGAGATGGGCGAGCGCCTGCGCAAGGTCGGCAACGAGTTCGGCGCCAGCACCGGCCGCCCGCGCCGCTGCGGCTGGATCGACCTGGTCGCGCTCAAGCGCGCCACCCAGATCAACGGCATCAACGGCCTGGCCATCACCAAGCTCGACGTGCTCGACGGCCTGGACACGGTCAAGGTGTGCATCGCCTACGAATACCGCGGCAAGCGCCGCGAGCTGGCCCCGCTCGATGCGGACGGCTGGGACGAGTGCAAGCCGGTCTACCTGGAATTCCCCGGCTGGCAGGAATCCACCGCCGGCATCCGCGACTGGAACCAGCTGCCGCCCGCCGCCCGCGCCTACCTGCGCGCGGTCGAGGAACTCTCCGGCTGCCGCCTGGCCCTGGTCGCCACCGGCGCGGATCGCGACGACACCATCGTGCTGGACGATCCGTTCGCCTGATCGCCGCCACGCCGTTGCGCCACGCCGACAGGCCTCGCACCATGCGGGGCCTGTCCGTTTCCGGGGACCGGCCTCCCGCTACCTCGCGGCATCGCTTTCGTGGCGCCCGCCGCGCTCGCCCACCGGCAGGCTGAGCGTCTCCTTGACCTCTTCCATCACGATGTAGCTTTTCGAATCGCGCACGTTCGGCAAGGTCAGCAAGGTATTGCCGAGCAGCTTGCGGTACGAGGCCATGCCCGAGATGCGCGCCTTGATCAGGTAGTCGAACGCGCCGGAGACGAGGTGGCATTCCAGCACATTGGGCAGGCGCAGCGCGGCGTTGCGGAACTCCTCGAAGATATCGCCCGACTTGTAGGCCAGGCTGATTTCCACGAACACCAGCAGGCCGGCGCCGACCAGGTGCGGGTCGAGCCGCGCGTGGTAGCCGGTGATCACGCCGTCGCGCTCCAGCCGGCGCACGCGCTCGGTGCACGGCGTGGTGGACAGGCCGACCCGCTCGCCCAGCTCGGTGAACGAGATCCGTCCTTCGTCCTGCAGCACTCTGAGGATTTTCCGGTCGATTTTGTCGAATTCCCGCCGCTTCACCGCCATAGCATCACCATGGATTGCCGATTTGTCAGTGATATTACCCGTTAATATGACAAAAGACAGAAAACAAGCCTGATCGATCGTTCCTATACTCGCCAGCTTCACTCCTGCGGCTGGTCCGCAGGCCAACAGCGGAAGGGGGAGCGCAATGCGGGTACTGATTCTGGGCAGCGGCGTGATCGGAACGTGCAGCGCGTGGTACCTGGCGCGCGCCGGTTTCGAGGTGACCGTGGTGGATCGCGAAAGCGCGCCGGCCCGCGAAACCAGCTTCGCCAACGCCGGCCAGATTTCGCCCGGCTACGCCTCGCCGTGGGCCGCCCCCGGGGTGCCGCTGAAGGCGCTGAAGTGGTTGTTCATGCGCCACGCGCCGCTGGCGATCCGCCCCGGCCTCGACCCGCGGCAATACCTGTGGCTGCTGCAGATGCTGCGCAACTGCACCGCCAGCCGCTATGCGATCAACAAGGCGCGCATGGTGCGCCTGTCCGAATACAGCCGCGACTGCATCGACGAGTTGCGCGCCGAGACCGGGCTGGATTACGAGGGCCGCCAGCTCGGCACCGTGCAGTTGTTCCGCACCCAGGCGCAGCTGGACGACGCAGCCAAGGACATCGCCGTGCTCAAGCAGTACGGCGTGCCATACGAGCTGCTCGACCGTGCCGGCATCGTGCGGGTGGAGCCGGCGCTGGCCGGGGTGGTCGACCAGCTCAGCGGCGCGCTGCGCCTGCCGAACGACCAGACCGGCGACTGCGAGTTGTTCACCCGCCGGCTCGCCGCGCGGGCAGAGGAAGCCGGCGTCGAATTCCGCTTCGGCGCCACCGTGGAAAAACTCGAACACGACGGCAGCCGCCTCACCGGTGTGCGTATCGACGGCAAGCTCGAACGCGCCGACCGCTACGTGCTGGCGCTGGGCAGCTATACCCCGCAACTGCTGGCGCCGCTGGGCATCCGCCTGCCGGTATACCCGCTGAAGGGCTACTCGCTGACCCTGCCGATCACCGACCCGGCGATGGCACCCACCTCGACCATCCTCGATGAAACCTACAAGGTGGCGGTGACCCGTTTCGACCAGCGCATCCGCGTCGGCGGCATGGCCGAGGTGTCCGGCTTCGACCTGTCGCTGTCGCCGCGCCGTCGCGCCACCCTGGAAAAAGTGGTCACTGACCTCTACCCGCACGGTGGCGACATGGCCCACTCCACCTTCTGGACCGGCCTGCGCCCGGCCACCCCGGACGGCACCCCGGTGGTCGGTGCCACCCGGCTGGACAACCTCTACCTCAACACCGGCCACGGCACCCTGGGCTGGACCATGGCCTGCGGTTCCGGCCGCTACCTGGCCGACCTGATCGCGGGGCGCCAGCCGCAGATCAGCAGCGAGGGCCTGGATATCTCGCGCTACAGTACCCGTCCGCCCACGGGAGTCCATGCCTGATGCGCCCGGCACGAGCCCTGATCGACCTGACCGCACTGCGCCACAACTATCGCCTGGCGCGCGAGCTGGGCGGACGCAAGGCGCTGGCGGTGGTCAAGGCCGACGCCTACGGTCACGGCGCCGTGCGCTGCGCGCGGGCGCTGGAAAGCGATGCCGACGGTTTCGCGGTGGCGTGCATCGAGGAAGCACTGGAACTGCGCGAGGCCGGCATCCGCGCCCCGATCCTGCTGCTGGAAGGTTTCTTCGAGGCCGACGAGCTGGCGTTGATCGATGCCCACGACCTGTGGTGCGTGGTGCAGGCCGAGTGGCAGATCGACGCGATCGAGCGCGCGCGCCCGGCCAAGCCATTCACGCTCTGGCTGAAGCTCGATTCGGGCATGCACCGGCTGGGCCTCGCCGCAGCGGATTACCGCGCCAGCCTGCAGCGCCTGCAGGCCATGCCGCACGTGCGCGACGTGGTGGCGATGACCCACTTCGCCCGCGCCGACGAACTCGACAGCGCCCGCACCGACGAGCAGCGGGCGCTGTTCCACCAGGTGTGCGACGAGCTGCACCTGGCCACCAGCCTCAGCAATTCCCCCGCGCTGCTCGGCTGGCCCACCGCGCAGGGCGAGTGGGCGCGGCCGGGCCTGATGCTGTACGGCGCCACGCCGTTCGCCGGCCCGCATCCGGTCGCCGACCGCCTGCAACCGGTGATGACGGTGACCTCGAAGGTGATCGGCGTGCGCGAGCTGGCGGCAGGCGAACCGATCGGCTACGGCGCGCGCTTCATTACCCGGCGCCCCAGCCGCATCGGCGTCGTCGCGATGGGCTACGCCGACGGCTACCCGCAGTTCGCCCCCAACGGCACCCCGGTCAGCATCGACGGCCGGCCCGGCGAACTGGTCGGCCGCGTGTCGATGGACATGCTCACCGTCGACCTCACCGACCACCCCGCCGCCGGCCTCGGCAGCGAGGTCGAACTGTGGGGCAGGCAGGTATCGGTCAGCGAACTGGCGCTGCACAGCGACAACAGCGCGTACCAGCTGCTGTGCGGACTGAAGCGCGTGCCGCGCAGCTACGTCGGCGAGTGAGCGTTCCAATTCCTCCCCCTGCCTGCAGGGGGAGGCTGGGAGGGGGGAAGCTTTTAAGCTTCGGCCCCTCCAATCCCGATCTCGCCCCCTGCGACCCACCGCTGCCACCATCGCGCGATGGAACCAACCGGGGGAACGCCATGACCGCACTCACCGGCCGCTTCAGCCAGGCCGTCGACTACGCCCGCATCGCCCACGCCGCGCAATGCCGCAAGGGCTCGAACATCCCCTACCTCTACCACCTGCTCGGCGTGGCCAGCCTGGTGATCGAATTCGGCGGCAACGAGGACCAGGCCATCGCCGGCCTGCTGCACGACACCCTGGAAGACTGCGGCGAAGCGCACGAAGCGGTGATCCGCAGCCGCTTCGGCGACGCCGTCGCCGACATCGTCAGGGACTGCACCGACGGTACCGCTGAAGGCAAGGCCAGCCACACCGACCCCGAGGCCAAACGCCGCGACTGGATCGAACGCAAGCTCGCCTACCTCGCGCATCTGAGGGAAGCCCCCGACGCGACCCTGCTGGTCAGCGCCTGCGACAAGCTGCACAACGCCCGCGCCATCGTGCAGGACCTCGAAGACCCCGAGGTCGGCACCGGTGTGTTCGACCGCTTCACCGGCGGCCGCGCCGGCACGCTCGGCTACTACCACTCGCTAGCGGAAATCTTCTCGGTACGCGAGATCCGCGTCGCCAAGGTGCTCGACGCCACGGTGGGCTGGATGCACGAGCTGGCGGGGGCGGGCTCGCGCGTAGCGCTTGCTGTCACCACGATGGGGTGATCGTCGGCTGACAACCGCGATACGTGGGAAGGCCCCATATCGCTGGGGTATTTCGCTTGCCGAAGCCGGTCGGCGCAGTACAGACTTGGAGTTCTTCTGCGTCGCCTCATGGCGGCGCACGGTAGTCGCCGTTTTGTGATTGCCGGGATGTTGCGTGATTTGCATTTCATTGGACCAAGATGGCAATCAAGAAATCCGAGCTCTATTCCTCTCTCTGGGCCAGCTGCGACGCTTTGCGCGGTGGCATGGATGCCAGCCAGTACAAGGATTACGTGCTGGTGCTGCTGTTCATCAAGTACGTCAGCGACAAGTACGCCGGCGTGCCGTTTGCGGCGATCACCGTGCCCAAGGGTGCCAGCTTCAAGGACATGATCGCGCTCAAGGGCAAGAGCGACATCGGCGACCAGATCAACAAGAAGATCATCGCCCCGCTGAAGGCAGCCAATAAGCTGTCCGAGATGCCGGACTTCAACGATGCCGGCAAGCTCGGCAGCGGCAAGGAGATGGTCGACAAGCTCACCGACCTGATCAGCATCTTCGAGAACAAGGCGCTGGATTTCTCCAAGAACCGTGCCGAGGGTGACGACATCCTCGGCGACGCCTACGAATACCTGATGCGCCACTTCGCCACAGAGAGTGGCAAGAGCAAGGGTCAGTTCTATACCCCGGCCGAAGTCAGCCGGATCATGGCGCAGGTGCTCGGCATCCGCGATACGAAAACCAGCAACGCCACCACCGTGTATGACCCGACATGCGGCTCGGGATCGCTGCTGCTGAAGGTGGCTGATGAAGCGCGTACCAAGCTGACCATCTACGGCCAGGAAAAAGACGCCACCACGGCCGGCCTGGCGCGCATGAACATGATCCTGCACGACAACGCCGAGGCGCAGATCGTGCAGGGCAACACGCTGACCGACCCGAAATTCATGGACAAGGGCGCGTTGCGCACGTTCGATTACGTGGTCGCCAATCCGCCGTTCTCCGACAAGCGCTGGAGCACCGGCCTCGATGCGCTCAATGACCCATTCGAGCGCTTTGCGTCATTCGGCACGCCACCGGCCAAGCAGGGCGACTATGCCTACCTGCTGCACATCGTGCGTTCGCTCAAGAGCACCGGCAAGGGCGCGTGCATCCTGCCGCACGGCGTGCTGTTTCGTGGCAACGCCGAGGCCGAGATCCGCCGCAACCTGGTGCGCAAGGGCTACATCGCCGGCATCATCGGCCTGCCGGCCAACCTGTTCTACGGCACCGGCATTCCCGCCTGCATCGTGTTCGTCGACAAGCACGACGCGCATGCGCGCAAAGGCATCTTCATGATCGACGCCAGCGGCGGCTTCATGAAGGACGGCCCGAAAAACCGCCTGCGCTCGCGCGACGTGCACCAGATCGTCGACGTGTTCACGCGGCGACTGGATATCCCGAAGTATTCGCGCATGGTGCCGTTCGCCGAGATCGAGAAGAACGACTACAACCTCAACCTGCCGCGCTACATCGACAGCCAGCAGGCCGAGGACCGGCAGGATATCGAAGGCCATCTCAAGGGTGGCATCCCGCTCGCCGATGTCGATGCGCTGCAGCGTTACTGGGAGGTCTGTCCAGACCTGCGCAAGACGCTGTTCAAACCCAATCGTCCAGGCTACGTGGATCTCGCCGTGGACAAGGCTGCGATCAAGTTGACTATCTACGAACACCCGCAGTTCGCCGCCTTCATCGACGGCATGAGCACCCATTTCGACCGCTGGCGCAAGAAAAGTGCCGCTGCGCTCAAATCACTCGATGCGGGCTGCCATCCCAAGGACGTCATCGCCGACTTGTCGGAAAAACTGCTGGCGCATTACGCCGGCCAGCCGCTGATCAATGGCTACGACGTCTACCAGCACCTGATGGATTACTGGGCCGAGACGATGCAGGACGATCTGTACCTGATCGCCGCGGACGGCTGGAAGGCCAGCACCTATCGCGTGATCGAGCAGAAGAAGAACAAGGACGGCAAGGTCACTAAGGAAGTGGACAAGGGCTGGGCCTGCGACCTGCTGCCGAAGTCGCTGATCGTGACGCGCTACTTCGTCGCTGAGCAGGCCGCCATCGACCAGTTGACCGCCGAGGCCGAAGCCACCGAGGCGCAACTGACCGAGCTGGAAGAGGAACACAGTGGCGAGGACGCAGTGTTCTCTGGCTTCGACAAGATCAACAAGGCGGCCGTGAAGGAGCGGCTGGATGAGATCGATGGCGATCGCGAGGCGCGCGACGAGATCGCCGTGCTCAAGCGGTGGCAGAAGCTGGATCGCGAGAAGTCGGCGTTGAAGAAGCAGCTTAAGGAGGCTGAGGTGGCGTTGGATGCGGCGGCTTATGCAAAGTATCCACAGCTTTCAGAGACAGAGATCAAGACCTTGGCGGTGGACGACAAATGGCTGGGCGCGCTGGACGCGGCCATTCATGGCGAGATGGATCGGATTAGTCAGGGGCTGACGCGGCGCGTGCGCGAATTGGCCGAGCGCTACGAGGCGCGATTGCCGCTGCTGGTGGATCGGGTGGCTGAGTTGCAGGCGAAGGTCGACGCACACCTGGAAAGGATGGGCTTCGCATGGAGGTGAGGGAAGCCAAAGCGCGTTACCTTAAGTCTTCAAGCATGTGGGATAGCTCTGTGCCTGCCGGATACAAGCGTACAGAGATAGGATTGATTCCCGAAGACTGGGCGGCTGTGCGGCTTGCAGAGATCGGTGAGCCGCTGATAGGGCTGACTTACCGCCCAAGCGACGTTGCTCAGGATGGTGTCCTCGTTCTGAGGTCTTCCAATGTGCAGAATGGTGTCCTGCGCTTTGACGACAATGTATTTGTGACTTGCGAAGTTCCTAAGCGGATCATGGTCAGATTGGGAGACATTCTGATCTGTGTAAGGAATGGAAGTCGGAATCTGATCGGGAAGTGCGCACTTGTAGATGAGCAGGCGCTAGGAATGACATTTGGCGCGTTCATGGCGATCTTTCGCACGGACGCTAGCAAGTTCATATTTCAGCAGTTCGGCTCGCCATTGATCCAAAGACAGATTCACGAGCATCTCGGCGCCACGATCAATCAGATCACCAACGCAAGTTTGAAGTCCTTTGTTGCTGCATTACCACCGACCGAAACCGAGCAGGAAGCTATCGCCGAGGCCTTGGGCGATGCGGATGCGCTGATCGAATCGCTGGAACAGCTCATCGCCAAGAAGCGCCAGATCAAGCAAGGCACCATGCAGGCCTTGCTGACCGGCAAGCAGCGCCTGCCGGGGTTCGAAAAGGCGTGGGACGATCGAGTGCTGGGTGACGTGGTCGACGACTTGGAAGCAGGGGTAAGCGTCAACTCAACGAAAGATGAGCCCAGTCAAGAAGTTCCTTGTGTTCTCAAAACTTCGGCTATTTCTGGTGGGAGGTTCATATCTTCGCAATGTAAGGTAATCGCGCACCGAGACTGGCAGCGCACTCGAGTCGGTGTCGTCCGAAACACGATTCTAATAAGTCGGATGAATACACCTGATCTCGTTGGTGAAGTGGCTTATGTAGATGCAGATTATCCGATGCTATTTCTTCCAGATCGAGTGTGGATGGCTCGGTTTCGTCCCGAGTTGGACATTGACGTTACATGGCTCGGATATGTGCTCAGTAGCAGTGACTACAGCCGACGAATCAAGGCGAGCGCGACGGGAACCAGCGGAAGCATGAAGAATATTTCCAAGCCCGCGTTGCTTTCGATTGAGATCGCTCTGCCTTGCGTGGAAGAGCAAACCGCCATCGCTACCATTCTCACCGACATGGACACCGAACTCGTCGAACTGGAAACCCGCCTCGCCAAGACCCGTCAGCTCAAGCAGGGCATGATGCAGGAGCTGCTCACCGGAAGGATTCGCCTCGTATGAGAATTTCCACCATCCTCGATCACATCGACAGCGGGCACATGGCGCTGCCGGAGTTCCAGCGCGGCTACGTGTGGAACCGTGACCAGATACGCGGCCTGTTTGATTCGCTGTATCGCCGCCATCCGGTGGGCGGGTTGCTGGTATGGGTGACCGAGTCGAATGCGGCGTCCCATCGCGGCGACGGCCAGCTGGCGGCGGGCGTGGTGAAGTTGCTGCTGGATGGCCAGCAGCGGATGACCTCGCTGTATGGCGTGATGCGCGGCAAGCCGCCGCGGTTTTTCGATGGCAACAAGCAGGTGTTCGCCGGGCTGCGCTTTCATCTGGACGAGCAGACGTTTGCGTTTTATCAGCCGGTGAAGATGCGTGACGATCCGCTGTGGGTCGACGTGACCGAATTGATGAAGAAGGGCACGACGGGGCTGGGCGAGTTCGTGACCCGGCTCGGCACGCAGCCGGAGCTGGCGCCGAAGATTGGCGAGTACGTGGCACGCCTCGGTCGTTTGCTGAGTGTGGCCGACATCGACCTGCATGTGGAGGAAGTGACTGGCGCGGACAAGACGCTGGATGTGGTGGTCGACATCTTCAACCGCGTCAACAGCGGCGGCACCAAGCTCTCCAAGGGTGATCTCGCGCTGGCCAAGATCTGCGCCGACTGGCCCGAAGCGCGCGACATGATGAAGGCCAAGTTGGCCGAGTGGGATGGGGCGGGCTACCACTTCAACCTGGACTGGTTGCTGCGCTCGGTAAACACGGTGTTGACCGGCGAGGCGAAGTTCCAGTTTCTGGATGGCAAGACCGCCGACGAAGTCCGGAACGGCCTGAAGCGGGCCACCAAATACATCGACACCAGCCTGAACCTGATCGGTGGCCGGCTCGGACTGGATCACGACCGAGTGTTCTTCGGCCGCTTCGGCGTGCCGGTGATCGTGCGCTATCTGGATCAGCGCCCGGGCCAGATCAACGAGAAGGAACGCGACAAGCTGCTGTTCTGGTTTGCCCAGGCCGGCATGTGGGGGCGCTTCTCCGGTTCCACCGAGTCGTTCATCGACCAGGACCTCGGCGCGCTGGAAGGCGCCGATGGCGGCTTGGACAAACTGCTGGAGCAACTGCGCCTGTGGCACGGCGGGCTCAGCGTGGAGCCGGGCAACTTCACCGGCTCCAGCCTCGGCGCGCGCTTCTATCCCGTGCTGTACCTGCTGACCCGGATGAGCCACGCCCGCGACTGGGGCACCGGCCTGGCGCTGAAATCCAGCCTGCTCGGCAAGATGAGCAAGCTGGAGGTGCACCACATCTTCCCCAAGGCGCAGCTCTACAAGAAGAAATTCATGCGCGTGGACGTGAACGCGCTGGCCAACTTCTGTTTTCTGACCAAGGACACCAACCTCAATATCAGCGATCGGCTGCCGGAGGAGTACTTCCCGCAGATCGAGCAGGCGCACCCCGGCGCGCTGGCCTCGCAGTGGATTCCGATGGATCCGTTGCTGTGGAAGATCGAGAACTACCCGGCCTTTCTCGATGCACGCAGGGCGCTGCTCGCCGATGCGGTCAACCAGTGCATGACCGAGTTGCTGCATGGGGATACGCGCTGGATGGCCGGTCGGCCGCTGGCGGCCCCTGCCGCCGCAGCGGTCAGCGGTGGCATCGCGGACGAAGGGGAAGAGCAGCAGCTTGAAGCACTGAACGACTGGGTGGAGCAGCAGGGCTTGCCGCGTGGCGAGCTGGCGTTTGATTTCTCCGACCCTGACACCGGTGAGCAGAAGGCGGTTTTCGATCTGGTCTGGCCCAGCGGCTTGCAAGAGGAGCTCAGCCAGCCCGTAGCGGTACTGCTGAACGAGAGCGCGGGAACGATCGCGATCGCCAGCCAGGCGGGGTTTCGTTGTTTCACCGACGTGGGCGAGTTTCAGCAGTACGTGATGACCGAGGTGGTGGTGGAGGATGCGCCTGCGTGAGCAACCGCTACGATGCAGGGGAAGCGCAAGGCGCCTATGAGCCGGGTTCCGGCGACCAAGTGCTGCGCAACAAGCTCGGTATCACCGACAGCGAAGAAATGGATGCCGTCGAGCTGCTGCTGCTTGAACAGCTCTATCGGGCGGTGCTGGTCGAGGATTTGCCGGATCGAGGCTTGCGCGTGGTGGACCTGAAAACCTGGCACCGGCGCTGGTTGGGCAACGTCTACGGTTGGGCCGGCCAGGAGCGTTCCGTGAACATGGGCAAGGGTGATTTCCAGTTCGCGGCAGCAGCACAGATCCCGCGCCTGTTGAGCGTATTCGAACGCGACTGCCTCGCGCGCTTCACCCCTTGCCACGACTTCAGCGATGACGCGCTGCTCGAAGCGATCGCTGTGACCCATGTGGAATTCATCCTGATCCATCCGTTTCGTGAGGGGAACGGACGGCTGTCGCGGCTACTGGCGGACGTCATGTCGGTGCAGGCAGGTAACGGACCGCTGGATTACAGTGCGTGGGACGCGGACAAGGACGGGTATTTCAAGGCAATCCACGCCGGCATGGCTGGCGACTACTCGGCGATGCGGCAACTGGTGGCTTTGGCGCGCACCGATTGAGCCAGGTTTTCAGCGGGCCAGTTTGATGTCGAAGAACTTGCCTGTCTTGCTGTTGCGCAGCGTGCGTTCTAGCTGGCGGATGCTCTTGCCCGTCTCGATGGCCGTGGAGCTGGTCACCGCACGGGTGATCGCCTTCTGGCTCGGCGCTTTGGCAGCGCCTCGCGGTTTGGCGAGGGCGGTAGGCTTGGCAGGTTTCATGGTGCCCATTATACCGGGTAGCGTCGTGCTAATTGGCACGAAAACGGAAGGCTGGCGGCGTGGAATCCAGCTTGAGTACGGGGGCAGGGAATGAATGACATCAGCAAGCCGGAACGGGTCACCCAGAATCGCGTGATGGCGCTGTTCCAGGACGAGTTGAAGTATCACAGGCTCGGCGACTGGAGTGACCGCGACAACAATCGCCAGATCGAGGACGGCCTACTGAGCGACTGGCTGACCCGGCGCGGCTGCTCCCCAGTACAAATCGGCGTGGCGCTGCACAAGTTGCACACCGAAGCGGACAACCCCAGCCGCACCCTGTACGAGAACAATCAGGCCGTCTATCAATTGCTTCGTTATGGCATACCGGTACAGACGCAGGTGGGACGCAACCATGAGACGGTGCACCTGATCGACTGGGCCGATCCCGAAGCCAATGATTTCGCCATCGCCAAGGAGGTCACGCTCAAGGGCGGCTTTGAGCGACGGCCGGATCTGGTGCTGTACGTCAATGGCCTCGCCGTCGCAGTGATCGAGTTGAAGAACAGCCGGGTCAGTATTGGCGACGGCATCCGCCAATTGCTTTCCAACCAGCAGCCGGCGTTCAACGAGTGGTTTTTCAGCACGGTGCAATTCGTGTTTGCCGGCAACGATTCGGAAGGTTTGCAGTACGGCACCATCAATACGCCGGAGAAGTTCTTCCTGAAGTGGAAGGAGGACGAGACCGACGACAGCCGCTACAAGCTGGACAAGTACCTACTGAAGATGTGCCGCAAGGATCGGCTGATCGAGCTGATCCACGATTTCGTGCTGTTTGACGGCGGCATCAAGAAGGTGCCGCGGGTGCACCAGTATTTCGGCATCAAGGCCGCGCAGCAGCACGCTCACCAACGCAAGGGCGGCATCATCTGGCATACCCAGGGCAGCGGCAAGAGCATCGTGATGGTGCTGCTGGCCAAGTGGCTGCTGCAGGACAACCCGCATGCCCGCGTGGTGGTGATCACCGACCGCGACGAGCTGGATAAGCAGATTGAGCGGGTGTTCCACGATGCGGGCGAGACGATCTATCGCACCAGCAGCGGGCGCGACCTGATGCACCAGCTGAGCCAGGCCGCACCGCGCCTGCTGTGTTCGCTGGTGCACAAGTTCGGCCGACGCGACGTGGACGATTTCGACCAGTTCATCGCCGACCTGCAAGGCCAACCCAGCGCGACCGTGGGCGAAGTGTTCGTGTTCGTGGACGAGTGCCATCGCACGCAGAGCGGCAAGCTGCACAAGGTGATGACGGCGATGATGCCGAACGCGGTATTCGTCGGCTTCACCGGCACGCCGCTGCTGAAGAAGGACAAGCAGACCAGTCTGGAAGTGTTTGGCGGCTATATCCACACCTACAAGTTCAGCGAGGCGGTGCAGGATGAGGTGGTACTGGATCTGGTCTACGAGGCTCGCGATATCGACCAGAAGCTGGGTTCCCCCGAAAAGATCGACCAATGGTTCGAGGCCAAGACCAAGGGCCTGAACGACTGGCAGAAGGACGAGTTGAAGAAAACCTGGGGCACCTTGCAGCGCGTGCTCAGCTCCCGCTCCCGCATGGAGCGGGTGGTCGAGGACATGGTGTTCGATTTCAGCGTGAAGCCACGGCTGTCCAGCGAACGGGGCAATGCCATCCTGGTGGCGCGCAGTATTCTGGACGCCTGCAATTACTTCAACCTGTTCCAGCAGACGCCGCTCAAGGGTCGCTGCGCCGTGGTGACGTCGTACAACCCGCAGGCGAAGGACGTGACGCTGGAGGAAACCGGCGCCAACAACGACACCGACAAGCAGGTCATCTACAAGACCTATACCGATCTGCTGAAAGACGTGGAAGCGCAGTCGGGCAAGAGCAAGACGGAAACCTACGAGGATCGCGCCAAGAAGCTGTTCGTCGAACAGCCGTCCAACATGCGGCTGCTGATCGTGGTGGACAAGCTGCTGACCGGCTTCGATGCGCCGCCATGCACGTATCTCTACATCGACAAGTCGATGCAGGATCACGGGCTGTTCCAGGCGATCTGCCGCACCAACCGGCTCGATGGCGACGACAAGGACTTTGGCTACATCGTCGACTACAAGGACCTGTTCAAGAAGCTGGTGAACGAACAGGGCACCGGTGCGCTGCAGGTGTATTCGTCCGAACTGGACCACAGTGCGGGCGGTGTCGATCCGGACGTGCTGATGCAGGATCGCCTGGAGAAAGGCCGTGAGCGGCTGGATAGCGCGCTTGAGTCACTGGTGCTGTTGTGCGAGCCGGTCGAGCCACCGAAAGACGATCTGGACCATATCCGTTATTTCTGTGGCAATACGGAAATACCTGCCGATCTGAAAGAGCGGGAGCCACGTCGGGTGGCGCTATACAAGGCCGCCGTGGCGTTGCTGCGTGCGTATGGAAATCTCGCTGACGACCTGTCCGGGGCGGGTTACGACGGAGGCGACATCAAGCGCATCAAGGGCGAGGTCAAGCGCTTCACCGATCTTCGCGAAGTCATTCGCCGGGCCAGCGGCGAGACGCTCGACCTGAAACCGTACGAGGCGGACATGCGCCACCTCATCGACACCTATATCGAGGCGAAGGCACCGCGGAAGATTTCTCCGTTCGACGATCTCGGGCTGCTGGATCTGATCGCCAGGAGCGGGATGGCCGAGGCGGTCAGCACGTTGCCCGAGGGCATCAAGGGCAGCAAGGACGCGATAGCCGAAACCATCGAAAACAATGTGCGCAGCAAGATCATCCAGGAGCATCTGAACAATCCGGCGTACTACGCCAAGATGTCGGCGCTGCTGGACGAGGTGATCAAGTTCCGCAAGGAACAAGCGGACAAGTACGAGGAGTACCTGAAGAAGATCGCCGACCTGGTGGGCAAGGTGCAGACAGGCCACGCTGACGACATTCCGGAAGCGTTGAAACGCAGCGTGGGATTGCGGGCGATCTACGACAACCTCAGGGTGCCGCCGGCCCCGGCTCCGACTGCAGCGATGAATCTCCAGGATGAGGCTGGCCCGTTGCCCATGCCCGATCCCAAGCTGAAGCTGGCGGTCGACATCGACGAGGCGGTCAGACGCGAGCGGCATGCGGACTGGCGTGGAAATGCTGCCAAGGAGAATCACATCAAGCGTGAGGCCTTGCTGCCTCTGCTGGGCAACGACGTGACCGAAGCGGCACGCCTGTTCGACATCATAAAACTGCAGTCGGAATACTGATGATCACCCGGCTCGATCTGGGCAGCATCCATGTGGATGTGGTTCGGAAGAACATCAAGAACATCCATCTCGGTGTGTACCCGCCGACCGGCAAGGTACGCATTGCCGCGCCCGAGTGGATGGAGCTGGATGCGATCCGGCTGTTTGCGATCAACAAGCTGGCCTGGATCAGGCAGCAGCAGAAAAAGCTGCTTGCGCAGGAACGGGAAACGCCGCGCGAATATCTGGAGCGCGAAAGCCACTATGTCTGGGGACGGCGTTACCTGTTGCAGATCGTCGAAGTGGAGGCGCGTCCTTCGGTCCGGCTGATGCACAGGCATCTGCGGTTGCAGGTTCGCCCCGGTACAGACGTTAAGAAACGTGAGGTGCTGCTGGCTGACTGGTACCGCGGCAATTTGAAGCTCGTAGTACCGGGGTTGCTGGCGAAGTGGGAGCCGATCGTCGGTGTACGGACTGAGCGCTTCTATGTGCAGCATATGAAAACGAAATGGGGGAGCTGCAACCCGAAGGCGCGGAATATCCGCCTCAACACCGAACTGGCCAAGAAGCCGCCTGAGTGTCTCGAATACATCGTGGTGCACGAATTGGTGCACTTGCGCGAGCCAACCCACAACGACCAGTTCGTGGCATGGATGAACAAGCTGATGCCCCACTGGCGCGACTGCCGCGACATGCTCAATCGCTTGCCGGTACGCAACGAGCATTGGAGCTACTGACCTAAGCGCTCAGCTTTCCGCCCTGTGCTTGACGAAAGAGCCCCCGCAAGCGGGGGCTCCTGGTTTCTACGGTGCTGCTGGCTTAGTGCTACTGCGCATTCGCGCTGGCGTCGGCGCTGCCGTCGGCCTGCGCCGAGGTGGAGATGCCGCTGCGGGCTGAGCCGTGCGCGCCGGCGTGGCCGCTGGCGTTGGCCGAACCGCTGGTGCCCGCGGCCGGGCCGGCGTTCGCATCCGTGTTGCCGTGGGCTGCGCCCGAGCCGGACACGTCGACCGATTTGTCCCCGGCGTTGCGCACGGCGCCGGACGTCCGCGGCAGCAGGCGCGGCTGCGTGGTCGTCGCCTCACCCGACGGCTGGCTCGCGGCGTTCGCGCCGACTGAGCTTACCTGCGATGCGTTGCCTGCCGCGTCTGCGCCGGTGGCGTGGGTCGATTGCGTGCCGTTGGCGATCGCTTGCTCGGCCGTGCTCAGGCCGGCGCTGGCCGATGCCTCGGCGTTCGCGGGTGCGTTCTGCACGCGGTCCAGCGCGGTGCGGGTTCCGCGTTCGGCCGCCGAGGCGGCTGAACGCGTCTGGCTGGCCGCTTGGCCGGCGGCACCGGCCACGGCGTCGCGCGGGCCGGCGGTATCGACGGCGCCGGTCGCGGACGAGCCCAGTTCCGTCGCGCCATCCAGCGCGGCATGGTTGCCGCTGCCAGCGTTGGCGGCGGCCGCACCGCTGAGGCCGGCGGCGGCACCGGCGACCGCCTGACCGTTCGCCTGGCGGGCGGCTTGTGCGGCGGTGCCCGTGGCCGAGGCGGCGGTTGCGGCGGCACGCTGGCGCAGGCGTTCCGCGCGTCGCTCGGCCGCCCGCTGGTTGATGTCGGGGGTGTCGATGTTGCCCATGCCGTGCGCGGAGCCGTCGATGCGGCCACCCACCTGGCCCATCGTGGCATTGATGGGGCCGCCCACGCGGCCGGCGATGCCGCCGGCGAGCGAGCCGCCGCCCAGCACCTGGGCATGCACCGGGACCATCGTGGCCAGGGCAAGCGCGCCGGCGAGCAGGGTGGTGTTGAGGGTCTTGTTGTTGAGGGTCGTGTTGCGCATGTGGGGACCTCCTGCCTGCGGCCGATCCGCGGCTTCCGAGGTCCTGTACGCCGGCGCCGGGACGATCCTTCCATCCCGGCAGGCTGCGGTTGGGCGGTGTTCAGATTCAGGGCGACAGCAGGCCGTAGCCGTAGCGCGGGTCGTGGCCCGGGGCACCGAGGTGGCGGGCCTCGTCGATCAGTTGCCGCTGCACCTGCGCCGCGGCGCCCTCGCGGGGAGCGTCCAGCAGCCGGGCAGCCTTCCGCGCCACGATCGGCGCCGCGAACGAGGTGCCGCGCAGCGCGTCGCGGCCGCTGCCGACCACGCCGGACGCGCAGAAATCCACCTGGTCGCCGCTGCCGGACTCGGGCAGCACGCGGTCGTGCGCGTCGACGCCGCTGACGCCGATCACGCCCGGGTACGCCGCCGGGAACAGCGGCGGCGCTGCGGGTCCGTCGTTGCCGACCGCGCTGACCAGCACGTGGCCGCGCGCGATCATCGCCTGCACCGCGCGCGCGAGCACCGGGTTGTCGGGGCCGACCAAGCTGATGTTGATCACCGCCACGCGCTCGCGCGCCATCCATGCCAGCGCGTCCACGAGGTTCGAGGTGGCGCCGCCGACCGCATCGCCGCACCATAGGTCGGCGGCATACAGCGTGTCTGGATCGCCGTCGACGAGGCGCGCGGCAACCGTGGTGCCGTGTCGCGACGGATTGGCCGTGCTACAGCCATGCCGCTCGATGTGCGCATGCGCCAGCGCGGGATCGGCCGGATCGACGCCGCCATCGATCAGCCCCACGCGTTGCACCGGTGGAGTGGACGACGGGACCGCCGTGGTCGTCGCAGGGGCCGCCTCGCCCGTACCCGCTGGCAGGTAGAGGTGCTGGTAGGTGAAGGCCGCATCCGGCGCGGCTCGCTGCAGGGCGCGCATGGCGCTAGCCGTGCTGCGACCGCGGGTGTCGTGCAGCACCACGAAGTCCAGCCCCAGCGTCGCGTCTGCCGGCGTCTCGCGATCCACCCCGAAACCCAGCACCTGCAGCGCATCGCGTTGCGCATCCGACAGGCCCATGGCGAGAAATTCGCCGCGCAGGATCGGTGCACCGCGGGGATCGACGTCGACGCGCCGCGGCTCCTTGCGCAGCAGCGTATCGACCTGCAACTTCCTGGTGAGGGCCAGCGGTCCGCGCAACAGATCGTCCACGCTGCGCAAGGGCGAGGCGGGCACGACACCGGGCATCTGTAGGTTGGGCAGGCTCTGCACCGGGCCGAGCACCTGCGCCTGCGCAGGCGCCGCACCGGCCACGGCGAGCGCGATGGCGAGCAGCGGGGCGAGCATGGCGGATAGGCAGTGCAAGGGCATGGCCAGGGCCTCGGGAGCAGCGGGGCCGGATGCTAGCATAGGCCCGCTTTACGCCCTCGAACCGCGCCGATGCGCGCGAGGGAAGGAATCCTCCCCTCCAGACGTAATGGAAGGTGATGCGTGAATTCGAGCGACGCCGTGCGCGAAGGACTGATCCCGCTGCTGCCGCGCCTGCGCCGCCTGGCGCGGGCATTGGCAGGGCAGGCGGCCGACGCCGATGACCTGGTGCAGATCGTGCTGGAGCGCGCACTGGCCCGGGCCGCACAGTGGCGGCCGGATGCCGCGCTGGACAAGTGGGTGTTCGCGATCGCGCGCAACGCCTGGCGGGACGAGTTGCGTGCGCGCGGCAGGTCGCAACACCTGTTCGCGCCGGAGGAAGCCGGCGAGATGGCCGCCGACCGCGCCAGCGCGCAGCCCGCGCAGCAGCTGGAACTGGCGATGGCGCTGGCGGCGCTGCCGCCGGACCATCGCGAAGTGGTGGCCCTGGTGCTGGTCGAGGGCATGTCGTACGGCGAAGCCGCCGAACTGCTGGAGGTGCCGGTGGGCACCGTCACCAGCCGCCTGGCCCGCGCCCGCGCCACCTTGCAGGCCCATCTTGGGAAAGACGCATGAACCCGATCGACGACGACACCTTGCAGGCTTACGTGGATGGCGAACTCGACGCGGCCAGCGCCGCGCGCATCGACGTCGCGCTGGTGCACGACGAGGTGCTGGCCCGTCGCGTGCGGCAGGCGCGCGCAGTGCGCGCGCAACTGCACGCCGCGTTCGACCCGGTGCTCGACGAGCCGGTGCCGGCACGCCTGTCCGCCTTGTTGCAGCCGCGATCCATGCAGGCAGCGATACCGGCCACGCCGCTCGTCATGCCGGCGGGCAGGCATGGCACGGGCACGCCCCGCCGCCGCACGGCCCGCCGCTGGTTCGTGCCGGGAGCCGCGCTGGCCGCCTCGGTAGCGCTGCTCGCCGTGGCTTTGTGGTGGTGGCTGCCCGGCGGCGACCTGGTGCGCATGCAGGGCGGCCAGCCGTTCGCCGCGGGCGCCCTGAACCGCGCATTGGACCGGGTGCTGGCGAGCGAACCCGACGCGGATGCCCCGGTGGCGATCGGCCTGAGTTTCCGCGGCAACGACGGGCGCATCTGCCGCACCTTCGTGCTGCGCTCCCCGCCGGCGCAAGCCGGCCTTGCCTGCCACGAGAGTGCGGGCTGGGCGCTGCCTGTGCTCGGTGCTGCGCCCCCGCCGGAAGGCGGCGAACTGCGCCAGGCGGCGAGCGCCTTGCCGCCCGCGGTGCAGGCCGCGGTCGACGCGCGTCTGCACGGCAACGTGTTCGATGCGCGGCAGGAACGCGCGGCGCGCGACGCCGGCTGGCGCTAGGCGCGGATCCTCGTCACGCGTTGTTCCCCGGCAAGGGCCGGCTGTCTGCGCCAGCGGGAGATTCCGCGTGGCGGGCCTTCCGTCGCCCGGTCGATCGACGTCGCCGAGCCGGCTTGCCGGACGTGGCCTGGCGCGTCGATGGCCTGATATATATTTTGCAAGCGCCGTGGCCTGCGCGGCACAGACAGGAACATTCCGGGGGCGGCGAGATGGTGGATATCGAGAGCAGGGTGGAATCCGACAGCGCCGTCTACAAGACGCTGCTGGAATCGACCAGGGCGATCCCGTGGAAGATTGACTGGGCCAGCAAGCAGTTCGCCTATATCGGGCCGCAGATCGAGGCGCTGCTGGGCTGGGTACCCTCGAGCTGGGAGAGCGTGGGCGACTGGGCCAGCCGCATGCACCCTGAAGACCGCGAGTGGGTGGTGGACTTCTGCGTGGCGCAGTCCCAGGCGGGGGTGGACCATGAGGCCGACTATCGCGCGCTGACCCGCGACGGCCACTACGTGTGGATCCGCGACGTGGTGCACGTGGTGCGCCGGCACGACGGCACGGTCGATTCGCTGATCGGCTTCATGTTCGACATCAGCGAGCGCAAGCGCACCGAGCAGCAGCTGGTCAGCCTGCAGAAGGAGATGGAGGAGCTCTCCTTCCGCGACGGCCTGACCGGCGTCGCCAACCGGCGGCGTTTCGACGCGATCATCGAGCTCGAATGGAGCAACGCGCGGCGCAACCGGCAGCCGCTGTCGCTGCTGCTGATCGACATCGACTATTTCAAGCAGTACAACGACTGCTACGGCCACCTGGAGGGCGATGCCTGCCTCGAGCACGTGGCACGGGTACTGAGCTCGGCGGCCGCGCGTGCGCGTGACCTGCTGGCCCGCTTCGGCGGCGAGGAGTTCGTGCTGGTGCTGCCGGAAACCAACGAGGCCGCCGCCGGCAAGCTGGCCGAACGCTGCCGCGAGCTGATCCTGGCCGAACAAGTCCCGCACGAGTCGTCCCCGATCGGGCCCGTACTGACGATCAGCCTCGGCGTGGGCACCGTGATTCCCAGCCACGACGACGAACTGCGGCCGTTCATCGATGCGGTGGACAAGCGGCTGTACCAGGCCAAGCAGCAGGGCCGCAACCGCATCGTGGCTGGGTAGTCCGTTCGGTAAATCCCGTAGGAGCGCACCCTGTGCGCGAAGCTCTTTCGCCACGTGACGAAGAGCTTCGCGCACAGGGTGCGCTCCTACAGTTCAAGGCGGCCTGGCTTACGCCTCGGCTTCTTCCTTGTACGCATCCACCGGGATGCAGGCGCACATGATGTTCTTGTCGCCGTAGACGTTGTCGACGCGGGCCACCGGCGGCCAGTACTTCTGCAACTTCAGGCTGGCCAGCGGGAAGGCGGCCAGTTCGCGCGGGTAGGCGTGGGTCCACTCGCTGCCGCTGACCATGGTGGCGGTGTGCGGGGCGTTCCTCAGCGGGTTGTCCTCGCGGTCCAGCTTGCCTTCCTCGATCGCGCGGATCTCGTCGCGGATCTGGATCATGGCGTCGATGAAGCGGTCCAGCTCGTAACGCGATTCGCTCTCGGTCGGCTCCACCATCAAGGTGCCGGACACCGGGAAGCTCAGCGTGGGCGCGTGGAAGCCGAAGTCGATCAGCCGCTTCGCCACGTCCTCGGCGCCGATGCCGGTGGCGTCCTTGAGCGGGCGCAGGTCGAGGATGCACTCGTGCGCCACCAGCCCGTTGCGGCCGGTGTACAGGGTGGGGTAGTGCGGCTCCAGCCGCCTGGCGATGTAGTTCGCGTTGAGCAGGGCGACCTGGGTGGCCTTGCGCAGGCCCTGCTGGCCCATCAGGGTGACGTACATCCAGCTGATCGGCAGGATGCTGGCACTGCCGAAGCTGGCCGCGCTGACCATCCCTACGGAGCGGCTGTTGTGAGGAGTGCGGCCATGGATGGCTGCTTCTTGATCTTCGCCAGCAGGGAAGCTGGCAGGCAAGAACTTCGCCAGGTGCGACTTCACCGCGCACGGACCGACGCCCGGGCCGCCGCCGCCGTGCGGGATGCAGAAGGTCTTGTGCAGGTTGAGGTGCGACACGTCCGAGCCCCACTTGCCGGGCTTGGCCACGCCGACCAGCGCGTTCATGTTGGCGCCATCGGTATACACCTGGCCGCCGTGCTGGTGGACGATGTCGCAGATGGCGACGATGTCCTCCTCGAACACGCCGTGGGTGGACGGGTAGGTGATCATCAGCGCGGCGAGACGGTCGCTGTACTTCTCTGCGGCGCGGCGGATGTCCTCGACGTCGACGTTGCCGTTGCCGTCGCACTTGGTCACCACCACGGTCATGCCGCACAGGTGCGCGGAGGCCGGGTTGGTGCCGTGGGCGGATTCGGGGATCAGGCAGATGTCGCGATGCGTGTCGCCGCGCGAGCGGTGGTAGGCGCGGATCGCCAGCAGGCCGGCGTATTCGCCCTGCGCGCCGGAGTTCGGCTGCAGGCTCACCGCGTCGTAGCCGGTGCATTCGACCAGCATCGCTTCCAGGCCGTCGATCAGTTCCTTGTAGCCCTGCGTCTGCGCGGCCGGGGCCAGCGGATGGATGTTGGCGAATTCCGGCCAGGTGATCGGGATCATCTCGGCGGTGGCGTTGAGTTTCATGGTGCACGAGCCCAGCGGGATCATCGTGCGATCCATCGCCAGGTCCTTGTCGGCCAGCGCGCGCATGTAGCGCAACAGCTCGTGCTCGCTGTGGTGCGTGTTGAACACCGGGTGGGTGAGGAACGCGCTCTTGCGCACCAGGGCAGCAGGCAGGGCGTCGGCGGTGGCGGCGTCGAGGGCGTCGACATTTTCGATCTTCGCGCCGAACAACGCCGCCAGCGCGACCACGTCGGCGCGGGTGGTGCTTTCGTCGAGGCTGAAGCCGACGCTCTTGTCGTCGATGCGGCGCAGGTTGATGCGTGCGGCTGCCGCCTTCGCGTGCAGCACGGCCGCATCGACGCCGGTGATGTGCAAGGTGTCGAAGAAGTCCTTGCCCACGGCGACGCCGGCCTGGCGCAGCGCGGCGGCGAGGATCGCGGTCAGGCGATGCGTGCGGCGGGCGATGCGGACGAGGCCCTTGGGGCCGTGGTAGACCGCGTACATGCTGGCCATCACCGCCAGCAGCACCTGCGCGGTGCAGATGTTGGAGGTGGCTTTCTCGCGGCGGATGTGCTGCTCGCGCGTCTGCAGGGTGAGGCGGTAGGCAGCCTTGCCCTCGGTGTCGATCGACACGCCGATCAGGCGGCCCGGCATCGAGCGCTTGTACGCGTCGCGGCAGGCCATGAACGCGGCGTGCGGACCGCCGAAGCCGAACGGCACGCCGAAGCGCTGTGAGTTGCCCACCACGATGTCCGCGCCCCATTCGCCCGGTGCGGCGATCAGGGTCAGCGCGAGCAGGTCGGTGGCGACCGCGACCAGGCCGCCGCGTGCGTGCACGGCGTCGGCGATCGCCTGGTAATCGTTGATGCTGCCGAAGGTGTCCGGGTACTGCAGCAGCACGCCGAACGCCTCGGTGCCGGCCGCGTCGCTGTCGGCACCGACCACCAGCTCGATGCCCAGCGGCTCGGCGCGCGTGCGCACCACTTCCAGCGTCTGCGGGTGCACGCCGTTCGACACGAAGAACACGTTCGACTTCGACTTGCACGAGCGCTTGGCCAGGGTCATCGCCTCGGCCGCGGCGGTGGCTTCGTCCAGCAGCGAGGCGTTGGCGATCTCCATGCCGGTGAGGTCGGCGCACATCGTCTGGAAGTTGATCAGCGCCTCCATGCGGCCCTGCGAGATCTCCGCCTGGTACGGCGTGTACGCGGTGTACCAGGCGGGGTTCTCCAGGATGTTGCGCAGGATGACGTTCGGCGTGAGCGTGCCGTAGTAGCCCTGGCCGATGAAGCTGCGGAACACCTGGTTCTTGTCGGCAATCGCGCGGATCTTGGCCAGCGCTTCCTCTTCGGTGATCGCCTCCGGCAACGCCAGCGGCGCGGCGGACTTGATCGAGCCGGGGACGATGGCGTCGGTCATCGACTCCAGCGAATCGTGGCCGATCACGTGCAGCATTTGCGTGATCTCGGCGTCGTCCGGACCGATGTGACGTTCGATGAACGCGCCGTGGTGTTCGAGGTCGCGCAGGGAAGGGGAGGAGTTGTGGCTCATGAGCGGGCATCCGAAGACTCGCGTGCCGTGCCGCACGCGGGGCGCCCCTCTGTCCTTTTGCCTGAGAGTTTGGAAACGCGATGCCTGCGCTTCGTGCCCCTTCGGCGCCGGATTCAACCGGTCTCTCCAGAGTGTTCGCACATGATGGTATGGGAGCCTGAGCGATTACGGGCGTTGCGTCTTCGGCAGCGGCACGTGCCCGTTCTCCGGGCCGCCCGCTTCTCCCACCATGCGTTTACCGCGGCGATTATACAGGGGGATCCGGGGCGTGTTGCAGCCCGCGGGGTGCGGTTCAGGGAACTCCGATCGCCGGCCCGCGCTATGCTCGGATACCCCACCCCCAACCCGCCCGCGCCCCATGATCCATATCGGCGAAATTGACCACGTGGTGCTGCGCGCCATCGACATCGCGGCCATGCAACGCTTCTACTGCGAGGTACTCGGCTGTCGCGAGGAACGCCGGCAGGACGAGATCGGCCTGGTACAACTGCGCGCCGGCGCCTCGCTGATCGACCTGGTAGCCATCGACGGCAAACTTGGCCGCCACGGCGGCGCCGCGCCGGGCAGGGAAGGCCACAACATGGATCACCTGTGCCTGCGCGTGGAGGACTACGACGAGGCGGCGATCCTGGCGCACCTGAAGGCGCATGGCGTGCGCATCGGCGAGCTGGGCTCGCGCTACGGCGCGCAAGGCGAGGGCCCGTCGATCTACCTGTACGACCCGCAGGGCAACATGATCGAGCTGAAGGGACCGGCGGCCACCTGAAAAGCCGGCGGGCGGCGCCCGCCCCGCATGATTGCGCGCCGTAGGACGGTGCACTGTCCGCCTGCCTTCCTGACTTCAATCAAACCCCGGAAAAACGAAGGCCGCCTCGGGAGGCGGCCTTCCTGACTTTAATCAAACCCGGAAAAAGCGAAGGCCGCCTCGGGAGGCGGCCTTCGTTTACAATTGGTGCCCAGGAGAGGACTCGAACCTCCACGGAGTTGCCCCCGCTAGCACCTGAAGCTAGTGCGTCTACCAATTCCGCCACCTGGGCAGGTGTCACGTCGCTCGGCGAGCTGCGTGAGCCGCGTAATTTAGGCACCTGCCGACGGCTTGTCAACACTTTTTCACATCCGTTCATGGCGACGTGGCATTCTCCGCGGCGCAAACATCACAAGGATCCTGAGTGACCAGAAAAACTCCCCCCCGTTCCGGCAATCCCGGCGACGCGCCTTCCGCGAAGAAGCCCGCCAAACGGGCGCCGCGGGCCGCCGCTGCGCCGGACAAGCGCAGCAAGGCCGCCGCAGGCGCCGTGCGCGACCCGCATGCCGATCGCGAGGCGCAGCGTTATGCGCGCCCGATTCCCAGCCGCGAGGCGATCCTCGCCCTGCTGGAAGAACGCGGCGAACTGCTGACCGAGGCGCGCATCGCCGAGGCGCTGGATATCCACGAGGAAACCGACCTCGAGGCACTGCGCAAGCGGCTCGCCGCGATGGTGCGCGACGGCCAGCTGCTGCTGGGCCGTCGCGGCGGCTACGCGCCGACGCAGAAGCTGGACCTGATCGCCGGCGTGGTGCTGGCCAATGCCGAGGGCTACGGCTTCCTGCGCCCGGACGAGGGCGGCGACGACCTGTACCTGTCGCCGCAACAGATGCGCGCGGTGATGCATGGCGACCGCGTGCTGGCCAGCGTGGTCGGCATCGACCGGCGCGGCCGGCGGCAGGGCGCGATCGCCGAAGTGCTGCAGCGCCGCTCGCCGCGGCTGGTCGGCCGGGTGGTGATCGACAACGGCGTGACCCTGGTGGCCCCGGACGACCGCCGCCTCGTCCAGGACGTGATGATCAAGCCGGGCAAGGAGCAGGGTGCCCGCTCGGGCCAGATCGTGGTGGCAGAGATCACCGACCCGCCGACGCCGCAACGCGGCCCGATCGGCGAGATCCGCGCGGTGCTGGGCGAACGCCTGCAGCCGTCGCTGGTGGTGGAGATGGCGATCGCCAGCCACGACCTGCCGCACGAATGGCCGGCCGAGGTGCTGCGCGACGCGGCTCAGGTGGAGTCGGTAGTGACCACCGCCGAGCGCGAGGGCCGCACCGACCTGCGCAAGCTGCCGCTGGTGACGATCGATGGCGCCGACGCGCGCGACTTCGACGACGCCGTGTATGCCGAACCCAAGCGCGGCGGTGGTTGGCGCCTGATCGTGGCGATCGCCGACGTCTCGCACTACGTGCTGGTCGGCAAGGCCCTGGACAAGGAAGCGTTCGAGCGCAGCACGTCCACCTACTTCCCCGGCTTCGTGGTGCCGATGCTGCCGGAGACGCTGTCCAACGGCATCTGCTCGCTGAACCCGAAGGTCGAGCGGCTGTGCATGGTGTGCGACATGCTGGTCGACGCCGAAGGCAGCGTGACCCGGTCGAAATTCTACGACGCGGTGATGCTGTCGCACGCGCGGCTCACCTACGACAAGGTGTGGCAGGCCGTGGGCCTGCGTGATCCGGACGCGCGCCACGAGGTGGCCGACGTGCTGCCTCAGCTGGAGAACCTGCACGCGCTGTACAAGGCGATGGCGGCCCAGCGCCGGCGCCGCGGCGCGATCGACTTCGAGACGCCCGAGGTGAAGTTCCGCCTCGACCAGACCGGCGGCGTCGAATCGATGGGGGCCACCGAGCGCAACGACGCGCACAAGCTGATCGAGGAATGCATGATCGCCGCAAACGTGCAGGCGGCGCTGTTCCTGGAGAAGAGGAAAGTCCCCGCGCTGTTCCGCGCGCACGAGCCGCCGCCGGCGGAGAAGTACGAAGACCTGCAGCAGTTCCTGCGCGAGTTCAAGCTGCGCATGCCGCCGGTGGACGAAGTGACGCCGGCGGATTTCGCCGAGATCCTGCGCATGGTGCAGGATCGCCCCGAGCGCGAACTGATCCAGAACGTGCTGTTGCGCGCGCAGAGCATGGCGGCTTACCAGCCGGACAACCGCGGCCACTTCGGCCTGGCGCTGCAGGCCTACGCGCACTTCACCTCGCCGATCCGCCGCTATCCCGACCTGCTGGTGCACCGCGCGATCCGCTACGCGCTGACCGGCGGCAAGCCGGCCGACTACGCCTACACGCCTGCCGGGATGGCGGCGATGGCGATCCACTGCTCGCAGCGCGAGCGCCGCGCCGAGGAGGCCGAGCGCGACGTGGACGAGCGCTTCAAGTGCGCCTGGATGGAGAAGCACATCGGCAGCGAGTTCGACGGCGTGGTCACCGGCGTCACCTCGTTCGGCCTGTTCGTGGAACTGGACGAGTCGAAGGTGTCCGGCCTGGTGCATATCAGCCAGCTCATGAACGACTACTACCACTTCGACGCCACCCGCAAACTGCTCAAGGGCGAGCGCACCGGGGCGCAGTTCCGCCTCGGCGACCACGTGCGCGTCAAGGTGCTGCGTGCCAGCCTGGAGGATCGCAAGATCGACTTCCGCCTGGTCTCGCCGCGCACGCCGGCCGCGCCACCGCCCGCCGGCGGCAAGGCCTACGACTATGCCGCCGCGGGCGAGCGTTATTCGCTGCCGAAGAAGGCCGCCGCCAAGGCGCCGGGCGTGTTCGGCCGTGCCGCGAAGGCGATCGGCCGCGCATTCGGCCGCAAGGAGGTCGCGGCCGAGGCGCCCGCGCCGCGCCGGGCCGCGCCGGGCGATAATCCGCCGCCGTCGCACGCCGCCGGCCGTCAGCATGCCGACGCGCAGCGTCCGCGCAAGGGCACTGCCGCCACGCGCGGGCGGGCTCCGGCGCCCGTTGCACAGGAGCCCGCGAAGCACGGCGGCCGCAAACCGAAAGGCAAGTCATGAGCGAGAGCTGGATCGTCGGCATCAACCCGGTCGAGGGCGCGTTGAGCAACGATGCCGAACGCGTGCGCGAGCTGCTGGTCGAGAACGGCCAGCGCAACGCGCGCGTGCTGGAGCTGGCCGAGCGCGCGAAGAAGCTGGATATCCCGGTGCGGCACCGCCCGCGCGACGAACTGGACAAGCTGGCCGGCGAAGCGCGCCACCAGGGCGTGGCGGCGCGTTACGAGGCGGCGCCGGCGGCGCACGAAAGCGACCTGGCCGGCCTGCTGGAGCGGGACGGCAGCGATGCGCTGGTGCTGGTGCTCGACGGCGTCACCGACCCGCACAACCTCGGTGCCTGCCTGCGCAGCGCCGCCGCGGCGAAGGTCACCGCGGTGATCGTGCCGAAGGACCGCGCGGTCGGCCTCACCCCGGTAGTGCGGCGCGCCTCCGCCGGCGGTGCCGACCGCGTGCCGCTGATCGCGGTGACCAACCTGGCGCGCACGCTGCGCGAGCTGAAGGACGCCGGCGTGTGGATCACCGGCCTGGCCGGCGATACCGACACCGCCATCTACGGCGTCGACTTCGGGGGCCCGGTGGCGCTGGTGCTGGGCAGCGAGGGCGAGGGCATCCGCCGGCTCACCCGCGAGCTGTGCGATTTCGTGGCGAAGATCCCGATGCCGGGCACGATGGAAAGCCTCAACGTCTCCGTCGCCACCGGCGTAGTGTTGTTCGAGGCGCTGCGCCAGCGGGGAGCGAAACGATGAATTTCTTCTGGTACGACTGGGCCGGTTATATCGGCGTGGCGCTGGTGCTGCTGGCGTTTTTTCTGCTGCAGGAGCGCAAGCTGCAGGGCAGTGGGCTGGTCTACCAGCTGATGAACGTGCTGGGCGCGATCGGCGTGATGCTGTCGCTGGCTTTCGGCAGCTTCAACCTGTCGGCGTTCGTCATGCAGGTGGCGTGGCTGCTGATCGGCAGCTACGGCATCGTGCGCGGCATCAAGCGCCGCCGCGGGACGCGCGAGTTGCCGTGAGTCGCCCGCCGCACGGGGACGACCCCGCGCGCCTTTCCATCGCAGGGACGGCTCTGCAGCAAACCGGGGAGCGTCACCATGGCGTGGATCTACCTGCTGCTGGCCGGCCTGTTCGAAGTGGTCTGGGCAATCGGCCTCAAGTACACCGAGGGTTTTACCCGGCTGTGGCCCACGCTCGGCACACTGGCGGCCATGGCGGTCAGCATCGTGCTGCTGGCGACGGCGGTGAAGACGCTGCCGATCGGCACCGCGTATGCGGGATTGAGCCGAGATACGTGTAATTTTGATAACTAGGATCGAAATTCCACCGTCGAGGCAACGAGTTAGCTGTTTTTCTTGGCCGCGCGAACCCGTAGGTCGGCGTGCGTCACCCGAGGCAATGCGATGAAGTCCCGTTCTGGCATGACCTCATAGTCCTCTTGGAACGGCAGGTATAGCTCGACGATCCACTCCCCTTCCTCCTGCCGCCCTGCGAAGGGATGGAGGATTTCCCCGTCCGGCCGACACCGGTCGAAGCGCAACACGCCCGAGTGTGGATAAAGCTGGGCGTGCCGCGCCTCCAGCATGCGCGTCACGACCTCTGAGGGATAACCCGGGTGTGCCATCGTCTGGTGCTCTTTCAAAGAGGCTGACACTGCATCGACATTTGTCCGGTGGCAGCGCGCCATCTCGTGCTCATCGAACACGACTTCCCTGGCGATGTACGGCGGCCCCTGGTACCAGTTGGGGTCCTTCCGATCGAGCTGGATGGCCAAGATGGTCCGGGTGCCCACATCGGTGCACCGCCACCGGAACCCGGCGCTTGCCACGAATTCCAGACCAATATGAAAATCCGAGAGCTCCACGGTACCTCCTGCCATGCCACTGCCACGTCGCTTGAAGCATAGCGAGCACGGGTCTCGTGGGTTGAACGCCCCCTGGCCGAGATGGGCTGCGCGGAATCACCACCCTCGTGCCCATCGCCTGCGACACTCAAGCAGCCAGGGCCAGTTCGGCTTCGTAGGGCTCGGGCACGGCCTCGGCATCGATCAGGTAGTCTCCAAAGCGTTTGATATGGCTCGTCATGTAAGGGCTGAGCGCGGCCACATCTTCGGCAGTGATCTTCCAGCCTTCCCGCATGAGCGAACGGATGATGCGGGTTTGCTCCACGACGTTATGGAAGATCACGGCGTTGGCCACCAGGTCGTTGTACTTGACCGCCTTCTCCTGCTCCACCGGATCGTTGTCGGCGATGATGCCCTCCCCACCAAAGAAGAAGTATTTCGAGAATCCGTTATAGGCCTCGACCTTGTTGGTGGAGGCGGTGATCTGTTCGCGCAGGTCTTGGTCGGAAATGTACTGCAGCAGGAAGAGCGTGCGCACGGCCGAGCCCAAGGCGCGAAAAGCGTGGTAAAGCCGGTTCTTGCGGCTGTTGTTGCCCAAGCGCCGCAGCAAGGTCGAAGCGGCCACCTTGCCGGCTTTGATCGACAATACGACGCGCATCAGGTCTTTCCAATGCGTCTCGATCAGGTCCCAATCGACGCTGTCGCGGAACAGCGCATCGATGTGCTCGTAGGAGGCATCCGTATCGGGCCGGAAGAACCGGTAATCCTGCCAATTTCGGATGCGCGGCATCAGCTGGATGCCCAGCAAGTATGAGAGCCCGAAGACGGGAAGCGACTGCCCTTGGGTGTCGGCGTGCACGATATCCGGCTGGATGTCGGACGTGTTCTTGAGCAGGCCATCGATGATGTACACCGCTTCCCAGACCCCGCATGGGATGAAGTGGCTGAACAGCGCGACGTAGGTGTCGGAGACATGATGGTACGCAATGCCGCCGTAACCACCGTACCGGATGTGGTATGAGGCCAGGCTGTTCTGAATGTACATCTCGTACTTGGTGCCATCTGCCGCGGCACGCTTGCTGTCGCCCCAGTGCTTGGGCAATTGAAGGCCAGCGTAGCTATTGATGATGTCGCGGCATGCGGCGGCCAGTTTGTTCGCGTCGATGTGGCGACGATTGACGAACGACAGCATGTGCGCCGTGACAGCCCCACGGAAATGACGTGCCGCCTGATTGGGGCCCAGGTTGCATCCGTAGGTAAAAGCCGTCAGCACATAACGCTCGCGTGCCTGATCAATCTTCGGGTCCGACCCGGATAGCGGGCCGAAATGACGATGCCAGTTGGTCCAGTGCCCCACGTCACATAGCACATCGATGACGCTTCGCTCACGCAGGCGCTCATGAATGGCCGTTTCGAGGGCTTTGGCCTGGCTACTCATCTCTTTGGCCTTGCTGCGCTTGAGAACCGGCATGCCCTGGTCATCGATCACGACCTGGCCGTTGTCGACGTACTCCTGGTCTGTTTGCTCGGCGACCTGCATCAGGCGCGACTGCAGTGTGTTGACGAACGTGATCGGGTCAGCCGGCAGGCCAAACTCTGCGCAATAGGCGGCCACTTGGGGCTCGCACTCCTCCCAGCTCAATAGCTGCTCGCCTTGGTCGGCGTACTCCTCCGATCCCGGTACGGCCGCATCACCGGACTTGAGTTCGTTCGCCAACGCGGAAAACACGCACACCTCGAAATGCCGACGGTGAATGCGCTCCTCGCCATCCTCGGTGCGCTGCGTCAGGGTCTTTCGCCACAAGTGTGTTGTGAAGGACAGATCCATGGGCCCGTCCAGCCAATCACCGCGCTGCCGTTCCTGCGCAAGGATCAACTCCAGGGCATCGATCAACGAACGATCTTCCGTCGTGCTTTTCAGATTGAGGATGCGCACCATGCGCAGCAGCGTGGGTCGGTGGCTCTTGTAGTACGGCCAGAGCAACGGCAAGTAATTGTCACCGCTGTGGGCTGCGATCGCGTTGCAGTCCTCCTGCAGCGTATCGATGCTGCCGCGCTGCCCGACCAGGCGCCGAATCTCACGACCGGCGGCTGTGTCGCTGCGTTGTTCGGCGAGTACGCGAATCACATCGGACATCGTTGCCACCAGCACCTCGGCCTTCTCCCGGTACTGGCTGCGCAGGCGATCGAGATGTTCCTTGCCGTGTACATGGATCTTGCTCATGCGCTTGATGAACATCGCCGCCAGATCGTCGCGCACCTGTACCCGTGCCCGGTGGATCAGGCAAAGCAGGACAGCATGTCGCTTGGCGGGGCGGAAATCTTTGAGTTCGGCGGCATCGAGTGCACGCGCCTCTGCCGCGAAATGCTTGCGCTTGAGTTCGGGTATCCCAACCAACGGCGCGTCCGTGTTCACAAGCGCGTCAAGCCGCTCCATGTGGTCGATCAGTTCCTGGAAGTGCCTCAAGGATGAGCGCTTGGGGAGGCGTTTGACCTCGTGCAGCGGGCTTTTGCCGGCTTTCCCAGCGGCTTGTAGCAATCCATCCAGGCGTGCCTTCTCGTCCGCCGTCAGGCGCTGAGCAATGGTTGCGAAGAGCTGGCCGTTGACCAGCGCACGGACACGTCGCGCCAGCCGATCAAGTGTACTGAAGGCTGGCAGACCGATGCGGTCGGTGACCAACTGCTCGATGCCCACATTAATCAGATCCGGCGGGTGATCCATGATGGCCGCGGCATCTCGCATGGCTCGGGCCGCCACATCGAGACCGCCTTCCTCGAACGGCCGGAAATCCAGGTGCTTCCGGATCAATGCGTGATAGCGATACAGCGTGACCGCGCTAGGCTGGGCAGGCTTCACCTGGATCCGAAACTTCAGGGACGCCCTGATATGTCTCAGTACGGCTGCGGGCACCTCATCCAGTGCCGGGAAATAGCGCAATCGCTGAAAGCTCTTCAGCAGGATGGCCAGGGTTAATCGACTGGACGGCTGTCGTGCATGCTTGACGATGAAGGCCGTCTCGGACTCGTCGACGGTGTACAGCGCGACGAGTTCGCGAACCACAGGATTACGTTTGAATTGCGGGTATGCAGTCCGATCAATCGAAGCCATGCCATGCCTCGGTACCGATGGAAAGGGGGCCACGCGCGGCAACAGCCCGCAGCCAGCGGCGACTCGCTGTTCGCGGGCTGAGCGCTCGTTCCGTCACGCTATAAAGGCCCGATCATAGACCAGGCCCATGTGGAGCCGCGGCATGGCCTGCTCAGGGCCGCAGCGGTGTGATCGCCGTCACCGTGCTGGCCATGCCGGCCGGGTGCAGGGTGAAGCGCACCGACTCGCCGACCTTCACCTTCTGCAGGAGGGGCGGCGGATCGGCCTTGAAGGTCATGATCATCGCCGGCCAGCCGATGGCGGTGATGGCCTGGTGCTGGAGGGTGATCGTGCCCTTGGCGGTGTCGATGGCCTTGACGATCCCCACGCCCTGCGCCAGGGTGGGTTTGGCCGGTTGCATCCCGGCCATGCCGGGCATGTTCGGATCCATCTGCTGGGCGAAGGCTGCGGACTTGCGCAGTCGGTGCCGCATGCGCAGGCGGAATGCGGCTGGCAGGATGAGCATGGACAACAGAGGTGCGGTCACCATGCCGCCGATCATGGGGGCGGCGATGCGTTGCATGACTTCAGAGCCGGCGCCATGGCCCAGCAGGATCGGAAACAGACCGGCCAGGATTACGGCCACCGTCATCGCCTTGGGTCGTACGCGCTGAACCGCGCCTTCGCGGATGGCCGCGTCCAGCGCCTCGATACCCGCCTGCGGGTTGGCCGCGAGTTGCCGATCCCAGGCATGACGAAGGTAAAGCAGCATCACCACGCCAAACTCCGCGGCGACGCCGGCCAGGGCGATGAAGCCGATGACCGTCGCCACCGATACGGCTTGGCCCAGCAGCCAGACCAGCCATAGACCGCCGACCAGCGCCAGCGGCACACTCGCCATGATCAGGGCCGCCTCGACCGCGCGCCGGAATACGGCGTAGATCAGCACGAAGACGATGAGCAAGGCCACAGGCACCACCAGCCGGAGCCGCTGGGCGGCGCGGGCCAGGTACTGGAACTGGCCCGACCAGTCCAGCGTGACGCCGGCGGGCAGCGTGACCTGTTGCGTCACCGCGCGCTGGAGCCGGGCGACCACGCCACCGAGGTTGCTGCTATCGGTATCGACGTAGACGTAGGTGGCCAGCTGGCCGTCTTCGCTCTTCAGCATCGACGGTCCCGCCGCGACCGTGATGTCGGCAATCTGGCCCAGCGTGAGCTGGGCGCCGTTGGCCGCCACGATCGGCAGTTGCCGCAACGCCTGCACCGAGTCGCGGTCCACGCGCGGGTAGCGCACCACGATCGGAAAGCGCTCGCGCCCCTCGATGCTCTGGCCGATGGGATCGCCACCGACCACGGTGGCGATCAACTGCTGCACCTGATCCTGCGTCAGTCCGTAACGCGCCGCCGCGTCCCGATGGATGTGCACGTCGACGTAGCGGCCACTGGCCGGGCGCTCGGCGATCGCCGAGCGCACACCGGGCACGGTGCGTGCGACGGCCTCGATGCGATCGGCCACCGATTGCAGTGCCGCCAGATCGGTGCCCAGCACCTTGATGCCGATGGGACTCTTGATGCCGGTGGAGAGCATGTCGATGCGGTTGCGGATCGGCGGCACGAACAGGTTCGTCAGGCCCGGCACCTGCACGGCGCGGTTCAGCGCCGCCTTGATCTTGTCCATCGTCATGCCGGGACGCCACTGGTCCTTCGGCTTGAAGGTGATCGTGGTCTCGAACATCTCCAGCGGCGCCGGGTCGGTGGCATGGCCATGGGCACCGCAGACGAGCGGCTTTGCCCCACCTACGCCCAAGACGGACCCCGCCGAACGGCGTGAAATCGATCACCAGGCGCAGGATGTCGATCGCATGGACGACGATGGCGCCAAGCCTTACGAGCCCGAGCCCGAGCCCGGCAAACGCTAACAGCCCGCACCGTTCCCTGCGGTGCTCATCAAGAGTCCATCGCATCCGATCGCATGCCGCTCAACTCGCACGGCGGCCGCATCTCATCCCGTTGCGCTGCGCCGAATCGATTCGTGCACGCCCCCAAGTGCGCGCCCTCCCCACGCGGCCCAATAAAGGAGCATGCTGGACCACGACATCATTCCAAAGGCAACCATCATGACCAGCGTTTCCGGCAAGACCACCAATGGTTTCACTTATGAAGGTGAGTACAACCATGCCAACGTCGACCGTATCACCTGGAGCGCCACCTACCGACGTAACGGCCTCTTCTTCGGCATGCGCCACGGCCACATCAATGAACTGCTCGGCATTCCGGTGGAAGAAGTCGATGACGTGGTGAAGGACGACATTGAGCTGACCTGGGTGCAATCGAGCTAGGCGCATGCCTGCCGATCGCCGTCCAAATGGTCGAGGGGGAGCTAATGATGCGAGACATGCTTACTTACAGAGACATGCTTACTTACAGTATGAATTGAGGAAAATATCGAGCCGATGTGGTCGCAGATGATCATCAGGCTAGGGCATCATGAGTGATTGTCGGGCGGGGTCAACGAAGCGCGTGCCCGCGTCGTACTGGCATGCCGACCACTCTCAGGCGTGCACGCCGGCGGTGAACGCCCACAGCACAATGACGCACATCACCACCACGTAGATGCGCAACCCCCAGAACACCCACTGCTGCCACGGCGTCAGCTGCAAGCGATGCACCGGCGGCAGCTCGTCATGCCAGCCTTCCTCGGCCAGCAGCGCCTGCACCTGCTCGGGCGTGTACTCGTTAAGGTCTTTCATGGGTTGCCTCCAAAGATATGCGGAAATACGGTGACCAGGCCATACAGGACGTTGCAGGCGATCAGCCCGAGCATGATCGCGACTGACAGTGCGTTGCGCACCGGCCCGTTGGCATGCTCACCCATCAGCTCACGATCGTTGAGCAGCATCAGCAGGAACAGCATCGCCGCCGGCATGAACACAGTGGCGATCACCTGCACGCTGAGGTTGAGGAAGCCGATCGGCAGGTTCGGGAACAGCACCACGCCGGCTGCGACCACCGTGCCCATCACCGCCGGGGCATAAAAGCGCCATGCCTGGCCGGGTGACGCGTTGAGCGAGCGTGGTAGATCCAGCGCCTCGCCGATCGCCCAGCCGGTACTGGCGGTGATCACGATGGTGGCGATCAGCCCGGCTTCGATCAGGCCCAGCGCGAACAGCTTCATAGCCGTCTCGCCTAAGCGCTGCTGCAGCGCGGACAGCACTGCCTCGGTCGTAAGGTTCTTCGCATCGGGAAGTCCCGACAGCGCTACCGCGCCGAGCACGATCACCGCGATCGCCACCAGTACCATGCCGCCCACACCGAGCATCAGGTCGCGTCGGCTGGCCGGGATGTCCTTCGGTAGCAGACCCTTGTCGACCACGCAGGACTGCTGGAAGAAGAGCTGCCACGGCGCGATGCTGGTTCCGATGTTGGCTGACAGCAGGATCAGGAAGGTCGCCGACAGCACGCCGCCGGGCAGCACCCAGCCCGAGCCTGCGAACGCACGCGCCACAGCATCCCAATGCGGGTGTGCCATCAGCACCAGCGGCACGAACACCAGGTTGAGCGCGGCGATGAACAGCGCGATGCGCTCCCACGCCCAGTAGCGCAGGAACACCAGCGTCATCACCACGAAGCCCAGCGTCAGCGGCACGCTCAGCCCATACGGAATGCCGAACGCCTCGCCGCCGATGCGGATGCCCAGAAACTCGGTGACCAAGGTCAGGATGTTGGCTAGTACTAGGTCGACCAGCGAGAAGATGCCCCAGAACGGGCCGTAGCGCTTCCAGATCAGCTCGGCGTGGCCGCGCCGCGTCACAGCGCCCAGGCGGATGGTCATCTCCTGCACCACGTAGGCGACGAAGCCGAGCACTAACATCAGCGGCAGAAACAGGCCCAGCCCATAGGCTGCGCCGGTCTGCGCGTAGGTCAGCACGCCACCGGCGTCGTTGTCGCCCAGCATCACCAGCAGGCCGGGGCCGATCAGGGCGAAGGCCAGTACCAGCCGGTTCCACGGCGTGGCAGGGCGCCGGCGCAGTGTCGCCAGGTGCAGGCGGTCGCGGATACGCTGCTGCAGGCCTGCGCGGGCCGCGGCGCTGGCGTGTGGTACGGAGATATCTGGCACAGACATGGTCAGGCTTCCTGTGGGTATCGAAGAAGTATCAGAGGCTCAGGTGCAGGCGCAGGCCGACCACCCGCGCCGGGCCGCGCGCGCGGTTGTAGCCGGGGTTGACGATCCACTGAAGGTCCGGGCTCAGCTGCAAGTAGTGACCGAGTTGTAGGCGGTAGTAGGCTTCGATCACCCGTTCGCGGCCGTAGTCCAACGCGCCGTCGCACAGCAGGAAGCCGCAGCCGCCTGCGGCGAGGTAGGCGCGATGCGCGCTGGCTAGGCCGTTGAGGTCGAACGCGATGCCGATACGGTCCTCGGAGCGGCGCCAGTGCGCGCCGGACAGCTGCGCCCCCGCGCTCAGCGCGCGCTCGGCCTCCGTGTAGGCGAACGACTGAGTGTGGCCGTCGTTCCAGCCCCAACGCGCGAACAGCCCGGTGTCGCCGTCGTCGGCCAGTGGCAGCTCGGCATTGATCACGTAGCCGTGCTTGCGGCGGCCGTAGCGACCGTCGGCGGCGATGTCCGGCGTAGCGCCACTGGCGGCGGCGAGCGCCAGCGCCTGCGCGTAGTTGCCCATCTTGGCGATGTTGCGGAAGGCCAGCAGGCGCAACGCGAAGCCGTCACTGCCGAACGGGTGCAGCGACAGCTGCACCTGCTCGGCACGGGCTCGGTCCAGTGGCCCGGCCAGCGCCTGACCGTTGGCCTGCAGCGGCATCTGGTACACGCCGTAACGCAACGTCCAGTGGTGCTGGACCCACGCGACGATGAAGCCGTCGGTGTAGCCGCGGGTATCGGCGGCATAGTCATAGGACGCCGCGTTGATGAAATCCCAGTTCATGAACTGTTGGCGGGTATCGTTGGCGTAGCGGTTTTTGTCGAAGTCATCGGCCAGCGCCAGCCGCCCCAGCTTGAGCTCGATCCGCTGGGTGGCCAGCGTGCCGGGAAGCTGATCCTGCGCCCGCGCCATCGGAGCGCTGTTGGTGCCCAAAGGCAGATTCCAATCGAGGTAGGCGCGCGCGATGTACGGCCGCTGCTTGCCGCCCGAGCCGGGACCTGCGCGCACCACATCTCCGTTGACGTAACCGGCCAGGCCGGTGCCCTTGTTGATGCCGCCACCGGTGAACAGCTCGCCATCCAGATAGAAGGCCAGATGCGCCGGCAGCCGCATGCCCAGATAGGCACCGAACGTGCGCGAGAGCGCTTGGTCACCGCCAGCCGGGAGGCTGAGCGGGCCGGTATAGGCGGAATGCATGCGGTCGAGCTTCTGCGCCACGTAGCTGACCTGAGCATCCAGCAACTGCGGCACGAATAGCGGTGGCGCGCTTCCGCTGTCGGCATGCGCGGGCGTGACCAGGGCGCCGAGGCCCAGTAGCAGAAGTACGAACAGTTTGGATGTAGGCAAACGCGTCATGCGATCGATCTTTGGCAAGAGCGCCAGCAGCGACGGCCGCGGGCGCCAGCGTGGGGGAAGGGAATGTCAGCGCGAGGTCAGCCAGCGGGCGCGCAGACGCGTCTCGCCGGGCAGACGCTGCCAGTGTTGGATGAGCAGCGGACGCGGGGGCACGCCCGCCGGGTGCAGCGGCGGACGAGCCGGCGCAGCGCGCGGTGCGCGCGAGGATGGCAGTAGAAGGGTAAGCAGGAGCATGGCTCGCCTCCAGTCCGCAGACCGGGGGGCGAGCGGGACGTCAGGAGTGCCCGCCCGCGACCGGTGCGCGGGATGTGTACACGTTGGGCTGAACCTCGGCAGCAACCGGCGCCGATGGCGCGATCACTGCGTTGGTACTCGGATAGATGTCCATGGGTCTCGGATGCAGCAAATAAATGCCCGCGGGCGATCCGCCGGGTGCGCGTACGCTAATTGCCCTTGACGTTGAAGTCAACGATATTTGTGTCACGGCGATGGAATCATTGCCCGGGAAGGGAAGATTTGGGTGATGCCGTTCGGCTAACGGCGCGGTCGATTGCAGCTGGCAGTCGTGTCAGAGAGCAAACTTCAATGCGCTCACCGGCATGCCAAAGCGATCGCCGGGGTCAGTCATGGCATCTCTCCGCGAGGCACCGAGGTCCCGATGCGTGTTTTCGTAGTACTGGCATGTCGTGCATCTTCTTCTGCATGAACATAGATCGACGTCGTGCCGATGGAGCTATGACGCAGGTTCTGCTGGATGTGGTGGATCGGAGTGCCATCCTCGGCCTGGTGCGTGGCGGCCGTATGCCGCAGCCAATGCGTCGAGGCGCGGCGCACTCGTGTGGCCTTGACCTCATCCTGCTGTTGCAGTGTCTCGGCTACGCGCCGGAAGGTGTCCTTGACGATCTGGTAGACCGCCGTGGGCGTCAGCGGGGACGATCGTCCGGCGATGCCAAGAATGGCCGGGATGTTGCCGTCGCCCGAAGGCAACGCGGGCAAGCCGTGGAAGCGCCGATAGCGTGCGAAGTCGTCCATGAGACCGTCGCTCAGGGGGACGGTGCCTTCGACGCCACCTTTCCCCACGGTGTGCAACCACCACCGCCCACGGATAGGTTGGAAATCGTTTTCGTTGGCGGCCGCGGCTTCGGCGGCTCGTAGTGCGGTTTCATAGAGGAAGCGAAGCACCCAGCGAGCGCGTTCGTAGCGTTGCCGTTCCCGCATGGAGTCCTGCGGCCAATCGTCGACGACGCGTAACACCTCTTCCCAGATGGCACGGTCCAAGTAGCGTTCGATCGTGCGTCGAGTGCCTCGGCGTGCCCGTTGTCGCTGCAGGACGAACGGACTGCCCGCGAGATAGCCGGCACGCACGAGGTAATTGAACAGTCCCGCAAGAATGCCCAAGGCCTGGCGACGGCTGCGCTCGGCCAACGGACCGACCAACAGTCGCCGATGCTCGCCGCGACGGGCGAGACCGGCGTCGCACCAGGTCGCAGGGGGCTGAGCAAGAAACGCCTCATAAGCGATCACATCCTCGCGAGTGAGACTCGACACCGGCTTGCCACGGATTTGCGTGGCCCAAAGCAGCAAGCGTTCGGCCTCTTTGCGATAGCTGCGGAAGGTATGCGGCGAGTCGTGATATTCCGCCAGCCACAGGCCGATCGCGGCCACGTCGTCGTTGGCGGCGATCTGCCGCGCCACGCTGGCCGAGGCGCGATTGGCGCCAGCGCATCCCGACAGGGTGGACGGCAAGGCTTGGGGCAACGCTAGAAGGTTCGCTGCAGGCTCCGTCATGCTTTCCGATGTCTGACGCCATGGGAAACGTAGCGTACAGCCAAAAGACATTCGATTATGGAAGTTATCGTAAAATTCCTGATTAAATCGTTATGCATGTAACGTAATACTGTGATATACACATCAGGTGTTCCGCGAAATTCACCCTCCGAGCGACGGGAGCCGCCATGAGCCGTGTCAGTGATACCCGTCAACGTACTCGTGAGGCCGCGGCCCAACTGGTCGCCGGCGGCAAACGATCACACGAAATCACCGTCGACCAGATCTATGCCGCCATCCAGCAGGGCAGCCGTACCACCATCAACGACGAGTTGAAGTTGTGGAAGGACGAACGAGCCAAGGCCGATGCGGTCGGCGCCGATCTACCGCCGGCGATCGCCGATGCCATGCGCTCACTCTGGGTGGCCGCCGTAGAACAGGGGGAGAAGGTCTTCAACGAGCACCGTCAGGCGCTGGAATCCGATCTGGAAGCACAGAGGCGCGCGTACGATGACGTTGCTGTCGAACGGGATGCGGCACAGGCCACGGTTCATCAGCTGCAGCACGAGGTCAGTCAGCTACGCGAGCAAGGCATCGAGGTGCAGCAGCAGCTCACCCGGGAAACCGAGGCCAAGCGCGATGCCCTTGGCCAAGTCCAAGCCTTGCAGCACGAAGTGGCGGCCGTTCGCACCGACATGGCTCAGCAACGAGAGGCCGCACTGCAGGCTCACGACCGATTGACCGCCGAATTCCAGGCGACCATTGCCGCCCGCGACGCTGCGTTTCAGGTGGAACGGGATAAATCCAACGAGCGCATGGAGGCCGCTCAGGCCCGCATGCTGCAAGAAACCGATGCCGCGCGGGAAGGACAGCGGCATGCAGAGCAGCAATTGGCCAAGCTGCGGCAACGTAGCGAAGACCAGCAGACCAGCCTCACGGAATTGCGACTGGACATGGCGCGTCTTCGCCGGGAATTGGCGGAGGGCGAAGCGCGCTTGGCGGCGGTGGCCACCATCACGGGCGAGCGCGATCAGCTTGCCTTGGAGCTGGCTGGCGCGCGGGGACAGGTCAGCGGCTTGAAGGCGGCACTTCAGTCAGCGGAAGCCCGCGCAGTGGCCGCAGAGAACCAGTTGACTATGGCCCACAAACGCCGTCAATCCAAGCAAAAATGAGGACGGGACAGGAACAGGTAGAGAGTGCAAGGAGAAGTAATCTATCTCTATGATTTCAAAAGAGAATATGACTTCTACTTATCAAAATTACACGTATCTCGGCTCAACCCCTATGCGATCTGGACCGGCATCGGCGCGGTCGGTGCGGTGGCGCTCGGCATCGTGCTGTTCGGCGATCCGGCCACGTGGCCGCGGCTGTTGTGCGTTGCGCTGATCTTGATAGGAATCGTCGGCCTGAAGCTCACGGCCAGCTAGCTGAAGCCCAGAGTTTCGAGGGCGGGCACGGCCCGCCGCTCTCGTGGAAACCATTCAACTGCAGAAGCCGGCGGGCGGTGCCCGCCCTTGTATTCTGATTTTGCCCGAGTCGCGCTTGGGCAAAAGGGTGTCCGGATGC
>NZ_LVJR01000020.1 GCF_001617365.1 Rhodanobacter sp. FW104-R8
CAGCCGCCACAGTCTACGCGTCGCGGCGGGGGGAGGGTGCGCCGTCCGCCGCCCTCCCCCGCCGCGTCATTGCGGGCGTCAGCGCTCGTTGATGCTGAACTTGCCCACCGAAATGCCCAGGTTCACGCCTTCGCCGGTGCCGGACAGCGCCAGCGAGGTGGTGCCCTTGGTCAGCAGTTGCACGGTACCGCTCTTCACCACGCCGGCCTCGGCGCCGGCCTGCACGTAATCGCCATAGACGTCGGCGATGCCGTGCACCTTGCTGATCTCGCCCTTGCCGTTGTCGATGCGGTACTTGCCGGCCGTGAGGCCGCCGCCAACCAGCGTGATCTTCACGTTCGCACGCTGGCCATTGTTGCAGGTGATCGTGCCGCTGCCCTCGGCATGCTTGTAGAGCAGCGACCAGCCCTCGAGCTTGTAGCTGAGGTCGCATTTCACCTGCGCGCCTTCGGCCCGAGTCGGGGTCGCCGGCAGCAGCGTCGCACCGCCAGCACAGGCCAGCAGCAGGGTCAAGCCGAGAATGTGTCTGTTCATGGTTGTCTCCTTCGATTGCGGCGGAGGGGGATCCTCACGCCGGCGCAGGCGACGTCACGTCGCGAACCGTCCGGTGCGCCCGGACTCGCGATCGAGCATCGGCAAGCCGGCGTGACAGGCATGTGCAGGCACGCCGCACGTCGTCGTAGGATGCATCGCTGCATCCTTGATGTTTCGCTAACAAACTTCCGCGCAGACTGCCTGCCAGGTCCGACGACGAGGTGGTGCCATGAGAAAGCATTTGGTGTTGTCCGCGAGTTTCATCCTGCTGCTCGCCGCGACCCCGCTCGTACTGGCCCAGTCCGGCAGCGCTTCGCCCACAGCAGCGAGCACGGCCGGCACGCCACACCACACCACGACCAAGCACCACACCACGACGAAACATCACACCACGACCAAGCACAAGGCGTCCAAGCCCACCGCCGCGGCCGCCGCCCAGCCGAAGACCCGCACGGTGTGCGAAGACGTCGTGGTACAGGACACGCCGAAGGACAACAACCAGATTGCCGGCATGGCGATCGGCGCGGTGGCCGGCGGCCTGCTCGGCAACCAGGTCGGCGGCGGCAAGGGCCGCACGCTGGCAACCGTGGCCGGGGCCGTCGGCGGCGGTTATGCCGGCAAGAAGGTCCAGGAGCACCAGCAGGCGAAGAACACGCATACCGAGCGGCGCTGTCACGAAGTCACCGACTGAGCGGCTTGGCCCACGCGCAGGGAGGACGCATGCTCAAGTATTCGCTGGTCGGCTACGACGGCTCCAAGTCCTCGCAGCGGGCCTTCCGGTTGGCCGTCGCGCTGGCCCGAGCCTGCGGGGGCCGGGTGCGGGCGGTGTCCGTGCTGCGCGTCGTCGAGGGCGGCGCCGACCTCTGCGCCCTGATGATGACCGACTCCGGCACGCAACGCGTGCAGGAACTGCGCGACGAACTGGCCGCGCTGGCCCCGGACGCCGCCGACCTGGTCGACCTGGAGGTGGTGCACGGCAGCCCCGGCGACGTGCTGCTCAGCCAGGTCGAGCAGCATGGCGTGGACCACATCGTGATCGGCCACACCGAGCGCGGCGCGCTGGCGCGCTGGCTGCTCGGCTCGGTGTCCGGCAACGTGCTGGCGCGTGCCCATGTGCCGGTGACGGTGGTGCGCTGAAGTGCGGCGACGCCGTCGTGCGAGTCGGGCCGCGTTAATCCGGCGCGGCGCCCGCGTCGTATCCTGTGTCATCTTTCCGTCACACGGTCGCCTGCCGCGACGGCCGGCGACCGCCTTGCCCTGTGGGAAATCCGCTTGAGTTATTCCACCGCCCTGCCCTGGACCCTGGAAAGCATCGATCTGGACCGGATCGAGGTTGCGCGCATACGCCACGACGAGGACCTGTTCTTCCTGTTGTGCAGCTCGTCCTTCGTCGAGAGCGGCTCGGACCTGTACACGCAGAACCTGGTCCGCCACTTCGCCGGCGACGAAGAGCTGGGCACCTGGCTCAGCCAGCACTGGGAGCAGGAGGAACTGCAGCACGGCCGCGCGCTGGCCGCCTATGTCAGGAGGGTCTGGCCGGAGTTCGACTGGGACAAGGGCTTCGCCTCGTTCTGGCAGGAGTACGGCGCGGTGTGCACCGCCGAGCAGCTCGAACCCGACCGCGGGCTGGAACTGGCCGCGCGCTGCGTGGTGGAAACCGGCACCGCCAGCCTGTACCGCGCGCTCAACGAGATCACCGACGAGCCGGTGCTGAAGCTGCTGACCAACCACATCAAGAGCGACGAAGTCCGCCACTTCAAGTATTTCTACCAGCATTACCGGCTGTACCGCGAGCGCGGGAGCTTCGGCCGCTACCAGGTGTTCCGGGTGATCCTGCGCCGGGTCAACGAGATCAAGAGCGAGGACGGCGACATCGCGCTGCGCCACGTGTTCAACCAGTGCTATCCGCAGCACCAGGGCAACGAGGCCGAGTTCCGCCGCATCAGCGACCGCGCCCAGGGCCTGCTGCGCCGGCACATTCCAGCCGCGATGACGGTGAAGATGCTGCTCAAGCCGCTGGACCTGCCCGCGCGCCTGCAGAACGCGCTGGAAAAGCCGCTGGCGAAGGTCACCGAGAAGCTGTTCCTGCACTGACGTTCACGGCGATCCGGCAGGTTGGTCCTTGCTGCGCGCCTTGCTGTCGATCTGCCGCTGCTCCTGCTGCGCGACCTTCAGGCGCTTCACGTCGACCGGGCGGATCCGGGTGATCGTGCAGGGGAAATTGCGCGCCCCGGTGAGCACCTTGTCGAAGCCGACCATCACCTGGCCGAGGTTGGAGGTGAGCCCGATCGCGTTGACGAATTCCAGCTCGTGGCAGCCGCCGAGGTCGAGCAGCCATGCCTCGTTCGGCCGCGTGTAGACCACCAGCTCGGTGTCGCCCAGCGGCTCCCACGTGTACAGGCTGGAGTAGCGGAAGCTGCGCACCGGCGCGCCGGCCGCGGCGGCATACGCGGCCTGGCGCTCGTTGACGCGCTGCGTGTAGGGCGCGCCGGTGCAGGCGCCGAGCAGGATGGCCAGGGTCGTCGCCAGCAGAAGCCGCGTCTTGGTGGTCACGTCGTCGGATTCCATCGGCGGGATGCATGAAAACGCACGAGACGGCTTTTCGCGTACCCCGCTACTTCTTTTTCTGCTTGCCGACGGCAACCCACCTGGCCGGGTCGAAGCCGGCCACTTCGTAGACCAGGGTCTGCTTCTTCTCGCCGTCGACCAGGGTGACGTCCAGCGCGATCTTCTTCGCCTTGCGCAGCATCGCGATGAAGCCGTTGTCGTCGCGGACCATCAGCGCCGGCTCGCCGGTAGACGGCGCGAACGCCTTGATCCGCACCGGCTTGCCGTCGGCGGTGCCGGCGATGGTGCAGTTGCCGCGGCAGACGAAGCCGGGCTTGCTGCCGTACAAGAACACGCTCTGGCCCCACTCGGTGTGCCGGCGCAGCACCAGCCGCACACGGTCGCCGCCGGCGGGCTGGCTGTTCTCGATGGCGGCGGTGGACTGCGTGCCGCCGGCCATCGGCGCCACCTGGTACAGCCACAGCCCGGCCAGCCGGCTCTTCTCGCTGGCCTCGGCGTAGCGCTGCTCGATCGCCGGCAGGGTCTGCTGCACTTCCTTCGCCGCGTCGCTGTCCGGGAAGCGCTTGACGATGTCCTTGCCCATCGACACCGCCATCTCGTCGTTGCGGATGCGCAGCAGCTGGCGGTAGGTGTCGAGGTTGCGCGCCGCATCCGCCGCCTGCGCCTGCGCCGCCTGCTGTGGCGCGCCCGGTGCCGGCGCCCCGCCCTGCGAGCAACCGGCGAGCAGCGCGGCGACACAGAAAACCACGGCGGCGGAGCGGGAAAAGTCGGGATTCATCGGCGGGCTGCCTGGCGGGAACGGGAGGCTAGCTTGGAACGACCCGCCGCCGGCATGCAACCGGCGCCGCGCCAGGCCGGCCGGCAGCGGATATCCTCCGGGTTTCCGGAAGGAGCCCGTCTTGATCACCACCTCGCGCACCGCGTTCCTCGACGCCCATGCCGCACTGGCGCCGTTGCCGCAGGCCGCGGCGACCGCGCGGGCCGCGTTCATGGTGGCGCCGGCCGAATTCGCCCTGGCGCAGGAATCGGCGCGCGACAACCGCTACATGGACCTGAGCCTCGCGGTCGACCCGCTCAAGGCGCTGGCCCAGCATGCTGCGCTGGCGCAGGCGCTGCGCGCGGACGTGCCGGTGATCACCTTTCCCGGCGACCCGGCGACGCCCGACGCGGTGTTTCCGAACAACGTGTTCGCCACCGCGCCGGGGCGGCTGATCGTCGGCCGCATGCGCCACCCGGTACGCCAGCGCGAGGCCGCGCGCGCGGACATCCGCGGGTTCTTCGGCAACGTGCTTGGCTACCGCGAGATCGACCTGTCCGGCCGCAGCGACCTGGTTGCCGAGCTGACCGGTTCGCTGGTCATCGACCGTGCCCGCGGCATCGGTTATTGCGGCCTCAGCGAACGCTGCGACCTGGCCGGCGCCGAGGCGATGCACCAGGCGTTCGGCCTGCGCCTGACGTACTGCTTCGAGCTGGCCGAAACCGAGTACCACACCAACGTGGTGCTGACCCTGCTGGCCGGCCGCGCCGCGATCATCGCCGCCGACGGCTTCCGCGACCCGGCCGACGCGCAGGCCATCGCCCATGCTTGCGGCGATCGCGCAATCCGGCTCACCCCGGCGCAGAAGCAGGCCTTCGCCGGCAACGCGATCACCCTCTCCGACGACCGCGTGTGGATGAGCGCCCGCGCCGCCCGCTCGCTCACCGACGCCCAGCGCGAAGCGCTGGCCGGCTACGGTTTCGCGGTGGGCGCGGTGGAACTGGGCGAAATCGAGAAGGCCGGCGGCAGCCTGCGCTGCTGCGTGGGCGAGATCTACTGAGGCTGGTCCGCGTTGCACAGCCGGCATCGCCGGGGCATGCTCGGCGCATGCCAGCGTCGATACCTTGCACGCGCCTGCTCCAGCTGATCGCGCCCGCGATCCTGCTGGCCGCGGCGGGTGCGACGGCCGCGCCCGCCGTCACGGGCGGACGCACCTGGGCCAACCCGCTGGACATCGACTACCGCTACAACTACGAACAAATGAACCAGGGCATCTCGTACCGCACCGGCGCGGACCCCGCGTTCGTGCGCTACGGCGATGCGTACTACCTGTTCCTAACCCTGGCCGACGGCTACTGGCGCTCGACCGACCTGGTGCACTGGCGGTTCGTGCAGCCGGACAGATCGCCGTTCGATGGCCCGGTGGCGCCGGCCACCCTGGTCGCCGACGGCAAGCTGTTCCTGATGTCGTCGGCGATGGAACCGCGCCCGCTGCTGTACTCGACCGACCCGGCGCACGGCCGCTGGCAGTTCTGGACGCGCCTGCTGCCCGCGGTACCGGGCGCGGTGTGGGCCGGCCACGAGAGCGAAATGAAACCGGGCGACCTGCCGCCGGGGCCGTGGGATCCGGGCCTGTTCCGCGACGAGGACGGCAAGACCTACCTGTACTGGGATTCGTCCAACGTCTTCCCGCTGTACGGCGCGCAGATCGACCTGGCGCTGGACCACGCCGACGAGGGCGAAGGCAAGCGGATGGCCTTCGCCACGAAACCGGCCCCGCTGCTCAGGGCCGATCCGGCCGCGCACGGCTGGGAGCGCTTCGGCCGGGACCACACCGACACCCGCATCGCGCCCTACGTCGAGGGCGCCTGGATGAACCGCCACGGCGACCGCTACTACCTGCAGTACGCCGCGCCAGGTACCGAGTACAACGTCTACGCCACCGGCGTCTACGTCGGCAGCAAGCCGCTCGGGCCGTTCACCTACGCACCGTACAACCCGGTCGGCTACAAGCCCGGCGGCTTCGCCACCGGCGCCGGCCACGGCTCGACCTTCCAGGATGCCTGGGGCAACTGGTGGAACAGCGGCACCATGTGGGTCGGCCTGAACTGGACGTTCGAGCGGCGCGTCGAGCTGTTCCCCGCCGGCTTCCATGCGGACGGCCAGATGTGGGTCGACACGCGCTTCGGCGATTTCCCCCAGCGCATGCCCGACCGCGCCCTGCGCGAGGGGGAGAGCACCTTCACCGGCTGGATGCTGCTGTCGTACCGCAAGGCCGCGCGCGCCTCGTCGCAACTGCCGGGGCACCCGCCCTCCGCCGTCGCCGACGAGAACCCGCGCACGTTCTGGGCGGCGGCAAGCAACACCGCCGGGCAGACGCTCACGCTCGACCTCGGCGGCCTGCGCACGGTGCGCGCGGTGCAGGTGGACTACGCCGACTACCGGTCCGGCCGCTACGGCGACGCGCCCGACATCGTCGCCCGGTTCCGCCTCGAGGGCTCGGCGGACGGCCAGCGATGGATCGCCCTGGCCGACCTCTCGCACGAGACCCGCGACCGCCCGAACGCCTACCTCGAGCTCGCGCATCCGGCGCGCATCCGCTACCTGCGCTACGTGCACGGCCACGTCGGTGCACGCACGCTGGCGATCTCCGACCTGCGCGTGTTCGGCAACGCCGACGGCCCGCCGCCGCCGGCACCGGTGCTGGTCTCCGCCCGCCGCCTGGCCGACACCCGCGATGCCGAGATCGTGTGGAAGCCGGTGCCCGGCGCGGTCGGCTACAACGTGCGCTGGGGGCTGGCCGCCGACCGCCTGCACGAGACCTGGCAGCGCTTCGCCGACCAGCCGACCCGGCTGACCCTGCGCGCGTTGAACAAGGGCGTGACATACGTCGTGGCGGTTGAGGCGTTCGACGAGCGCGGCGTGTCGACGCTGTCGCGGGCCGCCGTGCTGCAACCCTGAGCTTGCGCGCACCCGTGCCGTGCGCTCTGATGCACGGATGATCGTCGTCCACCATCTGAACAATTCGCGCTCGCAGCGCATCCTGTGGCTGCTGGAAGAGCTCGGCGTGCCGTACGAGATCAGGTGCTACCAGCGCGATCCGCAGACCATGCTGGCGCCACCGGCACTGCGCGCGATCCACCCGCTGGGCAAGTCGCCGGTGATCACCGACGGCGAGCTCACCCTGGCCGAGTCCGGCGCGATCGTGGAATACCTCGCCGACCGCTACGGCGCCGGCACCCTGATCCCCGCGCACGGCACGCCCGCGCGGCTGCGCTGCAACTACTGGCTGCACTACGCCGAAGGCTCGGCGATGCCGCCGCTGCTGCTGAAACTGGTGTTCCGCCGGATCGAGACGAGGCCGATGCCGTTCTTCACGAAGGCGGTCGCGAAAGGCATCGCGCGCAAGGTGCAACGCAGCTTCGTCGACCCGCAGCTGAAACTGCACCTGGATTACCTCGAAGGCGAACTCGGCAAGAGCGAGTGGTTCGGCGGCGACACGTTCGGCGTCGCCGACACCCAGTTGAGTTTCCCGCTGGAAGCGTTCGCCGCGCGCGGCGGGCTGGATGACCGTTACCCGCGGCTGGCCGCCTTCCTGCAGCGCATCCACGCGCGGCCGGCTTACCGGCGCGCGCTGCAGCAGGGCGGCGAATACCGCCTCGGCTGAACGGGGCGCGACGCTGCGCGGCGCTGTTTACGCCTCGCTCACGAGGGCCCTGGCAGCCTCGGAAGCCCGCCGACGAGGAGAACACTCCATGCACAACCACGATATCGAGAGCCGACTCCGCGACGCCGGCGAGCGCGCCGGCGAACAGGCGCGCCGCTACGCCGACGGCGCCGCCGAGCGCGCGCATACCCTGTTCGAACGGGGCCGCGAGCTGGGCTCACGCTGGAACCAGCGCGGCGATTCGTACGGCCGCCGGCTGTCGCATGCGGCCGAGGATCTCGCCGACGAGGCGAACTACCACTACCGCCGCCTGCGCCGCCAGGCAAGCCGCCACCCGCTGGCCACGGCGGCGATCGTCGCCGGCACGCTCGGCGCCTTCCTGCTGCTGCGCCGCGCGTTCCGCAACGACGACGAATGAACGCGGCGCGCGCCGCCTGGGCGCGGCGCGCGCCGGCGGACGCCCGTCCGCCGCTGCTATGCTGGTAGCCTGTACGTCAGGCTGGCCGATGCATGCGTTCGAAGGACCTCACCTTCCACCATCCGGTGGCGTTCTGGCTCGGTTGCGCCATGGTGATCGCCGGCGTGCTGGCGCACCTGCCGATGCTGGCGATGGCCGCGCCGATGCACTACCAGCTCGCCGGCATGCCGATGGACAACGCGATGCTGGCCGGGATGGTGCTGGTGCCGCTGGGCGTGCTGCTCGCCGGTTACGGCCTGATGCCGCGGCTGGAACAGATGCGGCGCACGCTGCATCCCGACCGCGACCCGCTGCCGTTCCACGCCGCCGACCACGTACCACTCAACCGCGAGCACTGGAAGCTGGTGACCGTGCTGACCATCGCGCTGGCGGTGGACGTGATGAAGCCGGCGACGATCGGCTTCGTGATGCCAGGGCTGTCGGTGGAGTACGGCATCGGCGCCTCGACCGCCGGCCTGCTGGCGTTGTCGGCGCTGACCGGCACCGTGATCGGCTCGGTGGTGTGGGGCCGCCTCGGCGACCTGTTCGGCCGCCGCGCGACGATCCTGCTGTCGGCGCTGATGTTCATGGGCACCTCGATCTGCGGCGCGATGCCGGCGTTCGGCTGGAACCTGGTGATGTGCTTCATGATGGGCGCCGCCGCCGGCGGCATGCTGCCGATCACCTTCACCCTGATGGCGGAGACCATCCCGACCCGCCATCGCGGCTGGCTGCTGGTGGCGCTGGGCGGCGTCGGCACCTCGGCCGGCTACCTGCTCGCCTCCGGCGCCGCGACCCTGGTCGAACCCGGCTTCGGCTGGCGCGCGCTGTGGCTGCTCAACCTGCCCACCGGCACGCTGATCATCCTGCTCAACCGCTACATTCCCGAATCGCCGCGCTTCCTCGCGCTGGCCGGCCTGGAGGATCAGGCCCGCGCGGTGCTGCAGCGGTTCTCGGGCACGGCGGCACCGACGGCTGCGCCTGTCCACGCCGCGGGCGAAGCGGCCCGACCCGACCCGCATGCCTCTGCCCGCATCGGCATGCGCCAGCTGCTGCGCGGAAGGCATGCGGCGATCAGCTGGGGGCTGATGGTGTGCGCGGTGGCCTGGGGGCTGGCGAACTTCGGCTTCCTGCTGTGGCTGCCGGCAAACCTGGTCAACCTGGGCATCGACGCGCAGGCCAGCGCCGCGCTGCTGGCGCGCTCGGCGATCCTGGCACTGCCCGGCATCGGCGTGGTGGTGTGGTTCTACCAGCGCTGGAGCAGCATCCGCACCCTGGTGCTGTTCATCGGGCTGACCGCGCTGTCCCTGCTGTTCTTCTTCGCGATCGCGCTGGCCAACCTGCACTCGACGACGCTGACCATCGTCGGCACGGTGGCGCTGCTGCTCAGCATCAGCGGGGTGATCGCCACGCTGATCCCGTATGCGGCGGAGATCTACCCGGTGCACCTGCGCAGCACCGGCGCGGGGCTGATCGCCGGGGGCTCGAAGTTCGGCGGCATCCTGGGCGCGGTGATCGGCGTGGCCGGCCTGTTCGAGCACTTCATGCTGTCGGCGCTGCTGATCGCGCTGCCGATGGCAGTGGCCGGCTGGATGCTCGCGCGCAGCGGCATCGAGACGCGCGGGCACGGGCTGGAGGCGATCCAGCAGGCGCTGTCGGCGGAATAGCCCACAGCGAAAAGCCGCCCCTCGGGGCGGCTTTTCGGATCGCGCAGGGCGCTCAGACGGTCAGCGGGTTCGGCTTGTCCGGGTCGAGCTTGTACTCGCGGATCGCGCGCGCCACGTCCTTGGCGTTGACCTTGCCTTCCTTCGCCAGCGCGGCCAGCGCGGCGTGGGCGATCCAGTAGCGGCTGATCTCGAAGAACTCGCGCAGGTGCTCGCGGGTGTCCGAGCGGCCGTAGCCGTCGGCGCCCAGCGCGGTGAAGGAGCGGCCCTCGGGCACGAACGCGCGCACCTGGTCCACCACGCCGCGCACGTACTCGCTGGCGGCGATCACCGGGCCGTCGTGCCCGTCCAGGCACTGCGCGACGTGGGGCACGCGCGGTGCCTTCGCCTCCGGATGCAGGCGGTTCCAGCGTTCGCAGTCGAAGCCGTCGCGCGACAGTTCGCTGAAGCTGGGGCAGGACCACACGTCGGCCTTCACGCCGAAGTCGGCATCCAGCAGTTCGGCCGCGGCGATCGCCTCGATCAGCGAGCCGCCCGCCGCCATCAGCTGCACGCGCGGCGCGCCGTTCTTGCCCTTGCCCTTGGCCGTGCCGGCGCCCGAATCGCGGAACAGGTACATGCCCTTGACGATGCCGTCGTAGCAGCCCTCGGGCATGTCCGGATGGGTGTAGTTCTCGTTGGTGGTGGTGATGTAGTAGAAGACGTCCTGCTGCTCCTCGTACATCTCCTGCACGCCGCGATGCAGCAGCACCGCCACCTCGTAGGACCAGGTGGGGTCGTAGGCGCGGCAGTTGGGCACGGTGCCGGCCATCAGCTGCGAAGCGCAGTCGGAGTGCTGCAGACCCTCGCCGGGGAAGCTGGCGCCGGCGGTGGCGCCGATCAGGAAGCCGCGCGCGCGCTGGTCGCCGGCCGCCCAGATCAGGTCGCCCACGCGGCGGAAGCCGAAGAACGAGTAGTAGATGAAGAACGGCAGCATCGGCTGGTTGGACACCGAGTAGCTGGTGGCCGCCGCGATCCACGCCGACATACCGCCGGCCTCGGAGATGCCTTCCTGCAGCACCTGGCCGTCCTGCGCCTCGCGGTAGTACAAGAGCTGGTCGGCGTCCTGCGGGCGGTACTTCTGGCCGAACGGCGCGTAGATGCCGATCTGGCGGAACATGCCTTCCATGCCGAAGGTGCGCGCCTCGTCGGCCACGATCGGCACCACGCGCGGGCCGAGCTGCTTGTCGCGCAGCAACAGGTTCATGCCGCGCACCAGCGCCATGGTGTTGGAGATCTCGCGCTCGCCGGTGCCGGCGGTGATCTGCGCGAAGGCGGACAGCTCCGGCGCCTTGCACGGCACGTCGGTGCGGCGGCGGCGCTGCGGCAGGTGGCCGCCCAGCGCGCGGCGGCGCTCCGCCATGTATTCCACCTCGGCCGAGTTCGCGCCAGGGTGGTAGTAGGGCACGCTGTCGAGCTTGTCGTCGGCAATCGGGATCTGGAAGCGGTCGCGGAAGTGCCGCACCGCGTCGCCGGTCATCTTCTTCTGCTGGTGGGTGGGGTTTTCCGCCTCGCCCGAGCCGATGCCCATGCCGTAGCCCTTCACCGTCTTGGCCAGGATCACCGTGGGCATGCCCTTGGTGTTCACCGCCGCGTGGTAGGCGGCGTAGACCTTGTGCGGATCGTGGCCGCCGCGGTTGAGGCGCCAGATGTCGTCGTCGCTGAGGTTGGCGACCATCTCGCGGGTCTGCGGGTACTTGCCGAAGAAGTGCTCGCGCGTGTACGCGCCGCCGAACGCCTTGCAGGCCTGGTACTCGCCGTCGACGGTTTCCATCATCAGCTTGCGCAGCACGCCGTCGTTGTCGCGCGCCAGGAGCGGATCCCAGTAGGAACCCCAGATCACCTTGATCGCGTTCCAGCCGGCGCCGCGGAATACGCCTTCCAGTTCCTGGATGATCTTGCCATTGCCGCGCACCGGGCCGTCCAGGCGCTGCAGGTTGCAGTTGATCACGAAGATCAGGTTGTCCAGCCGCTCGCGGCCGGCCAGCGCGATGGCGCCGAGCGATTCGGGCTCGTCCACCTCGCCGTCGCCCAGGAAGCACCACACCTTGCGGTCGGACTTGGGCACCAGGCCGCGGTTCTCCAGGTAGCGGAAGAACTGCGCCTGGTAGATCGCCTGGATCGGGCCCAGCCCCATCGACACCGTGGGCATCTGCCAGTAGTCGGGCATCAGCCACGGGTGCGGGTAGGAGGTGAGCGAGCGCTGGCCGCCGATCACGTCGGCGCGGAACAGGTCCATCTGCTCCTCGCTGATGCGGCCTTCGAGGAAGGAGCGCGCGTAGATGCCGGGGCTGATGTGGCCCTGGTAGCCGATCAGGTCGCCAGGATGCTCGGCGCTGGGCGCGCGCCAGAAATGGTTGAAGCCCACGTCGTACAGCGTGGCCGAGGAGGCGAAGCTGGCGATGTGGCCGCCCAACATGCCGGGCTTGCGGTTGGTGCGCACCACCATCGCCATCGCGTTCCAGCGGATCAGCGAGCGGATGCGCCATTCCATCGCCGCGTCGCCGGGGCTCTTGGCCTCGTTCGCCGGCGCGATGGTGTTGACGTAGGCGGTGGTCGGGTCGAACGGCAGATGGCCACCGGAGCGGCGGGTGGTATCGACCATCTTCTCCAGCAGGAAATGCGCGCGTTCGGTGCCGTCGTGATGGATCACCGCATCGAGCGAGTCGATCCACTCACGGGTTTCGGTGGGGTCGATGTCCTGGTTGAGGATATCGTCGAGCTGATCCATGAAGATTCTCCGCGGCGCCGTTGCAGCGCCCATGCTTGAAGGGGGACACCCCGCCGCCGAGGACCGCGGCGGGATCAACGTCCAAGTCTAGCCGCTGGACCCGAAGGCCGCCAATTCGGCATCCATGCGCCGGCGGATGGCGACGGGTCGGCGGCGATGGGTTGGCGGCGATGGGTCGGTCGCTCGTCCGGAGCGGCCCGGCCCGGTCAGCCCGTGTGGCGATTCGCCGCGCGGATCTGCGCCTCGACGCAGGCCACCGCGCTCATGTTCACCACCCGGCGCACGGTCGACTGCGGCATCAGGATGTGCGCCGGCTTGGCCACGCCCATCAGGATCGGCCCGATCACCACGCCGTCGGAGAGCATGCGGGTCATGTTGTAGGCGATGTTGGCCGCGTCCAGGTTCGGGAACACGAACACGTTCGCCTTGCCCTCCAGCCGCGAGTTCGGGAACAGCTTCTCGCGCAGCGCGGGCACCAGCGCCACGTCGGCCTGCATCTCGCCCTCCACCTCCAGCCGCGGCGCGCGGGCGCGGATCAGTTCCAGCGCCTTGCGCATCTTCTTCGCGCCGCAGGTATCGAGGCTGCCGAAGTTGCCGCCGGACAGCAGCGCGATCTTCGGCGTGATGCCGAACAGCTTCAGCCGGATCGAGGCCTGCAACGTCGCCTCGGCGATCTGCTCGGGACAGGGGTCGTCCTGCACATGGGTGTCGAGGTAGAAGAAGGTACCCTTGTCGGTGGCCACCGCGGCCATCGCCGACGGCTCCACCACGCCGGCATCCAGCCCGATGATGTCGCGGATGTAGCGCAGCTTGCCCTGGTACTGGCCGACCAGGCCGCAGATCATCGCGTCGGCCTCGCCGCGCTCGACCATCAGCGAGGCGATCGCGGTGGGCCGCGAGCGCACCACCGCCTTGGCCATCGACGGGGTCACCCCGCGGCGCTCCATCAGCCGGTGGTAGTGCTGCCAGTAGTCGTCGAAGCGCGGGTCGGAGTTGATGTTGCAGATCTCGACGTCCACGCCCGGGCGGATGCGCAGGCCGGCGCGCTTGATGCGCTTCTCGATCACCTCCGGGCGGCCGATCAGGATGGGCTTGGCCAGCCCTTCGTCGACCACCACCTGCACCGCGCGCAGCACGGTCTCCTCCTCGCCCTCGGCGTAGACCAGCCGGCACGGCGCGGACTTGGCCCGCTCGAACACCGGCTTCATCAGCAGGCCGGTGCGGAACACGAAGCTGGTCAGCTGGTCGATGTAGGCGGCGAAGTCCGCGATCGGCCGCGTCGCCACGCCCGAATCCATCGCCGCCTGCGCCACCGCCGGCGGCAGCTGCAGCAGCAGGCGCGGGTCGAACGGCTGCGGGATCAGGTAGTCCGGGCCGAAGCTGGGCGGCTTGCCGCCGTAGGCGCGCGCGCTGACGTCGGACGACTCGCGCCGCGCCAGCGCCGCGATCGCCTTGACGCAGGCGATCTTCATCGGCTCGTTGATCACCGTGGCGCCCACGTCCAGCGCGCCGCGGAACAGGTACGGGAAGCACAGCGCGTTGTTGACTTGGTTCGGGTAGTCCGAACGGCCGGTGGCCATGATGCAGTCCGGCCGCACCGCCTTCGCCTCCTCCGGGGTGATCTCCGGGTTCGGGTTGGCCAGCGCAAAGATGATCGGCCGCGCGGCCATCGTGGCGACCATCTCCGGTTTCAGGATGCCGCCGGCGGAAAGGCCGAGGAACACGTCCGCGCCCTCGACGATCTCGGCCAGCGTGCGCGCCTTGGTGTCGCGCGCGTAGCGCTGCTTGTCGGGGTCGAGGTCGGTGCGCTCGTTGTGCAGCACGCCGTGGCGGTCGAACGCCAGGATGTGCTCCGGCTTCACGCCCAGCGCCACCAGCATGTCGAGGCAGGAGATGCCCGCCGCGCCGGCGCCGGTGGTGGCCACGCGGATGTCCTCGATCTTCTTGCCGACTACCACCAGCGCGTTGACCAGCGCCGCGCCCACGATGATCGAGGTGCCGTGCTGGTCGTCGTGGAACACCGGGATCTTCATCCGCTCGCGCAGCTTGCGCTCGACGATGAAGCACTCCGGCGCCTTGATGTCCTCCAGGTTGATGCCGCCGAAGGTCGGCTCGAGGCTGGCGATGATGTCGACCAGCTTGTCCGGGTCGTTCTCGTCGATCTCGATGTCGAACACGTCGATGCCGGCGAACTTCTGGAACAGCACGCCCTTGCCTTCCATCACCGGCTTGGCCGCCAGCGGCCCGATGTTGCCCAGGCCGAGCACCGCGGTGCCGTTGGTGATCACCGCCACCAGGTTCGAGCGCGCGGTGTACTCGGCCGCCGTGGTCGGATCCTCGACGATCGCGTCGCAGGCCGCGGCGACGCCGGGCGAATAGGCCAGCGACAGGTCGCGCTGGGTCAGCAACGAGGTGGTCGGGGTGACCTTGATCTTGCCGGGGCGCGGCAGGCGGTGGTACTCGAGGGCGGCGAGGCGCAGTTCTTCGGGAAGGCTCATGGATGCTTTTTTAGGGGTGAAGGGGGCGGCGAGCGCCTCGACGGGGAATGGCCTGTGATGTTAGCACCGGGGCGGACCTGCCTGGCCGGCACCTGCGACGCGACGACACGTCTCAGCCGCCCTGCAGCAGTTCGTCGCCCTGCACCCGGTTCATGTGGATGCCGTTGATGAACACCGAGAACGCCAGCTTGCCGGCCAGCCCGTGCACGTGCTGCATCCACGGCGGCAGCCAGCGCGGCGGCAGGATCGCGCCGGAGGCGAAGTGCGGCTGCAGCGCCACCACGTCGTGCAGGGTCAGCTTGCCGGCGAACAGGTGGCGCAGCAGGTCCATCCGCCGCTGCTTCAGCGCCCAGCGGAAGAACGTGTGCACGGTGAGCAGGCCGGAGAGGTAGACGTTGTCCTTGGCGAACGCCACGCCGCCGCCCGGCGGCACGCCGCGGAACACGCGCTGGGCCGAGTGGAAGCTGTCCGCCGCGCTCTGCCCGCAGGCGCTGAAATAGCGGTAGACCTCCACGAAATCGGCGCCGTTGAGCGCCATGTCGATGGCCAGGATGCGCAGGCTGATGCGCTTGAGCCGCGCGATGTCGATCGCGCCGGACATCAGCTCGGCGAACACCGCCAGGCCTTCCTGGGTCGCGGTGACCCGCGGCGAGGTGCGCGCCAGCGAGGCCAGCAGCGGCTGCCGCCGGCCGTTCAGCGCGGTCAGCGAATGCACGAACGCCTCGTGCGCCAACAGCTGGTGGCGGTCGTATTCGCTGAAGCAGGTGCCGCCGCGCAGGCGGATGCGGGTGGCGCCGGCGGCCGCCTTGGCGGTCAGCTCGGGGTCGACCTCGACCTTGATCGTGCCGGCGCCGAAGAACGCGTCCAGCGTGGCGGCCAGGTCCGCGCGCAGCTCGTCGGCCGGCATGTTCACGCTGGTGTCGTCGGCCAACAGGTCCGCGCCGAGCTCGTCGGACAGCTCGACGAAGTAGCGCGCCGCGTCCAGGTTGCTGCGCTGGCTGCCGGGGATGGCGTCGTCCGGACGCCCGTACAGCACGATCGACGGCGCGGTGAAGCCGCTGGTGCCGACCGATTCCAGCATCTCCGCGGCGATCCGCCACGACTCGGCGGTGCGCCGCAGGTAGTCGCCCAGCGGATCGATGTCCGCCGCGTCGCCGCCGCCTGCGGCCGTCTCGATCGCGGCCAGTTCGGCGCGCGCCGCGGCCAGGTCCGGCCGCACGTAGTCCACCTGCGGCAGCGCGAACCGGCCCTTGCTGTAATCCGCGATCATGCGGTTCTCCAGCGAGGCCGGCCACGCCACGGTCGGCAGGATGCGGATGCCGCGCACCGCCGCCAGCAGGCGCTGGTCGAGCGCCGCGTAGCGCTGCAGCGCGGCGTCCGTCGCGGGCGCGCTCACCGGCGCCCCGCGCGCTTCGACATGCCAAGCCCTGCCGTCATCTGCCCTCGATCTCCTGCATGGGCTGCCGGGCCCTGTCGTTCCGGCAGCGCGTCGAAATCCCGTATCCGCGGCTCGCCCACCGGCTCACTCCCGCTCGTGCCGCCCGCGATGCCCGTGCGGCCGCTCGATCGGTCGGCCGCCACGCTGGCGGCGCAGGCGCGCCTCCAGCGTGGCGGCCTGCTCCTCGCGCTCGTCGTGCAGCTTCAGGTAGTTGCGCCAGCGCGCCGCGGTCAGCTCGCCGTTGTCCAGCGCCGCCTGCACCGCGCAGCCCGGCTCGCTGCCGTGGCCGCAGTCGGCGAAGCGGCATTGTTCGGCCAGCAGCCCGATGTCAGCGAACAGGTCGAGGTTTTCCTCGCCGGTCAGCTTCAGCTCGCGCATCCCCGGGGTGTCGATCAGGCAGCCGCCCGAGGGCAGCTGCAGCAGGGCGCGGTGGGTGGTGGTGTGGCGGCCACGGCTGTCGTGGCTGCGCACGGCGGCGGTGGCCATGCGCGCCGTGCCGAGCAGGGTGTTGGTGAGGGTGGACTTGCCGGCACCGGAGGAGCCGACCAGCACCGCGCTGTCGCCCGGCTGCAGGTACGCCGCCAGCGAGGCCACGCTGGCCGGGTCCTTGCCGTTCAACGCATGGATCGGGGTGCCGGCGGGCAGCCGCGCGCGCAGGGCCGCGACCTGCGCCGCGGCGTCCTCGCGCACGTCCAGCTTGCTCAGCAGCACCACCGGCTGCGCGCCGGAATCCTCGGTCAGCGACAGGTAGCGCTCGATCCGCGCCGGGTTGAAGTCGCCGTCCAGCCCGGTCAGCACCAGCACGTAGTCGATGTTGGTGGCGATCAGCTGCCGCTCGTAGCGCTCGCCGGCGGCCGCCCGCGACAGTACCGTGCGCCGCGGCAGCACGCTGACGATGTGCGGCGGGGTGCCGGCGGCGACCTCGACAAAATCACCCACCACCGGCCGCTCGGCGGGATCGAGGCCGCGCTTGAGGAAACGCCCGTCCGGCTGCGCGCCGAACAGGTTCGCGCCGTCGTGCAGCTCGTAGCCGGCGCGATGCTGGGCCACCACCCGGGCCAGGCGCAGGCCGCCGGCCGGCAGGGCCTCGCCGCGCCAGCCGATGCGGCGCAGGCGTTCGATCGTTTCGGCGTCACTCATGGGAAGGATCAGTCGGCACGGTTCGCCGATTATGCCCTGCCCCGGGATGGCCCGAGGATGAACCGGAAATTGCCTCACGGGACCCTCGCGCTGCACTGCATCACGCTGCTAGCATCCCTCTTGCCGGCGGTTGCCGCCGGCCCACCCCCACTCGTTCAGGACTCCGGCGTTGGCTCCAATTACCCCCAGTGCGCACCTGGCGGACGTGCGCTACGAAATCCGCGGCGCACTGACCCGGCGCGCGCGCGAGCTGGAGGCCGCTGGCCTCGACATCATCAAGCTCAACATCGGCAACCCCGGCCGCTACGGTTTCGCGGCACCGGCGCACCTGCGCGAGGCGATCGCCGGCCACCTGCACGACAGCGAAGCCTACGGCCACGAACAGGGGCTGGAGCTGGCCCGCGAGGCGATCGCCGCGCAGCAGCGCGCGCGGGGTGCGCGCGGCGTCGAACCCGAGCGCATCTTCATCGGCAACGGCGTCAGCGAGCTGATCGACCTCAGCCTGCGCGCGCTGCTGCAGCCCGGCGACGAGGTGCTGCTGCCCAGCCCGGACTACCCGCTGTGGAGCGCCGCCACCATCCTCAACGGCGGCCAGCCGCGCTATTACCGCTGCCTGGCCCGTGACGGCCACCTGCCCGATCCGGACGAGGTCGAGGCGCTGATCACCCCGCGCACCCGCGCGCTGGTGCTGATCAACCCGAACAACCCGACCGGCGCGGTGTATCCGCGCGCGCTGCTGCAGCGGCTGGTGGATATCGCGGCACGGCACCGGCTGCTGCTGCTGTCCGACGAGATCTACGACGAGATCCTGTACGACGGGGCCAGCTTCCAGCCGCTGGCCGAAGTGGCCGGCGAGGTGCCCTGCCTCAGCTTCGGCGGCCTGTCCAAGGTGCACCGCGCCTGCGGCTACCGGGTCGGCTGGGCGAGCCTGTCCGGCAACCCCGCCCACACCGCGGCCTACCGCGACGCGCTGCAGCTGCTCGCCGCGCTGCGCCTGTGCGCGAACGTGACCGCGCAATGGGCGGTGCCGCCGGCGCTGCAGGCCGCGCCCACGATCAGCGCCCTCACCGCGCCCGGCGGCCGCCTGCACGAGGCGCGCCGCCTGGTGCTGGAAGGCGTCGCCGCCAGCGACTACCTGGAGCTGGCGGCGCCGCAGGGCGCGCTGTATGCGTTCCCGCAGGTACGCGCCGACCGCATCGCCCACTTCGACGACGAGGCCTTCGCGTTGCGCCTGCTGGAGGAGGAGTCGGTGCTGGTGGTGCCAGGCAGCAGCTTCAACGTGCCGTGCAGCCACCACTTCCGGCTCACCCTGCTGCCGCCGCCGGCGCAGCTGCAGGAGGTGTTCGTGCGGATCGAGCGGGTACTGGCGCGGATGGCGCGCGAGCAGTTGCCGCGGTCGGCCGCGGTCGCCTGATCCCACGATGCCGGCCGCGCTTCCCCGCTTCCTCGCCCTCGGCGACTCCTACACCATCGGCGAAGCGGTGGCCGCGCACGAAAACTGGCCGGCCACGCTGACGCAACGCCTGCGCCAGGCCGGCATCCCGCTCGACGGACCGCGGATCGTCGCCGTCACCGGCTGGACCACCGACGAACTGGCGCAAGGCATGAACGCCGCCGCGCTGGTGCCGCCGTACGACCTGGTCAGCCTGCAGATCGGCGTCAACAACCAGTACCGCGGCCGCCCGGCCGAGGATTACCGCGGCGAGTTCGCCGGCCTGCTGGTGCGTGCGGTCGGGCTGGCCGGCGAGCGCGCCAGCCGCGTGGTGGTGGTGTCGATCCCGGACTGGGGCGTCACCCGCTTCGCCCGCGAACAGGATCGGGACCCCGCCCGCATCGGCGCCGAGCTGGACGCCTACAACGCGATCGCCCGCGTCGAAGCCAGGCGCACCGGCGCCGGTTTCGCCGACATCACCGGCATCTCGCGCCGGCATCCCGAGCTGCTCGCTGCCGATGGCCTGCACCCCTCGGCCGCGCAATACGCCTTGTGGGCGGAGGCGATTGAGCCGGCGGTGCGCGCCGCCCTGGATTCGTAGCCGCCGCCGCAACCGCGCTGCAATCTGTCCGCCATCGCACGGTGACGTGGCGATCGCACACTGGCGCCCCGGGCCACCACCGGGGACCGTGCCATGAACAGCTTCCATTGCCGCAGCGCCTTCATCTCCGATGTGCACCTGGGCACGCCGGACTGCAAGGCCGCCTACCTGCTCGACTTCCTGCGCCGGCTGCGTTGCGAAAAGCTCTACCTGGTCGGCGACATCGTCGACCTGGAGGCGCTGTCCCGGCGCCACTGGTGGCATGCCGAGCACAGCGCGGTGATCGCCGAGGTGTTGGCGCTGGCGCGCCGCGGGGTCGAGGTGGTCTACATCCCCGGCAACCACGACGCGCCCATGCGCGGCCTGCACGGGCAGAACTTCGCGGGCGTGCGGATCGAACTGGACGCCGTGCACGTGGGTGCCGACGGCCGCCGCTACCGGGTCAGCCACGGCGACGAGTTCGACCCCGAGCGGATCGGCCGCCGCTGGATGCTGCTGCTCGGCGAGGCGATGCATCGCCTGATCTGCTGGAGCAACCGCCGGCTGCACGCGCTGCGGCGACGGCTGGAACTGCCGTACCTGCCGCTGTCGATCATCGTCAAGTCGCACGTGGGCAAGGCGCTGGCGTATATCCGCGCCTACGAGCAGCGCGTCGCCGACGACGCGCTGCGGCGCGGCTTCGACGGCCATATCTGCGGGCACATCCACTTCGGCCACGTGCGCGAGCTGGGCGGCGTGCTCTACCTCAACGACGGCGACTGGGTCGAGCACTGCACCGTACTGGTCGAGGACCACGCCGGCGCGATGGAGCTGATCCACTGGAGCGAACAGTCCACCGCGCTGGGCCGCGCCAGCCGCGAGCGGGTGTGGCCCTCGCCCGCCGCGGTGCTGGCGCTGGCGCCGCTGGGCACGGCGCGCCGCGGCGATCCGGACCCGGGCGAGCTGCATCGCGCCGCCTGAGCGGGCGGCCTTGAAGGCCGGCGGGAGCCCCGCATATCGGGGCGGCGTATCATGGCCGTCTTCCCTGCCGGAGTTATCCCCATGTCCCTCGACAGCGCCACCCGCGAACGTATCGAAACCCTGCTCAAGGACCACCGCGTGGTGCTGTTCATGAAGGGCAACCGCCAGCAGCCGATGTGCGGCTTCTCCGCGGCGGCCACCAACACGCTGAACGAGCTGCTGCCCGAGTACCACACAGTCAACGTGCTGGAGGATCCGGAAATCCGCGAGGGCATCAAGGCCTACGGCGACTGGCCCACCATCCCGCAGCTGTACGTGGAGGGCGAGCTGGTCGGCGGCGCCGACATCATCCGCCAGATGTACGGCAGCGGCGAGCTGCACCAGCTGTTCGGCCTCGCCGCGCCGGATCGCACGCCGCCGGAAATCACCATCACCGACGCCGCCGCCGAGGCGATCCGCCAAGGCACCGCGAACGCGCAGGGCGTGGCGCTGCACCTGGAGATCGGCCCCGACCACAGCGCCGGCTTCCAGCTGGCGCCGGCCGGCGAACACGACATCGTGGCCCATGCGAACGGCCTCGAAGTGCACTTCGACCCGGCCAGCGCGCAGCGCGCCAAGGGCATCGTGATCGACTGGGTCTCCACCGTGCAGGGCGAGGGCCTGAGCCTGAAGTTCCCCGGTGCGCAGGAGATCAAGCCGCTCAGCGTGCAGCAGCTGCGGGACCGCCTCGCCGCCAACGACCTCGTGCTGATCGACGTGCGCCCCGCCGCCGGCCGCGCCATCGCCGCACCGCTGGCGCGGGCGCGGGTGCTGGAGGAGGAAGGCTACGAGGCCCTCGCCGGCCTGCCGAAGGACACCGCGCTGGCTTTCATCTGCCACCACGGCATGTCCAGCCGCGCCATGGCCGAGCGCTTCGCCGCGCACGGCTTCGTCAACGTGTACAACGTCGAGGGCGGCATGGACGCGTGGGCGCGCGAGGTGGACCCGGGCGTGCCGCGTTACTGATCATCCGGCCGACCGCATCGCGTCGCGGAAGGCCCCGGCACGAGGCCTTCCGTTTGCCGGCGATCGGGCATTCCGCGCGAACTGCTCCCCCCGGCTCAGTCCCCGGGCAGGTCGCAGCTCCGGTTGAAATCGCCGATGCCGGCGACCAGTTCGGCAAGCGCGGCGCGTTCGGCTTCGCTCAGGTCGGGATTCCAGCAGTCCATGATCAGCACCACGCGCGTCTCGCCGCTGCGGTTCCACGCCTCGTGCTCGAACGTGTCGTCGAAGGTGACGCAGCGGCCCTCCTGCCACTCGTGAACCTCGCCGCCCACGTTCAGCGCGCAATCCGGCGGCACGATCAGCGGCAGATGGGTGACCAGCCGCGCGTTGGTGACGCCGCGGTGCGGCAGGATATGGGTGCCCGGCCGCAACACCGAGAACAGCGTCTCCGGCCCGTGCTCGCGAATGCGCGACAGCGGCATCCGCTCGATCAGCGCGGCGGTTTGCGGGCAGCGGGTGCAGTGCGCGTCGTAGCGCTGGCCGTGCCGGTAGAAGAAGTAGGCGTCCCACGCCGCCTGCTGCGCTCCGGAGGCGCGCAGCATGGTCCCCATGTCCTGCGGCGAGTCGACCTTGAGGAAGGCCTCCAGGTCGCGCGGCCGCTCCAGCACCGCGCGCAGCTCCGCGCGGATCGCCGCGGTGCCGGCCTCCAGCGCCTCGAATTCCGGGAAGCGTTCGCGCGGATAGTAGGGCTGGCTGGGGATGCCCGGGAAATACAGGAACTTCGGCTGTTGCCGCGGATCGGGCAGGTCCGCCGGCTGCTCGTGCAGGTAGATCGCCAGGCACTGTTCGACGCGCCGCAGTTCCGAACGGCCGTAGCGTTCGCGCAGCGGCTCCAGGATGCCGTCGAACAAGGCATGCCGGCCGGCATCGACGTAGCGCATGGCGTGCTTGACCGCGTCGCGCATCCCCGGCGCGGTGCTCGCGTCGCTGAGCCAGCGCCCCTGCGCCTGCGCAGAGCTGATCGCAGCGAAATACGCCACCAGCGCTTCGTGCGAGTGCCCGAGATGCTCCAGCGCCACGCCGAGTCGGAGCCGTACGGTGAAAAGCTGCGGCTCGAGATCAAGCGCCCTGCGCAGGTCGCCGGTGGCGCCCGCGTTGTCACCCGCCACCATCCGGGCCGTGCCCAGTTGATGCAGCACGCCCACGCTTTGCGGGTGTGCCTGGTGCGCAACAAGCAGATGCTCGATCGCCCGATCCGCCTTGCCAGTCGCAAGCTCGCGCATGGCCAGGAACTGCAATGCCTCGAGGTCGGTCGGTTCGATGCCAAGAAGGCGCACGAAAGCCTGCTCCGCCACCAGCTCGTCACCGTGATTCAAGGCGAAACGCGCGCGCTCACGGTAATGCGACGTATCGAGCAGCTGTTCATTCATGGTGGGTTTGCCTGACGGGCGATGCGCGACCATGCGCGTCTGGCACGGCTTGCGGACGGCAAGCATGATAGACCGTTATCGAAGCCCTGATCCCGGGGTGTCATCAGCCATCCGCATCCGCGAACTTTTCCGCCAGCTCGGGCACGAACGGCGCATACAGCCGCCAGCGTGCCACCGAGCGCCGATAGACCGGCTGGCGCGCCTGCCACATGCTGGCCGAGCTTATCGCGTATTCCCGCGACACCGGCTTGCTGGCTTCCTGCTCGCCGACTTCGCCGGGAAGGCCGAGAAATGCCCTCAGGCCAGCCATGGTTCGTTCGGGCTGTTCCACCATCTGCTCGTAGTCGACCGTGTGGATCGGCAGCACCATTCGTTGCCGCCAATGCTCCATCAGACGGTCACAGCCCGCACCAAAGGCGGCGATATCGTCGAAATCGTACGCGTAGTCGTTGTCCATGTGGCCGAACAGCTGGCTCCAGATCGACAGGGCGTTGTCGCGGCGATTGCGTCGGCAATGGATGATCCGCGCCTGCGGAAACAAGCTGGCGATCTGCCCGAGATAGCGGAAGTTCAGCGGGTGCTTGTCCACGTACCACGTCGCCGGCGCATCGTCTTGCCGAAGATGCGCCAGGTAGATCCTGCGCGCTTCGGCGAGCGCCTGCGGATCGGCGGCAAGGCCGTGTGTTGCCAGCTGGCCCGCCAGGTAGCCGATGAACGGCATTTCGCCGCGGTTGCGCACGGCCGGGTCGCGACCGAGGCGGTCAGCCACCAGCGTGGTGCCGCTGCGCACCATGCCGACGATGAATACCGGGATGCAGTCGGATTCCGCCTTTCCCGGCACTTGGGGCGCCCGCACCCGCAACTGGTCGGCGACGAACCTGTCCCAGTCTCCGCGCGCCCAGGCTATCGTGCTCCGCGCCAGCGCGTTCGCTTCGCGCAACAGCCCTGCTGCGCGCGCGTGATCGCCGATGTCGTCGCAGGCCTTGCCGAAAGCGAACAAGATGGATGCGCGCGCGCGCGCGGTCAGCGCCGGATCACGAAGATGCGTTTCAAACAGCGCGAAGTCGGGATGGCCAACATCGGTGTAGCGCGTAGTATTTGCCAGCGCCTGCAGCACGAACCACTCGTTGATGTTCACGCCGGTGCGCAGGGCTGCCAGATAGTGCGCGCGCGCCTCGTCGAATCGCCCCAGTTCGTGGGCGATACTCCCTGCCAGCGCGAACAACCGGGGACTTCGCTGACCGGCCCACAGCTGTTGCTCGCATACCTCGGCCGCCTGGGCGTGGCGACCGCACTCCCTGATGAACTTGGCACAATCGAACATGGCGTCCGGGTCGCCTGCATGCCTGTGCGCAAACTCCCGCATCGCGGTCGTGGCTGCCTCCAGCCGCCCCTGCGAACGCAGCTCCGACGCCCGCGCAAAGCTGCTTGCGGCGTCGCTGGCATCAGTGAGCTGAGGCATGGGAGGATGAATCGGGTCGCTCATGCCGGCGCCGGAGGAAAGAGCAGGTAGGTCGACAGAATGTACTTGTCGCCCGATATCGGCGGACGACCGGCATGCTGGAACATCCAATAGGGCGGAAACATGAGCAGGCGCCCGGTGCGGGCACTTACCTTGATGCCCAAGTCGCAGAATTCCGTTTCGCCGCCCTTTTCCACATCATTCAGGTACCAGAGAAAAACCATATAGCGGTTGGACACTTCCCCCAGCGAATCGAAGTGCGGCTGGAAGGCCTCGCCGCTGCCGGCGACGTAGCGCTTGATGCGCAGCGAATCCAGCAGCGTCGACGTCGGCACCGGGATGGTCAGTCCGAACTGCCGGTTGTACAGCGACAGGTAATCATCGATCTTCCGATAGAAGAAGCCCTTGAACGCATCGTCCGCCAATGGCGTGATGTCGAGTTCCGTCCACGAGCTCTCGTCCAGCCCGGCGCGCCAGCCCTTGCGGCGCGTCACATGGCGGTCCCTGGCCTGATGGAAGGAGGCGACCAACTGCTGGCAGAACGACACCGGCAACGAATCGTCGAAAACCTGCACGTAGCCGCGCAAGTCGCAGATGGGCGGGGAAACGGTTTCAGGCGTCATAGCCCCAATGCTCCATGACTTCCCGCAGAACCGGCAGCAATGGCTCGAATGCGCTCTCGTAGCGGCGCCACCGCCCCATCGCTTGCCTGTTGGGCGGTTGCGTCACCTGCGAATAACTTGGCGTACTGATGAAGCCTTTTTGCCGGGCATGCTGATGGAAATTGCGCAAGGGATCTGCGTCATCCAATCCGATGAAGCTGCCGATCCGCTCCACCATCCCGTCGAAGTCGTCCAGCAGATCCTCGTAACGCAGGTGCAGCACCTGCAGTCCCAGCAGCGCTTCGTGATGGATGACGTACTGCATGGCATGGACGTAACCGCGTGCAAGTCGTTCGAGCGACGAACACATCACCTGGAATCCGGGCGAACGGAAATCCTGCATGTAATTGCTGAGGATCACGTCGCAAGGATGGCGCAGCGCCAGAATGACCTTGGCGTCCGGGAACAGGCGCCGTATCAATGGCAGGTGCAACAGGTTCAGCGGGTTCTTGTCCACCAGCTGCTGCCCCGGCTTCAGCTGCACGACATCGGCCACCCGTGCCCAATATGCCTGCCGCAACGCTTCGCAGCGCGACTCGTCGAGTTGGCCCAGGGCCTCGGGGTAGAGCACGCCCCATCCCTGCAGCTCTTCCACCAGTTCCTGCATGAACGGGCGCTCGTCCATCGACGCCAACGCGGGATGGGCATCGAGCATCTGCTCCAGCATGGTGGTACCGGAGCGGGGGAAGCCCACCACGAATACCGGCGAAGGCCTCGCCGCGGGCGCCAGGCCGGTGGGCCACCCGGCCACGTCGGCCGCCGTCATCCGCACCAGCGCCGGCGCCAACGGCTCCACGCCCGGAGCCATAAGCTCGGGCACCAGCTGGGCGGCGGTTTCGAGTTGCGCCGCGTGGGCCTGGGCCAGGGCATGCATGACGGCCTCGGTGTCGCCGAGCCTGTCGCAGGCCTTCGCCAGCGCGAAGTAGAGGTTGCTGCGATGCCTGTGCTCGCGTATCTGCGCGATCAGTTGCTCCAGCTGATGTCTGGCGGCCGCCGGGTCGGCGCCGCGCATGGCCATCGTGCAGATGGCCGCCGCGACGTCCTCCCGCTCGCTGTCATCCGCCAGTGTCCGCGGTTCCGGCAGGCGCGCCAACAGGCTTCGCGCCTCGTCCAGCCGATTGACGCGCTCATACAACAGGATCAGCCTTGCGATCGTGCGCGGGCGTTCGCCGTCGAGCACCATCGCCTTGTCCAGCAGTTGCTCGGCCTCCGCCACGCGTCCCGTCTGCGAGAACAGCCAGGCCAGGTCGATGCGCAATTGCCCGTCCAGCTCCGGCCAGGCGCGCCAGTCCGCCAGCAGATGCTCCACCGCCAGGGTATCGCCGCATTCGTGCGAGACGAGCGCGGCGTTGATCCGCAAGGAAAGATCGCCGGGCTGGTGCAAGGCGGCGTCCAGCAGGAGATCGCGCGCCTGCACCAGCTCGCCGCGTTCCATGCACAACAGGCCCAGGTTGGCCTTGGCGAGGATGTCGTCCGGCTCCAGCCGCAGCGCCTGTTCATAGCATTGCTGCGCCTCCGCAAGACGCCCGACAGCACGCAGCAGGGTGCCGAAATTGCCCCAGTGCCTCCCCGCCTTCGGATAAAGCACGGTCAGCCGCTGGTAGGTTGCCAGAGCCTCGTCCATCCTCCCCTGTTGCTGCTGGGCGTAGGCCAGCCACAACAGCGCGGACTCGTCATCGGGAATGGCCTGCAGCCAACCCCGGCATTCGCGTTCCGCACGGACCGCATCGCCAGCCTCCAGCGCCTGCCGAATGCGTTCGTTGTTGCCGGTTACTGTCATGGTCTGGTCGCCGTGCTCCAGAAAAAAAAGCCGCGCGGCTTGCACCGCGCGGCTTCAATTCTAGCGAAACAGCCTGCTAGAGGATCAGAACTTCACGGTCACACCGGCGAAGAAGTAGCGGCCGATGGTGTCGTACGTGTTCACGTCGGTGTTCGCGTTGAGCACGTTGTTCTGGTACATCAGCGGCGGCTGCTTGTCGAACACGTTGTCAACACCGGCGTTCAGCGTGGTGTTCCACCGGGCGATGTTGTAGGCGACCGCGAAGTCGTTGTAGATCATCGTCGGCACCCGCAGGACCACGTTCGGCAACGATTGATCCGCGCTGAAGGTCTCGGTGGTATTGCGCGAACCGACGTTCAGGGCGCCGAAGTAGCGCATCTTCCACGTCGCGCTCCACGGGCCGGTGCTCCAGTTCAGCATGCCGACGCCGCGCCAGCGGGTGTAGTTGCCGTAGCCGTTGTTGTACATGCCCGCAAGGTGGTTGATCACGTCGCCGGCCTGGCCCGGGGCGGTATCGTTGTCGTACTTGATCAGGTAGGTGGTGTTCAACGACAGCGCGAAGTCGCCGATGTTGGTGCCGGCTACGTCGAAGTGCGGGATCTTGTACTTCCCGGTGAAGTCGATGCCGCTGGTGTTCAGCGTGCCCAGGTTCACCGTCGGCGAGTTGATGAAGAGGATCTGGCCCGTGTCGTCGCGGTGGATGAAGCTGCAGAACGGGCTGCTGCCGTTCGCGTAGCAGATCGACATGGTGTTCTGCACGCCGAGCGGGGTGATCGTGTCGTTCAGGTGCACGCGCCAGTAATCGGCACTCAGCGACAGGCCCGGGATGAAATGCGGGTCGTACACCGCGCCGAAGTCGAACGACTTGCCGTATTCCGGCTTCAGGTTGTAGCCGGCGGCCACCGAGCCCGACACCACGGCCGTGGTCTGACCCAGGCCCGAGCCCTTGAACGAACCGTTGGTCGGCACGTTCGCGCATGCGGCCGCATGGCCGCCGGTGTAGCCGATGCAGGGATCGGTCAGCTGCGGCGCCGAGCCGGCCGCGCCGGCGTACAGGTCGCTGATGGTCGGCGCACGGAACACGCCCTCCATCGTGCCGCGTACCAGCAGGTCGTCAACCGGGCGCCACTCGAGCGCCACCTTGTTGGAGGTGCGGCTGCCCGCCGAGGAATAGCTCGAATAACGCGAGCCCAGGGTCAGGTTCAGCGACTTGATGCCCGGCAGGCCGGTCAGCAGCGGCACGAACAGCTCGCCGTAGACTTCCTTCACGTTGAAGGAGCCCGCCAGCGGCGTGGCGCAGGCCTCCTGCGAGATGAAGCAGGTGCCGCCGGTGCCGCTGGTCCGGGCGATGTAGTCGACCTGGGTGTTCTGGTAGTCCTTCTCGTAGTCGGCGCCGACCGCCAGCGAGACCGTGCCAGCCGGCAGGCTGAACAGGTCGCCGTTCGCGTTGACTTCGGCGCGGCGGGTGGTGATCAGGGTATGGCCGAACGGAGCCGCCGCATAGTTGCCCAGCGTGCTGACCGTCTGGGGGTCATTCACGTTGAAGATGTTCAGCGGGGTGCAGCCGGAGACCGGCGCGGTCGGCGTGCCGCAGGTCACCTTGCCGGAAACCGGGTCCAGGAACGACGGACCCAGGGCCGACTTCAGGCCGTTGTAGTACACGTAGCCATGCTGAACCGTATCCTGGCCGACGTGGCCGTAGTTGAGGTCAGCGGACCACTGCCAGCTGGTGTCGCCCACGGAGCCCTTCAGGCCGGCGTCCACCTGGCCGGTCTGGGTCGCGAAATCCTCCATGCGCTGGCCCAGCGTGGTGAAGCGGCTGCGGAAGGTCCTGCCGCCCGGCCCGAAATTGATGCCGAACGGGTTGTAGTAGTTCTGGGCCGAGACCACCACGCCGTCGCTCTTCGCGTCGAATGGCAGCGGGGCGATCGCGAAGTGCGAGCTGGTCTTGTTGTAGAAGAAGTCCAGATGGGCCTGGAGATTGTCGGTCACCTGGTAGGTTGCCAGCGCAAACGCGTTGAAGCGTTCCTGCGGCGTGGTGATCAGGTTCACCGCCTGGTAGTTGAACGAGTCGGTCTTGGAGTTGTACGGACGATAGTCGCTCGTCGAGGTCTTGCCGTTCACCGGATGCGCCAGCGTGACCGGTCCGGTCGGCAGACTGACGTAGCCGTTGGGGTTGCGGCTGGAACCGCCGTGATACACCGAACCGCTCGACAGGTAGGTGGCGTACTTGGAGAAGTCGCGCTTGGCCGAGGAGATTTCATCGAACTTGTTGTAGTCGATGCCCGCCGTGATGCTGCCCTTGTCGCCGGCGGTGCCGAAGAGGGCCGAGAAGCCGCGGCGGGTACCGTCGTTGTGGTCGGATTCGCCGACGTTGGCGCTGAGCTCGAGGCCCTGGAAATTCTTGCGCAGGATGAAGTTCACCACGCCGCCGATCGCGTCCGAACCGTACGTGGCCGACGCACCGTCCTTCAGGACTTCGATGCGGTCGATCATGCTGGCCGGGATCGCGTTGATGTCGTTGCGGGCGACGCGGTGGCCGTTCACCAGGATCAGGGTGCGCTGGGAGCCCAAGCCACGCAGCGATACGGTCGAGGCACCGTCACCACCGCCGTTGTTGACGTTCGGGTTGGTCGCCGCGCCCGCTACCGCGGGGAGTTCCTGCAGCAGATCGCCGGCCGTCAGCTTGCCGCTGGACTTGATCTCCTCGCGCGTCACGGTAGTGACGGGGTTGGCCGTTTCGAGGTCGACGCGGCGAATGCGCGAACCGGTGACCACCACGGTCTGCAGCGTCTTGGCATTCTGCTGATCAGCCGGCTGGTTGTTTTGCTGACCGCTCGTATCCTGCGCGAAGGCCGAAGTGGACACGCCCACCGCGATGACAGCACCCAGCGAAAGGCCGAGACGGACCGCCGAAGAAAGTTTCTTGACCCCAAGTTTCATGAAAGCACCCTCCGATTAATTATTTAATGCGTCAGTAAAACCAATTCCCACAAGGCGATTGTGAGTTGACGTGACCTTCTCTCGGCTCCTGCTGAGTGCCAGGCCATGGGAACTCCCGATCCGGGCCGATACTAACAGGGAAATAACACTGCGAGAACACAGCAGCCTCGCGATGGCCAGTACCGCGGAGGGCACCGGAAAGCGTTACGGCTGGCTTGTCGACCCTTCAGCCCGCTCCACGTGTGATCCGTCTTTATTACGCTTCATTTACGCATTGTCAACAAATTTTCTATAGCAAGAATTTACGCATTCACGATTATCTTGTGCGTAAAAACTTACGCATAGACCCTGATTGCGATCATCATCGCGATTCCCTGTCGATGCGCGCAGTAATAACTTGCGATACAGCTTGACTTGCCCCGCATCCGACCGCCGACCAAGGAGCGTCGTGCCCCCTACTCGTTCTCCCCGTCGGCCTCGAAGCGCAGGTGCTTCACGCTGCGGCCGTTGCGGCGCACCAGCTTGAGTGCCTCGATGCCGATGCGGATGTGCGCCTCGACGAATTCCGAGGTGATCCGGCGGTCGCTGGCCTCGGTCTTCACGCCTTCCGGGATCATCGGCTGGTCGGACACCAGCAGCAGCGCGCCGCACGGGATGCGGTTGGCGAAGCCGGCGGCGAAGATGGTGGCGGTCTCCATGTCCACCGCCATGCAGCGGGTGCGCCGCAGGTAGTCCTTGAACGCCTCGTCGTGCTCCCACACGCGCCGGTTGGTGGTGTACACCGTGCCGGTCCAGTAGTCGTGGCCGAGGTCGCGGATCATGGTGGAGACCGCGCGCTGGAGCTGGAACGCCGGCAGCGCGGGCACCTCCGGCAGCAGGTAGTCGTTGCTGGTGCCCTCGCCGCGGATCGCCGCGATCGGCAGCACCAGGTCGCCGAGCTGGTTCTTCTTCTTCACCCCGCCGCACTTGCCGAGGAACAGCGCGGCCTTCGGTCCGATCGCGCTGAGCAGGTCCATCATGGTGGCGGCGTTGGGGCTGCCCATGCCGAAGTTGATCAGGGTGATGCCGTCGGCGGTGGCGCTCGGCATCGGCCGGTCGCGCCCCTGCACCTCCACGCCGTGCCATTGCGCGAACAGCTCCACGTAATGGCCGAAGTTGGTCAGCAGGATGTGCTCGCCGAACTGCTCGAGCGGCACGCCGGTGTAGCGCGGCAGCCAGTTGGAGACGATTTCCTGTTTGCTTTTCATGGATGAAGCGATACCTGGTGGGGTTGCCGGCGACGCCACGCCGGCGGAATGCCAGACACATGCGGTGGTCATTCTAGGGCCGGACCATGCGCCACGGCCCCCGGCATCCCCGCGCCATGGGCACTTTTTCCTGTGACCGCAGTCACTTGTGCCATGTTATGTTGCACTTGCCATTCATGACGGGGGAGGAAACGTATGCGGATGGGCCTGGCAATCGACGCGGCCTGCGACCTGTCGCAGGCGTTCCTGCAACAGCACAATGTTGCGGTGATGCCGATCACCGTGAGGGTGGACAGCGAAGTCTTCATGGACGACCGCAAACCGGCCGAGATCCAGCGCTTCATCGATCGCCGCCTGGGCAGCCGCAGCCATTCGGCGGAGACCGAGCCGTGCCCGGTGGACGAGGTGCAGAAGCTGTTCCTGGAGAAGCTGGTGCTGGAGCAGGACTGCGTGTTCTGCCTGACCATCACCGCCACCCGCAGCCCGATCAACGAGCACGTCAACAAGGCCAGTTTCGGCATCCTCAAGAACTACCGGCAGGTGCGCGAGCGGGCCGGCGTGCCCGGCCCGTTCATGATGCGCGTGATCGACACCCGCAACATCTTCGCCGGCGCGGCACCGGCGGTGTACGAGGCGGCCCGGCTGATCGCGGCCGACGAGACGCCCGGGCTGATCCGCGAACGGCTCACCCACCTCGCCAACCACACCTACGGCTACATGTTGCCGCGCGACCTCTACTACCTGCGCGCCCGCGCCAAGAAGAAGAACGACCGCAGCGTCGGCCTGGTCAGCGCGATGCTGGGCTCGGCGCTGGACATCAAGCCGATCCTGCGCTGTTTCCGCGGCGAGACCGGCCCGGTCGGCAAGGTGCGCGGCTTCGAGCAGGGCGCGGAGGCGCTGTTCGGCTATGCCGCACAGCGCGTGCGTGCCGGCCTGCTGGTGCCGATGGTCTGCGTCAGCTACGGCGGCGACCTCGAGGTGCTGCCGCACCTGCCCGGCTACACCGAACTGCGCGCCGTCTGCGAAGAGCACGGCGTCGAGCTGATGGAAGCGCCGATGAGCATCACCGGCATGGTCAACGTGGGCGAAGGCGCGGTGACGGTCGGCTTCGCCGCCGAGGAGCACGAGGCCGAGTTCTGACCGCCGGCTGCCGCGGCGTGACGACGGACGGCCGGGTGTTCAGAACCCGTAGTTGAGGAACCCGCCGTCCACCGCCAGCACCTGGCCGGTGATGTAGCTGGCTGCCGGCAGGCACAGGAAGGCGATCGCCGCGGCCACTTCCTCCGGCTCGCCGATCCGCTTCAGCGGCGTGCGGTCGAGCACCTCGTCCAGGTAGTCGGCATCGGCCAGCGCGGGATCGGTGCGCTGGGTGCGGATGTACCACGGCGCCACCGCGTTGACGCGGATGCCGTCCACCGCCCACTCGGCGGCCAGGTTGCGGGTGAGCTGGTGCAGCGCCGCCTTGCTCATGCCGTAGGGCGCGCCGGTGCGCACGTGGGTGACGCCCGACACCGACCCCACGTTCACGATCGCCGCATTCGCGTGCTGCACCAGCTGCGGATGCGCCAGCCGGCACATCTCGAACGCGGAGAACAGGTTCTGCTCGAAGATCGCGCGGTAGTCGTCCTCGCGGTAGTCCAGCGCGGCGGCCGGCTGGTTGCCGCCGGCGTTGTTGACCAGCAGCGAAACCGGCGCGCCGAGATCGGCGATCCAGTCGAACACGGCCAGGCGCTCCTCCGCGTCGACCAGGTCGGCGCCGAACGCCAGCACCTCGACGTCGGCGAACTCGTCGGCCAGCTCCACCCGCACCTGCTCGAGGTAATCCTCGTCGCGCGCCACCAGCAGCAGGTCGGCGCCGCGCCCGGCCAGCTCGCGCGCGGTGGCGTGGCCGATGCCCTTGCTGGCCCCGGTGATCAGGGCGGTGTGGCCATGCAGATGCCAGGCGTCGAGGCGGTTGTCCATGCGCGCAGCTTAAAGCGTCGATCACGCCGCGCCTAGGCGGCGCCTTGCCTGCGGCAGGGCATGGCGGGACACTCGGCCGGTCGATCCCGCGCGAGAACCGCCATGAAACCGCTGCCGCTCCTGCTCTGCGTCCTTGCCCTCGGCGCCTGCTCCGGCAAGCCGCCGGAACCCCAGGCCAAGCCGGCCGCGGCCGACACCGCCACGCCGTTCGACGCGCTGAAGGCGGACGAGCAGCGCGCGAAGGACGTGCAGAAGGCCGTCGACAAGCAGGCCGAGGAGCAGCGCAAGCAGATCGAGGCGCAGGAACAGTAGCGATTGAACACTCGCGTAGGAGCCCGCTGGCGGGCGATGCTTCTGCTCTGAATATCCAGAAAAGAGCATCGCCCGCCAGCGGGCTCCTACGAGGCGGCAGCGCTCAACGTGGGCTGCACAGGCAATCCGCGTAGATGTTCGGCGTGCCGGCCTTCGCGCTGCGCAGCAGTTCGAGTTCCGGCGCCAGCGCCGGCAATTGGGCGAACCAGGGCGGCAGGCGCACGCCCCACGACTGCAGCAGACGCACGCCGGCGCCCTGGTTGAGCCCGATCAGGAAACGCTCGAAGCCACCTAGCGGCGCCTCCACGTAGCGCACCGGGTAATCCTTGCCCAGCCTGGCCAGGCCGGCCGCGTCGGCGACGGCCGCGTCCAGCCCGCCGAGCCGGTCGACCAGGCCGCGCTCGATCGCCTGCTTGCCGGTCCACACCCGGCCCTGCGCGATCGCGTCGATCGCCTCGTAACTCTTGCCGCGCGCCTTCGCCACGTTGCCGACGAAGTCGCGGTAGCCCTTGTCGATGATCGCCTGGATCACCGCGCCGACCTTCGGGTCGAGCGGGCGGCTGATGTCGAATGCGCCGGCCATCGGCCCGGTGCCGACGCCGTCGCTGCGGACGCCCAGCTTGGCCAGCGTGTTCGGCACCGTGTAGTACATGCCGAAGATGCCGATCGAGCCGGTGATGGTGTTCGGCTCGGCGTAGATGCGGTTCGCGTTCATCGCAATCCAGTAGCCGCCGCTGGCCGCCACGTCGCCCATCGACACCACCACCGGGATGCCCGCGCTGCGGGTCAGCTCGATCTCGCGGCGGATCTGCTCGGCCGCGTAGACCTCGCCGCCGGGCGAGTTGACCCGCAAGACCAGGGCCTTGGTCTTGCGATCCTCGCGCGCGCTGCGGATCAGCGCCGCGGTGGATTCGCCGCCGATCGAGCCGGCCGCGCGCTTGCCGCCGGCGATCTCGCCCTCGGCCACCACGATCGCCACGCTGGGCGCGAACGCGCCGCCGTCGCGCGGCAGGCCGGCGGCGTAACGGCCCAGATCGACCTGGCGGAAGCTGTGCCCTTTCCTGTCGGCCGGCACGCCTTCCCTGCGCATCATCGCGATCAGTTCGCTGCGCGTGGCCAGCCCGTCCACCAAGTGCTGGTCCAGCGCCAGCTGCGCCAGGTTGCCGCGGGTGCCGGCGATATGCTGCGGCAGGTTGTCGACGTCGTCGCGCAGCGTCGCCGGATCCAGCCTGCGCATGGCCGCCACCTCGTCGAGCCAGCCGTCCCACAGGCCGCCCATCCAGTAGCTGTCGGCCTGCTTCGCCTCGGCCGAGGCGTGGTCGAGGATGTACGGCTCGGCCGCGCTCTTGAACTCGCCCACACGGAACAGGTGCACGTCGACGCCGAGCCTGTCCAGCAGGTCCTTGTAGAACAGCCGGTAGTTGGCCAGCCCGGTGATCATCACGCCGCCCTGCGGGTCGACCAGCAGGCGGTCGGCATGCGCGGCCAGGTAGTACTGGCCCTGGTCCAGGTTCACCGCCCAGGCCACCACCGGCTTGCCTGCAGCGCGGAAGCGGTCCAGCGCCGCTCCCACCTCGCGCAGCGCGGCGAAGCCGCCGCCCTGCAGCTCGTCCGGCAGCAGCAGGATGCGGCTGATCCGCCGATCCTTCGCCGCCGCGTCGATCGCGTCGACCAGGTCGCGCAGCTGCACCTGCTTCGGCTGCTCGCCGGACAGGCCGGCCAACGCACGCTGCAGCGGATCGATGCTGTACTGCTCGACCAGCTGGCCCTGCGGCCGGATCACCAGCACGCTGTCGTCCTGCACCGCGCGCTCCATGCGGCTGCCGAACACGCCCGCGGTCAGCAGCAACAGCAGCACGGCCAGCACGCCGAAGAACACCAGGTTGAGGATCACCAGCCGCAGCAGGTTGATGCCGCGGCCAAGCGAGCGCAGGAAGGCCCGGAAACCGTTGCGGCGAGGCGGTAGCGGTGGCGGAAGCGTCATGGAGGTATCCGGAATCGTCGGGCCAAGCGTAGCCGGTCAGGCCAGCGCGGTCACCGGCGCATGGCGGCGCCAGCGCTGCCTCCACGCGCTGCGCCAGAAGCGGGTGAACAGCATCGCGGCCGCCACCGACAGCCCGGCGATCAGGCCGACCCACATCCCGCGCGCGCCCATGCCATGGTGGAACGCCAGCCACCAGCCCACCGGCATGCCGACCATCCAGTACGCGAACAGGGTGATCGCCATCGGCACGCGGGTGTCCTTGAGGCCGCGCAGCGCGCCGTTGGCGGCGACCTGGATGCCGTCGGAGAACTGGAACAGCCCGGCCAGCATGATCAGCTGCGCGGCCAGCGCGATCACCTTCGGCTCGTGCGTGTACAGCGAGGCGATGAAGTGCGGCAGGCCCAGCATCAGGCCGGCCGAGAACAGCTGGGTGACCAGGGTCAGGCCGATCCCGCAGAAACCGGCGTAGCGCACGCCGCGCTCGTCGCCGCGGCCCACCGCGTTGCCCACGCGCACGGTGATCGCCATCGCCAGGCCGAGCGGGATCATGAAGAACAGCGAGGCGATGTTGATCGCCACCTGGTGGCTGGCGATCACGTCCTCGCCCAGCGTGGCGATGATCAGCGCGGTGGCCACGAACAGCCCGGCCTCGGCCAGCAGGGTCACCGCCATCGGCAGGCCGATATGCACCAGCTGGCCGATCCGGCCCAGGTCCGGCCACTGGAAACGATCGAACAGGCCCAGCCCGCGATAGTTGCGCCGCAAGACCACGTAGACGCCGAACGCCAGCAGCTCCAGCCACAGCACGATCGCGGTGGCCATGCCGCAGCCGTGCGCGCCCTGCGGCGGAATGCCCAGCTTGCCTAACATCAGCACGTAGCCCAGTGGCACCAGCAGCACCAGACCGCCCAGGCTGAAGTACATCGACGGCCGGGTCAGCGACAGCCCTTCGGACAGGCCGCGCAGCGCGAAGTAGCAGGTCAGCGCCGGGGCGCCCCAGCTGATCGCCAGCAGGAAGCGCTGCACGTCGTGGCGAAGGCTCGCCGTCACCCCGATCAGCTCGATCAGCGGCCCCGCGTGGCGCACCGCGAACCACAGCAGCGCGCCCATGCCCAGCGCCAGCCACAACGCCTGGTGGAACACCGCGCCGACCTCGCCGCGGCGCCCGGCGCCGTCGAGCTGGGCCACCGACGGCGGCACCGCCATCATCATGCCGATGCCGCAGACGATCGCCAGCGACCAGATGCTGGCGCCCACCGCCACCGCGCCCAGTACGTGCGCGCTGACGTGCCCGGCCAGCACCGCGTCGATCACGTTGCTGCCGACCGCGGCCAGCTGGGCACAGATCAACGGCAGCGCGAGACGCACGGTGGCGCGCACCTCGTGCAGCAGATGGGCGCGCTCGGGATGGAAGGGTTTCATCGGCACAGCAGACTCCAGGGCCGGTCATTCTACCTGAGCCATAGGTCACGCCCGGCCGGCCGCCGCGCTGTGCGAAGATCTTCCGCTGTCGCGAACGGGAACCTCGATGAAGCAGCTGATCAGCTACGAAGGCTTGCGTTGCGCCAACTGCGGCGCCGCGATGCAGGGCGAGTTCTGCCACGAGTGCGGGCAGTCGATCCACAGCGTGCTGAAGCCGATGCACCACATGGTCGAGGAAACCGTCGAGACGGTGCTGCACATCGACGGCCGCATCGTGCACACGCTGCCGCCGCTGCTGCTGAAACCTGGCTTCCTCACCCTGGAATACTTCGCCGGCCGGCGGGTGCGCTACATCGCGCCGTTCCGGCTGATGTTCGTGCTGTGCCTGCTGTCGTTCTTCGTGTTCCACTTGGCGATCGACCAGGTCGCCGGCAAGATGCCTGCGAACGGCCGCCCCCTGCTGAGCGTGGACAGCCGGGCGATCGAGACCGCCGCCAGCCCGGCCGGGGTGCGTGAGGCCTTGCAGAAGGAACTGGATGACCTGCAGAGCGCCCGGGCGACCGGCATGCTGCCGCCGAACCTGCTGGAACAGGCCGATGTCGCCGAACGCGACCTGCGCCGGAAGGCCGACCGCCGGCTGGCCGAACTCGGTGCGGCGCCGGTCCCGACCGCCGCCGTGGCGGCGAAGCCGCCGGAAGCCGCGAAAACCGCCGCCGCTCCACCTGGCGATGCCACGCGCCGGGCGATCCGGCGGGAATCGTCGCCGGTCCGCATCGGCTGGCTTCCCGACGCCGCCAACGCGCGCCTGACCGAGCTGGGCCACCACCTCCAGGACAACTTGCAAACCTTCAGGCATGGCGATACCGCGGCCAGCGCCGAGGCGAAGCAGCGGATGATCAACGGCGTCTTCGGCACGCTGCCGCCGACCATGTTCGTGCTGATCCCGGTATTCGCGGTCCTGCTCAAGCTGTTCTACGTGTTCCGCCGGCGGCTGTACATGGAACACCTGATCGTGGCCCTGCACAGCCATGCGTTCATGTTCCTCAGCCTGCTGCTGGTCACCCTCGCCGGCATGCTCTCGACTTGGCTGCAGCCGCATGCGGCCTGGGCCGGTAACGTGCTGGGCTGGCTGCAGGCCGCGCTGATCCTGTGGATTCCGGTCTACCTGCTGCTCACGCAGAAACGGGTCTACCGCCAGGGCTGGCCGATGACCCTGCTGAAATTCTGGTGCATCGGCTGGTGCTATTTCTGGCTGCTGGCATTCGCGCTGATGGTGGCCTTGCTGCTCGGCGCGGCCCACTGAGGCCACTTCCGGGCCACGAAGCCGGGGTTTTGCACAGCGTCATGGACCTGTCAAGGCGACCGGGGGTGGTTTGTCAATTGTGTGAACTGCAACCGAACAAAATTTTCAAGCCATTGAGAAAGATAGATATTTTTATCTGACCAAAACCTCGTCAGACTGTCGAAAAAGGCGCTGCGGCGCGCTTTGAGGCTCCCCCTCCCCGCTGCATCCACAGACTTATCCACAGCTACTGTGGATAAGCGCAAAAACTTCCCGGGGATAGCCACTTAGCCCCAATTCCTCGATAACCGGGCAGCAAGTTCGCGCAACTCCAGCAGGCACGCCACGCTTGCCGTCACCAGCTTCGCCACGGGCCCGGCGACGGCCGCAGCTACACTGTGCCGCCACGAGGTAGTCCATGCCCGCCGTCCTTCGCGTCGCCCTGCCGGTTCCCCTGCCCAGCCTGTTCGATTACCTGCCGCCCGCGGCGGGCGAGGCCCGCGTGGGCAGCCGGCTTCAGGTGCCGTTCGGGCGGCACCGACTGGTCGGCGTGGTGGTGGCGATCGAGGCCGAGGCGGCGGTCGGCGGCGGCCGCCTGAAGCAGGCGCTGCGGCTGCTCGACGACGACGCGCTGCTCGACGCCGAACTCATGCAGACGCTGGCCTGGGCCGCCGACTACTGGCTCGGCGCGCCGGGCGAGGCCTACGCCAATGCCTTGCCGCTGGCCCTGCGCGAGGCGAAGCCGCTGCCGCCGATCGGCGACGAATACTGGTCGCTCACCGGCGCCGGCCGCAGCGCCCACGATGCCGGCAGCCGCCGCGGCGGCAGCCGGGCGCTGCTGGCCCTGCTCGGCGGCGGTGCGCTGAGCGCGCAGGAGCTGGGCGAACGCCAGAGCGGCTGGCGCGAGGCGGCGCGCCGGCTGGCCGCGGCCGGCCTGCTCGAACGCAGCGAACGGCCGCCGCCCGATCGCCCGGCGCCGCCATCGCTGGCACCGCAACTCAGCGACGAACAGCAACAGGCGGTCGCCGCCGTAAGCGCCAGCCTCGGCCGCTACCAGCCGTTCCTGCTCGACGGCGTCACCGGCAGCGGCAAGACCGAGGTCTACCTGGCGCTGATCGAGCAGGTGCTGGCGCAGGGCAAGCAGGCGCTGCTGCTGGTGCCGGAGATCGGCCTGGCGCCACAGACCGAGCGGCGCCTGCGCGAGCGGCTCGGGGTGAACGTCGAGGTACTGCACTCGAACCTTTCCGAAGGCGACCGCGCGCGCGCCTGGCTGCGCGCCCGCGCCGGCGGCGCGCGGGTGATCCTGGGCACCCGCTCGGCGGTGTTCACGCCGCTGCCGCAGGCCGGGCTGATCATCGTGGACGAGGAGCACGACGGCGCCTACAAGCAGCAGGAAGGCTTCCGCTACCACGCCCGCGACCTCGCCCTGGTGCGCGCCCGCACGCTGGGCGTGCCGGTGCTGCTGGGCTCGGGCACGCCCTCGCTGGAATCGCTGGCCAACGTCGACGCCGGCCGCTACCGCAGCCTGCACCTGCGCGCCCGGCCCGGCGCGGTGCGGCCGCCGCAGGTGCAGATCATCGACATGCGCGCGCAGCGGCTGGAGCACGGCATGTCGCCGGCGCTGCTGGCGGCGGTGGCGGAGACGGTGGCGCGCGGCGAGCAGGCGCTGGTATTCCGCAACCGCCGCGGCTACGCGCCGGTGCTGCTGTGCCACGCCTGCGGCTGGCACGCCGGCTGCCCGCGCTGCGAACATCCACTGACCCTGCATGCCGCCCGGCGCCAGCTGATCTGCCATCACTGCGATTATCGCCAGCGCGTGCCGGCCGCCTGCCCCGCGTGCGGCGCAGGCGACCTCAAGCCGCAGGGCCAGGGCACCGAGCGGCTGGAGGAGGCGCTGGTCGCGCAGTTCCCGCAGGTGCCGGTGCTGCGGGTGGACCGCGAGACCACCCGCCGCCGCGACGCGTTCGAGCAGCTGCTGGCCATGCTCGAGGACGACCGGCCGGCGATCCTGGTCGGCACCCAGATGCTGGCCAAGGGCCACGACCTGCCCAACCTCACCCTGGTCGCGATCGTGGGCGTGGACGAGGGCCTGCACAGCATCGACTTCCGCGCCGGCGAACGGCTGGCGCAGCTGGTGGTGCAGGTAGCCGGCCGCGCCGGCCGCGCGCGCAAGCCCGGCCGCGTGCTGCTGCAGACGCACCAGCCGGAACATCCGCTGCTGCGCAGCCTGCTGGCGCAGGGTTACGCCGCCGCTGCGCGCGAGCTGCTGGCCGAACGCCGGCTGATCCAGCTGCCGCCGTACAGCCACCAGGTACTGCTGCGCGCCGAGGCGCCGCAGCGCGAGCAGGTCGAGGCGTTCCTCGCCGCGGCGCATGCCGCGCTGCCGATCAACGATCAGTTGCAGGTCGCCGGGCCGATGCCCGCGCCGATGCCGCTGCGCGCGGGCCGCCATCGCGGCCAGCTGCTGCTGGAGGCCGCCAGCCGGCAGCTGCTGCACGCGATGCTGCGACCGTGGCAACTGGCGCTGACCGCACTGCCCCCGGCACGCAAGGTGCGCTGGTCGCTGGACGTCGACCCGATCGACCTGTATTGAACGCTCCGCGTCGAACCGGGCTCATCCCGCGCCGGGCTTCAGCGAGCCCGGCTTCACCAGCCAGCGCACCGCCAGCATGCCCAGCTCGTAGAGCAGGCACATCGGCACCGCCAGCATGATCATCGAGGTGATGTCCGGCGGGGTGATGAAGGCGGCGATCGCAAACGCGCCCACGATGGCGTAGCGCCGGCTGCTGCGTAGCTTGTCCAGGTCGACGACGCCCACCGCAGCGAGGATCACCACCGCCACCGGCACCTCGAAGCACAGGCCGAAGGCGAAGAACATCAGCATCACGAAGTCGAGGTAGTGGGTGATGTCGGTCATCATCTCCACCCCCTGCGGCGTGATCGCGGTGAGGAAGCGGAACGCCGCCGGCAGCACCAGGAAATAGGCGAACGCGCAGCCCAGGTAGAACAGCACCAGTGCCGCAGCGAGCAGCGGCCGGGCCAGGCGCTTCTCGTGCTTGTACAGGCCCGGGCTGACGAAGGCCCACAGCTGGTACAGGATCATCGGCATGCTGATGAACAGCGCCGCGTAGAACGCCAGCTTCAGCGGCGTGACGAACGGGCTGGCCACCTCGGTGGCGATCAGGTGCGCGCCCTCGGGCAGCCGCGCCACCAGCGGCGCGGCCAGTTCCGCGTACAGGCGGTTGGCGAACGGCACCAGCGCCAGCAGCACCGCCAGCACGGTGGCGCTGGCCTTGAGCAGCCGCGAACGCAGTTCCAGCAGGTGCGAGAACAGCCCCTGCTGCAGGTCGACCTCGGGCTCAGGCGTGGCCATGCGGCGGCTCCCTGGCGGCCGTCGCGGCGGTGCCCGCGAACAGGTCGCCGGTGGCAGGGTCCGGTGCGCCTTCCGGCAGGTTTTCCGCCGTGGCTTCCGCTCCGAGGGCAGGGCCGGCTGCCGCCGCGTTCGCCGCGCCGGTCACGGCTTCATGGTCAGGCGCCACGACGACGTGCTGCACGTCGCGCACCTTCTGCACGGCGGCGTCCAGTTCCGCCTGCGCCGCTTCCGCCTTCGCGGCGGCCTCGCGCGCGGCGCGCTTGATTTCCTCGACCTGCAATTCGCGCTCCACCTCGGCGCGCACGTCGTCCCAGCCGCTGCGCATGCGCCGCAGCAGCGCGCCGGCCGTGCGCGCGGCGCCCGGCAGTTTCTCCGGGCCGAGCACGATCAGCGCGATCAGCGCGAGCAGCACCAGCTTGCCGAAGCTGATCTCGATCATCGCCGCGAACCCGCCCGTCGCCGCGGCTTACTTCGCGTCGCTGGAGTCGCGCTGGCCTTGCGTCGCCTTGTCGGCGGAGGCGGCCGGCGGCGGATCGGCGCGCAGGCGCTCGGCCTCTTCCTTGCGCTTGGCCTCGTCCTCGTCGCCGTTGAGGCCTTTCTTGAAATCCCGCATGGCGTTGCCGAGATCGGAGCCGATGTTGCGCAGCTTGCCGGTACCGAAGATCACCACCACCACGACCAGCAGGATTATCAGATGCCAGATGCTCATGTCTTACCTCGAAAACGGACCGGACCGGAAATTCCTTCGCGCGGCGCGCCGGTCTTCCGTATCAGCGCGAAGTGTACTCCTCAAGCCGGTCGCGGAAATCCACCACCGGCGTCGGCACGTTGCTGACGCCGCCTTCGAAGATGCGCCGCGGCGTGATGCCGGCGCCGTAGATCGCGGCGTTCGCGTCGTAGTCGATGCGCAGCGCCGAGCCGTCCAGCGCCACGCCGGCGAACAGGCCGCGGCTGCGCGAGTACGAGTAGATCTCGGCCTTCATCTGCGCGTCGGTGGATGCCGTGGCGGTGCGCCCGACCGGGCCGGCCGCGGCGGACGCGTCGGCGCCCAGGGTGAACTTGCCGTTGACGATCGAATCCACGCCGCGCTGGGTGCGGAACACCAGGATCACGTCGGTCGAGGACACGCCGACCTGGAAGCCCACGCTGCCGCCGGTCATGGTGATGAAGCTGGGGTTGGACCAGGTGCCATCCGGACCCTTCACCGAGATCAGCCCCTCGCCGCGGCGGCCGCCGAAGATGAAGCCGGCCTTGATCATGTCAGGGATCACCGCGATCGCCCTGGCGTTTTGCAGCAGGTCCTGCGGGATCGACTTGTCCGGCGCCTGCATGATGTCGTTGAGCACGCGCACGGCGTTGCTGGCGCGCACCAGCGGCGGATCCTCGGCGTGCACGGCCATGGCCGGCAGCAACAGGGCCAGTCCGGCCAGCAGCAGGCGTTGCAACGATGTCTTCAACATGGGGCAGCTCCACGCTCGGGTTCGGGGGAAGGCGCGGCGCCACGCGGTACGCCGGGCTTGTGGCAGACTGCGCGGTTCCAGCGGCCACGACTGTCATGATGCCACGCAGCAACCACTATACCGGCGTTGCCGAGGATTCCGACGCGCCGGTCGTTCAGTCCGTTCAGGCTGGCGTGCTGCTGGTCAACCTGGGCACGCCGACCGCGCCGACCGCCAGCGCGGTGCGGCCGTACCTGGCCGAATTCCTGGGCGACCCGCGGGTGATCGACTACCCGCGCTGGCTATGGTGGCTGATCCTGCATGGGGTGATCCTGCGCGTGCGGCCGCGGCGCTCGGCGCACGCCTACGCGCGGATCTGGGACGACCGCGGCTCGCCGCTGCGCTACGGCAGCGAGGCGCTGGCCGCCGGCCTGCAGGCCGAACTGGACCGGCAACGGCCCGGCACGCTGCGGGTGGCGCTGGCGATGCGCTACGGCGAGCCGTCGGTGGCGCATGCCATCGGACGGCTGCAGCGCGAGGGCGTGCGCCGGCTGCTGGTGCTGCCGCTGTATCCGCAGTACTCGGCCACTTCCACCGGCTCGGTGATCGACGCGGTGGCGGACGCCTTCAAGCGGCTGCGCTGGCCGCCGGAGCTGCGCATCGTCAACGACTACCACGACGACCCCGGCCACATCGAGGCGCTGGCCGCCGGCATCGAGCGCTGGTGGGCGGCGAACGGCCGCGGCGAGAAGTTGCTGCTGTCGTTCCACGGCATCCCCGAGCGCTACGTGCGGCTCGGCGATCCGTACGCGGAGCAATGCCGACGCACCGCGCAGCTGCTGCGCGAACGGCTGCAACTGGGCGAAGACGGATTGATCGTCAGCTTCCAGTCGCGGGTGGGCCGCGAGCGCTGGCTGCAGCCGTACACCGACGCCACCGTGCGCCGGTTGGCCGCCGACGGCGTGCGCAAACTCGACGTGGCCTGCCCCGGCTTCGCGGTGGATTGCCTGGAGACGCTGGAGGAGATCGCGATGCAGAACCGCGACTTCTTCACCGCCGCCGGCGGCGAGGCGCTGCGCTACATCCCCGCCCTCAACGACAGCGCCGGGCAGGTGGCCAGCCTCGCCGCACTGGTGCGCCGGCAGCTGGGCGGCTGGCCGGAAGCCGCCGCGTGACGACTCCCGCCGAGCGCCGCATCGCGCTGCCGCACCTGTCATTGGCCGCGCAGGTGTGGGGCGACGACACGCGCCCGCCGCTGCTGGCGCTGCACGGCTGGCTCGACAACGCCGGCAGCTTCGCGCATCTGGCGCCGCGGCTGGCCGCACGCTGGCGGGTGATCGCGCTGGACCTGCCCGGCCACGGCCACTCCGGCCATCTCGCCACTGGCGCCAGCTACCACTACGTCGACCATGTGCAGGCCGTGCTGGCCGCCGCCGACGCACTGCGGCTGGATCGCTACGCCCTGCTCGGCCACTCGCTGGGCGCGGGCATCGCCGCCCTGGTCGCCGCGGCGCGGCCCGAGCGGATCGAACGCCTGCTGCTGATCGAAGGCCTCGGCCCGCTCGGCGACGACGGCTCGCACACCCTGCAGCGCTTCCGCGACGCACTGGCCCCGCGCGGCGACAACGGCAAGCCGTTGCGGGTGTTCCGCGACGTCGATCTGGCGATCAGCGCGCGCAGCCTTGCCAGCGGCCTCTCCGCCGCGCTGGCGCGACTGATCGTCGAACGCGGCCTGGTCGCAACCGACGGCGGCTGGCGCTGGCGCAGTGACCCGCGGCTGACCCGCCCCAGCGCCGCGCGCCTGGCCGAAACGCAGGTGCGCGCGCTGCTGCGCGGCATCGCCGCGCCCACCGCCCTGCTGCTGGCGCGACCGGCCACCTCCTACCTGCCCAGCGCGCCGATGCAGGCGCGTGCCGAGTGCGTGGCGAACATCACGGTCAGCCATCTCGACGGCGGCCACCACCTGCACCTGGAACACCCACAGGCCGTCGCCGACTGGATCGGCCGATCACGAAACCCGTAGGAGCGCACCCTGTGCGCGATGGCTCTTCGTCGCGTGCACGTGGCGGAAAGCATCGCGCACAGGGTGCGCTCCTACGGAAATTACCCGCGACGTCAGGGTTGCTTCAGCCCCAGCACGTCGAGGCCCTGCTCGAAGCGGATGTCGACCGGGATGTGCGCCTGGTCGAGCCGCTTCAGGTCGCCGGCCAGTTCGGCGTCGACGGCACCCATCTGGTCGGTGAGCTGCTTCGCGGCCTCGTAGTCGCCGTCGCCCTGGATGGTCAGCAGCTTCGCCGACAGCGCGTTCATCGCCGCGGTCATCTTGTCGAAGTCGACGCGGTAGCGGCCGGTCTTTTCGTCGCGGCTGAACGCGCCCTGCTGCTTGAAGAAATTGAAGCGCACCATGTTCGCCTTGGCGTGCGCGTCGCTGGCGCCGAAGCGCACCGAGCGCAGGATGCCGGCGAGGAAGGTGACGTAGTTGTCCATCAGCTTCGACTTGTCCAGCTCGCCCTTGCCGGCCAGCTTGCTGACCATGTACAGGCCGAGGATGTCGGCCTTGCCTTCCTCGAAGCTGGAGGCCTGGTCCTTCAGCGCCTTGCGCACGGTGCCCTTGCCGTCCAGCCCGCTCTTGCCAAGCACGTTCTTGATGCCCAGCCCGTGCGCCACCTCGTGGAACATGGTGTTCTGGAAGAACGCGTCGAAGCTGAGGTTCTTCTGCTGGTCGTCGGCGATCAGCGCCTTCGCGATCGGCAGCATGATCCGGTCGAACTTCGCCTGCATCACGTTCTCCAGCTGCAGCCGGCGCGCACCCTTCTTCAACTGCACCTGCTCGTCGTTGGGCAGGTTGATCGCGATGGTCTTGGCGCCGGAGTTGGCGTCGCCGCCGTAGTAGATCGCGAAGTAGGCGTTGAGGTCGGCGTCGGAGCCGGGCTTCTCCGCCTTGTACTTGTCGGCCACCGGCAGCTCGCGCTGCAGTTCGGGCAGGTACCCGGCGAAGCGGGCCAGCTTCGCGCTCCAGGCCTGGTCCTTGATCAGCACGTAGGATTCGTAGCTGGCCTTGTAGCCGTACAGCTGGTCCTCGTAGGTCTCGATCGGGCCGATCACGATGTCGACCGGGTTGTGCTTCATATCCATCCAGGCAAAGTCGCTGGCCTGGTAGTCGTCGCTCAAGAGCGCGTCGGCACGCAGCGTGAGGTACTTGCGAAAGCCGGGGTCGCGCGCCAGCTTCGCGGCTTGGCGCAGCAGGCCGGCGGTCTTCTCCAGCTCGGCCTTGTACGCCTCGTGGTAGGGCACGGTGATCAGCTGGCCCTGGGCGTCGCGGCGCAGCAGGGTGTACAGCGAGGTCTTGTCCTTCAGCGAGGACTTTTCGAACTCGGCCTTGCCCATGTCGGCCGGATAGAACTGCGCGCCCGGCGGACGCGCGCCGACGCCGTCGACGAACGGCTGGTCGTTGTCCAGCCGGTCCCACGGGCCGTAGTTGATCTCGGCGAATTCGCGCGTGGCCGGGTCGGCGATCTTCTGCAGCAGCGCGTTCTTGTCGCCCCATGCCTGCTGCCAGTAGATCGCGTTCATGCTGTCGGCCGCCTCGACCAGCAACGCGATCATCTTCTTCTGCCTGGCGTCGAACTTCGACAGGTCGGCGCCGAGCTTCACCGTGGCGTAGTCGGCCAGATGCCGCTGCACCGCGGTGCCGGTCCCGTCGCCGGTGGGTGCCAGGGCGGGCGCGCTGGCGGTCGGCGCCGGCGCCAGCTCTTCCTTCGACACCGGAGCCGGCGTGTCCTGGCGGGAGGAGCAGGCGGCCAGCGCCAGCAGCAGGCATACGGGCAACAGGCGTCGGACCATGGCGATTCCTTGGCGGGGGATGGCCCATGGTATCGCGCTCTCCGCCATGTCGGCGTCCGCGCGTTGCGTGCCGCATCGCGGCGCCTGACGAGCTGCACGTGCCGCATCGCCGGCGTTCGGCTATCGTGCGCCTCTCCCAGCCACGCCATGTCCATGGACCAGCCGTCGACTCCCGCCGAACCGCGCCACCGTGCCGTACTGGCCTTCATCTACGTCACGGTGCTGCTGGACATGCTGGCGTTCGGCATCATCATCCCGGTGTTGCCGCACCTGATCGAGCAGCTGGCCGGCGGCGGCATCGCGAAGGCGGCGTGGTGGGTGGGCATCTTCAGCACCGTGTTCGCGATCGTGCAGTTCGTGTTCTCGCCGGTGCAGGGCGCGCTGTCGGACCGCTACGGACGACGCCCGGTGATCCTGGTTTCCAACCTGGGCCTGGCGGTGGATTTCGTGGTGCTGGCGCTGGCGCCCACGCTGTGGCTGCTGTTCCTGGCACGCATCCTGCTCGGGATGACCGCCGCCAGCTTCAGCACCGCCAATGCCTATATCGCCGACATCACGCCGAAGGAAAAGCGCGCCGCCGCGTTCGGCATCCTCGGCAGCGCGTTCGGGCTGGGCTTCATCATCGGGCCCGGCCTGGGCGGGTTCCTTGGCGGCATCGCGCTGCGCCTGCCGTTCTGGGTGGCGGCGGGGCTGGCGCTGTGCAACTTCCTGTACGGCTGCTTCATCCTGCCCGAGTCGCTGCCGAAGGAGCGCCGCACCCACCGGCTCGAACTGCACAGCGCGCATCCGTTCGGCTCGCTGAAGCTGCTGCGCCGCTACCCGCAGGTACTCGGCCTGGCGGTGGTGCTGTTCCTGGTTTACCTGGCGCACTACGTGCTGCAGACGGTGTTCGTGTTGTACGCGGACTACCGCTACCACTGGGGCCCGCAGGCGGTCGGCTACGTGCTGATGCTGGTCGGCGCCTGCGACGGCGCGGTGCAGGCGCTGCTCACCGGCAGGCTGGCGCCGCGCTTCGGCGAACGCCGCGTGCTGCTGGCCGGCATGCTGTTCGGTGTGGGTGCGTTCCTGGTGATGGGTGTCGCCGATACCGGCTGGGTGTTCCTGCTCGGCGTGCCGCTGCTGGCGCTGTGGGGGCTGGCGATGCCGCCGATCCAGTCGATCATGACCCAGCAGGTCGACCCTTCCGAGCAGGGCCGGCTGCAGGGCGCGATCAGCAGCCTCGGCAGTTTCGCCGGCATCTTCGGGCCCTATCTGTTCGCCCAGGTCTTCGCGCTGTCGATCGCCCCGGCTTTGCCCGTGCACCTGCCCGGTGTAGCCTTCGTGCTTTCCGCCGCCCTGATGCTGGCCGGCATGCTGATCGCTGCCCGGGTGACGCGAAGCCTGCCGATTGCCGCCGCTCCGCGGCCGGCCGAGCCGGTTCCCGCCGTGTTCCCCGGTGACCTGCCCCCGCTCGCCACCGCCCATCCCTCCGAACCCCCTCACCCACCACAGGAAGATCACCCATGACCATCTCGATGTACCAGGTCGCCGTTCCCGTCTTCGTCCGCGCACTGGGCAACCTCGCCCACGTGCTGAAGAAGGGCGAGCAGCACGCGAAGTCGAAGAACGTCAGCGACGAAGTGCTGCTGCAGACCCGGCTGATCCCCGACATGCTGCCGCTGATCAAGCAGATCCAGATCGCCTGCGACATGGCCACCCGCGGCACCGCCCGCCTGGCCGGCGTGGAGCCCAAGAGCTTCGAGGACAACGAGACCACGCTGGAGCAGGCCCACAGCCGCATCGAGCGCTCGATCGCGTACATCGAGAGCTTCAAGCCGGAGCAGATCGACGGCAGCGAGACCCGCGCGATCCACCTGAAGATGCGCAACGGCGAGATGAACTTCGAAGGCCAGGCCTACCTGCTGCATTTCACCCTGCCGAACCTGTTCTTCCACTGCACCACCGCCTACGACATCCTGCGCCAGGCCGGCACCGACATCGGCAAGACCGACTTCATCGGCAACACCTGAACAGGCGGCATGGCGGCGGCCCACGGCAGGGTCGCCGCAGCCAAATGCAAAAAATGTGATGTACTCCGCATTTTGCCACCGGCTGATGGCTCGACTTCTGCTTGAAGGGAAAGGACACCTCCACCGTCCCTCCCTTTATTCGAGCAAGCGTCATGGAACAGATCAAATGCATCATCGTCGGCGGCCCGCAGCATGGCCTGGTGCTCCGCCATCCGTGGGACCGGCGCCGCCCGGTCCCGTTGTGCGTGACCGCCGCCGATGGCGAGCCGTGCGTCGTCGCCGCCCGCCGGCATGACCGAAGCATGCGTCCGCACTACCTGCTGCTGCACCCCCGCGCCACGGGCGAACAAATCCTGACCATGCTGGCGGCATGAACTGACCCGCCGGGTCACTTCGGGGCCGCGCCGCACGCGCTGGCGGCCGCCCGGGGACCGGACACGAGGCCGCAGGCCCTGCTGCGCTTGTCGAGTGCGCGCCATCGCATCGACAATAGCCGATCGGGCCAACGCCCATCTTTCCGGGCCCCCATGCTGCGACTGACCGACCTCAAGCTGCCGCTCGATCACGGCGAGGCCGCGCTCACCGCCGCGATCCTCAAGCGGCTGGACATCGACGCCGCCGCGCTCACCGGCTACAGCGTCGCCCGGCGCGGCTACGACGCCCGCAAGCGCGGCGCGATCATGCTGATCTACGCGCTGGACATCGACACCCCGCGCGAGGCCGAGCTGCTGCAGCGCTACGCCGACGACCCGCATGTGCAACCCACGCCGGACACGAACTACCGCTTCGTGGCCCAGGCGCCGCCTCGACTGGAGCACCGCCCGCTGGTGATCGGCTTCGGCCCCTGCGGGCTGTTCGCCGGATTGGTCCTGGCGCAGATGGGCTTCCGTCCGATCATCCTCGACCGCGGCAAGGAAGTGCGCGAGCGCACGAAAGATACCTGGGACCTGTGGCGCAAGCGCCAGCTGCACCCGGAGTCGAACGTGCAATTCGGCGAGGGCGGCGCCGGCACGTTCTCCGACGGCAAGCTGCACAGCCAGATCCGCGACCCGCAGCACCACGGCCGCAAGGTGCTGACCGAATTCGTCAAGGCCGGCGCGCCGGAGGAAATCCTCTACGTCAGCAAACCGCACATCGGCACGTTCCGGCTGGTCTCGATGGTGGAGAACATGCGCGCCACGATCGAAGCGCTGGGCGGCGAGATCCGCTTCAGCCAGCGCGTGGACGACCTGCTGATCGACACCGACGCCGCCGGCGAACGCCACATCCGCGGCGTCGCCCTGGCCAGCGGCGAGCAGTTGCGCGCCGACCACGTGGTGCTCGCGCTCGGCCACAGCGCGCGCGACACCTTCGCCATGCTGCACGCGCGCGGCGTCTGCCTGGAGGCCAAGCCGTTCTCGATCGGCTTCCGCATCGAGCACCCGCAGTCGGTGATCGACGGCTCGCGCTTCGGCCCGCAGGCCGGCCACCCGATCCTCGGCGCCGCCGACTACAAGCTGGTGCATCACGGCAGAGGGGGGCGCTCGGTGTACAGCTTCTGCATGTGTCCCGGCGGCACGGTGGTGGCCGCCACCAGCGAACCCGGCGGGGTGGTCACCAACGGCATGAGCCAGTATTCGCGCAACGAGCGCAACGCGAACGCGGCCGTGGTGGTCGGCATCGACCCATCCGATTTCGCGCCCTACGACTCCACATCTGATGAAAGCGACGGCGGCCCGCTCGCCGGCATCGCCCTGCAGCGCGCACTCGAAAGCCACGCCTATATGCTGGGCGGCGAAAACTACAGCGCCCCGGCGCAACTGGTCGGCGACTTCCTTGCCGGCCGCGCCTCGCGCGAATTCGGCGACGTGCAACCCTCGTACAAGCCCGGCGTCACCCTGGGCAGCCTCGACAGCGCGCTGCCCGGCTACGCGATCGCCGCGATCCGCGAGGCGTTGCCCGCGTTCGAACGGCAGCTTCGTGGTTACGCGATGCACGACGCCATCCTAACCGGCGTCGAGACGCGCACCTCCTCGCCGGTGCGGATCAGGCGCGACGACAGCCTGCAAAGCCTCAACACCCGCGGCCTCTACCCCGCCGGCGAAGGCGCCGGCTACGCCGGCGGCATCCTGTCCGCCGCGGTGGACGGCATCAAGGTGGCCGAGGCGGTGGCGCTGAACATCGCCGGCAGCCAGGTTTCGTCCTGCGCTTGATTGCGCCCGTGGCGGCCGCATCTTGATCGGGTCCGCGGCACCCGCGCTGCCCGCCTCACGATGAAGGTATCCCGATGTCCACGCCCGCTCCTCTCCGCATCGACTTCGTTTCCGACGTTTCCTGCCCGTGGTGCGCGATCGGGCTGGCTTCGCTGCAGCAGGCGCTGGCGAAGCTGGAGGGCGAGGTCAGCGCGGAGATCCACTTCCAGCCGTTCGAGCTGAATCCGCAGATGGCGGCGGAGGGCGAGGACGCCGTCGAGCACCTGGTGCGCAAGTACGGCAGTTCGGCCGGGCAGATCGCGGCGAACCAGGAGGCGATCCGCGAACGCGGCGCGGCGCTGGGCTTCACCTTCGACATGGATCGGCGCGGCCGCGTCTACAACACGTTCGACGCGCACCGGCTGCTGCACTGGGCCGAGTTGGAAGGCCGCCAGCTCGCGCTGAAGCAGGCACTGCTGCGCGCGTACTTCACCGACGGCGAGGATGTCGGCGCGCACGACACGCTGGCGCGGCTGGCCGGCGAGGTCGGCCTGGACATCGAACGCGCGCGGCAGATCCTGGCCAGCGGCGAGTTCGCCGACGAGGTGCGCGCGCAGGAGGAGTTCTTCACGTCGCGCGGCATCCATTCGGTACCGGCCACCATCGTCAACAGCCGGCACCTGATTTCCGGCGGGCAGCCGCCGGAGGCGTTCGAGCGGGCGCTGCGGCAGATCGCCGCCGCGGCGTAACCCGGCTCACGCGCCGGCGGCGTGCGGCTCCTGCGGCGGGGTGATCAGCGCCGGATGGCCGAGCAGATAGCCCTGGCCCATCTCGCAGCCCATCGCCATCAGCGCGCCGTGCTGGATCGCCGTCTCGATGCCTTCGGCGATCACCTGGATGTTCAGCGCGCGGGCCAGCGCCAGGATCGCGGCCACCACGGTGGTGCTGGAGGTGTTGGCGCCCTTGTCCAGCTCGTTCACGAATGCGCGGTCGATCTTCAGGATGCGCAGTGGCAGCGAGTGCAGGTAGCTGAGCGAGGAGTAGCCGGTGCCGAAGTCGTCCAATGCCGCGCCTACGCCGATCGCGCGCAGGCGGTCGAGGGTGGCGCGCACGTGCTCGGGATTGTCCAGCAGCGCGCCTTCGGTGACTTCTATCACCAGCCGCGACGGTGACAGGCCGGTGCGCTCCAGCAACCGGACCAGGCGCCGGTCGAAATCCGCATGGCGCAGGTGCAGCGCCGAGACGTTCACCGTTATGAAGACGTCGGTGCGGTGCAGCTGCAGCAGCCGCCTGCAGCTGAGTTCGAACATGCGCCAGTCGATCGCCTCGACCAGGCCGCTGTCCTCGGCGATCTTCAGGAAATCGCCCGGCCGCAGCAGGCCGCGCTGCGGATGGTTCCAGCGGATCAGCGCCTCGTAGCCGACCACCCGGTCGCTGCCGTCGAGCGCGCAGATCGGCTGGAAGTGCGGCTCGAACTGGTCGTGCAGCAGCGCCTGGCGCAGCTCGCCTTCCATCGCCAGCACGTCGACCACGTCCCTGGCCAGCCTCTCGTCGAACAGCTCGTAGCGCTTGCGCCCCAGCTCCTTGGCCCGGTACAGCGCGATGTCGGCGTCGCGCAGCACCTCGTCGGCGCCCGCGTGGCGGCTTTCGCCAACCGCGATGCCCACGCTGGCGGTCACCTGCAGCTCCTTGCCCGCGACCAGCATCGGCGCGCCCAGCGCATCCAGCACGCGCTGCGCCACGATGGTGGCCGCCGACGGCAGGTCGTCCTGTTCCAGCAGGATCGCGAACTCGTCGCCGGACAGCCGCGCCACCAGGTTGGGATGACGCACGCAGCCGGCCAGCCGCGTCGCCACTTCCTTCAGCACCTCGTCGCCGGCGAGGTGGCCGAGGCTGTCGTTGATGATCTTGAAGCGGTCCACGTCCAGGTACAGCAGTACGCAGCGACGCGGCGGCTCGCGCCGCATCGTGGCCAGCGCGCGGTCGATGCGGTCGCGCAGGTAGCTGCGGTTCGGCAGCCCGGTGAGCGAGTCGTGCATGACCTGATGGCGCAACTGGTCCTGCATGCGCTCGCGCTCGATGATTTCCTTGCGCAGCGCCAGCGTGCGCTCCTCCACGCGGTGTTCAAGCTCCTCGTAGGCCTGCTTCAGCGATTCGGCGGAGCGGCGCCGGGTGAGGCTGTTGGCGACCTGCGAGGCGACGAAGCTGAGCAGTTCCTGGTCGGCCGGGCCGTACGCCACGTCGGCCCGGTAGCTCTGCACGGAGACCAGGCCGATCACTTCGTCGCCGACCATCAGCGGCACGCCCAGCCAGGATTCGGCCGGCGAGTTCATGCGCCCCGGCGCAATCTCGCCGCGGCGCTCCAGTTCCTCGATGTCCGGATTCTCGACGCGCAGCGCCCGGCCCAGGCGCAGCACGTACTCGCTCAGGCCGCGTCCCAGCGGACGTTCGGCCGGCGGCGCCAGCACCGCGTCCACCGAGTAGGGAAAGGCCAGCCGCCGGCCGTCGTCGGAGAGCAGCGCGATGAAGAAGTTCTCCGCGTTCAGCAGCTCGCCGACCACCGCGTGCACGCGCCGGTAGAACGCGTCCTGGTCGACGTCCGCCGTCGCCAGCTCGGCGAGCTGGAACAGCGCCGACTGCAGGTGCTCGGCGCGCTGGCGCTCCAGGATCTCCAGCTGCAGGCCGCGGTTCGCCTCGGCCAGCTGCAGCGTACGCAGTTGCACGCGCTGCTCCAGCTCTTCCTTGCCCTGCTTGCGCTCCAGCGCGGTGAGGATGTGACTGCCGACGAACTGCAGCAGAGCGAGGTCCTCGTCGGTGAAGCCGATGTCCGGGCGATAACTCTGCACCACCAGCACGCCACACGGCTGGCTGCCGCGCAGCATCGGCACGCCGAGCCAGTCGTGGCTGTCCGGACCGATCAGGGCCACCGGCCCGGCCACCTGGCTGCGCAATTCCTCGGCGTCGCCCATGCGGGCCTTGCCATCGCTGATCACGTGCCAGGTCAGCGTGTGCTCGATCGCGCTCAATGGCAGGTCACGGCCGACCTCGAACAGGGGTGGCGACTTGACATCGACGAAATACAGGAAACGGATCGTGCTACGCGCGACATCGTGCAGCACGATGAAGAAATTCTCCGCGTACATCAGCGTGCTGACGATCGCATGGATGCCGCGCAGCATGTCCGGCATGTCGCGCTCGGAACCGGCCAGGTCGGAAATCGCGAACAACGCGCGCTGGAGCGCCTCGGAACGTTCGAGCTGCTCGTGCGAATCCTGCAGCTCGGCCCATTCCATGGCGCGCCGCAGGTGCTGGCCGGCGAGCCGCAGCGGCGCCTCCAGATCGTCGAAAAAACCGCCGGCCGCCGGTTCGTCCAGCTGCAGCAGCAGCAAGGCCGGCTGCGGCTGCACGCACAGGCGGACCGCCACGCGCGATCCGTCCGGATGCCGGTGCGGGGCGGTCGCGCGAACGGCGCCGGCCAGCCATGCCTCATCCATCGCGGCCGGCAACGGCGGCACGCTGCGCCAGGTTGCGCCATCGTCCAGCCCCCACACCACGCAGGCGGCGGAACAGCCCGGCAAGGCCTGCGCCAGCTCGGCGATCGCGCCGGCCACCTCGTCCGGCGCATGCGCGGCGGTCAGCCGGGCCAGCCAGCCCAGCTGCAACGATCCTTCGTACGACATCGACCCGACGGCACCGTCATGCTTCATCGATGAGCTTCCCCCTTGCCCGGGCGTCCCCTCGCCCATCGGTCGAACCGCTCCTGCCGACCGCATGGCGACGCCGGGCTATCGCCAGCCTGCCTGCATGCGGGTGAACGCGCAATACCGATAAACTGCCGCCTGCCGTCCGGCGTCACGCTCGCCGCCGCCATGCACCTCGCATCATCAGCGCCACAGGCTTCCGATCCACCGCATGCTCGCCGACTCCACCAAAGACGCCATCCGCGCCGCCTACACGCGCCTGAAGGACGGCCTGCCGGATTTCCGTGCGCGCGCCTCGCAGGGACGCATGATCGCCGAGGTGGCCAAGGCACTGGCCACCGAAGGCGGCGTGGCGGTGATCGAGGCTCCCACCGGCACCGGCAAGTCGATGGCCTACCTGATCGCCGGGGTGGCGGTGGCGCGCTTCCAGAAGAAGAAGCTGCTGATCGCCACCGCCACCGTGGCGTTGCAGGAACAGCTGGTGCAACGTGACATCCCGCTCTACCTCGGGCTCAACGGCATCGAGGCGAAGGTGGCGCTGGCCAAGGGCCGCGGCCGCTACCTGTGCCCGCGCAACCTGCTGATGGCGCGCAACAGCATCAACGACAGCGCACAGATGGGCCTGGCCGGTTTCGATGCGGATCTCGCGCTGTGGAGCAAGCCGCCGCAGGCGCGCGACAAGCAGGCGCTGGCCAAGCTCGGCGCCGCGTTCGACCGCAACGAGTGGGACGGCGACATGGACGGCGCGCCGGAGCCGGTCAGCGACTTGCTGCGGCCGATGATCACCACCAGCGCCGGCGGCTGCACCAACCGCAAGTGCGGCCAGTTCATGATCTGCCCGTTCTTCGCCGCGCGCCGCGCGGTGGACGACGCCGAGATCATCGTAGCGAACCAGGACCTGGTGCTGGCCGACCTCACCATGCCGGGCGAGGATGAGAGCTGGGGCGGCGTGATCCTGCCGCGTCCGGACGAAACGCTGTACGTGTTCGACGAAGCCCACCACGTGCCGGGCAAGGCGATCGACCGCGGCGCAGCCGAGGTCTACATGACCGCCACCGTGCGCCAGCTGAGCCGGCTCGGCCGGCAGGTGCACGCGGCGTATTCGCTGACCGACAAGGAAAGCCTGGGCAAGCTCGCGCTGGATGCCGGCGACGCGAAGCTGCAGGAACTCAGCGACGCGCTGGAGGAGCTGGAAAAGGCCATCCGCCTCGGCTGGCTGCCCGACCCGGCCGAGACCGAGCCGATGTACCGCGGTTCGCTGGGCCAGCTGCCCGAGCCGTGGGTGGAGCACGCGCGCATGCTCAGCCTGCTCACCGGCGAGGTGCAGCGCTGGCTCGGCGCGGTGCGCCGCGCGGTGGTCGAGATGACCGACGGCGGGCCGACCCAGGAGGCGCTGTCGCGCGAGCTGGGCATCGCGCTGGAACGCATCGGCCGACAGGCGGCCTGCTGGCGCGTATGGTCCGGCGACGATCCCGACGACGCGCCGCCGCTGGCGCGCTGGGTCACCCTGGGCGGCGACCAGCAGTTGGTCTGTCACGCCTCGGCGGTCTCCGCCGCCGGCCTGCTGCGCAGCGTGCTGTGGGGCAACGCCAGCGGCGTGCTGCTGACCTCGGCCACGCTGAGCGCCGGCGGCAATTTCCGCGGCTTCGCCGATGCGGTGGGCCTGCCCGACGACGCGGTGACGCTGAGCCTGCCCTCGCCGTTCGACCTCGCTGCACAGGCGCGGCTGGAAGTGCCGGCGATGCGCAGCCTTCCCGACGCGCGCGAAGCGCACGCCGAGGAAATCAGCGCGTGGCTGGCGGAAAACCTCGACTGGGATGCCGGCAACCTGGTGCTGTTCACCTCGCGCGCCAAGCTCGACCGCGTGCTGCAGAAGCTGCCGATCGCGCAGGTGCGCAGGGTGCGCGCGCAGGGCTCGCTGGGCAAGTCGCAGCTCGTCGCCGAGCACTGCGCCGACATCGAGGCGGGCAAGGGCAGCACGCTGTTCGGGCTGGCCTCGTTCGGCGAGGGCCTGGACCTGCCCGGCAAGCTGTGCGAGACGGTGGTGATCACCCAGCTGCCGTTCGCCGTGCCTACCGACCCGGTCGGCGCCACCTATGCGGAGTGGCTGGAATCGCGCGGGCGCAACCCGTTCATCGAGGTCAGCATCCCCGAGGCCACGCGCCTGCTCACCCAGTACTGCGGCCGCCTGATCCGCAACGAGACCGACCACGGCCGCATCGTGCTGCTGGACCGCCGTGTGGTCACCAAGCGCTACGGCGCCGGCATGCTGAAGGCGCTGCCGCCGTTCCGGCGCGTCATCGAGAGAACCGCATGATCATCCGCCTGGCCGATTGCCCGCCGCAGCCGTGGAAGAACGGCCTGGGCCGCACCCGCGAAATGGCCGTCCAGCCGACCGTCGACGGCAGCGGCGGCTTCCTCTGGCGGATCAGCGTGGCCGAGGTCGACAGCGCCGCGCCGTTTTCCTCGTTCCCCGGCATCGACCGGCAGATCGCGCTGCTCGACGGCGCCGGCTTCACGATGGCGCTGGACGACGGCCGCGTGCACGCGCTGACCACGCCGTTCGCGCCGTTCGCGTTTCCCGGCGAGGCGAAGGTGGACGTGGCGCTGGCCGGCGGCCCCACCCGCGACTTCAACCTGATGCTGCGCCGCGGACACGTGCGCGGCGGCATCGAGGTGTGGCGGGATGCGGGCGCGCGCGCAGCCGACGCCGCCACCGTGCTGGTGTACTGCGCCCGCGGCACGATCGGCAGCGCCGACGGCGTGCTGCAGGCGGGCGACGCCTGGTGGCGCTCGTTGCCCGCGTCCGCAGCGCTGACCTTGCAGCCGGGTGCGCTGGCGCTGGTCGTGCGGATCGAGGCCGTCGCCTGACGACTGTCACTATGGCGGAGGGCGCCACGCCCCTACGCTTGTCACTCACCGTCCCCTGGAGTTTCGACCATGCCCGTGCTGATCCTCGGTCTCGTGTTGTTCCTCGGTGTGCATTCGCTGCGCATCTTCGCCGACGGCTGGCGCAACCGGCAGCGCGCGCGACTGGGCGAGCTGCGCTGGAAGGGCCTGTACGCGCTGGTATCGCTGATCGGCTTCGCGCTGATCTGCTGGGGCTTCGGCCTGGCGCGCCAGCATGCGGTGCTGCTGTACGTGCCGCCGCTGGCCCTGCGCCACGCCAACGCGCTGTTCACTTTGATCGCGTTCGTGCTGGTGGCTGCCGCCTATGTCCCGCACAACCATCTCAAGGCGGCATTCGGCCATCCGATGCTGCTCGGCGTGAAGGTGTGGGCGTTCGGCCACCTGCTGGCCACTGGCATGCTGCATGACGTGCTGCTGTTCGGCGCCTTCCTGCAGTGGGCGGTGGTGCTGTTCATTGTGTCGCGCCGGCGCGACCGGCTGGCCGGCACTGTCTACCCGGCGGGCAGGCTGCAAGGCGACATGCTGGCCGTGGCGATCGGCGTCGCGGCCTGGGCGGCCTTCGCACTGTGGCTGCATCTGTGGCTGATCGGAGTGAACCCGATGCCGTGAGGGGTGTCGGGAGTCACCCGCGCGCAGGCCTCGGCCTGCGCTACAGTGAGCGTCGTCCAACCCTTCGCGAGGATCGGCGCATGGCTGCCTTCCTGCTCTGGCTGTTGCTGCTGGTGTTCTGCTGGCCGCTGGCGCTGCTGGCGCTGGTGCTGTACCCGATCGTGTGGCTGCTGTTGCTGCCGCTGCGCCTGGTCGGCATCACCGTGGGCGCCGTATTCGCCTTCCTCGACGCCCTGCTGATGCTGCCGGCACGCGTGCTGCGCGGGCGCCCGGTCTAACACCGGCTCCGCCCTTTACGCCGGTGTCTCGCTGGTTTGAAGGGCCAAAGCCCTTCATAACTTTACAATGGGGCCAAATAACTATCCAATAAGCACCGCATACTTTATGGTGCACGCATGGCCCGACCCAATCGTTCTGCGGAAATTGATGCATCACTGCTGGCCCAGCTCCAGAGCCATCCCAACGACCTGGTACGCGTCGTCGCCGAAGTGCTCGGCCTAAGCCGCGCCGCCGTAGCTACGCGTGCTCGCGCGCTGATCAGCGAGGGCTATCTGGCCAAAGTCGGAACGACACGGCCAACTTATCGTCTCGGCAGCTCCCGCCGCGCCACTTTTCGCTATCTGCTGCATGGTCTCGCCGAAGATCGCGTATGGACACGTGATGTTGCGCCGATGCTGAAAGGGCTGCCGGCGAACGTCGTCGACATCAGCCACCACGGTTTGACCGAAATGGTCAACAACGCCATCGATCACTCCGAAGGAAAACACCTCAGGGTTCTCGTGGATCGCAACGGCCGCCAGATTGCCATGATGGTGGCGGACGATGGCATCGGCATTTTTCGCAAGATCACTCGCGCGCTGGATCTTCCCGACGAACGGCTGGCATTGCTTGAGCTTTCAAAAGGAAAGTTGACCACCGACCCAAGGCGCCATTCGGGCGAAGGCGTGTTTTTCACTTCGCGCATGTTCGACCGTTTCCAGATTGCTTCCGGCGACCTGGTTTTCGACCACGACGATGGAGCGGGCGACGACCTGCTTTTCGACATTGACATGCGCCGTGTCCGCCATGGCACGACGGTGCTTATGGAAATCAGGGCCGACACCACCAGGACGGCCAAGGAAATTTTCGACCAATTCTCCACCGGGCCGGACGATTACACCTTCGCCAAGACAGTCGTTCCTGTCAGGCTGGCCAAGGTTGGTGACGAGAACCTGATCTCGCGCTCGCAAGCCAAGCGCCTGATGCAACGGGTAGAGCGATTCCGCACCGTGGTACTCGACTTCGAAGCGGTCACCAGCATCGGCCAGGCCTTTGCGGATGAAGTGTTCCGTGTCTTTGCGCACGACCACCCCGATGTGACCCTGGTTCCGGTGCATGCGGTTCCCGCGGTTCAGCAGATGATTCGTCGAGCTGAAGTCGCACGCGATGCAGAAGGCGATCAACTCCCGCTGCTCTGACCATGGCCATCAAACCGTACTCGCCCGCCTGCGAGCGCAACCGCGAACCGATCCTCGGCGTGCTGCGCGAGTATTTCGCCGACCGCCGGCACGCGCTGGAGATCGGCAGCGGTACCGGCCAGCACGCGGTGCATTTCGCTGCGGCGCTGCCGCAGTTGAGCTGGCAAAGCTCCGATCGCGCGGAAAACCTGCCCGGCATCCGCGCCTGGCTGGACGAGGCGGCGCTGCCGAACACTCCGCCGCTGCTGGAACTGGACGTCGAACGCGCCTGGCCGCCAGGCCCGTTCGACGCGGTGTTCAGTGCCAACACCCTGCACATCATGGCCTGGCCCGAAGTACAGCAGTTGTTCGCGCAGTTGCCCGCGATCACCACCGGCGATGCGGTGCTGGCGATCTACGGCCCGTTCAACGACCGGGGCCGCTACAGCAGCGACAGCAATGCGGCGTTCGACGCATGGCTCAAGGCACGCGGCACGCACATGGCGATCCGCGACGCCGAAGCCGTGGACGCGCTGGCCGACGCCGCCGGTTTCCACCTGCTCGCCGACGTCGCGATGCCGGCGAACAACCGCTGCCGCGTGTGGCGGCGCCACCACGGCTGAGCAGCGCCTGCACGGCATGCCTGCATAACCGCACCGAACCGGGTACAAAGGCGGCATGAAGTCGATCGACACGCTGACCCCCTGCCCCTGCGGCAACCCGGCCGGTTACAGCCAGTGCTGCGGCCCGCTGCACGACGGCGCCATCGCCGCCACGGCCGAGCAGCTGATGCGCTCGCGCTACAGCGCCTACGTGCTCCGGCGCGAGGACTACCTGCTGGCCAGCTGGCATGCCGACACCCGCCCGGCCTCGCTGCGCCTGGCCGCGCAGCAGCCGCCGCCGACCTGGCTGGGGCTGGAGGTGCGCCGCCAGCAGGTCGTCGACGACGACCACGCCGTCGTGGAGTTCGTCGCCCGCTACCGCCTCGGCGGCGGCCGCGCGCAGCGCCAGCACGAGACCAGCCGCTTCGTGCGCGAAGACGGCCGCTGGTACTACCACGACGGCGAGCTGAAGAGCTGACGCTCAGAAACCCTGCACGCCGGCCGCATGCAGGCGCGTGGCCAGCGTGCGAACCTCGGAGCAGGCGAAGAACGCCACCAGCTGGTTCGCGCGGCCGCTGCCGAGGCCCTCCAGCGCCTGCCAGTCGTTCGCCCCGCGCGCGCTCAGCGCGGCCCAGTCGGGAAGCCCGTCAGCCACGCTGGAGGGCACGCCCAACGCCTGCAGCCAGCGCGCGAACGGGCGATCGCGCGCATCGGCGAAGGAACGAGCCAGCAGCGCGGCGCGCGCCGGACCGAGGCCCGACACGGTGGCGAGTCGGGCCGGCGTGAGCTCCATCCAGTCCAGCAGGCCGTGCACCAGCCCGGCGTCGATCAGCGCCTGCCAGGTATCCGCACCGAGCCCCTCCAGCTGCAGGCCCTGCCGGCCGCCCAGCCATACCAGCCGCGCACGGAACTGCTGTTCGCAGCCCGGCGTGGCCTGCCAGCAGGTCAGCGGGCCGTGTTGCGCCGGATCCGGCGGCGTCACCGCCACCCGCTGCTGCGCGCGCCACGCCACCGACTGCAGGCGCGGGATGGTCAGCCCGGCCAGCGCCACCTCGACCTGGTCGCCGGGGCGGATGTCGAGTTGCTGCCAGCGCCTGAGCGAACCTACGCTGACCCGCTGCACGCGACGGTCGTCCAGCTGCACCGGCGCCAGCTCCAGCACCGGCGTGATGCGACCGCTGCGGCCCACGGTGAATTCCACCGCGCGCACTTCGGCCAGCGCCGACGCGGCCGGATACTTCCACGCCACCGCCCACTCCGGCGGCACCGCCGGCCAGCTCGCGGCCGGTGGCCGGCGGCCCTGGCGCAGTACCGTGCCGTCGGCGGCGAACGGCATCGCGTGGCGATACCACCGCTCGCGCCACTGCTTCACGTCATCCGGCGTGGCGACCGGCCGCGTATACGCCACGCTGTCGGCCAGGCCCATCGCCGCGAGCCCGGCCAACCGCGCCGGCATGTCGGCCGGCCCGCTGGGCCAGTCCCACACGAACAGGCCGATCCGCGCCGCGCTGTCGGCATCCAGCGAGCGGCGCGCCAGCGCGCCGGCCACCGCCGAGCGCGCGTTGGCACCGCCGTCGTCGGCCTGCACGTGGCCGGGCAGGCGCCAATACAGCTCGCCCTGCAACACCACCCGCGCCGGCGCGTGCGGCAGGCGCTTGGGAATCGCCTCGATCGCCTGCGCCGGCTGCGTCCAGTCCGAGCCCTGCAAGCCGTCGCCGCGGCTGGTCGCCTGGCGCAACTGGCCATCCACGTACAGCAAGGTGACTGCCACGCCATCGACCTTCGGCTGCACCCACAGGTCGCGGCCGCCGCGCGCGTGCATCCATGCGCTGATCGCCATGCCGTCCGGCAACTTGGCCAGGCCGGTTTGCGCCACCGGCGCACGTACCCGGCCGCCGGCGCCGGCCAGAGGCGCCAGCGGCACCGGTGCCTGGGCGGGGAAACAGTCCTGCCATGCAGCGAGGCGTTGCATGGCCTGGTCGTAGACCGCATCGCTCACCGGCGATCGCCCGCCGGCCCGATACGCGCGGTTCCAGCCGTCCAGCCGGTCATGCAGCGCGGCCAGTTCCTGCCGCGCCTGCGCCGGCGACCAGTCCGGGCAATCGGCCGCGTGCGCCGCGCCGGCGATGGACAGCACGATGCCGACGACCCGCGAAAACCATCCCCTGCGCATGCGCCCGCTCCGTTCCGTGGACCTGGCGACAGGCTAGCCGCCGGCCGCACGCACCGGCAGCCGACGATGCCGATCGCTCGCGTAGGCGCCAGGCTAGCGGTGCAGCGCGAACGGGCCGAAGCGCAGCATCGTCTCGCCGTGGAAGCGGCCGTCCGGGCCGAAGCGCCGTTCCGCGATCACCCCCTCGCCGTCATGGCCGATCGCCACCACGGTGCTGGCGCGGGTACCGTACTGCTCGCCGCGGATGAACGCGGGCGACAGCAGGCGCTCGCGCTCCAGTCCCACGCCGGTATCGGGCAATTGCGCATCCGGCGCCTGCCGCTCGTCGGCAAGCGCCTCGAACAGCGGCGCGAAGTCCGCGTCGCCGCCGGCGTCGATCCACTGCTGCAGCCGCTGCATCAGCGCGCGGGTCTTCGGCCACGGCGTGTTGAAGTCGGCGTTCGACAGGCCGTGCACGCCGGGGCTCACCGCCTGCGCCCTCGGCTCGGGGCGATTGCCGAGATAGAACGCCTCGCGCGCATCGAAGGTGAGCAGGTTGAACGGGCGGTAGTCGGCGGCCGCGCGCAGCAGCCGTCGGGCGTGCGCGGCGGCATCGGCGTCGCCGATGAGGTAGTCGGTGGCGAGCAGGCCGCGCGAGGCGCCCAGCTGCGGATCGCGCGGGTCGCGCACATTGGTCACCACGCAGCAGCGGCCGCCGTCGGTGACCCCGAGCCAGGTACCGCCCGCCTCGAGATCGCGCCCGCCGACGATCGGCGCATCGTCCCAGCGTGCCAGCGCCGCGCTGGGACGCGCGTGGAACTCATCGCGGTTGCCGGCCAGCAGCAGGCGCCAGCGCGGGTGGGCGTCCCAGGCGAAGGCAATCAGGCACATCGCGGCGACCCGGACGGGGCAGGCCGCGCCGGCATCCGGTGGCGGTCGCCGCGGATGGCGTCGAACGCGCCGTCACGCGCGGGCGGGCCGAAGCCGCCGCCGTCGAGTCCGGAAACCGGTGCATGGAGTATGGAGTCGCCTGGCTGCGCCATCGTGTCTTCCGTCGTGGGCGTACCGGGCGCATGCCCGCCGGTGACACCGTCGCGGCACGCGGATGGACGCCCACTAAAGCACAGCTGTTGCGACGCGTCAAAAGGGATTTGGACGGCCATACGCTTTCGGTTTTGAGCAGCCATCGGCGAGATCCACCCGGGAAGTCGCCGGTCAGCCGTGGCGAGGTCGTCTCGCCTGGGCCAGCCGGCTCGGTGATAATCCGGACATGCCCAAGCCCGCCCGCCTGCTTCGCCACGCCCTGCCCATCCTTGCCATCGGCCTGGCCATCGCTTTCGCGCCACCCGCGCTGCAGGCGCGCCAGGACGGCAGGAGCCGCAGCGAGCAGGTCGAGGCGAAGCAGAAGCTGGCCGAACTGCGGCACCGGATGGAAGCGCTGGCGAAGGAGCAGGCCGACACCGCCGCCCGCCGCGACAGCGCGAATGCGGAGCTGGCGCGGCAGGCCAATGCGCTGGCCGGTGCGGCGCGCGCGGTGCGCCAGACCGATGCCGAACTGGCCGCCAAGCAGCGGCAGCTGGACCAACTGCAGCAGCAGCGCGCCGAACTGGGCAGGAAACTGGACGGCCAGCGCGCCGCGATTGCCGACCTGCTGCGCGCCACCTACGCGCTCGGCCACGGCTCGGACCTGCGCCTGCTGCTGGGCGACGAGGACGTGGCGCGAATCGCGCGCGCGCTGGTGTACTCGAAATATTTCCAGCAGGACCGCGTGCGGCGCGTGCAGCAGCTGATGGCCGACCTGGCTCAGCTGCAGGAATTGGAGCGTGCGATCACCGCCGAACAGCAGGCGCTGCAGGCGGCCAGGACCCAGCGCGAGCAGCAGGCTGCGGTGCTGGCGCAACAGCGCGCCGCGCAGCAGAAGCTGGCCGCCGCCACCGACGCGCAATACCGGGACCAGGCGCAGCGGCTGGCCGCGATGAAGCAGAACGCGCAGTCGCTCAACCACCTGCTCGAGAAGCTGCAGAAGGCGATCGATGAAGCCGCCGCCCGTGCCGCTGCCGAGCGCGCGGCGGCGGCGCGCAAGCATCCCGGCCACAAGCCGCCACCACCGGTCGAGGTCGGCGGCGCCGTCGCCAATATCCGCGGCAACCTGCCGTGGCCGGCCAGCGGCGTGGTCAACAGCTACGGCAACGGCGTGCTGATCAAGGCCGGCGGCGGCAGCGAGGTGCATGCGGTGGCACGCGGGCGGGTGATCTACGCCGGCTTCCTGCGCGGCTACGGCATGCTGCTGATCCTCAACCACGGCAACGGCTGGATGAGCATGTACGGCAACAACGAGGCCCTGCTGCACGATGTCGGCGACCAGGTCGAGGCCGGCCAGGCGATCGGCACCGCCAGCGCGCCTACCGGCGTCAACACCGGCGTGTATTTCGAGCTGCGCAGGAACAACCAGCCGGTCGATCCGCGCGGCTGGCTGGCCCAGCGCCGCTGACGCGGCCGGCATGGCGTCGCGGGCTGCCGATGAATTACGCTGGCATTCCGTTGTCAAAGCCGGAAGCCATTCCTTCCGTCGCGTGACAACGCGACGTCGCCGCCGTACGGAGCCACCCCATGCGTCCTTCCCCCCGCCGCCCGTTCGCCCTGTTGCTGGCCGTGCCGTTCCTGCTGCTGGCCGTGCCGGGCGCCCGCGCGCAGAGCGCACCGGCCGGGGCCGGCACGGCCGCGCCGCCGGCCAACCTGCCGGCCGCCACCAGCAGCGCCGCCGCGCCGGCCAGCGCCAGCTCCGCCGACCAGGTGGACCTGGACGACATCCGCAATTTCAGCCGCGTCTACGAGGTGGTGCGCCAGGCCTACGTGGAGAAGGTCGACAACAAGACCCTGATGAAGGCCGCGATCACCGGCATGCTCAGCGGGCTCGACCCGCACAGCGAATACCTCGACAAGGACGGCCTCACCCAGCTCAACGAGGACACCACCGGCGAGTACAGCGGCCTCGGCATCGAGGTGCTGCAGGTCGACGGCGGCCTGCGCATCGTCTCGCCGATCGACGACACCCCCGCGGCGCGCGCCGGCATCAAGCCGGGCGACAGCATCGTCAAGGTCAACGGCACCGTGGTCGACACGCAGAACGTGGACGAGATGTTCAAGCAGCTGCGCGGCAAGCCGGGCAGCAAGATCGACCTGACCATCGTGCACCAGAACAGCGACAAGCTGATCGACCTGCACCTGGTGCGCGAGAACATCGCCATCAGCAGCGTCAAGGTGCGCGAGCTGGAACCGGGCTACGTCTACGTGCGGGTCAGCCAGTTCCAGAGCGATACCGCCACCGACCTCGAGAAGAAGCTGGGCCAGCTGATCGCGAAGAACGGGCCGCCGAAAGGCGCCGTGTTGGACCTGCGCAACAATCCCGGCGGCCTGCTCACCGCGGCAGTCGGCGTCAGCGACGACTTCCTCGACGCCGGCACCATCGTCACCACCCGCGGCCGGCTGCAGGACGCGAACATGAGCTTCAGCGCCCACCCCGGCGACCAGCTGGCCGGCGCGCCGATGATCGTGCTGACCAACAACGGCACCGCCTCCGCCGCCGAGATCGTCTCCGGCGCGCTGAAGGACAACCACCGCGCGCTGATCATGGGCCAGCGCACGTTCGGCAAGGGCGTGGTGCAGACGGTGCTGCCGCTGGATGCCGATCACGCGGTAAAGATCACCACCGCGCGCTACTACACACCGAACGGCACCTCGATCCAGGCCGAGGGGATCAAGCCCGACATCGCACTGGCCGATCTTTCCGTGAACCCGTCCGACCGCGGACCGGTGCTGATCAGCTCGGAAGCCGACCTGCCCAACCACCTCGCCAACGAGAAAGCCAAGGCCGGCAGCGACATCAACGACGACGGCAGCGCCGCCGACGCCAAGCTGGCCACCAGCGACTACGCGCTGTCGCAGGCGCTGAACGTGCTCAAGGGCATGGCGCTGCGCCAGCCCGCCGGCGCCGCGCGCCGCTGAACGCCACGCCGCCCGCCCGGACATGCAAACGGCCCCTTGCGGGGCCGTTTCATTGTTGCGGCGGCGGCAGCCTTGGCGACTAGGCTCAGGCCGCCGCGACGAACAGGCCGCGCATCTTCTTCATGGCGTTCGCCTCGACCTGGCGGATGCGCTCGGCGGAGACGCCGTACTCGTCGGCCAGGTCCTGCAGCGTGGCCTTGTCGTCATCCAGCCAGCGACGCTGGATGATGTTCCGCGAGCGCTCGTCCAAATGGCTCAGCGCGTCGCTCAGCGTCTGCATCTGGTTGTCGGCGTAGTCCTCGTCGGCTACGTTCTCGTACGGGTCGGCGCCGTCGTCGACCAGGAACGCCGCCGGCGCCGGCTTGGCGTCGTCGTCGGCATCGGCCGGAGCCTCGAAGCCGATGTCGCGGCCGGACAGTCGCGATTCCATCTCGCGCACGGTCGCCTCGGGCACGCCCAGGTCCTTCGCCACGGTGCTCACTTCGGCCGCGTTCATCCAGCCCAGGCGCTTCTTGCTCTTGCGCAGGTTGAAGAACAGCTTGCGCTGTGCCTTGGTGGTGGCGACCTTGACGATGCGCCAGTTCTTCAGGATGAACTCGTGCATCTCGGCACGGATCCAGTGCACCGCGAAGCTGACCAGACGCACGCCCTGGTCGGGGTCGAAACGCTTGACCGCCTTCATCAGGCCGATGTTGCCCTCCTGGATCAGGTCGGCCAGCTGCAGGCCGTAGCCCGAGTAGCCACGCGCCACATGCACCACGAAACGCAGGTGCGACATCACCAGCTTCTTCGCGGCGGCCAGGTTGGCCTCTTCGAGGTAGTCGCGCGACAGCGCCTGCTCTTCTTCCGAACTCAGCACCGGAATGCGATGGACCGCGGAGATGTATGCATCCAAACTGCCGACGACACTCGGCAGCGGGAAGTTGGCGGTCACCAAGGCTTGAGACATGGGTGGAACCTCCTGAATAGGATCGAAGTTTAGCACTCGGGTGGTTGGAGTGCTAAAGCGCGGCATTGGTTCCGCGCTTTAATGAACCATATAGTACAGATATTTGCCACCCTTGTCCAGCGCCTCGCCCGATCCGACATGAGGCTGGCGAAACGGCCTTCAAGTGGGCGTGAAATGGCCTTGCAATGCGGCTCGTGGCGGCAGCGACCAGTCGATCGGCGGCTGCCCGCGGGCCTCCAGGTAGCGGTTGGCGGCAGAGAAATGGCCGCAGCCGAGGAAGCCGCGGTGGGCCGACAGCGGCGACGGGTGCACCGCCTTCAGCACGCAGTGCCGGCGGGTGTCGATCAGCTGGCCCTTGCGCTGGGCATAGCTGCCCCACAGCAGGAACACCAGGCCTTCGCACTCGCGGTTGAGCGCATCGATCGCGGCGTCGGTGAAACCCTCCCAGCCCTTGCCCTGGTGCGAACCGGCGCGGCCTTCCTCCACGGTCAGCACGCTGTTGAGCAGCAGCACGCCGCGATCGGCCCACGGCGTGAGGCAGCCGTGGTCGGGGCGCGGGATGCCGAGGTCGCGCTGGATCTCCTTGAAAATGTTCTCCAAGGACGGCGGCACCCTTACGCCGGGACGCACCGAGAAACACAGGCCGTGCGCCTGGCCGGGACCGTGGTACGGATCCTGGCCGAGGATCACCACCCGCACCGCGTCGAACGGAGTGTGCCCGAACGCGGCGAAGATCTCCGGGCCGGGCGGGTAGATCCGTTTGCCGCGACGGATTTCCTCGCGCAGGAACACCGCCAGCGCCTGCATCTCGGGACGTAGCAGGTAGTCGCCGATGCGCGCCTTCCACGACGGTTCCAGCTTGATCCGCGCCGTGTCGCTCATGCCTCGGCCGCGTGCCCGCGCAGGTGCTTCGCCACGCGCAGCTGGAACAGCAGCTTGGTGACCAGCAGTCTTTCCTCGACCGGCTTCTCGACCAGGTCGTTGGCGCCGGCCTTGATCAGCGCGGCCTGGTTGGCCGGGTTCTCGTCGCCGGTCATCACCAGCACCGGCAGCCGGCCCTTGCCGTAGCCGAATTCGCCGCGGATGTGTTCGAGCAGGTCGCCGCCGGTGAGTTCGCCCTTCAGGCTGACGTCGGTGAGCACCACGTCGGCGCCCACCTCACCTTGCGCTTTCGCGGTTTCCAGCAGCGCCAGCGCATCCTCTACGCTGACCACGTGGCGCACGGTGAGGCCGATCTTCTCCAGCATGCGGCGGGTCGCCAGCGCCACCACGCGACTGTCCTCGACGTACAGCACCACGCCCTCGGCGGTGTCCTCCGGCCGCACGTAGCCGCGGATGAATTCAGCCAGCGCCTGGAAGCCCAGCGCCTTGTCGAAATAGTCGGTGACATGCTCACCCAGCGAGCGGCTGTGCAGACGGCCCTCGACATCGCCTGACACCACCACGATCGGCACGTAGGCCTGCGGCGCCGAATCGCGCACCAGCCGCGCCAGCTCCAGCCCATCCATGTCGGGCAGGCGCAGCGCGATGGTGATGAAGTCGAACACGCCTTCGCCGAGCACCTGCTGCGCCTCGGCACCGCTGCCGCAGCCGACCACCTCGACGCCGGGCAGTTCGGCCACCAACACACGGGTGATCAACTGGCGTACCACGCGCGAACCGTCGACCACCAGCACCCGCGGTGCATCGGTCAGCAGACGGCCGCTGATATTCGTACTCATGCCTCAGTTCACCCACCTGACCATGGCGATCCTTCGCCCATGAACCGGCGAGCGCACCCCTGCGCCCGCCTCGACTGCCGATCGTGCACCAAACGCGGCACCGGCGGCTGCGATTCGCGTCACCCCGGCGCAAGACCGTCACGCCGCCTTGCGCAATTGCCACGCGCTGACCAGTCGCGCGCCGAGCCAGCCCAGCGCGGCGGCGGCCAGCGGCACCGCCAGCAGCAGCCACAACGGCAGGCCGCCGACCTGCAGCTTGCCATCATAGGCCTGGCTCAGCTGCGCCACCGGGGCGGCCAGCGCGAATTCGATCAGCACCGCGAGCAGGGCAGCCAGAATGCCGCTGAACAGGCCATACCAGATCCCGGCGTACAAATAAGGCCGCCGCACAAACGCGCCACTGGCGCCGACCAGCAACAGCACACCGATCTCCTCGCTGCGGCTGGCGATGTCCACGCGCACCGTGTTGCCGACCACCAGCAGCGCCGCCAGCGCCAGCAACGAGGCAAGCACCAGCACCACGCGGTTGCCCACGCCGAGCAGCGCATCCAGACGTTTCCGCCAGCTGCCGCTGTCCTGCACCATGTCGACGCCACGCATGCCGCGCACGTCGGCGACCAGCTGCTCCAGCGCCTGCGCGCTCGCCCCGGCACGCGGCTGCAGCTGCAGCACGTACGGCAGCGGGTTGTCGTCCAGCGTCTGCAGCGCGCCGGAGAAGCCCTGCATCCGGGCCAGCTCGTCCATGCCCTGCTGCGGCGTCTTCACCACCACCGCGGCCAGCTCGGCACGGTCGGTCAGCTGCGTGGCCAGCAGTTGCGCCTGCGGCGCGGCCTGGCCGGGCTGCAGGAACACGCTGATCGCCTGGCTCTGGCCCAGCGCATCGCCGAGTTTCTGCACGTTGCCCAGCAGCAGGTAGAACGCCAGCGGCAGGGCCAGCGCCAGCCCCATCACCGCGATCGTCAGCAGGCTGCCGAACGGGCGCGAGGCGAGCCGGCGCAGGCTGGACGCCGCGCTCCAGCCATGGTGCTCGCGCCAGTTGCCGAAGCGGTTGCCGCGACTGTGGACATTGCGCGGCGCGGCGTCCGCCGGCGTGTGCAGGGATTCCGGCGACGCGTTCACAGCACCTCCTGCGCGGCCAGGTCGGCGACCAGGCGGCCGTGGTCGAGCACGATCACGCGCTTCTTCATGCGCTTGATCAGCGGCAGGTCGTGACTGGCGATCAGCACGGTGGTGCCGACCTGCTGGAATTCGCCGAACAGGCCCATGATCTCCACCGCCAGCTGCGGATCGAGGTTGCCGGTGGGCTCGTCGGCGATCAGCAGGCCGGGGCGCGCCACGATCGCACGGGCAATGCCCACGCGCTGCTGCTCGCCAGCGGAAAGCGTGGCCGGCAACTGCCGCTCGTAGGCGAGCAGGCCGACCTTCTCCAGCGCCGCGCGCACCCGCCGCGCGCGTTCGGCGCGGGCGATGCCGCCGATCGCCAGCGGCAGCTCGACGTTGGCGAACACGCTGCGGTCCATCAGCAGGCGATGGTCCTGGAACACCATGCCGATGTGCCGGCGCCACTTCGGGACGCCGCTGTGGCGGATCTTCGCCAGGTTCTTGCCGTCCACGCTGATGATGCCGTGCGACGGCCGCTCGATCAGGCCGAGCAACTTGAGCAGGGTGCTCTTGCCGGCGCCGGAGTGCCCGGTGACGAAGGCCATTTCGCCGGTCGGCACCTCGAACGAAAGCTGCGAGAGCGCCTCGTGGCCGCCCTCGTAGCGCTTGCTGACTTGATCGAACTGGATCACCGCGCGTCCCCGAGCCTGCGTGTCGTCACAACGACGGCAAGGATAAGGGATGCCGGCGCCCAGATGCGGCATCCGCCCGCCGCGGGTTCAGCCCGCGGCGGAGATGGTGCTCAGCGGCCGGTGAACAGCCGGGTGAGCCGGCGAAACAACCCCGGCTTCTTCGCCTGGGCATGCTCGCCCGGCTTGCCGGCGACCGCGGCGACCTGCCGCGAAGGCCGGCTGTGCGGCGCGCCGGCGGAGTCGGCCGCATTGCGCTCACGCGCCGGGCGATGCTCGCCGCGCGCCGCGCGGCTGCCGTCGACGGCCGGGCCGTTGTGCCCCGCGACCTCGACAGCGGCGCCCGGGGCGCCCTCGCGCCGCCGGTTGCGCCCGCCGCGGCGGCGGCGGCGCTTGTGCGCGGCATCGGCACTGGCGTTGTCGTCGGCAGCCGGCGCGGCCCCGGCCGGGGGGGGGCCGGCCGGGGGGGCCGCCACCGGCGCCTCGGCGGCCACCGCCGGCTTGCGCTCGCGCGGCGGGCGCGAATCGCTGCGGCCGCCACTGCGCTCGCCGCGGCCGGCGCCGCCGGAACGGCGCGGCTTCTCGCCGGGGCGCGGCGCCACCACGTCGCCGAATGCGGCGCTGTCGGCGGCGGCGTTCGCGGCGAACTCGGCGTCGATCGCGTGCGGCTTGGGCATCACCAGCAGTTCCGGATCCATCGCCGCTACCGGGATGCTCTGGCCGATGTAGGTCTCGATGTCGGGCAACGACATCGCGTACAGGTCGCAGGCGAAGCTGATCGCGTCGCCTTCCGCCCCGAGACGGGCCGTGCGGCCGATGCGGTGCACGTAATCCTCGGCTTCGTGCGGCAGGTCGTAGTTGAAGACGTGGCTGACGTGGGGAATGTGCAGGCCGCGCGCGGCCACGTCGGTGGCCACCAGGATGTCGAGCTGGCCTTCCTGGAAGCGCTGCAGCAGCTTCTGCCGCTTCAGCTGCGGCACGTCGCCGGAGATCGCGCCGACGCGGCAGCCGTGGCGCTTGACCCGCTCGGTGACACGCTCGGCGGCGGCCTTGGTGTTGACGAAGATGATGCTGCGGCTGGGCTTGAGCCGGTCGATCAGGTTCAGCAGCAGCGGCATCTTCTCTTCCTTGGCCGGGAAGTAGACCAGCTGGCGCACCTTGTCGGCGGTGACGTTGTCGCTCTCCACCACCACCTTCTCGGCCTCGTGCATGTGCTCGTAGGCCAGCTCCAGCACGCGATGGCTGAGCGTGGCGGAGAACAGCAGCACCTGGCGCTGCTCGCGCGGCGGCAGCTTGCGGAAGATGAAGCGCACGTCCTTGATGAAGCCGAGGTCGAACATGCGGTCGGCCTCGTCGATCACCATCACCTCGACGCTGTTGAGGCTGAACACGCCCTGCTTGTGGTAGTCGAGCAGGCGGCCGGGCGTGGCGATGACGATGTCGCAGCCGTCCTTCAGCTGCTGGCGCTGCTTGTCGTAGTCGACGCCGCCGTAGATCAGCGCGGTCTTCAGGCCGGTGTGGCGGCCGATGTTGCGCGCGTCCTTGTCGATCTGGATGGCCAGTTCGCGGGTGGGAGCGATCACCAGCGCGCGCGGGTCGCTGTCCTTGCGGTCGGCCACCGCGGGAGTGGTCAGCAGGCGGTTCATCAGCGCGACCAGGAACGCGCAGGTCTTGCCGGTGCCGGTCTGCGCCTGGCCGGCGACGTCGCGCCCGGCCAAGGCCAGCGGCAGGGTCAGCTCCTGGATCGGCGTGCAGCGGGTGAAGCCGCTGTCGTCCAGGCCCTGCTGCAGCAATGGATGAAGATCGAAGTTGGCGAAGAAGGTGTCGGTGAGTACGGTTTGTGACATATGCGGATGGTTGACCTTGCCTGACGGCGGCGTGATGCGCTGCACCCGCTCCTGGCGCCGGTGTGGCGGAGGGCGGTGCAGGACGGTGCGCGATGCGCAGCGAAGCGGCTCAATGTCAGGGTCAACAAGGTCGCGCCGCGGCTGGCGACGCCGTATTTGCCGGCGGTCTGACGGGCGGCCGTGCCGGCCGCCCTTGAATCGTGCCCGGAGTTGCGCTGGAATGAAACCTCGCCGCCATGGCGAGGACTCGTCCGGCCCAACCCGCGCTTCGTGGGCGCCTGAGTGTAGCCGATGATGGTCCCGCCCGTCGTCACTCCTTGTTTTTCGGCCCCGGCCGCCCCATTGTTTTCCATCTGCCAATTCTGGCCCCCAGCCACGGAGATCCCCGGTGAGCGACCTGATTACCCATGTGAATGACGACGCCTTCGAAGAGCAGGTGCTCAAGTCCGAAACCCCGGTGCTGCTGGATTTTTGGGCGGAATGGTGCGGCCCGTGCAAGGCCATCGCGCCGATGCTGGACGAGATCGCCCAGCAGTACGAAGGCAAGCTGCGCATCGTCAAGGTCAACATCGACCAGAATCAGCAGACCCCGCGCACCTACGGCGTCCGCGGCATCCCGACCTTGATGGTGTTCAAGAACGGCAAGGTCGAGGCCACCCAGATCGGCGCCGTCAGCAAGGGCCAGCTGACCCAGATGATCGACAAGGCCATCTGACCCTCCCGTTGCCCGCCCGCTGCGCGCAGCCTGCCCGGCCCGGTCCGGCAGGCTCGCCAGGCTTTACGCCGATACGCGGCGAGTGCTAGATTCATCGCGTCCGTCGGGACAGTCCTGTCCCCCTGCGCCCTCCGCGCGACGCACACCCTCCCTCCTGTAATTCAACGGCGCCCCGCGAGGATTGCCCGTGTCCGATACCGAAAACAAAGTCCCGAACGACGCCCAGGGCGCCGACGCCCGGCCCGTGGCCGAAGGCCGGCCCGAGCCGCGTGCCCGCGCGCCGCGCCGCACGGCCGCGGCGATTGCGGCGGCGAATGCGGAAAAGGCGGCAGTCGCCGACAAGCCCGCCGTTCCGCCAGCACCGGTTCCCGCAGCGCCCGCACCGGTAGCGGCCAGCCTGCCGGCGGAGCCGGCGGCCGTCCGCCCGGCACAAGAGCCGCGTGACTTCGCGCCGCAGACCGCGCCGAACCAGGAGTCGCCGCAAGCCCAGCCAACCCCGGGCCAGGCGCAGAATCCGAATCCCGGCCAGGGCCAGAATCCGAACCAGAACCAGAACAACGGCGGCCGCGAGGGTCGCGAAGGTCGCGGCCGGCGGCGTCGCAACGAACGCGGCGGCAATCCGAACCAGCAACAGCAAGGGCGCCCGCAGGGCGGTGGTCATCCGCGCCCCAACCCGAACGGCCTGCCGGTGGACGACGACAACGCCGATCCGGGCAGCAACGACCGGGTGATCAACCTCACCGAGCTCAAGCGCATGAAGGCGCCGCAGCTGCTGGAATTCGCCGAGTCGCTGGGCGTATACGAAGGCGTCGCCCGCGCCCGCAAGCAGGACGTGATCTTCAACGTGCTCAAGGCGCACGCCCGCTCCGGCGGCGGCATCTGGGCCGAAGGCGTGCTGGAAATCCTGCAGGACGGCTTCGGCTTCCTGCGCTCGGCCGACGAGTCGTACCTGGCCGGCCCGGACGACATCTACGTGTCGCCCAGCCAGATCCGCCGCTTCAACCTGCGCACCGGCGACTACATCACCGGCCGCGTGCGCCACCCGAAGGAAGGCGAGCGCTACTTCGCGATGCTGCGCGTCGACGACATCAACGGCGATCCGCCGGAGGCGTCGAAGAACAAGATGCTGTTCGAGAACCTCACCCCGTTGTTCCCGCGCAAGGCCTTTCGGCTGGAGCGCGGCAACGGTTCGAGCGAGGACATCACCGGCCGCATCCTCGATTTGATCGCGCCGATCGGCAAGGGCCAGCGCGGCCTGATCGTCTCCCAGCCGAAGTCCGGCAAGACGATGATGCTGCAGAACATCGCCCAGGCCATCCAGTACAACCATCCCGAAGCGCACCTGATCATGCTGCTGATCGACGAGCGTCCGGAGGAAGTGACCGAGATCGCCCGCACCGTGCGCGCCGAAGTGATCAGCTCCACCTTCGACGAACCGGCGGTGCGCCACGTGCAGGTCGCCGAGATGGTGATCGAGCGGGCCAAGCGCCTGGTCGAGCACAAGAAGGACGTGATCATCCTGCTCGATTCGATCACCCGCCTGGCGCGTGCCTACAACACCGTGATCCCCAGCTCCGGCAAGGTGCTCACCGGCGGCGTCGACGCCAACGCATTGCAGCGCCCGAAGCGCTTCTTCGGCGCCGCCCGCAACGTGGAGGAAGGCGGCAGCCTGACCATCATCGCCACCGCGCTGACCGAAACCGGCAGCAAGATGGACGAGGTGATCTACGAAGAGTTCAAGGGCACCGGCAACATGGAAGTGCACCTGAGCCGTCGCATCTCCGAGAAGCGCGTCTACCCGGCGATCGACATCAACCGCTCCGGCACCCGCCGCGAGGACCTGCTGATCGACCCGGACATGCTGGCCAAGATCTGGATCCTGCGCAAACTGCTGCACCCGATGGACGAGCTGGCCGCGATGGAATTCATGCTCGACAAGATGAAGAACACCAAGTCCAACGACGAGTTCTTCAATTCGATGAAGCGCTGAGCAGCCGGGGACGGGAATCGCAAGATACGCCGATCCCGTCCTGCCATGGAACGGCGGCCACGGGCCGCCGTTTTTCTTCGCGGGCGGGCCTGATCCAGCTCAGGGCACCACCGGTCCGAACCGGGTCCAATGAGGTTCCGACCCCGCAACCCGCGACACCCCCTTTTCGTCGCCTTGCGCCGCCCCCATAGTGTCGGCTTCCCCAGCGAGGCTTCGCCCGTGTCCATACCCAGTGCCGTCAAGAGCACCCCGATCCAGGGCCGCCAGCAGCTTGCCGATTACCTCGCTGCCGGCGAGAAACCCCGCGAGGCGTGGCGTATCGGCACCGAGCACGAGAAGTTCGGCTTCCGCACCGACGATCTGCGCCCACCCCCGTTCGAGGGCGAGCGCGGCATCCGCGCGCTGCTCGAAGGCATCGCGGTGCGCTACGGCTGGGAGATCGCCCGCGAGGGCGAGATTCCGGTGGCGCTGTCGCGCGGCAAGGCCTCGATCACGCTGGAGCCGGCTGGCCAGTTGGAACTCTCCGGCGCACCGCTGGAGACCATCCACCAGACCTGCTGCGAGGTGAACTCGCACCTGGAGGAGGTGCGCTCGGTGGCCGACGGCATGGGCCTGGGTTTCCTCGGCATGGGCTTCCAGCCGAAGTGGCGCCGCGACGAGATGCCGTGGATGCCCAAGGGCCGCTACAAGATCATGCGCGAGTACATGCCGAAGGTCGGCTCGCTGGGCCTGGACATGATGACGCGCACCTGCACGGTGCAGGTGAACCTGGATTTCTCCAGCGAAGCGGACATGGTGAAGAAATTCCGCACCAGCCTCGCGCTGCAGCCGATCGCCACCGCGCTGTTCGCCGATTCGCCGTTCACCGAAGGACGGCCGAACGGCTATCTGTCGTACCGCTCGCACATCTGGACCGATACCGATCCGGACCGCACCGGCATGCTCGACTTCGTGTTCGCCAACGGCTTCGGCTACGAGCGCTACGTCGACTACATCCTTGACGTGCCGATGTACTTCAGCTACCAGGACGGCCGCTACATCGACCTGGCCGGCCAGGACTTCAAGCGCTTCCTGGCTGGCGAGCTGCCGACGCTGCCGGGCACCCACGCCACCATGAAGGACTTCGCCGACCACCTCACCACCGCCTTTCCCGAGGTGCGCCTGAAGCAGTACCTGGAGATGCGCGGCGCCGACGGCGGTCCGTGGAACCGCCTGTGCGCGCTGCCGGCGTTCTGGGTCGGCCTGCTGTACGACGACGAGGCGCTCGATGCAGCGTGGGACCTGGTCAAGGACTTCACCCGCGAGGAACGCCACGCGCTGCGCGACGGCGTACCGAAGCACGCGCTGAAACTGCCGTTCCGCAACGGCACTGTGCGCGATCTCGCCGAGGAGGCGCTGAAGATCGCCGGCCATGGCCTCAGGCGTCGCGCCCGCCTCAACCGCAACGGCGCCGACGAGAGCATCTTCCTCGAACCCATGATCGAGATCGTGCAGGCCAACCAGACCCCGGCCGAACGCAAGCTGGAGCTGTTCCACAGCGCGTGGAACGGCAGCGTCGATCCGGTGTTCCGCGAGTTTGCCTACTGAGCCCGCCGATCCGAGCGGCAGGTATCCGGAACACCTAGCAAGCTCGGGGCGGCCGTCCGGAGCGACCGCCGCCCGAATCAGCGAGCGGTCGTCTCCACCATCGACCATGCGACTGAGCCGCCCGCCCGCATCGGCTTGCAGGCCGATCCGGCCAGCGGGTACTCATCCGGCACGATCCATGGCGTGCGCTCGAGCGTGATGCGATCCCGGTTGCGCGGCAACCTGTAGAAATCCGGGCCATGGAAGCTGGCAAACGCTTCCAGCCGATCCAGCCGGCCCGCCTGCTCGAACGCCTCGGCATACAGCTCCAGGGCCGCATGAGCCGTATAGAGCCCCGCGCATCCGCAGGCCGACTCCTTCGCTTCGCGCGGATGCGGCGCGCTGTCCGTGCCGAGAAAGAAGTGCGCGTCGCCACTGGTGGCCGCCTGCAGCAAGGCGGTGCGATGCGTCTCCCGCTTGAGGATCGGGGCGCAGTAGTTATGCGGACGGATGCCACCCTCGAACAGCGCGTTGCGGTTGAGCAGTAGATGATGCGCGGTGATCGTGGCCGCCACGTTGGCCGGGGCGCGGCTGACGAAGTCGACCGCGTCGCGGGTGGTGATGTGCTCCAGCACCATGCGCAAGGCCGGAAACCTGGCCTGCAGCGGCATCAGGTGGCGTTCGATGAAGACGCGTTCGCGATCGAAGATGTCGATGTCCGGATCGGTGACCTCGCCATGCAGCAGCAGGGGCAGCTCGTGCCGCTCCATCACCTCGATCACGCGGTACACCCGCGACAGTTCGCGCACGCCGGATTGCGAATTGGTGGTGGCGCCGGCGGGGTAGTACTTCACCGCAAAAACGCTGTCGCTGTCTTTCGCACGCGCGATCTCCTCGACCGGCGTGTCCTCGGTGAGGTACAGCGTCATCAGCGGCTGGAAGCGCGCGCCCGGCGGCAGGCTGGCCAGAATCCGCCGCCGATAGTCTTCAGCCTGCGCAACCGTGGTCACCGGCGGCTTCAGGTTCGGCATCACGATGGCGCGCGCAAAACGCTGCGCGGTATGGGCGATCACCGAGGCCAGTGCGTCGCCGTCGCGAAGGTGCAGGTGCCAGTCGTCGGGGCGGGTGATTTCTATGCGCGTTGGCGTCATGACTGGCGAGCCTGGGTTGCGATCGGAGACCGTAATGGTATCGCGCAGGCGCGCTCCGGGCCTGCGCCGAGTGCATACATTGCAAGCAAGAGCTTGGGCCTCCTGCGGAGGGCGAAATCCCTTTCCCTTGCGTAACCCATGTAGGAGCGCGCTTGCGCGCGATGCTCTTGCCTCGTTCAGAGCGAAAGCTCCAGAGGCAAGGGCTTTCGTCTGCCTACGGCAGCCGAGTTACTTTTCTCTTGCGTGGCCAAGAGAAAAGTAACCCAAAGAGAAGGCCACCCCGATGGCGCGCCCTTCGGGTGCGCGGGTGGGCTACGGGGTTTGTCGACAGGGCATCCTGCCCTGACGACAAACTGGCCGGCATCCCTGCCGGCCACCCTGCGGGCTTTCCTTCGCCCACCCGCCGCGCCATAGGGGCCCGGGCAGAGCAGCGCGCATCCTGCGCGCACTTCTCAGAAGAGCCATACCAACAACCAAAGCAAGAGCAACGGCACGCTGCTTCGCTCTGGTTCAGGCTCCAGCTTACGCTTTTGCTTCTGCGCTTCATCACCGAGTGCGGGCCACGATGGCCCGCCGCTCTACCCGGGGTCCCTTGCGCGGCGGTGAGGCGGGGACGACAGGCCGCGCAGCGGGAACCGACAGGGATGTCGGTTCCTTTTCGCACGGGCAGGATGCCCGTTCGAAAAGCCCGACCCCGGCTCACGGACTTGCCGGGCACGATGCCCGGCAAGCGCCAAGCGGGGTGGCCTTTCTCTTTGGCCACGCAAAGAGAAAGTAACTCGGGCGCCAAGGGCGCACGAAAGCTTTTGCTTTCACGAGAGCCAAGGCTCACGGCAAACCGAATCTGATTTCGCGCTAGAACTTCCCGCAAATTTCAATCCGTTTGCGAGCGCCCTCCTCACCTATCAAGAGCGCCAAACAATAATCGTGTAGTTCGTGCGTGAACCTTTTCGCCAACGAAGAAATCAAGGACCAGAATGGGAGTTCCTTGACCCCGATCTTTATGTAACGGAACTCATGCGTCTCGTAATGCCTACTCAAACTAGACACGAGTTGTCGGTCAAGGTCATCGAGCGAAACCAAGTTGTTAAGGCCGAGGCTTTCGGCCTCCGCGATCAGGCCACTGAGATTGTGTCCGAGTAGCGGTCCACGCAGCCGACTGTTCTTTAAGCCCTTCGAGAGCAAATAGGCCTTCAGGCTCAGCTCAATCGATTGGGCAATGAGATTGTAAGCGAGCATCAGCAACCTGCTCTCCAGTGGATTGCAATCACCGATCACTTGTTCGGCAGCAATGCGGTAATACTCCGCGTAGCGCAGCATGCCGAACGACGAGGGCTCATTAATTTCATCGCCAATCACGCAGATGACCTCAGAGAATCGACATGCCCTACTACTTCTCTGCCTCAACTACTCCCCGCGCAACCACCTGGCCGCATCGATTGCGTAATAGGTCAGGATTGCATCCGCCCCCGCCCGCTTGAACGCGGTGAGTGATTCCAGCACCACCGCCTTCTCGTCCAACCAGCCGTTCTGCGACGCGGCCTTCAGCATCGCGTACTCGCCGGAAACCTGGTAGACGAAGGTGGGCGCGCCAAAGGTGTCTTTCACCCGGCGCAACACGTCGAGGTACGGCATGCCGGGTTTCACCATCACCGCGTCGGCGCCCTCGAGCAGGTCCAGTTCGACCTCGCGCAGCGCCTCATCGCTGTTGCCCACGTCCATCTGGTAGGTGTGCTTGTTGCCCTTGCCGAGATTCCCCGCCGAACCGACCGCATCGCGGAACGGGCCGTAGAAGGCGGAAGCGTATTTCGCCGAGTAGGCGAGGATGCGGGTGTGGATGTGGCCGGCGGCTTCCAGCGCGTCGCGGATCGCGCCGATGCGGCCGTCCATCATGTCCGACGGCGCCACGAAATCCATGCCCGCCTCGGCCTGGGCCAGCGACATCCTGATCAGCGCCTCGACGGTGGGCTCGTTCATCACGTAGCCGGTGTCGTCGATCAGGCCGTCCTGCCCGTGCGTGGTGTACGGGTCCAGCGCCACGTCGCCGATCAGGCCCAGCCCGGGGTACGTCGCCTTCAGCGCGCGGGTGGCGCGGTGCATCAGGTTGTCGGGGTTCCATGCCTCGGCGGCATCCTCGCTCTTCACCGCGGAACCCGGCGATGGGAACAGCGCCAGCGCCGGAATGCCCAGGCTCATGCACTCGCCGGCCAGCTTCAGCAGTTCGTCGATGGACAGCCGATCCACCCCCGGCATCGACGGCACCGGCTCACGCCGGCCTTCGCCCTCGATCACGAACGCGACCATGATCAGGTCGCTGGGCAGCAAGGTGTGCTCGCGCATCAGCGCGCGGGAGAAGGCGTCGCGGCGCATGCGGCGCATGCGGATGGCGGGAAAGCTCATGGCAGGTCCTGGCGGGTCGTATCCCGCGCATTTTAGGCCACAACGCCGAACCCGCGGCCGCGCCGCGACATCCGCGACACGCCGGCGAAACCCGGCCATAACATTTCCCGGGGCACTCTCGGTGCGGCATCCGACGCCATCCCCTCGGGAGAAAGCCTCATGAGCACGGCCCGAACCGCCACCCCGACCACCCACCGGCATCAGCCGCCCGGCGCCCGCTACCTGGGCCGGCACGCTCCGGATGCGTCGCTCGACGTGACCCTGGTGCTGCGGCGCCGGAACCCGCTGGGCACGATGGCCCCGCCTGCCTCACGCGCCGCGCGGCATGCCGACTTCGAGGCGAAATACGGCGCCGATCCGGCCGACGTGGATCGCCTGCGCAGCTTCGGCCGCCAGCATGGCCTGCAGGAACTGGCCAGCGAACCGGGGCGGCGCGCCCTGCACCTGCGCGGCACGGTGCAATCCCTGCAGCAGGCGTTCGGCGTGCAGTTGGGCCGTTACGAGCTGATGCCCGGCGGGGTGTCCTATGTCGGCTGCGCGCAGGCGCCGACCCTGCCGGATCCGTCGGTCATCGCCGTGCTGGGCCTCGACCGGCGCCCGGTCGCCCGGCCGCACTTCCGCGTGGCGCAGGCGCAGCCGGTGAACACCTACACCCCGCTGCAGGTCGGCCAGTTGTACGACTTCCCCGCCGGCACGGACGGCAGCGGCCAGGTCATCGCGATCATCGAACTGGGTGGCGGTTATCGGCAGGCCGATCTGGATACCTACTTCACGTCGCTCGGCCTGGCGACGCCCTCCATTACCGCCATCTCCGTCGACGGCGGCAGCAACCAGCCCGGCGGCGCCGCGGATGCGGAGGTGATGCTGGACATCGAGGTCGCCGGCGCACTGGCGCCGGCGGCGAAGCTGGCCATCTATTTCGCCCCGAATACCGACCAGGGCTTCTACAACGCGATCTCGCAGGCCGCGCACGACAGCAGCCGGCCGGCCACGGCGATGTCGATCAGCTGGGGCGCTCCCGAGGACAGCTGGACCACGGCATCGCGCAACGCGATGGAAACCGCGCTGGAGGACGCCGCCGCGCTCGGCGTGACGGTGACCGCGGCGGCCGGCGACAGCGGTTCCGGCGACGGCGAAAGCGATGGCCAGCCGCACGTGGATTTCCCCGCCGCCAGTCCATCCGTGCTGGCCTGCGGCGGCACGAAACTGGTCGGCGTCGGCAGCACGATCAGCAGCGAGGTGGCATGGAACGAGACCGCGGCCAACGAGGGCGCCACCGGCGGCGGCGTGAGCACCGTGTTCGCGCGGCCGGGCTGGCAGGCGGCCGCACAGGTGCCCACGGCGGCCGGAAGATTCGCCGGACGCGGCGTGCCGGACGTCGCGGGCAACGCGGACCCGCTCACCGGCTACGCCGTGCGCGTGGACGGCCAGGACGAGGTCGTCGGCGGCACCAGCGCGGTCGCGCCGTTGTGGGCCGCGCTGGTGGCTCGCCTCAACCAGCAACTCGGCCGCACGCTGGGTGCGGTCCAGGCCGCCCTGTACGGTCTCGGCAACGGCGCATTCCACGACATCACCCAGGGCGACAACGGCAGCTACGCGGCGGGTCCGGGCTGGGACGCCTGCACCGGACTGGGCAGCCCGGACGGACAGGCCCTGCTCGGCGCGTTGCAGGCGGGGGCAGGCAAACCCATTCCGGCCCCGCCCGGCCACAAGCCCAAGCACGGGGGCCACAAGCCCAAGCATGGCGGCCACAAGCCACCTGCGAAGGGCGGCAAGCACAAGGGCAAGCCGTAGGATCGCCCGGCACGCGCAGGGCGGCCCAGCCTGCCGGATGCGGCCGGTGCTGGACGCTGGCCCGCATTCACGGCAGGCTTGCTGCTTTCCGTGTCCCCTTCTGGAGCCTCGATGCGCGTTACCGCCCCCACCCTGCTCGTCGATCTCGGCGGCACCAATGTCCGTTTCGGCGTGGCCGACCCGTCGCGCGACAAGCCGCTGCTGCCCGACAGCATCCGGCGCTACCGCGTGGCCGAGCACGACTCGCTGGTGGCTACCGCGAAGCACTACCTCGCCGACACCGGCCTCAAGGTGAGCCGCGCCATCGTGGCCGCCGCCGGGCGCATCGTCGATGGCGAGACGGTCAAGGTCACCAACAATCCGTGGGCGATCTCGGCGCAGCAGACCGCCAGCGCGCTGGGCCTGGAATACGTGCACCTGGTCAACGATTTCGCCGCGCAGAGCATGGCGGTGACCCTGCTGCAGGGCGACGACCTGGTCGACGTGGGCATGGTGCCGCGCCCGGTGGTGGGTGCCGAAGCCGAGCAGACCTTCGCCGTCGTCGGCCCCGGCACCGGTCTGGGCGTGGGCGGCCTGCTGGTGCGCGGCGGCCACTGCAGCGTGCTGCAGACCGAGGGCGGCCACGCGGGCTTCGCCGCGCACACGCCGGAGGACATCGCCATCCTCGACTACCTCAACCACAAGTTCGGCCGTGTCTCCAACGAGCGGCTGATCTGCGGCCAGGGCCTGGTGAACCTGTACGACGCGATCTGCCACATGGTCGGCGCGCAGCCCGAGGCGCTCAAGCCGGAGGACATCACCGCCCGCGCGAAGGACGGCAGCTGTTCGCTGTGCACGCGCACGGTGGAGACCTTCGCCGGCATCTTCGGCAGCGTCGCCGGCGACCTGGTGCTCACGCTCGGCGCGTGGAACGGCGTCTACCTCACCGGCGGCCTGATCCCGATCCTGCTGCCGTGGCTGGAACGCGGCCGCTTCCGCGAACGCTTCGAGGCCAAGGGCCGCTTCCGCGACATCATGGAGAAGGTGCCGACCCAGGCGATCATGAACCCCGAGCCGGGCCTGCTCGGCGCGGCGGCGCTGGCGGTGCTGGAGTCGGGGCGCTCGCTGCTGCCGCGATAGCCCATCCGCCTGGCCGATCCGGGAGAAACCGCCCATGCCCCGCCACGACACCGCCTTCCTGTTCGACCTCGACGGCACGCTGATCGACAGCGTCTACCAGCACGTGCTGGCGTGGAAGGAGGCGCTGGACGGGGAAGGCGTGGAGCTGTCGGTGTGGCGCATCCACCGCAAGATCGGCATGAGCGGCGGGCTGTTCGCGAACATCCTGCTGCGCGAGACCGGGCTGGCGATCACCGAGGAGCGCCTCGACCGCCTGCGCCGACGGCACGCCGACGCGTTCAACCGGCAGCATGCCCAGGGTTCGGTGCGGCCGCTGCCGGGTGCGCGCGAGCTGCTGGATTACCTCACGGCGCAGGGCATCCCGTGGGCGATCGCCACCAGCGGACGGATGGAAACCGCCGCACCCAACCTGGCGGCGCTCGGCGTCGACCCGGCGCAGGTGCCGGTGGTGACGCGCGACCAGGTGCGCCACGCCAAGCCCGATCCGGACCTGTTCCTCGCCGCCGCCGCGCGGCTGGGCGTGGACATCCGGCAATCGCTGGTGATCGGCGACAGCGTGTGGGACATGCTCGCCGCGCAGCGCGCCCGCGCGCTCGGCGTCGGCCTGCTCGCGGGCGGCTATGGCCTGGCCGAGCTGCAGCAGTCCGGCGCATTCCGCGTGTACGACGACCCGGCCGACCTGTTGCGCCACGTCGATGAAGTGGCCGCGCGTGATTGAGCCTGCGGCCGTCGCTGAACCGCACGCCCGCGCATCATGAAAAATTAATCCCCAGTGCGCGGTCCGGGGGTAGGCTTCTTCACCATCCGCTCACGGAGCCGCCCATGCGCCGCCTCGCCGCCAGCCTGCCGCTAGCCCTGCTGCTTGCCGCATGCTCGCCCTCGCCGGCGCCACCGCAAGCCGGCGCCGGCCGGAACGCGCCGGCGGATGCCGCACTCGGCTCGCCCGAATGGTACGTGTGGGTCGACCGCTCGCTGCACATCGGCGACAACGGCCACGGTCCCGAGCACGGCTCGCCCGCATGGAACCAGGCCGTGCAAAACAAGCTGGGCCAGGAAGCGCCGCAATCGGAACCCGGCTCGCCGCAGTGGCAGCAGTCGGTGGATGCGCTGCTGCGCGCGCGGCTGCCGCCGTCGTCCTGACGGGCGTCTCACTCCGGCGCCAGCAGCGTCTCCAGGTCGCTTTCGTCGAAGCGCAGCCTCTCGCGGGTGCCGCCGCCTTCGAGCACGGCGGCGGCCAGCTCGGCCTTGCGCTCCTTCAGCTGCTCGATGCGCTCCTCCACCGTGCCCGAGGTGATCAGGCGGAACACGAACACCGGCTTGTCCTGGCCGATGCGGTGCGCGCGGTCGCTGGCCTGCGCCTCGGCGGCGGGGTTCCACCACGGGTCGTAGTGGATCACGGTGTCCGCGGCGGTGAGATTGAGGCCCACGCCGCCGGCCTTCAGCGAGAGCAGGAACAGCGGCACCTCGCCGTTCTGGAAGCGCTGCACCGGCTCGGCGCGGTCGCGGGTGTCGCCGGTAAGGGTGACGTAGCGGATGCGCCGGCGGTCCAGCTCGGCGGCGATCAGTTTCAGCATGCCGGTGAACTGCGAGAACAGCAGCACCTTGCGGCCCTCGTCGAGCAGCGCCGGCAGCATGTCCATCAGCAGCTCGAACTTGGCCGATTCGTTCACGCCGCGCGCCGCTTCGAGCTTGACCAGCCGCGGGTCGCAGCAGACCTGGCGCAGTTTCAGCAGCGCGTCCAGCACCACGATGCCGGAGTGCGCGATGCCGCGCTGGGCGATCACCTCGCGCAGTTCCTCGGCCAGCGACAGGCGCAGGCCTTCGTAGAGATCGCGCTGGCGCCCCTCCAGCACCACGCGGCGGGTGATCTCGGTCTTCGGCGGCAGCTCCTTCGCCACCTGCGCCTTGGTCCGGCGCAGGATGAACGGCGCGATGCGCAGGTTCAGCCGCTGCTGGCATTCCTCGTCGTGCTGCTTCTCGATCGGCACGCGGTAGAAGCGGCGGAACGCACCCTCGTCGCCGAGCAGGCCGGGCACGGCCAGGTCGACCTGCGACCACAGCTCGCCCAGGTGATTCTCCAGCGGCGTGCCGGTGAGGCAGACATAGCGCGGCGTGCGCAGGCTGAGCAGGGCGCGGCGCGCCTGCGTGCGCGGGTTCTTCACCTGCTGCGCCTCGTCCAGCACGATCAGCGCGAACGGCTGCTTGCGCAGCGCGACCACGTCGCGCGGCAACAGCGCATAGCTGGTCAACACGATGTCCTGCGCGCCGAGCTGGATGAATTCCTCGGCGCGCTGCGGCCCGTGCAGAGTCAGTACGTGCAGCATCGGCGCGAAGCGCGCGATCTCCGACTGCCAGTTCGGGATCAGGCTGGTCGGCACCACCACCAGCGCCGGCTGGGTCAGCGTGCCGGCCTGCTTCAGCGCCAGGAGATGGGTGATCAGCTGCAGCGTTTTCCCCAGGCCCATGTCGTCGGCGAGCACGCCGCCGACGCCGGCTTCGGCCAGCGCGTTCAGCCAGCGCAGGCCCTCGCGCTGGTAGGGCCGCAGCTCCACGGTGAGCCCGTCGGGCACCGCGTCGCTGGCGCGTTCAGCGGCATCGCGCAGGCGCGCGGCGAAACCAAGCAGCGGTTCGGCCGCCTCCAGCGTGCCGTCGCCGGGCATCGCCGCGGCGAGTTCCTCCAGCCGGCCGGCCTGCACCCGCGGCAGGTGCAGTTTCTTGCGCGGCTTCTCCAGGTATTCGGCCAACGGCGCCAGCAGCCCGCGCAACTCCTTCAGACGCACCGGCACGCGCCGGCGCGCGTCGACCGGCGCGTACCACACCGCGTCCTCCGGCTCGTTCGGCGCGGGGCTGAGGTTCAACTGGTGCTCGGCCAGCGCCTGCGCCACGGCCGGCAGCAGGTTGTGCCGCTGGCCGTCCAGCTCGATGCCGATCTCCAGGTCGAACGCGTGGTCGTCGGCATCCTCCACCGCCTGGCCGTACCAGTGCACCGGGCCTTCCAGCACCTCGAACGGGAAACTCGGCGCGTACTCGACCTGGAAGTTCTCTGCCTCGAGCTTGGGCCGCAAGGCCAGCCAGCGCGCCGGCGTGTTGACCTCCAGCGCGCCGGCATAGCCGGTACCGGGAAACAGCCAGGCGTCGTCGGGCAGGGTCTCGGCCACGTCCCACGGCAGGCCCTCGGTATCCACGCCGGGAGTGAGCCCGGCGCGTTCGAGCCGTTCCATCGCGCTGAGTTCCTCGGCGCGGCGGCGGATGATCTCGACCAGCTGGCTGTTGCGCACGCGCCGCACCAGTGGCTCGCCGCCCCGCCCGGGCAGGCGTTCGCCGGCGTAGTCGAAGGCCAGCCGCGCATAGCCCAGCGGCGGCGTGCCGGCGGCGAGCCGGGCATGCCGGGTCAGCGCGTGCAGGATCAGCACCGGCTTCGGCGCGAGCGCCGAGCGGCGCACCTCGCCGAACACCAGCGGCGGCGGTACCCGCGTGGCCAGCCGGCTGCCGGCCAGGCGGCCACGCAGGCGGCGGCCGTGCTCGTGTTTCAGCGGCGGCAGTTCCAGCCAGTGCGCTTCCTCGGGCGCGGCGTCGAAACGGCCCACGGTGGCGCGCTCGACGTCCAGGTACCACAGGCCGTCGATGCGCAGCAGGCGCTGGCTGTGCGGCAGCACCGGCAGCAGGCGCTGGCTGCCGTCCGGCTCCAGCTGCCAGTGCCAGTTGAGCGGATGCGACCTGCCGCGCGACAGGCGCAGGCCGGCCAGGCCGCCGAGGAAGCACGGCGCGGTATCGAGGATCTCGGCCAGCAGGGTATCGCCGACGTGGCCGCCGAGGCGCGCGTAGCTGCGGCCCTTGCGCACGTTCTGCGGCAAACCCAGCATGGTCGCGGCCAGGCGCTGCTCGTGCGGCTGCAGCGGCGACTGCGCCAGATGCCGGCTGTCCAGCGGCACCGGCCGCGCATAGCGGCCGTGCTCGACCACTGCCAGCAGCACCGGCGCCACGTCCAGCCGGGCAAACGGGGCGCCCTCTTCCGGCATCACCTCCAGGAAGAAACCGAGTACGCCATGCTCGCCGGCCACCGCCGGCTTCGGCGCGGCCAGCAGCCGCCGCCAGGCCGGCGGCAAGGCTTCGTCGTCGCCGGATGGCGGGACGGCGACGTGCTGTTTCTCGTCCGGTTGCTGCATGCGCATGCGGTCCGCGGCGACGACCAAAACATTGAGCTTAGCAGTGCGGCGGCAGGATGCGACCGTCGCCGGCGCGACAAATCGCGTCGCCGCCGGCGGGGTCAGCCGGTGCCGAACAGGCCGTGCGGATATTCCGGCTTCTGCTCGCGCGCCATCAGCGCCTTGAGCCCGTCGACCGGGGTGACCTCGCCGTGCAGCACGGCGCGCACGCCCGCGCTGATCGGCAGGTCCAGGCCGTGCTTGTCGGCCAGCCGCGCCACCTCGTCGGCGGTGAGGATGCTTTCCACCACCTGGCCGATCCGGCGCACCGCCTCGTCGATCGCCACGCCCTGGCCCAGCGCCAGGCCGAGCCGGCGGTTGCGCGAGAGATCGCCGGTGCAGGTCAGCACCAGGTCGCCGAGGCCGGACAGGCCGATCAGCGTCTCCGGCCGCGCGCCCAGCGCCACGCCGAGGCGCAGCATCTCGTTCATGCCGCGGGTGATCAGGCCGGCGCGGGCGTTCAGGCCCAGCTGCATGCCGTCGGCGATGCCGGTGGCGACCGCCAGCACGTTCTTCATCGCGCCGCCCAGCTCGGCGCCGAGCACGTCGCCCCCGGAATACGCGCGCAGGTTCGGCGCGTGCAGCAAGGTGGCCAGCTGCTGCGCAAACGCCGCGTCGTCCGAATGCACGGTGACCGCGCTGGGCAGGCCGGCGGCGACTTCCTTCGCGAACGACGGGCCGGTAACCACCGCCGCGGCGCGACCGGGCAGCCGTTCGGCCACCAGTTCGTGCAGGAAGCGGCCAGTGCCCGGCTCGAAGCCCTTGGTCGCCCAGGCGATCGCGGTGCCCGCATCCAGCAGCGGGGCCAGCTCGGCCAGCATCGCGGCGAACGCATGGCTGGGCACCACGATCAGCACGATCCCGGCACCGCGCACGGCGGCAGCCAGGTCGGCTTCGTAGGTCAGCTGCGCCGGCAGCTCGGTGTCCGGCAGGTAGCGCCGGTTGCGACGGCTTGTCGCCATCACCGCCAGTGCCTCGCGGTCACGCCCCCACAGCGTGGTCGGGACGCCGTTGCGCGCGGTCAGCGCCGCCAGCGCGGTGCCCCAGGAGCCGGCTCCGAGGATGGTCAGCTTCGGGTTTTCAGCCATGCACGCGGCTCAGCTGTTGAGCATGGCCGGGGCGTTGTCGCCACCCATCGCGCGGCGCTGCTGCTCGGCGAACAGCGCATCGAAGTTGATCGGCTGCAGCAGGAACGGCGGGAAGCCGCCCTCCAGCACAAGCGAGGAAATCACCTGGCGGGCATACGGGAACAGCAGGTTGGGGCAGTAGCTGCCGATGATCCCGGCATGGTCCGCCTCGCTGAAACCGGCAATGCCGAACAGGCCGGCCTGTTCCACCTCGGCCAGGTAGGCGGTGCGCTGGCCGACCGTGCAGGTCAGGGTGAGGCTGAGCACCACCTCGTACAGGTTGTTGCCCAGGTCGGTGGCTTTCTGGCCCAGGTTCAGCTGCACCTGCGGCTGATCCTTCTCGTCGAGTTCCTGGAAGATCTGCGGCGCATTCGGCGCCTCGAAGGACACGTCCTTCACATAGATCTTCTGCATCACCAGCTGCGGCTGACTGGCCTGGCCATTGGCCTGGTCGTTGGTGATCTCTTGTGCCATCGGGGAGTTCCTCGGGTTTCGGTGTCGTGTATAAAAGAGGTCGATTGTTCCATACAACACCACCGCGCGCACGTCGGAAGCCGCCCGGCCGACCGGGGCGGATTGCGCACGGCCTTGTTTTTCTGCGAGAATACGCGGCTCGCCTCTGTCGACCCGGTGCTTCCGGGCGGTCCGCCACGCGGTACGGACCCCACGATCATGCGTTGCGACAACTCCAGCATCGCGTGGCGCATGGCGCCGCTGGGCCGATCTCACCCTGGCCAACGGGTGTCAACCAAAAATTACGGAGGTCGTCATGGCCCGTGTATGTCAAGTCACCGGTAAGGGTGTGCAGAGCGGCAACAACGTCTCGCACGCCAACAACCGCACCCGTCGCCGCTGGTTGCCGAACCTGCATGAGCGTCGCTTCTGGGTGCCCAGCGAGAACCGCTGGATCAAGCTGCGCGTTTCCAACAACGCCCTGCGCACGATCGACAAGAATGGCATCGAGGCCGTGATTGCCGAGATGCGCGCCCGCGGCGAAAAGGTCTGAGGATTGAGCCATGGCTAACAAATCGCAAGACAAGATCCGCATGATCTCCTCGGCCGGCACCGGCCACTTCTACACTACGCAGAAGAACAAGAAGAACACGCCGGAAAAGTTCGAGTTCAAGAAGTACGATCCGGTCGTGCGCAAGCACGTGATCTACAAGGAAGGCAAGATCAAGTGACATTCTGGCGCGTCCGCGCGTAGCGCGTACGCCTTTGCCAGAACGTCATCCCGGCGCAGGCCGGGATCACCTCTGCTTCTGCAACAGCGAGACTGATACCTCCAGGAAAACCCGCCCTCGTGGCGGGTTTTCTTTTGCTCGAATGGAATGGCCTGACCGACGCGCCATGGCGAACCTGGTCATCCATGTTGCTTTTGCGCAAGGCCCGATGGATGACCAGCTCCGCCGTTGAAAAGCTCCTCCGGCCTTCGCCGGAATGACGAAGTTCGGAGATTATTCGGGTCTCCCCGCAGACCCAAATAAACAAAACCCGCCACGAAGGCGGGTTTTGTCGAACCGTCGTGCCGCCGGACGAATCAGGCCGTCGCGACGCTGTAGCCCTTGAGCCGTTGCGCGAACTCCTGCAGGGCGCGGATGCCGCTTTCCTCGGCTTCGTGGATCCACTGCTGCAGGCCCTTCAGCGCCTGCTCGGCACCACGCTGTTCCATCAACGCCGCAAGGCGGCTGCGGAAGTCGCACACGGTCTTCAGCGTCGGGCGCCGCGCAAGCACGGCCTGCATGCGGTCGCGGCCTTCGTTGTCGAGCCAGCGGCCGCCGTCGGCCAGCGCCAGGCGCATGCGGCGCGGCATCGACTTGATGCTCTCGCCGGCGTGCTGCGCCTCGTCGCTGATGGTCGGCAGGATCACGCCGCGGTAGTAGTCGGTCATCGCCTGGAAGCGATGGGTGAGCACGGCCCTCAGCGTATCCGCATCGGGCAGGCGCACGTTCGGGCGCACGTCCAGCGACGGCGCCACGCGCAGCACCTTGGCCAGGCCCAGCGCGCGCAGGCCGCAGATCGCCGCCCAGCCGATGTCGAACTCCCACTTGCGCAGCGCGAACTTGGCCGAGCTGGGGAACGCGTGGTGGTTGTTGTGCAGCTCCTCGCCGCCGATCCAGAAACCCCATGGGATCAGGTTGCGCGCGGTGTCGGCGCTCTCGAAGTTGCGGTAGCCGGCCCAGTGGCCGATGCCGTTGACGAAGCCGGCGGCCCAGAACGGGATCCAGACCATCTGCACGGCCCACAGCGCGGCGCCGATCACGCCGAACAGGGCCAGGTCGATCAGCAGCATCAGGGCCGGGCCCCAGTACGGATGCGCGCCGTAAACCTTGTGCTCGACCCAGTCGTCCGGGGTGCCGCGGCCGTACTGCTCCATGTCCTGCTTCGACTCGCAGGCATCGCGGTACAGCGAGACGCCGTCCCAGAACACCTTCTTGATGCCGTAGATCATCGGGCTGTGCGGGTCTTCCTCGGTCTCGACCTTGGCGTGGTGCTTGCGATGCACCGCCACCCACTCGCGGGTGACCATGCCGGTGGTCAGCCAGCCCCAGAAACGGAAGAAATGCGCCAGCGCCGGGTGGAAGTCCACGCCGCGATGGGTCTGGCTGCGGTGCAGGTACAGCGTCACCGTGAAGATGGTGAGCTGGGTCACGATCAGCATGTAGACCAGCATCTGGCCCCAGCTTGCGCCGGTAAAACCGTCGTTCAGGAAATTGAGTACGGCGTCGAGCATGGAAGGCACCGGGTGAGGGATGGGGCAGTGTAGATCGGGGGTTTCCATACCCGCCAGCACGGCAAACCACGGATGATAGCAGCCGGTCAAGAGCGGGGCGCTAAAGCGACGTTATTCGCGCCCGCAGCCTGCGCCTGTTGTCTAACGATGGGGGCGCCGTGACAATCACGCAATGACCTCACGCATTTCCGATTCACCCCGCACCGTCCTGCGACTGCACCGGCTCAGCCGCCGCCGCGCCGGCCGCGTCGCCGTGCAGGACCTCAGCCTGCAGCTGCAAGCCGGCCAGGTGATGGGCTTGCTGGGCGTGAACGGCGCCGGCAAATCCACCACCTTGTCGATGATCGCCGGCGCGCTCAGGCCCGACAGCGGCGGCATCGAGCTGAACGGCGAGGATTTCCTGGAGCACCCGGTACTGGCCCGCACGCAGATCGGCTGGCTGCCGGAACGCGCGCCGGTCTGGGCCGAACTCAGCGTCGAGGAGCATCTCGACGCGCACGGCCGCCTGCGCGGCATGGGCGGCGCCGCGCTGCGCCAGGCGCGCACCGCGATCATCGAGCGGCTGGAGCTGCAGCCGCTGGCACGGCGCCTGGCCGGCGTGCTGTCGCAAGGCCAGCGCCAGCGCCTCGGCCTGGCCTGCGCGCTGCTGCACCGCCCCGCGCTGCTGGTGCTGGACGAGCCGGCCAACGCGCTCGATCCGGTGCAGGTGGCCGCGCTGCGCGCGTTGATCCGCGAGCAGGCCGCCGCCGGCACCGCGGTGATCCTGTCCACCCACCTGCTGGCCGAAGTCACGGCCGTGTGCGACCGCGTGGCGATCCTGCACGAGGGCACGCTGCGCCACGACGGCCCGGTGCGCGCCGACGACCACGCGGCGCTGGAAAAAACCTTCTTCGGGATCGCGATGAACGGCGGCACCGAACCGGCGCGCGCCGCATGAGCCACGCTTTCGTGAACACCCTCGCCGTGACGCGGCTGGAATGGCGCCGGCTGCTGGTGCGCCCGCTGGCCTGGGTACTCGCCGCGCTCACCCTGGCCTGGCTGGCGTGGAACTTCACCCTGCTGCTGGGCGGTTTCCTCGCCGGGCAGATCCAGCGCGCCGCGCTGCCGGACGGCCCCGGCTTCATCGACCTGGTCGGCGTGCCGCTGCTGGCCCAGCTGGCCCAGCTGGCGTTCCTGGTGGTGCCGTTGCTGTGCATGTCGGCGCTCGCCGGCGAGCGCCGCAACGGTACCCTGCCGCTGCTGTTCGCCGCCGGCGTGCCGGCCTGGCGCATCGTGCTGGGCAAGTACCTGGGGGTGCTGGGCTGGCTGCTGCTGTGGCTGGCGCTGACCCTGGCGATGCCGCTGGCGCTGATGCACGCCACGCACTTCGACTGGGGCAAGCTGGCCGCCGCCACGCTGGGGCTGGCGCTGATGCTGGCCGCGCTGGCCGCGATCGGCGTGGCCTGCTCGAGCTTCGCCTCGCACCCGGCGCTGGCCGCTGCCGCCGCGCTGGTGGTCGCGCTGGCGCTGTGGGGCGTGAACCTGGGCGCGCAGATGGCCGGCGTCAACGGCGGCGCGATCAACTGGCTGGCGATGAGCACGCACCTGCAGCCGATGCTGCGCGGCCTGGTCTCGAGCACCGACATCGTGTGGTTCGTGCTGCTGATCGCGCTGGCGCTGGCGCTGGCCGCACGCCGGCTCGATGCCGACAAGGAGCGTGGCTGATGCGCAACCTGTTCAGGCGTCTGGACGGCTGGTTGTTCGCGCTGCTGCTGGTGCTGGCAGCCGGCGCGGCCGGCTACCTCAGCACGCGCTACGCGCACCAGGCCGACTGGACCGCCAACGGCCGCACCAGCCTGTCGGCGGAAAGCCGCGCCGTGCTGGCCAGGTTCGACGGCCCGGTGGAAATCGTCAGCTACGCGAACCCGCAGGGCGACCTGCGCCGGACCGTGGCCGGTTTCCTGCAGCGCTACCAGGCGGTGAAACCCGACCTCGGCCTGCGCTTCGTCGACCCGCAGCTGGACCCGGCGAAGATGCGCGAGCTGGGCATCACCGTCGATGGCGCGCTGATCCTGCACTACAAGGATCGCGAGCAGCGACTGGACGAGTTGTCCGAGCGCAGCCTCACCAACGCGCTGGAACGGCTGCTGCGCGGCAGCGACCGCATCGTGGCCTTCGTCACCGGCGACGGCGAGCGCCGCGCCGACGGCCAGGCCAATGCCGACCTCGGCACCTTCATGGCGCAGCTGGAAGCGCGCGGCATGCGCGCGGTGCCGCTGAACTTCGCGCAAGTGCCCGCGGTGCCCGAACACACCGACCTGGTGGTGCTGGCCAGCCCGACCCTGGCGCTGCCGCCGGGCGCGGTGCAGGCACTGGTCGGCTACGTGCAGAACGGCGGCAACCTGCTGTGGCTGACCGAGCCGGCAAACGACGACCTCGGCCTCGGCCCACTCGCTGCCGCGCTCGGCGTGCGCATGCTGCCCGGCGTGCTGGTCGACGGTTCCGGGGCCGCGCTCGGCCTGCACGACCCGCGCCTGATCGCGCTGGGCGACTACCCGGCGCAGGCGATCACCCGCGGCTTCAACCTGACCACGCTGTTCCCGCAAGCCTCCGCGCTGGCGCAACTGGCGCAGGGCGGCTGGGCGGTCAAGCCGTTCCTGCGCTCCGGCGCGCAGAGCTGGACCGAGTTCCGGCCGATCGACAACAGCAAGCCCTCGGAGATCCGCTACGACGCCGATGCCGGCGAGCTGAAGGGGCCGCTGGACTTCGGCTTCGCGCTGAGCCGGCTGTCGCCCAGCCCGGACAAGAGCGAACAGCGCGCGGTGGTGATCGGCGACGGCGACTTCCTCTCCAACACCTTCCTCGGCAACGGCGGCAACCGCGCGCTGGGCGAGCGCGTGTTCGACTGGCTGCTGGGCGACGACAAGCTGGTCCAGTTGCCGCCGCGCGGCGCGCCGGACCGGCTGCTGGAAATCTCGCAAGCCGGCTTGAACGCGCTGAGCCTCGGCTTCCTGGTCGTGCTGCCGTTGTTGCTGCTGCTGGCCGGTGGCCTGATCGCGTGGCGCCGGCGGCGGCGCTGAGCGATGAAGCGCGCCACCCGCCAGCGCCTGTTCCTGCTGCTCGCCGCGATGGCGCTGCTGGCGCTGGCGTCCTGGCAGTGGCAACGCGATGCCCGCCACGCCACCGGCAACCTCACCGCGCTCGATCCGGCCGCCATCACGCACGTCGCGCTCACCCTGCCCGATGCGCCGGCCCAGCACTATGAAAAGCGTGACGGCCACTGGTGGCGCCTCGACGGCACGCCGCAACGCGCCAACGATGCCCGCCTCAACGACCTCGCCGGCACCGCCGCCGCACCCGTGCTGAGCTGGCGCCCGGCCGGCGATTTCGATCCAGCGAAGATCGGCCTGGCGCCGCCGCGGGCATCGCTGGTGCTGGACGGGCAGACGCTGGAATTCGGCGAGGGCTCGGTCACCGGGCCGCAACATTACGTGCGCGTGGGCCGGCGCATCGCGCTGGTGTCGACCCGCTACATGCCGCGCTCGCCGGCCACCTCCACCACCGAGCTGCACTGAGCGCCGTGCCCGAGCTGCCCGAAGTCGAGACCACCCGCCGCGGCATCGCGCCGTACGTGATCGGGTGCCGCGTCACCGGCGTGATCCTGCGCCGGCCCGACCTGCGCTGGCCGATTCCGCCGGAGATCAGCGAACGGCTGCCCGGCCAGCGCATCGACGCGGTGGAGCGGCGCGCGAAATACCTGCTGCTACACACCGCGGCCGGCAGCGCGCTGCTGCACCTGGGCATGTCCGGCGTGCTGCGCGTGCTGCCGCCGGACGCGCCGATCGGCAAGCACGACCACGTCGACATCGCGCTGGAGCGCACCCCGGAGCAGGCGCCGCGCATCCTGCGCTTCACCGACCCGCGCCGCTTCGGCTGCCTGCTGTGGCAGCCGCCCGGCGAGACGCATGAACTGCTGGCGAAGCTCGGTCCGGAGCCGCTGACTGACGCCTTCGACGGCGACCTGCTGTGGCATCTCTCGCGCGGCCGCACGGCGGCAGTGAAATTGTTCCTGATGGACAACGCCGTCGTCGTCGGCGTGGGCAACATCTACGCGAGCGAGGCGCTGTTCCGCGCCGGCATCGACCCGCGCAAGCCGGCCGGCAGCGTCTCGCGGGCACGCTACGCGCGGCTCGCCGCCGAGGTCAAACGCCTGCTGGCCTGGGCGATCGAGCGCGGCGGCACCACTCTGCGCGACTTCCTCAACCCAGACGGCGCGCCCGGCTACTTCTTCCGCGAGCTGATGGTCTACGGCCGCGCGGGCGAACCGTGCCACGCCTGCGGCACGCCGATCAGGCAGGTCACGCTGGGGCAGCGCTCCACGTTCTGGTGCCCGCGCTGCCAGCGGTGACGTTCTTGTTGACGCGGCTCGCGCCGTTGCCGCCAGTATCTGCACTTGCGCAGCCGTGGGGATCAGAGCGATTTCGTGCGCCTGGCGGGGCGGCGCCCGAGTTCCTTGTTCTCTGCGTGGCCAGAGAAAAGGAACCAAAAGAGAGGCCCCCCCCGGGGCTGCGCTCGCCGGGCTCCTGCCCGGCAAGTCCGTGAGGCGGGACCGGGCTTTTCGACCGGACTCCTGCCCGGGCGAAAAGGCGTTGCCCCTGCCGATGCCCGCTGTGCGGCCTGATCGCCCCGCCTCACCGCCGCCCAGGGGGACCCGACAAAAGCAGCGCGCATCCCGCGCGCTCTCGAAGAGCCAATCCAACCGTCCGTTGCACCCCGCTGGCGATCCCAACAATCCGCTGGTGTTCGAGTCGCAGCACGCTTACCAAGCGCCGCAAAATCACCGAGCCGTTTCCGCATCTGCCACGCATTGAATCCGCCACTAGGCGGAATTCGCTGCGATAACACCTAAAGCGATTGCTGCTGCTCCTAAACCCCTCGGCACCTTTCCGGGTATTGGCTTCGCGGCACACTGAGCAAGAAAGCTGGGACAGTCCCACCTCAAGAGACAGAGGTTTGGCGCCACGCAGGAAGGAAAAATATCTCTCTTCAAACCATGTTACGCCGCAGATAGTGCATCACAATTTTCGAAACATATCAATGCAACATATTGATACATAAATATATTTACATGCAAAATCTATACTGTTCATACACAAATAACAATCTTGTAACATTTTTATGTGCAGGATCGCTTGCACTCTTCTTCGTGTCATGTAACTATGCGTCTTAACGTGCCACTCTCGCAAGAGGAAGGACTGACGTCATGAGCGAAAAGACCATCAAACCGCCGTACTCTACTTATCGGAGCTTCACCGGCTTGATCGACGAGTTGCGTAGTCATGACGTGATGCCTGGGGTCATTGATCGCAGCTTCCTAAGCAGGCGATCAGGCTCCGAACAGTCCGCACTTATCTTCACGCTGAAGTGGTTCAGACTTACGGATGAAAGTGGTGCACCTACTGCGCTTCTGCGCAAGTACGTTAGTGCCGACGAGGAAGCCGCGAAGTCATTGTTTGCTGACATGGTTCGCAGCTCATACAGTGCGGTTACCGATGGCACGTTTGCTCTCGGCAGCGCGACGACGAACATGCTTGCTGACAAGTTTCGCGAGTACGAGATCAGCGGATCCACTCTCTCAAAATCGATCAGCTTCTTCCTATCTGCAGCCAAGGATGCGGGCATTACCGTCAGTCCGCATGCGAAGGCTCCAGCCGCCCCCTCAAACGGCGGTAGTAAGCGCAAATCTAAGTCGCCAGCAGGCGCGCAGCCTCCGACACTTCCGCCCGGTGCTGGTGTCCAAGACGCGACTAAGCCCAAGCCGCCGAGGGAAAAAATGGTGGCGATTCCGATTCCGATTTTCGGCGGCCAGGACGGCGTTATTTATCTGCCGGGGCACATGACTGCAAAGCAGTGGGAGAACGTAATCAGGATGACGGAGTTCATCCTCAAGAACTACCGCGACACGATGGCCGACGAGGCACCCGCAGAAAATGGAGATGACTCATGACATTAGAGCGTGGCTGCTCGTTGATGCCCGCCGCCGCGAGTAGCCCAGAAAAAGCAACGCCCCAACTCAAGTTTCCCGTCGCGAAACAGGCTTGAGTTGAGGCGTCAGGTAGGCAACCGCTGGTGAGGTTGGTTCGGAGTTGAAAGTCACCTCTGCAAAGGTGACCGTCAACAGGTTCCGAGCAATCTCGCCGGCTTCACGGCAAGGTGGTTGAGGGCGTCCCTCTACCGGTTACCGAGGCCCATACAGCGTAGGGAGTATACCCCCTGGACC